>CAUZEA010000082.1:0-26328 GCA_963578605.1 Planctomycetota bacterium
GGGCCACGATCGGATATCAGGCGTCGCGTTGACGAGCACGCTTGCCCAGGCCCGAGGAGCCTGCATAAGGGTTCACTTGCGTTCGGTGCTGCGGTTCGGTTCCGGCTTCCATCCCACACGCCCTCGCAAGAAAGACTTCGATTGTCCATTGTCCAAGCTCCGTCTCGTGCAGTTGCCTTCACCTCGCGGTTGCCTCCGATAGGCCCCGCAGGGGACTTTCACCCCCAATCACTTCACCATGCCCAACGCACCCGTTCGGGCTACGTCTCCACGAAGTGAAGTGGCTGGCCTAGCGGAGCTGCAAAGCGTAACTTAACAACTGGTACTGTCAGTGGGGGCTGGTCAGTAGATTATCTAACCGAGGTTGGTGCCTACAGCAGCGCAACAAGCTATTATGGCCTGAAGGATACGGAAGGACTGCTCTACCAATGGACCGAGGGATCCCGATCCGCCTACGGAAGCAATTTTCCCGTCTATCGTGGGGGGGCGTGGTACTACGGCTCAGACAGTTCCGGCGCGGGCCATCGCAACCTCTACTCGTTTCCCTACGCAGCTTCCTACAACTGGTTTGGCCTCGGGATCGCTTCGCCGGCGCCGCCGGGTCTGGCTGGCGATTACAACGATGACGGCGTTGTGGATGCGGCCGACTACACAACCTGGTCGCCGCTGATGAGACGAGCCTCAGCGGCAATGGCGACGGCATGAATGGCGTCGATGTGGGCGACTACACGAGGTGGAAAAACAATTTCGGCAGCACCACCGGGGCTTCGTTGCCACCTGCAACCAATACGGCTGCGGTTCCCGAACCTGCTGCCATGTGGCTTCTCATATTGACCGCAGCCCTTGGACTTTGCCTGCGGCCACGCGGCTATCGCCTTGGTTCTATCGTCAGCTAACGGCTCGAGGCGAAGCGGCGACTGCCTGCCAGGAGCAATCTCGCACACGTTTTTCGATGCGGCGCCGAGTCCCCCATTTGCGGACCACACGGGGCGTGATACATTCGCTACAAAGATGAAAACGTGTCGGCGGTTGTCGCCCCGAGGCCATCCGGGAATCCCGGATGATAGACGTTCGCATGTTAACCCCGACTGACGATCGCGGAAAACCAACGCGTTACGCCTACGTCGCCTTGGCGGTGGGGGTGTTGTCGATGTCGACCGGGGCGATCTTTGTCCGGTACGCCCAGCATGAAACGGCTTCGTTGACCATCGCCGCGTATCGCATGGGCATCGCGTTTGTCGTGGTGCTGATCCCCACATTGGTCAGCCATCGCCGCGAGTTGCAGTCCCTTACGTATCGCGATGGGCAACTGGCCGCGACGTCCGGTTTTTTTCTGGCGATTCACTTCGCAACGTGGATCTATTCGCTGGAGATAACGTCCGTGGCTATTAGCGTCGTGATGGTCAACACCACACCGCTGTGGGTCGGCCTGCTCACCCCGCTGATGACAGGCGAACGGTTGTCGCGGACCACGATCCTCGGCATTGCGATATCGGTCATCGGGGCGGTGACGATTGGCTGTGGGCTTCAAAGCGATGGGCATTTATCCAACGATCTGCTCGGTGGTACGTTGGCGACCATCGCCGCGGTCGGATTGGCCGTCTACCTGCTCATCGGCCGAAACCTCCGGCGCCGACACTCGTTGGGCGTTTACGTGACGGTCTGTTACGGCTCCGCTGCAGGTTATCTTTGCTTGGCGGCGATCGTCACCGGGCAGCAGGTCGCCGGTTTTTCACCCTCGACCTGGTGGTACTTGATCGGCTTGGCGCTGGTCAGTCAGATCCTCGGCCACACCACCAACAACTGGGTGCTGCGCTTCTTCAGCGCTTCGATGATTGCCGTTGCCTTGCTGGGTGAACCGGTCTGCGCGACGCTGCTGGCGTATTTCCTGTTCGATGAAACACTCACTGCAGCTCAGGTCGGCGGCGGCGCCCTGATTCTTGTCGGAATCTATCTCGTCGCCAGAGCCGAACGACGTTAAAGGGGGGGGCGCACAAGCAGTCGGAATCGCGACGTTCAAACCAGAACAGCTAGCGGGCCAGCGCCGCGGTCAATTCGTTCAGGTGTTGTTCATCCCCGTTAAGCATTTGAAGAGCTGATTAAAGATGGAAATTGATTTTCCCTGCCCGCATAGTCGGGTGGATACTCGCTGGAGGCCCAATCGACCCACCAATCGTAATAGCGATCGTATTGATCCCCGTCCGATGTGGGTGCATAAGTAGGTATGTATACACGGCGGGATTGGCTGGATCGGTTGTCCGCTGAACGGTGCGGGAGGAACGCACTGAAGAACACCACATCTCCGGAATCCATCAGCACCGAACGCCACGGAGCATTGTCCCACGCCCCGTCGGATAGATTTTGCTCGAGCGGTCCGAGCAACCCCGCGCGGTGTTTGCCCGGAACAACTTGCAAGCAACCATTACGTTCGTGGACCTGGTCAAACGCAATCATGCACGACACCCCGTCGCGAATAAACCGGTGCCAGCCGAATTGCATGTCTTGATGGGGTGAGAACCCGGCTGCTTGGGGCGGTTTGAATATGAGCTTGTCCTTGAACAGGTTTACCTGTTCGCCGAGCATTTGGTGGGCACGCTCGATGAGTCTAGAGTCTCGACAAAGCGCTGCCAGGTGGGGATGAAGATATTTGGCCCCATCGACCTTGACCAGGAATTTTCCGCTTCCATCGATCCGATCACCCATCTCCAGGCGGGGGCTCAGAAGAGGATCCATTTTCATCTGATCGAGTTGGTCCTGGTCTAGATGAGTTGCTTCCTCGAGCTCGGCCGGATCGAAGAGTTTGCGCACGATTACAAACCCATCGTTCTGATACGCTTCCACGTCTTGATTGGTCAGGCAAGGTGGCTGGTCGGTGATCACTGTAGCGATGCTCCTTGATGGCGTTGGGTCCTGCCCATCTCAGGTGCCTGATCGTACAACATTGAAAGTCCGTTTGATCTATCCAAAGAACATTTGGAGGATTTGTGCGGAGCAACTGGGCGTTTGGCGATCCTGTTTTTCGTCGGACCAGGTTTACAGGGTGTCTGCGGAGTAATTTTTTAGTGAGCCGCCGAGGGTCGCGTTTTGAAGCGTGCCTTGACCTGTCTTGACGCGTTTGGCTGAGTATAAGCTCGTCGAAACTGCGCGTAAATTCCCCGCTCGGCGGCCGGTTGCGGGGTACCTGGGTTGTCCCAGGAAGAGTGCGGAGGAAGTTCCCACTACCTGTGCCGCGTGCAAAGCGGCACCTAGGCCAGCAGGCCTACCGAGTCGCGTTGCAATTCGGCCATCCCTCTGATCCAGATGAGGTAAGGGCATTACTAAAACTACAAGTTGTTGGCGTTACCTTACCGAAGAACGAAAGCAGAAACTGTGGAGAGAAGGACAGGAATCAGGCAGAGCACGATAACTCGTATTTGCCGGCAAGAGGCCAAAACTGCCGGCAAAATATGGTTGCTTTCTGCCGGCGAGCAGGTAAACTGGAAAACTGGTGGACCGGATTTATCAACACTGCTAGCCGGCAACAACTACGAGTCAGGTCTAATGATTCGCAAAAAAACAAACCCCAAAAAAGGCGTCCAGGTTCTGCATGTGCGGAGAACCTGGACGCCTTTTTTGTTTGCACGACTGGTGAGTAGCCGTAAGACAAGTTGACACACCGCAATGGCTATGAGAGTTAAATTGAAACGGCATTTTTCTTGTAAGCCCCCGGGCATATTACCGAAAATAAAACGCCCAACTTTAACAGGTGTTAGCATCATGCAATATCATCGTGAAACACCTCCGCCCTGCACGGGAATGGTTTCAGCGTTTTTTACAAGCCTGTTAATTCTTGGGGGCGTTCTTTCAATTTCCCCCTCCGCAGAAGCGGCCCTGCAGGGCCGTCTCCCGGCGACCGACGGAGGAACCGACTACCAGGCATACTACGATACGGTGCTGGATGTCACCTGGTTGCAGGATGCCAACTACGCCAAGACCTCTAATTACGACGGCGACGACGCGATATACAATGATGATGGCATTATGAGTTGGGACGCTGCCAACGAATTTATAGCTCGGCTCAACAGCGACAAACATTTGGAGGCAGGCAACTGGAGGTTGCCTGCCATGGTGGACATCGGCGAGATTGGTTGTACCTATCCCGAATCGTTATTGCCCGCGGGTGATTGCGGGTACAACAGTCAAGGTGAAATGGCGCACATCTACTACGACGTCCTGGGTAATACTGGGTCTTGGAACCCTTATTCGTTGACGCAAAATTCCAGCTGGGGCTTGTACTACACGGATCCTTTTTCCCAGATTGAATTTCCAGGCGGGGCTGCACCGGGCGGAAATTTATTCGCAAATTCGTTCTGGTATGGCCTGGAGTACGGGCCAAACCCTGAAAGCTACGCTTGGATTTTCAACTTCTACAACGGAAAACAGCAGTACCAGACAAAAACAGACTACAATTCAGGATCGGTGCCTTGGCCGGTCCGAGATGGTGACATTGGTACTATCCCGGAGCCCTGCACGGGGTTTCTCTCTGTGTTTGCACTGCTGGGATTTTTGACAAGCCGGCAACGTCCCTCAGTCGGATAGTTTTCATGTGGGGGACTGCCAAGCCGGTCTCCACTCTCGAGGATCTGGCCGGGGCCGCAATCTCGGTGGCTTGACGATGCGCTTTTCATCTGAAACTGGTGCTGGCAGGCATTCGAATCCCAACAGATTTCACCCTGCCCTCAAACTCGTGATGACTTTATCCTACACGTAGTCGAGAAGCAAGAATAAGGTGGATTTCCCATGAACGGTTCAGCGTTTGCTCCGGGCTCCCTCACCTCTATCCAGTGAGAAGGAAATTTCATGGCCGGGAAAGAAAACGAACTTCACCTGGCCTTGCCGGTGAACGACTCCAGATGGCTTGACGACCCGAAGGAAACCGAACGCCTGATCGATTTCTGTCACCAAATCGGTGTTGATACCATCCAGGCGGGGACGATGAGAGGGTTGACGGGAGCAGAAGTTTGTCCCCAGAACTTTTTCCCCGAGGAAAACGAAATAAAAGTCCTGCGTGAGAAGCATTCAAGGGCTACCCAACCGTTGAAAGCTGCCGGCTTCTGGCTGGTACTGGATCTACCGACCCTGCTTCATGGTTTTGAACTGGCCCAGCACCCGTTCAAACGAATGGTAGGCATCACCGGAAACCAACTGGAATCGCCTTGTCCTCTTGACCCCAAATGGCAGAACTACATCTGCGGTTTTTTCGCCAGTTTTGCCGACGTTGGTTATGACTGGCTCTGGCCGGATGACGACTTTCGAATGGACAACCATATTGAGATGCATACCTGTTATTGCAGGGATCACCTGAAGGCGTTCAACCTTCAGTACGGGCATCGCCTCACCAGAGAGAAAATCTTTGGGATTCTTCAAAAACCGCTGCCCATTTCTGAGGCCGCAGAAAAGATCAAGTCAGATTGGTTTGAGTTCAAGCGGCTGAACCTGGAAGAGGTCGCGGACAAGATTTCCCAAGCCATCCATCGGGTCAACAAAGCGTGCGGCTTCGGCGGTACCCTGGCCGGTTTCGACGCAGCTTCCCTGGGTGGTTGCAAGGTTCTCACGCTCCTGCAGAAAATGGCTGGTCAAGGCAACCGGATACACGCCCGGGTAGGCTGTGGTGGTTACAGTGATTACGACCGGACCGGAAAACTACAGGCCATGTACTCAGGATTGTTGCAGAAAATGCTGCTGCCTCACGAGTCGTGGATCTTTAGCGAGCACAGTTGCTGGCCAACCAATCGGTTCAACCGTTCCGCAGCCGACTTTCTTTTTCAGATGGTCCACGCGGTAAGCCACGGTTATAAACATCTGCTTCTTTTTCCCAACATAAGGGAAGGCACGGTTTATTCGGAGCAAATTGAGCGCCACCTCCCTTTTTTGAAAAATCTCAGCCGTGCGATCCCCCGCGCAGCGGTTCCTTCGGGAGCGTCCCTCGTATACACCGAGGAATGCGCCTTTTACCAGGGACTTGATGAAACCCGGGTCGAAACCGGGCATCTCACTTATGAATGTCTTTCGCGCCTGGGGATCCCCCTTCGCCTGGTCGAAGCAAGTCAGATCGAAACCGCTGTCGGTCCATTCATTGTCCCTGGAAATGTGGTCATGCGGGTCTGGGACCAATTTCCGTGGCTGATCAAGAATGGACTATTGCTGGACGGCGAGGCTGTCGAATTGCTGGCGGCGCACGATCGGTTGTCAGCCCTTGGCGTTACCACCGGGGAACCCATTACCACGGCGTTGAGTGAATACTTCAGACCTGGTTTTTTGAACGGCCCGGCTGAACTCGCGATTGAAGACTACCCCTTACACGTCTACCGGGATTTGTGGCACCACCCCCTTCTCCGACTGGTGCCCGAAGATCAAAAGTGGCAGGTGATTTCCGAATTCCATGATGCAAACCACAACTGTATCGGGCCGGAACTGATGGTGAAATCGGATGAAGCTGGTCGGGTGGCTTTGACCGCTTCCTGTTTCCGACATGACCACCGGGGTTTTCTGAACCATCCCCGCCAACGGCAATACAGTGCGCTGCTGGAGTGGTTGGGCAATAAGCCCTTACCCGTAAAGATTTCTGATTCGGTTGACCTTCAACCTGTGGTCATCGAGAGTGGCGAAAAAACTATCGTCGGCTTATTCAATTTTTCCCGTGATGACGCGACACCGCTGCAGCTTGAAATTCCTAGCTGTGGAAAGCTGCCAAAAATTGAACAACTGACATCGCCGGATGGGCAATTTGAAAAAGTTCCTGGGTATAAGACTAAGGAAAAGGATTCGACCGTGGAGATAACCTTTTCAGACCAATTGCAGGTACCAGCGGGGAAATGGCTGATCATGATTGTATCGGAAAATCCCTGAAGAAGAATTTCCGGGGATCGATGACGGCAAAGAAGCTGGAATCGGCAAAAAAGTTTGAGGAAGACCATCATGGGATATCGTTACTTCGGCAACTCCGATCTGATGACACCGGTCATTGGAATGCGATGGTGGATCGACAGCACAAGGCTGGGTGAAAATCTCTTGAAGTCGTGGTAGTCGTGCCATCGTCAGTCAGCCGCCAACGACACGCAGACAAGCTCTTTGTCGTTGCGGGCGTAAACGCATTGATTTGCGAACGCCGGATGGCTCCAAACGACGTCTCGCCCTCCAGAAGTACTCGTCGGCTCTAGAACGTGGAACCGGCTGATCTCGTCGTAACCCTCCCGACTTAGCCGAGCCAGAATTAAGTCTCCCTTTTCGTTGAACAGGAAACAGCGGTCCTCGTGCTTGACGAGAAACGCGGTCGCGTGTGAAGCGCGACGTCGGCCGGTTGTCGGCGCGAACGTTTCCCAAAGTCGGCCGCCGGTCATCAGTTCGACGGCTCGAAGCTGTCCCCCGGTGGCGCAAACACCGTAAATAATTCCATCTTCGATGTAGGGGACGCTGTTGCAACAATAAACTGCCGTCTTGCTCTCTCCCCGCCAGACAATTTCCGCGGCGGGCTTGGGATCGAGCTTTAAGAGCGCTCCCACCTTGACGTGCCCGCTGGCGAACAAGAAGCTGCCGTACTGCCGAGGCGTCGTGATCGACATCCCGTAATCCGGTTTCAGCGGGACCGACCAGTACACCGCACCCGTATCGGGATCGAGCCCGTTAATAGCTTCAGGATCCCAGATCACAAGTTGTCGCCGCCCGCCCACGGTAACGAGGGTCGGGGGACAATAACCCGGATCTGTGGCAGAGAGCGATCTCCACAGCTCTTTGCCATTCGTTTTGTCGAATGCGACGACGACGCTGTCCGTTCCACCCACGAGACAGATCAGTTTTCGACCATCCACCAGCGGATGTCCGCAGAATCCCCAAAGCGGCGACTCCGTCTGGTATTCCTTGCACAGTTGCTTCGACCAGACGACCCTGCCATCTGCAACATCGAGGCAGAACAAATCTCCTTCGGCGCCAAGCGAGTAGACTCGCCTTCCGTCGACCGTCGGCGTGGCTCTGGGACCACTCGGATACGCGATGTGATAGGGGCACTCGTACTCATGCTTCCAGAGCAATGAACCGTCTCCGACGTTCAGGCAGAGGACGCGCTCCGTTCCTTCAAGCTGGCTGCGAACATCCGTGCTGTCGAGTGCCTTGCCGGCGGAGCGGACATAGTCGAGTACGAAGACGCGTCCATCAGCGACGGCCGGCCCCGAGTAACCGCCGCCCACCGCAACCCGCCAGCGGACCGGCAATCCTTGTTCGGGGAACTCTTTCACAATTCCTTTTTCCCGCCAGACACTGTCGCGATTGGGTCCCAACCATTGCGGCCAGTCCTCCGCCAGACCGGCGTCGGCAAACAGAATACATCCCACCAAAACTGAAGCCGCTAATATCAAGATCTTCACTGGAGTCGTCCATCAAAAGAGGTGTATGGTTCCCGCGCGTGCCTGCTCCAATCTATAAACCGGTGTACGCAGCCCCACAGGCAGGTAAATCAGCACCAGAGATGTAACTTGCTTGTTCCGAAGCTAAAAAGGACACCACCTCCCCTATCAGTTCCGGGCCGGGATAGTCGTTACGATCGTGATACACAGGTATATGCGCACGGGCGAACGCGCCCCAATCCTCTGGCGTCCCTGGAATCATGTCCGTGTTGATTCGACCTGGAGAAACGACGTTCACGGTAATGTTGAATGGTCCTAAGATTGGTGCCAACCCTCGAACGTAGTGGCTTTGGGCTGCTTTTCCGACTGAATAGGCAGAAGCACCCGAGCCCCTCCCGGCAATTGAACCGATGGCGATAATTCGCCCCCAACGTTGCGACTTCATGATTTCAGCGATTTCATGACAGAGATAGTAGGTGCTGTACAGGTGCGATCGTATGACTCGGTCCCACGTTTCCGGAGATGCGGCGTCATCAGGGAGGGAAATCCCAGCAGAGTGCACCAGCACATCAATCCCACCTACGGTTTCATTCATCTCTGCGAGCAGGTTGCGCACCGCCTGGAGGTCGGTTACATCCGCCTTAAACTTGTAAGCCTTTACCCCAATCGCGAGCAAATCTTGATACGTCCTCTCGGCTGCGGCGTCGTTACTGACGTAGTTGATCGCCACGGTTGCCCCTTCTTGCGCCAGTGACACGGCACATGCGCGTCCAATCCCGCGAGAACCACCAGTGACTAAAACCCTGCGACCGCCTAAACTCAGTTGCATGGATGACACTCCCTATGTCTAAAACCAAAACTGTCCTTGGAGGCTAATTGTTGCGTAGTTGAAGGCAATCTGCAACGCAGTTGTATCCGCCCCGCCCCTTTGAAAATAACTTGGCGTTCTTCCAGCTTAACCGTACTGCCAGGCGGAAGTCACTACTACCGGTGACGTGAATCCAGCCGGTTCTACAAAAGATGCCCATAACCGAGTTTGATCGCTAAAAGAATAGTGCCGATACTAAACGTGGCGAGGTAAAGCTTCGCGCCAACCAGGTGTTTCCACAAAAACCTGTCAGAAGTACAGCGCAACCTCAGACCAGACGTTTGACACACAACTCGATGCTGGCACAATTGCATCTGCACTGGCCCATTCAGGCCTTGAACCCGAATTAAAATTCCTAACCGTCGAACCATGAACAGCACTTCTGACTCCGTGCCCACGGACTCCAAGTCCTGTACCCTCCCCTTGCTCCTGGCCTGTGGCCTGGCCCAAATGGTCGTGGTCATCGACTACATGGCCGCCGCAGTCGCTCTTCCCCGCATGGCAGAAAGTTTTGGGGTTAGCGCAGACAGTCTGCAGTGGGTGATCACCGGCTACATCCTCTCCTTCTCCGCAGTTCTGGGAATCGCAGGTCCGCTCGGCGACCGCTACGGCCGTAAGAAACTTCTCCTGGTGGGTATCGTACTCTTCGGCGCGGTCTCAATCTGGGTGGGGCTGGCAAATTCGGCGACCATGGTGATCATTGCCCGGATCTTCCTGGGCATCGGAGGCGGCCTGCTGTTTCCCTTGTCCACGGCCGTGGTCAGCGCCTCGGCCACCAAGGAGAATCTCCCCAGGACGATCTCAATCCTGACCGGCATCGGCACCATCGGCATGGCAATCGGTCCGGTGGTAGGTGGTGTCTTTAACTGAGGAACTGAGTTGGCGGTGGGTGTTCTTCATCAACCTCCCCATCGCGGTGGTCGCGTTTATTGCGGTCACGAACTGCGCTAACGAATCGCGGGACCCCGAAACCAAGGGTGGCATGGACATTGCTGGAATCCTGCTTCTGCTCAGCGGACTCGCCCTACTGGCGGTCGGAATCGCAGGCATTCCACACTGGCCGACCGCAGAGTGGTTGACCATGACCCTGGTAGGCCTGGCATGCCTGATTGCCTTCATATTCGTCGAATTGCGGGTAAAGGTCCCAATCATTGACCTGCGGATGCTGGGTAACCGAACCTTCGCGGGATACCTGGTGGGCGGAACTTTGAGCAATTCGTGCTGGTGCATCTTGATCTTTGCCACCACCATGTACCTGCAGAAGGTCGTCAAGGATGATGCGATGGCGACTGGCTTCATCTTCCTGTTCATGAGTGCGAGCGTGGCAACCGCCAGTTTCATCGGCCCGATGGTCCAGCGCAAACTTGGTACCAGGCATCTGCTCCTGCTCGCGCTGGTGATCCAGACCCTTGTCTGCGTGGCGTTCTGGATCAACCACGCACAACCATGGCTCTCGATCGCCCTGCTGTGCGCGGGCTTCGGATGCGCCTGGGGCTGGTCAATGTCTCAGGCGGGTGGAATCATGACCCTTCCGCCAAACAAGGTCGGCCTCGCAGCAGGGACGATGTTGACGGTGATGATCATGATTGGAAACTTAGCGGTGGTGGTGAGCGCAACGCTCATTGAAGTGCTCGGTGGATCTACCGATACCATCAACTACGAACCTGGTGTCAGTGCCACCTACGTCCTCGGCATAGGGATGGTCGTGGTAGGCTTTATCGCCACCCTGCTGATCGTGCCCACAACAGCTCCTGCCCACACCGACTGAGACTCTCACCAGGTCAGTCATCTGTCCATCCTGGGCAAGGTCGCGAGGTACCTTGGATGTTTCTAAAATAGTGCGCAGCAAATTTCCAACTACTCGCACCGCACGCGAAGTGGCATGGAAGTTAGAGACTCTCAGCAGCCGGTGATAGTTGCGTAGGACTACGCATTTTCGGCAACACACCGCACTTACCTCACCCAACCGGCAGGGTACACGAAACCAGGCTGGTCTGGTGAAGAGAAACATCGTTGTGTCCATTGCCGTTGGATTGCGGCCCATTCTATAGCAGTCGTCATCACGATAGAATTGACACGATGGACGATGAAGCGACCTACATCTGCGATGCCTGTGGCGAGGAGATCGTGATCCCCATTGATCCAACAGCGGGATCGAGCCAGGAGTACGTCGAGGATTACCCCGTGTGCTGCCGGGCCAGCGTGATCGGTGTGGAAATCGATGAGGATGGAGAAGTTCGACTGTGGGCAGAAGCGGAGTAGAACATGGTTCAGAGCATCTGCGAAACTTGCGCGCACTTGAAGGAAGTCACTTCCGGTACAGGATCACGATTCCTGCTATGCCAGTTGTCTCAGGTAGATCGCCGGTTTCAAAAGTATCCGCCACAGCCGATTGTTCGGTGCGAAGGATTCAAAGAAGAAACAATCGGCAAAGAAGATGCCTGCAGTCAGACTGATTCGTGACCAGTGGCAGCCACGGCGAGTACAGAGTATGACTTACTGCCGATTGAGATCTGTGCAAAAGTCGATACGGCAAACCCTTTGCTTTCTAGAGTACCAGAGGAAGGACTCGAACCCCCTGGCCAAACAACAAACACTCGACCAGGGCCACGACCGCCCGAATCGAGTCGGTCAGCACGACACGATTTTAGCCGCTCCGCGGTGAACAAACCACCAGAGACTAAACGGGACAGATATTAATCTTCGCGGTCGAACTGTTGATCGGCAAAATCCATGTAGCGCTGCCAATCATAGAGAGTAATATTGTGCTTGCCAGTGCGAATGTGATAAGCCACATCACGCAGCAGTGGCGTGTCAACCGTAGGCATTTCCACATTACTAAACGCCTTCCTGCCGAGTAATTCATAGACGGGCGAGGCAATTTTGAGCGACAGGAATTCTCCCCGCGGATCGGCCCATAAATCTTGCTCTGCGCTCGCCACGTACAATGGCCGAGGAGCGACAAGCGCCGCGAGCATGTGTTGGTCGACGGGCAACGCGTCTTCGTTGTCGTTGTATTTCCGAAAATTTCCACAGAACCAGTGCGGGAACGAAGTGTTAATTCGCTTCACTGTTTCGCCAAAACGCCGCCCGCTAAGCGCCGCCCCGCCGCAACCCGAACAATTCGAAATCACCAGCGCGAATCGCTCATCGCGGGCGCCCGCCCAGAGGGATGTCTTGCCGAGGCGCGAATGGCCGACCACCGACACCTGTTTGTGGTTAATGTCAGCATCGGCTTCAAAGTAATCCAACGCGCGGCTTAGGCCCCAGGCCCAAGCGGCGATGGAACCCCACTGGTCGTCTGCCGGCTTATCTTGACTGTCGTCGTAAAACAACGGATGCACACCGTTCTGGAAATCGTCGTGATAGTCGGGATCGATGTCGCCGCAATAAATCGTCGCCACGCCATAACCGCGCGCCACGATCTCTTGCACTGGCCAACGGCTGCTGCTTTTCCCACGGCCCTTTTCAGTTGCCCGATGATCGACGACTGTGTCGTCGTCCCGATCGCGCGTCCATGAAGTCGGCAGCCAGATTTGGGGGTCGTCTGCCACCGTATGATTCCCGCCGAAATTCAACCCCACAAAGAGAGGCACGGGAGCTTTTGCGGTGGCGGGCAGATAGATTAACAAGTCGGCTGTGGGTCCATCTTTCGCGCCGCTGAAATAGATTTTCACCTGTTTGCGAATCGCCGTCCCGCCGAGCGCTTTGTCGTCGACTTCCGCATCGCCAAAACGAACGCCGCTTGAATCTTCAGGTGCGCAGCCGTAAATGTGGGTCTCAAAGAGATCCACGATTTCAGCCCGGCGCTTGTTTTTCCAGGTCTCCGCGTCAGCCACTTTATCCCCGTTTTCAAGCGTCAACGGATCCACCAGCGTGAAATCGGGGACCTTCGATTCGTCGTAGTTAAAGCCCTTGGGCAAAGCAAACGCAGAAGAGGCGACTAGAGCGGCGATCAGAAACAGCGTGAACAGACGCATTAGTGGACTCCGGCGAAAAGGGACCTCCTGCGCAATGCCACCGGCCAGAATAACCCGTCTCTAGTGCGGGGGCAAGTTTTGCTCCCTGGAGGACTCAAACCAGAGAAAGTTTTCCCGCAGCCCCCGTGAGGCTGCGGCGCACCTTGGATCTCCCCAAAATAGTGCGCAGAACATCCCAAGCACCGATTACCTGCGTCACATTCGAAGCGGCACAGTGGCCAGGGCCAACAGAGCCAACCGCAGGAGTTGTTCTTGACCTTCGAGAAAGCCCGTTGGGTGATCGGTCGCTGGCGACTGGACTAAAGTCACCATCGTATCCACAGTGCCTTGGATTATCAGACCCCCGCACCGGCGTCCGCGAGTATTCCTGCGGACCGACCACCGACAAGCACGCGGGCGGATTCAACGAAAAGAACCGCTCCGACATGCACAAGTATCTGAACATCGTCGGCGGTTTCCTTCGCGTCGACGTGAAGCGCGAGAAGAGCAAACCGGTCGCGATCTTCCGGCATCACGGCGTCAACGGCAAGGTCCTGAACGAGGACATCCGGGTCGCCCGATAGTGCTGAAACATTGGGAAAAGGGTCTGTATGAAAAATGACAAGCAAGGCAAGGACTTTAGTGATTGCAGCTGCTGTGGTTGTGGTGCCGCTATCGCTCTAATCCTGAGAGTCATCTGTCCGTTCACCCGATGACTTTTCGCCCCTTTTCCAGCGACGCCTCGTCAAACCAGACATGTTTGATACATGCATACCGGTAAGTGTAAAACAGATGCCACAGCCCATTGTTCGTTTGAACCAGCTTCGGGTAGGAATGGCAATTGTGCTCGTAATTGGCAAAGGTCCAGTTGTAAACAGGTTCCCCCAATTCGGTTTCAATGTCGCGAACCCGGAACATCTCGCCCAGGTCGTCAGAAATGCCTACGCAAAGGGGCAGACGGAGTGCGTAGCTGTCGTTGTAAGTAATAAGCAACCGTCCAAACTGGCTGAGGGCGATGTCAATTCCTCCGCTGGGATTTCTCAAGTTGGTGGCCACGGGGTCGGAAAACGTCCTGCCTTCGTCCTCGGACATCATCTTCCAGATGTGCCCCTGCACTTCCTTTCCCCCTACCGCTTTCGTCCAGTTCCAGTTGCGGGGATGGAAGCGGAGATAGCAGAGGATGCGTCCATCGTCGAGCTGCACGATAGATGGTTCCAGACTACCTGGCGGACAGAAGATGTCGCCTCGCTTCTCGTATGCTTCAAGTTGTTCATCCAGTACCACTAAATGGCTGTGGGTCGTGTGACAGGAATCGTACGGGACTGCCCATCCCCCGCTCTGGAAATGCAGCGGCCTGCCCTGCGTATTTACCCCGGGCTCATCCGGAAGAAGCATTCGGATTTGGTCACACCGGAAATCCCGCAGCCGGGCATGAAACATCTGGTTCTTCGCATCGTCTCCCATCTGCCACGAGGCCCGAACGGTTGAGCGAGGTTCGTTGACAAAGACGTATTCTGACCGCGGATTGCCCATGAAGAACACATGGAGGCTTCCGTCCGAGGCGGTAAGGACCGTGGGACACCAGGGAATCCAGGTCTCGCCTTCCAACTCAAACCTGTCCACCACAACGTGGGTCTTCTCCCATTTTCCATCTGTACCCATCACTGCTCCCGCAATCACCATATCCTCGCTGTTCTCAAACTGACCGGCAGACCAGACGAGAAATAGTCGTCCATCAGGAAGTTCCGTCGCGTTTGCGGTGTGTGCCCATGCCCGAATGTTCTCAAGCAGTTCCGCTGTTTCTATCGGTTCGACATGATTCACTGTCATCGTCTTCTCCTCATTTTCCCGGTTGACTGACAAATCCATCGGTTTATGAACGATATGGGTTTCCGGAGTTTTGTCGGCCCATCAGAGGATTTTGATGTAAACCGAACTTGACCCTGCTCCAGGCTGACCGGTTCGGCGACAGTCGGATAAACCATCAGACGTAGCCGCACGGGTTTAAAGCCAATAAGGGCTGCTAACGGAACAAGGCTGTCACCCAGGTAAAAACCCATGCATTACAGGTGGTCGTCCTCCGTATCAACGATTTGGGCATCGCAACGCGCATCCGGGGGGGAAAGTTTCCAAGAAAACAGTCCTCTAACCGGCAGCATCAACGGGTGGGATGAGAGGGATATCAATCACACGCTGTAAACCGCCGTTGACAATTAAAGCACCCAGCGGGCAGGAATGAAACCTGGAACGAGGTGTGCAAAAAACAGCCATCAACACCAGCAACACAGTAGTTGGTTCTGTTACAGGGTTTGCTGAACCACTGCCGATAGCTTCAAAGTTTGTTTTCCAGAGGTCATAGTCAGCCTGTACTACAGTCGCTGCACCTGAACCGTTGCCGTTCAGGACTGAAGAAGCACCACCCAAATTGTCTTGCCACAGGGTGTAGTCGGCTGCGTCGACAACACCGTCGTAATTGTAGTCACCCTGAACAGCCGCCGGGCAGCTACCTACGCAAATAGCACCGCGCGTAAGTAGTTCTGATGTATCCCAAAACAGGCTCTCGTCGAGTGCGGGAAGATTCATCTCGGCAAAGCTTCCCGAGACCGTGCTGAAGTCTAGCATGTCAAAACTGTTGTCTAACTCTGGTAAGAAGCCCTCGGCAAGCGAGATTTCTAAGGTGCCGCCAAACAGTTCCAGGTTGTCGGTAAATAGAGATGGTCCACTTGTTGGGTCTGAAAGTTCGATTTCAAATGTCGAATTAGTGCCGAATGTCGTAGTCCCCCCTACGTTTACAACACCGCCGCCGGTGATGTTGAGTGTGCCCTCACCATAGTTACCCACAGTCAGATCTTCCGAGTTATTCCACTCGGAACCCTCGTCGGTGACCGTTACTGTGCCCACGGAACCGGCCCATTTTCCGATGTAACCGTCCCTGTTAGAAACCACGCCACCCGCCTCGACGTGCAGTGCGCCGTTGCCAGATTTTCCCACATACAGGGGGCCCAAGTTCTTCCACCGCGAATCAGCACCGGTGACCGTTGCCTCGCCTGTTGAGCCGGAACTGCTACCGATGGAACCGGAGCCACTGAAAACCGCGCCGCCTGCCTCGACGTGCAGTGTGCCGTTGGGGGCCCCGTATCCGTTGAGGTCTTCGATATCCGCCAGGTGCAAGTACTGCTCGCCGCCGAGTTCGTCAACGAACATCTGCATCAGGGCTGGATTCACGGTGATGTCCGCCTGACTCCAGCCCGACTCACCGTAGTGACCGAGTACCGTCCAGTCGGCGTTGATGTAGTGGAAGGCCTTGATCTGTTCATGGTCATCGATCCAGGCGAAGTACGGGCCAAACCACTCGTCCCAGTACACGGTGGCCATACCGGAATCATTGGTAATTGTGGAGTCACGGGCAGTGGACTCAGCAACCACCACCGGCTTGCCCGCCTCCAGCGCCATCGCAAGAAAGGCCTCAGTGCGGTCGTGCTTGACCCCACCACCGGAGAATTCGTTGAGGTGGAACACATCGATGCCGTACCAGTCGATTACGTCGTTGCCGGGGAACCAGAGGTAGTTGCCGTCCGCGTCGACGTCGGCGAAGTCACCGGGAGCCGCGGGCTCGTAGCACCACACGAATGCCACATTGTCGGCTCCCGAGTCGCGGAACATTTGCACGATCTTTCGGAAAGCGAGAGGATACATCCCCGCCTCGTAGCCGTTCCAGTACCCGCTGAACTCGCCGCCGATCCGGAGGTATACGGGCTGGCCGTAGTCGATCACCATGTCGATATATTCCTGAACGCGGTCGTCGTACTCGTCGGTGGTCGCAACCAAATCGTCAATCCCATATCCCTCCACGTAGTCGTCTCCGTACAGATGCTTCCCGCGCAGGGCCAAACTCAGGCTGGGAACGCGCCCCTGGAAGTTGCCGTTCGCCAGGTTCGTCGCCAGGGCATTTAGAGACCAATCCCACCCGCGGAGATCATCCTCCTCAAGGCCCAGCGCGATGAACGTCAACTCGGAGGCGGGCAACAGTGCGGTCGCGTTCAGGTCGCCCAACGCGGTCAGGAAGTTGTTGTTGCCCGCGTGCCATTGCCCGATGCCGTGGAGGATCCGGCCCTCGGGTGGCTCCAAGTATGCCCTGAAGGTGGTGTTGAGGTCCGTGCCGCCCACCGCCAGGTTGGCCGAGTTGGTCCACTTCGAACCCGCGCCGATGACCGTCGCTACGCCCGTTGAGCCGGAATGGTAACCGATGAAACCCTGGGTATTAGAAACCACACCGCCATCTGTAACGTCCAGTATGCCGTTGCCAGAGTCACCAACTCTCAAGCTGCCATCGATTTCCCACGGATCTGTAGCACCGGTTGGATCAACGTCACCAGTCGCAGTAACCTCCGCCGGCCCTTGACTACAGACAAGTAGCAAAGGCCACCCGTAACTGGTGATGTTTCATGGCTCGCCTGGCGGATCGCTACGGGTCAAAGCAAGACGGTAAAGACAAGTCGTACAGCAGAACTCGACGGCTGCTGCTGCCCCTGAGTATATCAGGATATTTTTCGGCTTCAAAAAATGGGCTGCCTGACCAACTTCCACGGGCACTTCTGGTCTTTTCGCTGCGACCTTCTATGGGGCTGCGAGGTACTTAGAATGTTTCGAAAGAAGTTCGCAAGGAATCCCAACCACACACTACCCGTGCCGCACTCCAAGCGGCACGGCGGTCAGGGCCAAGAGGGCCAACAGCAGGGTGGTCGGTTCGGGGACAGGGTCTGCTGAACCACTCGCTGTAGACTGGCCGAAATTTGTTTTCCAGAACCCATAGTCCTGCAGGCCAACAAAGCCATCGCCGTTGCCGTCGGCCGGCAGACGAAAGCCGCTCTCGCCCAGCGAATCGCGCCAGATGGTGTAGTCGGCCGCGTCGACGGCGCCATTGCGGTTGTAGTCGCCGGACAGAGGGACCGAATTGGTGACCAGATAAACCGTGCCGTTGCGCTTTGACGAGATGTACATCTCTCCGAACACGCCCTCGCCAAACCGCACATCGGTACGCGACTGATTCAATAGATCAAGAAAGTTGTCGAAAATCTGCGGGTCGGTGACAGGACTATTGTCGTGGTCCAGCGCCAGCTGTAGCCGGTGAATCGTCGCTTGGGTCAGTTCTTTTGGTTCGTCGCGCGCTGGATCGTCAGGATCGAGCTGAATGACTGCCGCGAGCATTTCCTTGAAGTCGACGTGATAGACGTTGCCGTCGTGGCCGCCGAAGTCGCTTAAAATCAATTGATTGTGCAAATTGGGATCGGTGCCGTTGCGGATCACATGCCCGCTGGCAATCGCGTTACCGGTCCTGGCCTGACTCACGACCGCCGGGCCATGGTCATATTGCGCAGCCGGAAAGATGTAGCCCAGTTCCGCCTCGTCGACCGGCAGATCGTCGACGCCAGTGATGTAGCCGGAATCGAAATGCCACTCCGGGATCTGCAAATGAACGAACGTGCCTTCGCGCTCCGTCCACCCGAAGTTGCCGCCGGGAACGACCAGGTTGATCTCTTCGATATTGTTGCGCCCGATATCGCCGACCAGGATGTGTACGTTGCCTTCATCATCGCGGTTGAACGAGTAGGTGTGCGGATTGCGGAACCCGTAGGCGTAGATCTCCTTCAACACGTTCGGGTCTTCGCTGTCGGCAAACGGATTCGATGCGGGAATCGTGTACCGATTGTCGCCGACCGGAAGTGGATCGATCCGAAACATCACGCCCATGCTATTGTCCAGATGCAGCGGGTCGTCGGCAGGCGAATCCTTCGAGTTGGCGTCGCCATGCGTCAGATAGAGCAGACCGTAGTCCTCATCGCCGGGCCGGGCGTACGGATTGAACTTCGCCTGCTTGATCGGATGGTCGAACACCGGCATCGTGACGCGAAACAACTCGCGGTAGGAGGCGGGATCGACCTCGCCCGTGGAGTGATCGAAAGTCCATTCGACCAGCACGCCGTCGCTGGTGACGGTGGAACCGACGGAGCTGTTGCCCAGATAAAAGTGCCCATCGGGGCTGTCGGGCCGCGTTTCGAGCAGCGACGTGTAGAGCTTACCGTAGCCGGGCGCGGTCTCATTATTGAAGTTGGGATGAAAGGCGACCGACTGGAGTCCTTGCTGTCCATTGTGGCCGAAGATGGTCCGGCCCGTGGCGGTTTGCACGGCACTACCCACGTTGAACCACGGCGAGGCCGTTGCCGTGCCGTGTGGCCCACCGTCGACCGTGTAGATGATGGTCTCCTGGGTTGTCACATACAGCCGACTGTCGCCGGGCCGCGTAATCATCGAGATGATGTCGTTCGTGTTGCCCGGTAGCGTAACGTACGGCCGCAGTTCAAGGTCGAATTCCGACAGCATGATGTTGTCGTTGAGCAGATCCTGTCCGAACACCGAGCGCGGCACACCAACCGAGCCGACCCACAATGAACACGCGAGGATTAGAGTACCGTACCTGTGAACACCGCCCATCATGCGTCCCATCTACCAAGGATTGGCACCGCCCATCAAGAATCGGCCCGCCCCGGCTACTAATCATGATACCAACACTCAGGCCAAATTTGGAGAAAAAACTCCTGACGCGGGATGAATCGGCACCGGCACAATTCGTAGTTGACAACCTCCCGGTTTTTGTGCCAAGCGTGTTCGTGATTTGAACAGGTACGCCGAGGTGATCGGCCCATGCTTTTTGCAGGTGTTTGGCTTGATCACTATCAAACGGAACAACGACAGGCGGTCGCGGTGGAACAGTAGACGGAAACGGAGAAACGGCAGGTGATGGATCCCGCGTCTGGTCAGCATTCGGTGTCGATTGTTCAGTGCGAGTGCACGCGGAAACTCACAACAATACCAGCGATACCCACAAACACGGT
The DNA here is from genome assembly GCA_963578605.1 of Planctomycetota bacterium. GTDB lineage: Bacteria > Planctomycetota > Planctomycetia > Pirellulales > Lacipirellulaceae > JAKVCB01. The sequence goes on from CAUZEA010000082.1 coordinate 20,099, forward strand.
AAGCGGTTTATTGTTTCCCCCCTTTGCAAACGCGGTTTACATTGACCATATCCACCGGGTTATATCGTACCGTGCGGGGTATACGTCCTCCACATGGACAATATGACAACCGTTTAAAAACGACCCGCCCCTACATCGCTGCGGCAACCGATGCCGTAGTAGACGGACCGCAATGTACTTGCCGCACTTAGCCTGATCTACCGAGCCAGAGACCACTACCTGCACAGGCCCTCAGCCACATCATCAGCCACGCCGCACTCGATGCGGCGCGGCCGGTCATGGCCAAGAGGGCCAGGAGTAGGGTGGTGGGTTCCGGTACGGCTGGAAACTCGTAAGACGACGTGATCGAATATCCGACGATAGGCTTGGTGTTTACAATGCCGGGAAACTCACCGCTTTTGGTCAACCAGATTGCCAGGTGACCTTACCCCCGTGAAGCGGAGGCTGACATCTTTGTCTGTCAGTTTTGCCACGTCCCCTTGCTCCCAATTTACTTCTTTCTGGGGATGATCTCCCTGAATGGGCGCGGAGCGTGCCAATACCTCGGCATCTTTTGCCAGCACCTCGACGACCAGCTCACCCTGGGGTGCGTCGATATTCACCAGTAGTTTGTCGTCCGGCACTTTGAATCGCTTGGTAAGCACGGCGCCGTTGTCCGGCCCACCGAGCTTCAAATACATCCCGGCATCGAGGGAGACGAACCCGTCGCGCCGCAGCACAGCCAGGCAGATGGCCGCGTTGTCGGGTTCGATTTTGGGCTGATCGGATTTGGGCAATGAGCCAGCGCTGCGGGTCTTCGTGCCGGTGTAGTAAAACCAGAGTTCGTCGTCCCGTACCACGGCCGATGCCGGCCCGATGATCTGGGTCAAGTCGTAGGCACCGGCTCCCATCGGCGATGGCTAAACGCCTGGCGGTCACCTTGGCGCGTCCAGTGCTTCAAGTCTCGGCTGCTCACGAGCTCCACGACGTCGAACCCGTCGGTGTTATTGAGAGCTGGCACCCGCCCAACGGCGTGGTACATGGCCGGCATTCCCAGATAGTGCGACTCGTAGCGGAAGGGGCTCATGTGATAAACGTCGACGTTGTACGCCTCCGGTTGGTCGGCAATGAGGGGCTGGAATTCGGGATTCGACAGCCGAGCTTGGATCCGTTTCGCGCCCAGCTTTTGGTCCAGATCATCTGCCTCAAAGATCAGCTCCGGCTCGGTCCAGGTCTCGAAGTCCTGGCTGGTGAAGAGCCAGATTGACCGTCCGTGCTTGCCGCCGCGCTTCAGGTATTGCAAGAACAGATGTTCCGTTGCGTCGAAAGTCAGGTTCCATTCGTCACCGCCGTAAATGCCCGGGTGGCTGATCTCGTTCCAGTGGATGCCGTCGGGCGAGACCGCATATCCACCCTTACCAACTCTGAAAACGTTCGGCGTGAGTGTCTTATAACGGCGGTCGGGATCAGTCTCGTCACGGACCACGCAATCTGCCCGGTGGCGTTTGCCGCCCATCTCCACGCAGACAAAGTTGTTGTCGGACGAGCCGCGATACTCGATGACGCCAACAGGAGCCTTGGTCCAGTGCAGCCCGTCCTGACTCTCGTAGTAGCCGCTGAAAAGATAGCCCGCGGCGTGCAGTTCATTCGGTTCGGCAGCGCAGTCCCAAAGTTGCCAGACTTTCTTTTCCGGATGCCAGATAGGCGTCATGCAGATTTGAACTGCGTGGATCCCAATGCTTACGTCAGGCCTGATCACCGCGCCCTTCTTGGCCGGTTGGTGCATGGTCCGCTCGAGCTGGACAATCTGAGCGATGCCCTCATCGTCCAGGAACAGCTGCCGCTGCCCCAAAGGTACGGTGATTGTCGTATCATCGTCAGGGGCAGGGATGAGCTGGAGTTTAGTATCAAAATCTTGCGCGGAAGCAGCGTCGGACAGCCACGGAGACACCAGCATCGCGACGCAAAACAATCCAAATATTGCGGTTTCGAATCGAAACATTGTTCCTCCAATTGACAATTTTGGTAACCGAACTCGTGAGAGTTTGGACGGGAACGGCTCCATCTCCAAAGTCTTACGACTTCGGCTACATCCCGAATTTTCGAAACCGCTGCCTATTATACATCGTGGACCGTCGGTTTGTGCGCCAGGATCTGCGCATACAGCCGCAGGACACTGCCGCCAAAATGTCCCTAATCTGTTGATCCGAATATCCTTCCATGACCAATGGCAGAGTGACATTGTAGGGCCAGGCACATGGTTTGAGCGCATGGGGTTGAGTCGAAGATTCCCAGGTTTCACGGAAGGTCATGTTAATTTCTCCCCAGCCGCCCGGATAGCGTGGTGCCTGCTCAAAAGGAAGCAGGTTTTTCGGCTTGACGACCCGGAGCACTTCGGGCGGCAGTCCGGCCCATGCCAAGCCGCGGTCGCTGCTGACCCCCACACGCTCCGCTCCAATCAATCTGACGGCATGACGGATGTGAGCCATTCCCCCGGCAATGGTGTAGCCCCCCACGCCCCCAACCAGCGTGGAAACCGTGGTGATGGCGACCACGCCGCCGGTGTCGGCGATGGCCTTCAATCCATCGTCGCTCATATTGCGATTCGGGGCATAGCCATGGTGCACGGCTCGGCAGCAGGTGTGGCTACACAGCACCGGCTGATCGGAAGCGTCGCTGATGTCCAATTCGTTGTTGTGGGCCGTGTCCACGACCATGCCTAGTTGGTTCATCCGCTTCACCACGGCTCGACCGACGTCGTCCATGCGGCACCCTGGCATCGCCTGGCGAACACCCAGTAGATACATCAGGTCCACGGACTTCACGGGTGATTCGGCCCCGGTCAACGGCGCATGGTCGCACCAGATGGCACCGAAACGGCCTTCTTGCTTCAGCTTGGCGGCCTGCTCAGGGCGAGTCACCTTTTCCATGTAGTCGAGATTTTCCAACAGATAAGTGTGCCAGTCCAAATTCGATCCCGGCGCGGTCCAGGGCTCAGCGCCCATCGTGCTTAGCGTGCGTCCACTCGCCTGTAAAATTGCCTGATGGTCGCGTTACATTAGCTGATTGCTGACCAGTTCAAAGGGACGAAACTCGTCGGTCTTGTTCGAAATTTGATCCATCTGCTTCCCGTTGATGGACCCATTCCCGTCAGCGCGTAAGCGAGCCAGTTCGGCAATGGCGAACTTATCGAGCTCAGGCGAGAACAACCCGCCGCTATTGAGACTGCCCCCCATCGGATCGCAGACGATCGATTCGGCGTGCAGCGAAAGTGCCCGATCGATATGCTTGCGTGACGGTTTCAGCTCCGCCAGCGCCAATTCGCGGCAACGCCGAAGGTAGTGTTTGATGCGCTCCGTGCCGGCCTGTTGTTCTGGATTCCTGAGTCCAGCTACAACGTTTGACATGTCGTCGTTAGCGGCCACAGTCGCGCTGCCCAACCGCGCTGCGGCCGAGGCGCCGCTGTCGCGCCCGGTTTGTTGAGTGTGGTCCAGGTGGAGCCGTTGTAGAGGGTGCCGTGAGTGCCGCTACTATCCGTGTACTGCCCAACCATGTTGGCGCCGTCGATACCATATAAGGTGGTACTTGTCGCGCCCGAATGATCGAGTGTGGTCCAGGTGTAGTCCGCATGGGACGCAGTCGCGCCGAGCACGGTGAAAAGAAACAAAGTTACCGCAGTTATCGAGCGTATGAGCTTCCCCTGAAAGATACTGACATGAAGAGACTGGCCACCACCCAGTCTAACGGGAATCGGGGGCATTTTAAGGAATTTGCGGGGCGATTTTTACCCCTGAATTCTCTTTCATCGCTCGTTTTCTTGCCGCAGAGCAGCGGAGAGAAAGACTGGGGGCGGGGTGATCAATGCGCGATAATCCAAAACCAAGAAACTGGTCATCGTCACGAGCGCTAACACAGTGAACCCGAGCAGTATCGAAAGTAGAACATTCCAGCCGACACTCATAGCGATTGAACCGCCGAAGTAGGTGAAGATCATCGCCGCAGCGTAGCCGCAAATATCAATATTGTTGATTAACAAACCGGAATGCTTGCCACCATATGCGACGGAAAACACAGACATCGGCACATAGTAAGCTGGAGAAATACTCAACCCAAACACGAAGATCACAATCATCGCAACAGGAAACTTTGATTCTTCTGGCAAGCCGATTGAACCTAAGCTCCACAGCGCCACAACGCTGCAGCAACTTAATGTTAAGAGTCCACCTAACGCGGCGATGAGTTGCTTCTTGTTTAATCGGTCATAAAACAGACTGGTCGCAATCAGAGCACAAAACATTCCGCCCGCAAATGCAATCAAGCCTAATGGCGTTTGCTTGGAATCGATCCCCACGGCTTCGTCCAAGTAGAGAGGAATGAAAATGATAAAATCCATCAAGATCGTTAACATCGCAATACTCAATGAGATGAACCACACGCGTCCCGATTTTGCAAACGCTAGACAAGCCTGACCTATTGACAGCGTATCCATCGGATGAGGTGCTTGGTTTACGGTTTCCAATTCCTCCGTTGTCCCAACGTTCCTTTCTGGTTCTTCGTTTAGATCTATGGAGACACCAATATCGCTTGGTCGTTCTTTGAGCAGGAAGTACCCGACGATGACAATCAAAGCTGTCACACCGGAAAACATGTAAAACGCGGAGCGCCAGTTGGTGTATTGCAGCAACTGGAAGACTGCGAAACCAGCTAACATTGTGCCAACGCGTGAGCTGGTCGAGATGATACTCCAAACGGTTCCGTATTTGTCTTTCGGATACCAGTTGCCGATGATCTTCGCCATGGAAGGCCAGCCACCTGCTTTGAAGAATTGGCCGAAGAAGTTGAAAACGCCAAACAGTAGATTTGAAGAGACAGCACCAAACGCCGCTGTCGCCGCAGCGGTGAGCCCAAGCATCGCCAAGAACATTCGCCGACCACCAATCACATCTGCAGCGATTCCCGTAACACATTTCCCTGCGATTGCTCCGGCGTGATGATAAGACATCAGCCGCCCGTAACTCTCTTTGTCCATCTGCAAATTCGGATCATTAATCATCGTCACACTAGAAGCAATCAAGGTGTTTCGACACAGCATGAACCCAACATAGCCCAGATACATCGTCAGCAAGATGATGATCCGCCACCGCCGCTGCTTCAAGCTATCCGCTAATGCACTCGATCGTGCCATAGATGAATTCCGTCTCTTTTGTCAAAGTAGGTGAACCTAGCCTACTATACAAGTTCCTGTTGGTAATATAACAATGTGGTGGTAAAGAACTGGACGACCAGGAAGTGAAACGAAGTGTGGCGATGAAGGGCCTGATGAGCTGGGTGCGGCTGCACCCTTACAACATTGCCCAGAAAGTCCAGATCGTCGTCGAACACTTCCGCGAAACGATTGCTCTGCTGCTTGAAGGCAAAGGAAAGGCGATGGTTGTGGTCGGCAGCCGCGTCGAGGCGGTTCGCTGGTGTTCGAACGCGAGGATTGAAGCTGAGAAAGACCCGGCAACCGGACACTGGCGAATTCCGGGTCATGAGTACGAACGGCTCCGCCGGGGTGGAAAACCACGGGCGCCTTGATAGACTAAGTTGCTAGCCGTATGTGCATCGTCATGACAACGACCTGACAATAAACGAGGGATAAATAAGGGACATTTGAAGTTGTAAGCTTTAGAGTCAGCCAACAGGAAATCGCGAAAACCCCTTATTTCAAAGAGTACCAGAGGAGGGACTCGAACCCTCACGCCCTTGCGGTCACTGGATTTTGAATCCAGCCGAGCTTTTAGCCATATCCGGGCCAATGCGGGCATCTCCCTTGGTATCCGCCGGATTTGCGTTTTCAACGAAAAGTAATCTGTTGCAATCTGGTGAGATGACGTCACTATTTCGGATGTTTTGGGTGTGTGACGGGTGTGTGGAAAACTTCCGGAAAACCTGACCAATTCCATAGGACTTTGTGGCAGCCACACATCACCCGCGGGGTACTCGAAGCGGCACGGTATAACTTCTTAATAATCTGGTCTACCGTGTGTCGTTTCTGTTTCATCTGAAAGAGTCCTTTCCGAGGCTGCGCCCCGGCTGGATTCTCTCAGTTCCACTGGTACCGTTTTGGGGGAGGGGGGCAAATTGACCTTACCCCCGTGAAAAGTACCAGTGCATGTGAAAGAATCCAGCCCGGGCTTTAGCCCGGAAAGGATTTTTTGCGATGGCACAGAAACGTCATGGAGTTGACCAGATTATCCCGATGTTGCGTC
>CAUZEA010000083.1:0-26309 GCA_963578605.1 Planctomycetota bacterium
GGGCGAGGTGTATCACCAGTTGCTGGCCGCCTGGAATGACATGGTCGGCATGGACATTGCCACTCAGGCGCAACGCTTCGCCGCGCGACCGGCTGCTTTAAGCTAGTGGTATGGCAGCAGTGCCGGGCCCACCGCACCGGCTGTGGTCCCGCTCCCGCTGATTTCATCCAAACGTGCAGTTGGTTTGGTTCTCGAGTTTACCGACAAGGGGCGCGCCGACTCAAGTTTTCGGGTAAAATGAGTCTCTTCTGCGTGTGGAGCTTCGATTTCTGCAGTCGCAAGATTAAGCAACCGTATCGGCGAAAGTCTAAAAACTGGTCTGGCCACCACCAGACGCGCGACCTACGCTGGCGGCGTGCGTTCAGCCTGCTTTCGCGAGTTGTTCAAAACAGAGGATCCGTTAACAGCCGTTGCCATGATCGGTAATTTGCGACGTGCCATTGGTCTCAACCTGAAACGACTGGCCAGGCCAAACGCACAACGTTCCCCAGCCCAACACTGCGATCCGCTTTCGGCATCAGCGCCAGACGCGAAACGTGATGGCACGCGCAAACCTGATCGCGAACCGATCGTGTGGTACCGATCAACATTCTTGCTGGGTGTTGCTGGCAGTTTGCTGTTGTGGCTGGCATTTCCACCCGTCGCCTGGGGATGGCTTGGTTGGCTTGCACCTGGTCCATGGCTGATTGTGATTCGCCGTCAATCACCTGGCAAAAGACCTTACGGTGCACTCTATGTTGCGGGACTGATGTTCTGGTTGGCAGCGGTTCAATGGTTGCGCCTGCCGCATCCGGCAACCTGCATTGGCTGGTTTGCCTTGTCGGCCTATCTGGCTTGCTATCTTCCTGCTTTTGCATGGCTGACACGGGTGGGAGTTCAACTTATCCAACTGCCACTCTGGATTGCCGCACCGGTCGTGTGGACAGGATTGGAACTACTGCGAGCGCACTTGTTGACTGGTTTTTTAATAGCTGCTTTGGGGCATACGCAGGTGCAATGGCCAACGGTTTTACAGATCAGCGATACGTTTGGCGGTTATGGTGTGAGTTTCCTGATGATGCTTGTCGCCGCCGCGATCACGACCATCATTCCGCAAAGCTGGTGCGAGCGCACGCGATCAATGACCGCGCCAACCGAAACGTCCCGCGTGGCGCGTCTTGTCCCACTGGTCATGGCTGGCGTGGCTATGATCGTGACGGTTTGGTACGGGCATTGGCGCATCGATCAACTGGCAAAGATCCGAGCGGTGGCAGGCGCTGAAAATTCGCCCTACGTGGCACTTATCCAGGGAAACAGCCTGGCAACGTGGAAATACGAACCGCAGCGACAGCAGCAAATTATGGCCGAATATGTTGGCCTCTCTGAGCAGGCGGTCCGCACAGCAGAGCAACACGGGAAAGGCCAGCCACTTGACCTGGTCATTTGGCCAGAAACGATGTTTCGCACGTCGCTTGTTTCGGCGGACGACGGGGTCTCTCTACCTGCTGAAACAGGCATGACGATCGAAGCAATGCAAACCTATGCCCCTCGTGAATTGGCCGCACTGACCAACCATTTGCAAACACCCGTGTTGGTTGGAATTGACCGGCGGCATATTGTGGCATCGTCGGGTAATCATGAAGCAGCGTTTCCCGACTTCAACGCCTACAATTCCGTCGTGCTGGCCGACAAAAATGGAAATTTGCTCGGAATTTATGACAAAGTTCATCGGGTGATGTTCGGAGAATACGTGCCGTTGGTCGGAATCATTCCTTTTTTCGACCGTATCGCAGCCATTACTGGCGGCATTGAAGCAGGCCTGGGCCCCGTTGCCATCACCATCGACGGAATTTGTTACGCACCCACCATCTGTTACGAAACGGTCATCCCTCACGTGATTCGCCGCCACATTGCAGAGTTGACCGCAGCAGGACACAAACCAGATGTGCTGGTCAATCTCACTAACGATGCCTGGTATTGGGGGTCGAGCGCGCTGGATATGCACCTGAATTGTGGCATATTTCGGGCCATCGAATGTCGCACGCCACTGGTCATCGCTGCCAATGGCGGACTCTCGGCGTCAATCGACAGCTGCGGCCAGGTACTCGAAAAAAGCCCTCGACAAGCCACAGACGTGCTCCTCGCCAAAGTGCCTCTTGATCCCCGATCTGCCCTCTACACGACAACGGGCGACTGGTTCTCGGGAATCTGTTTGGTAGGCTGTATGGGGTTGGCTTTGCTGGGATGCGGGAATTCGCTGTTACGTTTTCGGTGACCGCGGTTTCTCCCCACCACCTGCCTCGCGGACTCCCGCCTGCGGCTAATAACTCCAATCCCTGCTTTAACCTCTGAACTCCGCAACCTGCCCGTCGAAAGTCATTGTCATCCACGCGTTTCCTCCTGGGGTTCATCACTCCGATGCCGGTCGTATTGCAACTTGAAGATGCACATTTGCGTTACGGCGAGCAACAGTTGCTGGCAGGGGCAAGTTGTGCGCTTGCCGATGATCAGAAGGTAGGCCTGATTGGGCACAATGGTGTAGGAAAATCGACACTCTGTCGTGTTCTCTTGGGGGATGAAAAACTTGATGGCGGCGAGGTACTCCGTGGTAAGAAGCTGCGGCTGGGTTACCTGCGGCAACATGATCCGTTCGCACCAGGAGAAACGGTTCTTGAATTTTGGATTCGCGACAGCAAACAGCCTGACTGGCGGTGTGGAGAAGTTGCCTGGCAGTTTCAATTCCCCGACGCAATGCTCGACCTACCCGTTCGAGATCTTTCTGGCGGGTGGCAAACGCGGACCAAGCTCGCCGCCTTACTTCTGCACGACCCCAATTTGTTAATTCTGGACGAACCGACGAACTTTCTGGATCTCCGCACGCAGATGTTGCTGGAAAACTTCTTGCGTGATTTCCAAGGTGGTTGCCTCATCGTCTCACATGATCGCACCTTTCTCAAGAAAACATGCACCCATACGCTAGAGCTTAGTCGAGGTAAGCTTTTAATGTTTCCTGGCGACGTAGAGCAGTACCTCAAACATGTTGTAGAGCGTCGTGAACATGATCTCCGAGTGAATGCCTCCATGCTCGCCAAACGACGGCAACTCGAGACCTTCATTGCCAAAAATCGTGCCAATGCAAATACTGCCAGTCAGGCACGGAACAAGGCCAAGCAACTCGAGCGGCTGCAACTGCTCGATATTGGAGGTGCGGAATCGAGTGTGCAATTCAGCTTTCCCGAAATTGAACCTCGGCAAGGGCCTGCCGCACGAACGATCGGACTTGCGATTGGCTATCCTGATCAGGAGGTAGCCAAGGATATCCATGTTGAAGTGGAACATGGCTCACTTGTCGGCGTCGTAGGCGATAACGGCCAGGGCAAGACGACGTTTCTGCGTACACTGTGTGGTTCGCTTGAACCACTCGAGGGCAATATCAAATGGGGATTTGGCTGCCAGATCGGCGTGTATGCTCAACATGTCTATACGACGCTCCCGGAAGAAAAAACGGTCGAAGATTACCTTGTGTATCAATCCGCAGCCGGCACAACCCAACAGCAGATTAAGGATATAGCCGGTAGCGTTTTGTTTCGGGGAGCAATGATCCAAAAACGTATTAAGGTGCTCAGTGGTGGGGAGCGAGCACGACTGGTGATCGCAGGACTGCTCCTGGAACAACACAACGTGCTGGTACTCGATGAACCTGGAAACCACCTCGATGTCGAAACGGTCGAAGCGCTGTCGAATGCCCTCAAGCACTATCGTGGTACTGTTATTTTCACAAGCCACGACCGGCACTTCATGAACTGTCTGGCAACCCACGTGATCGAGGTCGGCGATGGAGGCGTTGTCAGCTATCCAGCCAGCTATGACGACTATGTGTATCGGGTACAGAAGGAAATCGACGCAGGTCTCCGGGCCGATACGGCGACTTCCCCAACTACTTCTGGTAGCGGCAATGCCCAGGACCAGAAGTCACGAGCACGTTCCGACCGCGATGCCCAAAAGAAGCTCAAGGCACTAGAGCGAAAGATCCAAAAACTTGACGCGCAGAAGCAAGAGCTCAACGACAAGCTGCTTGTCGCCACCGCTGCTAAAGATGCGGAGCAATACCACACAGAACTTGCAACCGTTTCAACCAACCTGGAGAAACTCGAAGAACAGTGGCTGAAACTCTCGGGCGAACTTGAACTGGCGGAATAACCGTCAACCGGAAGTTGCCGGTCGACAAACGCCGACGACCGCCGGCAGGTACGACCGCACGTTCCAGTCTCCCGGCAACAAGGCAAAGTCAAACCGTTGGTCCGCCTCGACTACGATCAGGCTTTCGGCCGGCGCGTATTGGATCGTCTGGCGAATCAGCTCCAGTAACTCAGCTTGTCGCTCGACAAAAAAGGCATACGGCGGGCTGCAAAAAACAACCCGCGGCAACTCTGCCTCTAACTTCGGCAAATCGCGTTTGCCCCAGAGAAAGGCACTCGTCACCAAAAGCGTACACTGCTCTTCGAGTTCGAGGTGGGCGATGTTCCGGGTGATGATTCGGGCTGTTGGTACATGCTGTTCAATCAACGTCGCCCGCTCAGCTCCGCGACTGATCGCCTCCAGGCCCAAAGCCCCGGTTCCCGCAAAAAGGTCGATTGCATGACATCCGTTGCAATCGGTGCTGATCAGGTTAAAAATCGCCTCGCGGACACGATGCTTCATGGGTCGCACGGAAGGATCCCCATGATAGCGGAGTTTACTGCCCCGGAAGCGACCGCCGATGATGCGGAGCTGCTGATCGGCCACCCCTCCACTTGCAGCAGAGGGACTGGTGAGGCGAGGGTTGGTTTTGTTTTTTCGCATGATGACAAGGTTGTAGGGGCGGCGCTGTGGAGGCGTTGTGGAGGCGGCTGCGTTGCAGCAAACTGTTTGGTATCCTACGGAAACGCTGTGGGAGAGGGTGAACCGCACCAGCAATGGGGCGTAAAAAGATATATCCCAACACAATCGCGATCTGCCAGCCTATCCCGGCTGCAAATCCGTACAGGAAGCTCTTTTTACCGTATCTCTCAACTCACCGCAGCATTTTCCACGTTCGTCCTCGCCTTGCAAAGGATTGGATCCACAACATGGGCCCGAATAAAACCAACGCAACCTGCCCCGCTCATTGCCACCCAATTTCTCTGTCAGGGCATTTCCGTGAATACCTGCTTGCTGCAGCAATTGGGGTCACGCTGGCGGTCAACGGGACGAGTCAAGAAGTCACCGACGCGGCGGTTCCGGCAGCGACGGCTACACCTCAAGGCGCAGAGGCTCAATTTAACGCCAAGTTCGCTAAATACAAGCAGCTTATCCACAATATTGAGGAACAACGGACCGCATACCAGCAGGCAGATGAGGCCCAGCGGGAACAAATCAACAGCAACCTGGAACAGCAAATCGACCAGGCGCAAAAAGCGGTCAAGGAGATGATCAAAAGCGGCATTGAAGTGTTTCGTGCGGCCCCCAACCAAAACGAGCAAATTACCGATCTCCTTACTGAAGTGGCTCAACACTACGCGGTCGGTCGTTCACTCGATAAAGAAGGAAAATTCCGCTCCGGGGGCGACCAATATGAAAAAGCCTTGCCGATTATAGCGGTCCTGGTCGAAGGCGATGCCAAAGATCCAGGGCTACCGGTGTGGGGCTTTGTCTCGGCATTTAATACCAATCAGTACGATCTGGCAGCCGATTATCTCGCCCTGGCTGAAGAAAAGCAGGCACTTACAAACCCGGAAACCACCACCGAACCAGCCCAGAAAGATTTCATGAAAACCGCGTGGAAGTACGCAACTTTGCTTGATACTTACCGTGACATGTGGGCCCAGGAACAGGCGATTCGCGATGCGGAGGCCGCAGCCGACGACCTGCCGCGTGTGAAATTGCAAACCAGCAAAGGGGATGTCGTGATCGAGTTGTTCGAAAACGAGTCCCCCATCGCCGTGGCAAATTTCATCACGCTCGTGAAACAGGGCTTTTACGATGGTTTGTCATTCCACCGCGTGCTGCCCATGTTCATGGCCCAGGCTGGCTGCCCGTTGGGCACCGGCACGGGCGGTCCCGGCTACGCCATCGCCTGTGAATGTTACCAACCGAACGCCCGCCGGCATTTTCGCGGATCGCTGAGCATGGCACATGCAGGTCGAAATACGGGCGGCTCACAGTTCTTCCTCACTTTTGTGCCAACCGACCACCTCGATGGCAAACACACCGTGTTCGGCCGCGTGCTCGAAGGTTTCGACGTCTTGGGAGAGCTCCAGCGGCAGAGCCCAAGCGGTAGTCCCCAAAACGACCAATTCCTGCCGCCAGCCGACAAAATCTTGAAGGCCGAAGTCTTGCGTGATCGGGGACACGCGTACGACTATGCGAAGCTGCCGGGCAAATAGCGGCCTGGCCGGATCATCGTTCCAATCAGTGCAACCCATTTAGCAGCAACTGGTTGCAATTAGAACATGGGGGAAATCAAACCCCGCCATGGGGGCAACTTGACAATCGGTCCCCAGCCTATTTAGGCTAAAGTCTTTTCATCTCATCTTCTTTTCCAACAGTATGTTTGGGCGGTTGCCCCAACTCTGAAAGGTTCGTCATCAGGGCGGCTTCGCGAGAAGGAGTTGGCCGTAAGGACGAAAAGGCCTGACCACGACGAGATTGATTTCGGCTGGCCCCGGAGTTGCCCGCCAATCGAAGGGATTTTACGTTCGGCGCGTTGGATCGGATTCCTGCGCACTTGAATCGACTTCCCCGGCAAGCAGAAGACTACCGAACGTTTCGCCATGTTGAATTTGACACCACCTCGCAAACAGATTTCTGCATTACCTCCTAAACAGGGTCTGTATGACCCAACGTACGAACACGATTCGTGTGGTGTGGGGTTTGTTGCCCACATCCGGGGTGAACGAAGCCATCAGATCCTGCTTGATGCAAAGGAAGTGCTTCGCAATATGGACCATCGGGGCGCGTGTGGTTGCGAGCCAAATACAGGAGATGGTGCCGGAATCCTGACGGCATTGCCTCACGAGTTTCTCAGGAAGGTGGTCAAACAAGATCTGAGTACCGATCTACCGGAACCTGGCCGATTCGCTGCCGGAATCGTATTTTTACCGACCGTCGAAGCCGAGCGAACGATCTGCAAAGCCGCGGTAGATGAGATTATCGCTGCCCAAGGCCAACGGGTGGTTGGCTGGCGTGATGTTCCCACCGAAACGGACAAGGCGGATGTCGGGCCAACTGCACGAGCCGGTGAACCCCATATTGAAATGCTGGTCATTGAAGCGGGTCCCGATCTGGCAGACGACGCGTTCGAACGGCAGCTTTACCTCATCCGCAAACAAGCCAGTCATCGGCTTCGCAATGACGAATCGCTTGCGGAGGCAAAGTTCTTTTACATCAACTCACTCTCGACCAAGGTGATCATTTACAAGGGCATGCTGACAACCGATCAGCTCTTCAACTACTACCCTGACCTGGCCGACACCGACTACACAACCCATCTGGCGATGGTGCACTCGCGGTTCTCCACGAATACGTTCCCTTCGTGGGATCGCGCCCAACCGAACCGCTTCATGAGCCACAACGGCGAAATCAACACGTTGCGTGGCAACATGAACTGGATGCATGCCCGTGAAGGGGTTTTCGAGAGTAAACTTTTCGGTGATGAACTGTCGAAACTCTTTCCCATTATCGAGGCAGACTGCAGCGACTCGGGGACGTTCGACAACGTGTTGGAGTTCTTGCTCATGACTAACCGCTCGCTGCAAGAGGCAGTCATGATGATGATTCCAGAAGCGTGGCAAAACCATGAAAGCATGCCAGACGACAAACGGGCCTTTTACGAATACCACTCCTGCCTGATGGAACCGTGGGACGGTCCTGCCTCGATTGCGTTTACTGACGGCAAGTACATCGGCGCTGTGCTGGATCGCAACGGTTTGAGGCCCTCGCGTTTTTACATTACCCACGACGACCGCTGCATTATGGGAAGCGAGGTTGGTGTCCTGCCAACGGTTGCGCCGGAAAACGTCAAACAAAAGGGAAGACTACAGCCTGGCCGGATGTTCCTCATCGATTTTGAGCAAGGACGGCTTATTCCTGACGAGGAACTCAAGGCTGAATTCGCTCAACAACGTCCGTATGCAGAGTGGCTTAAGAACCAGCGGATCGATCTCAACGAGTTGAAGCCGAACCGGGAAGAACACGGTTTTCGGCCGGTGGATTTACTGCAGCGGATGCAGGCCTTCGGCTACACAACCGAGACCATGCAGTTCATGCTGCTCCCGTTGGTACGAGAGTTGCGCGATCCGGTGGGCTCGATGGGGAACGACTCGTGTCTGGCTTGTCTCAGCGACAAACCGCGCATGCTGTATGACTATTTCAAACAACTCTTCGCACAAGTGACCAACCCGGCAATCGATTCGATCCGTGAAGAAATCATTATGTCGCTGGAATGCTACATCGGGCCGGAGGAAAACCTCCTCGAAACCACCGAACGGCATGCCCATCGCCTCCGAATCCCACACCCGATACTCTCAAACGAACAGCTAGCCGCTCTCAAGCACATCAATTGTCGCGGTTGGCGATCCATGACGATCGATATCACCTGGCCGTGTGCCGAAGGCAAAGCTGGAATGGTCAAAGCATTAGACCGAATCTGCCAGGAGGCCGAAGCGGCTATTGACGCCGGATATCAGCTGCTGATTCTCTCGGATCGATCTGTGAACCACGACCGCGTTCCCTTAAGTACGCTGCTGGCAACAGGTGCCGTCCATCATCATCTCATTCAACGGGTCAAGCGCACACAAATCGGAATCGTCCTCGAAACGGGTGAAGCACGGGAAGTGCACCACCATTGTTTGCTGATTGGCTATGGAGCTGACGGGATCAATCCCTACGTCGCCTTTGAAGCACTCTGGCAAGCCCGACGCGATGGGCTGCTCGCCACAGAGGAAACGGGACTCGGGCAGGATGAAGAGGGGGAGGGGAAAGCACACCCGGTCATCGACACCACTGCCGATGGAGAACTCTCCAATCCGCTCACCCAAGCCGATCATGACGTCGTTGCCCACTACCGCAAGGGTGTGGCCAAAGGCATGCTTAAGGTCATGGCGAAAATGGGAATTTCCACACTTCAAAGCTACAAGGGAGCCCAAATCTTCGAGGCAGTTGGGCTGCGCGACGACGTGATTGACCGCTGTTTCGTCGGGACTGCCAGTCGACTTCAGGGCGTGGATCTGGACGTCCTGGCTGAGGAAGCACTGCGTCGGCATTTGATCGCGTATCCCGAAAAAAGTAATGGGCAATTACCCGTGCTGTCCAACCCGGGCGAATTCCATTGGCGGGCCGAAGGCGAGCGTCACATGTGGGACCCGCAGGCAATCACAGATATTCAAATTGCCGCGCGGGCTGATAGTGCCGACGCCTACCGCCGCTTTTCCGATCACGCTCATCGCGACGCCCGCACGCGGTGCGCTTTGCGGGGCTTGCTCACCTTCAAGTCGGGAATCAACGGTGAGCCGATATCAATCGAAGAAGTGGAACCGGTGTCAGAGATTATCAAGCGGTTTTGCACGGGAGCCATGAGCTTTGGGTCGATATCTGCCGAATCTCACGAAACGCTCGCCATCGCCATGAATCGGCTGGGAGGCAAGAGCAATACAGGCGAAGGAGGGGAGGATCCCGAACGTTTTAAGGTCTTGCCCAATGGTGACTCCAAGCGGTCCGCAATCAAGCAAGTCGCGTCGGGTCGATTCGGCGTAACCATCTGGTACCTGGCCAACGCCGACGAGTTGCAAATCAAGATTGCACAAGGTGCCAAGCCTGGCGAAGGAGGAGAATTGCCGGGGCGCAAAGTGGACGCGGACATTGCCCGCATACGCTATTCGACGCCAGGAGTTGGCCTGATCAGCCCCCCTCCACACCACGACATCTACTCGATCGAAGATCTCAAGCAACTGATACACGACCTCAAGAACAGTAATCCCTCGGCACGTGTGAGTGTAAAGCTTGTTTCGGAGGTCGGTGTCGGTACCATTGCCGCGGGTGTCGCTAAAGGGTTTGCGGACCATATCCTGATCTCTGGTGATGGGGGTGGAACGGGGGCCTCGCCTCTGACGAGCATCAAACATGCGGGGCTACCCTGGGAACTCGGTATTGCCGAGACGCACCAGACCCTGGTGCTCAACGATTTGCGGAGTCGTGTCTTGCTGCAAACCGACGGCGGTTTGAAGACCGGGCGTGACGTGGTCATTGCATGCCTCCTGGGAGCTGAGGAATTCGGGTTCGCAACAGCCCCGCTCATTACGCTCGGCTGCATCATGATGCGAAAATGTCATCTCAACACCTGCCCGGTGGGCATTGCTACACAAGACCCTGAACTCCGCAAAAAGTTTATGGGTAAGCCTGAGCACGTGGTGAATTACCTGTTTATGGTTGCCAAGGAAGCTCGCCAGATCATGGCTGAACTTGGTTTCCGCACCATCAACGAAATGGTGGGTCGTGTCGATTGCCTGGAAGCCGACGCCGCGATTACCCATTGGAAAACGGATGGCCTTGATCTTACCGAATTACTGACCCCGATCGAAAAACCACATCCCGATGTAGGCACCTATTGCACCCGGCCACAGAACCATGGTCTTGAAGCCTCGCTCGATATGCGCAAGCTCGTGCCGCTGGCAAAACCAGCGCTGGAAAGTGGCGCGCAAGTCTTCGCCGAAATTGAGATCGTCAATACCGACCGTACCGTCGGTACGATCTTGAGTCACAAAATTGCCAAGAGATGGGGCGCGGATTGTTTACCCGACGATACGATCCATTTCAAACTCAATGGTTCGGCAGGCCAGAGCTTCGGCGCTTTCCTGGCACGGGGTGTTACACTCGAACTCGAGGGTGATGCCAATGATTACGTCGGCAAAGGTCTTTCCGGCGGGCAGCTAAACCTTTACCCGCCCAAAGTAAGTACATTTGTGCCCGAGGAAAACATTATTATTGGCAATGTTGGCCTGTATGGCGCAACGGGAGGCGTGGCATTCTTCCGCGGTCAGGCCGCCGAGCGGTTCTGCGTCCGTAATAGTGGGGCACAAACCGTCATCGAAGGTGTAGGGGATCACGGTTGCGAATACATGACGGGCGGTCGAGCAGTGATCCTGGGGCCAACCGGTCGCAACTTCGCCGCTGGCATGAGCGGTGGTATCGCCTACATCTGGGATCCATCCGATCAGTTCCTGGCCAACTGTAATCTCGGTATGGTGGAACTTGAAGACGTCGTGGCCGCTGAAGACATTGCCGAACTGAGGCAGTTGATCGAGCGGCATCAGCAATGTACCGGCTCGACCGTCGCTGCAGACTTGCTGGCCCGCTGGGAGCAGGCGCTACCGGAATTCGTAAAGGTCATGCCCAGCGATTACAAACGAGTATTGCTGGAACGTAAAAAATCCCAACAACCGACATCGGTGTGAGGCCTCTTTCGAGATTACAGCTCAAAATCTGAAATCTAAAACCGACCCATGGGAAAACTAACTGGCTTTAAAGAGTTTGACCGAGAGGTTGTACCGTACCGCGACCCGCTGGAACGGATCACCGATTTTGGCGAGATTTTCATGCTTGCCAACGATGATCACCTGAAGATCCAGGGAGCTCGTTGCATGGATTGTGGGGTTCCGTTTTGTCAGAGTGGCAGTGGCTGCCCGATTGACAACTTGATTCCGGAATGGAATGACCTGGTTTATCAAGGGCGCTGGCGCGATGCTCTGGACCGGCTTCACAAAACAAACAACTTTCCCGAATTCACAGGTCGCACCTGCCCGGCCCCCTGTGAAGGCGCCTGTGTGCTCGGAATTACCGATCCCCCCGTCACCATCAAAAACATCGAAAACGCGATCATCGATCGGGGATTTGCTGAAGGTTGGATCGTTGCCCGCCAGCCTGCAAATCGCACCGGCAAGCAAGTGGCCGTTGTCGGTTCGGGACCCACGGGACTGGCAGCAGCAGCCCAATTGAACAAAGTGGGCCACAAGGTGACCGTTTACGAGCGGGCAGACCGGATTGGCGGACTCTTGATGTACGGCATCCCCAACATGAAGCTGGACAAAGGGGTCGTTCAAAGGCGGGTCGACCTCCTGCAAGCCGAAGGTGTTGATTTTATCACTTGCGCACACGTTGGGAAAAAGGAAGAGTTCTCCTCGGGGCACATGACCCAAATCATGCAAGAACGTGGTTGCCAGATCCAATACATCGATCCGGCACAGTTACTCGAAGAAAATGACGCACTGCTGTTTGCTACCGGCGCCACCCGTCCGTTCGATCCAACCGGGCGTTGCCCAGGGCGTGAATTGGAGGGAATTCACTTCGCCATGGATTTCCTTACACGCAACACCAAGAGCCTGCTCGACAACAACCTCAATAACGGGCATTACCTTTCAGCCGCCGGACTCGATGTAATCGTGATCGGTGGGGGTGATACCGGTGCCGACTGCATCGGTACATCGCTCCGCCACGGTTGCAGGAGCATGGTCAACTTCGAGTTGCTTGACAAGCCACCGGCAGAACGGGCAACAAACAACCCTTGGCCCGAATGGCCACAAGTCTATCGTGTTGAATACTCTCACACTGAAACTGAGGCGAAATTTGGCGATGACCCGCGCCAGTTCGCAATTCTTACCAAGGAATTTGTCGACGATGGTGGAGGAAGCGTTTGCGGTCTGAAAACCGTAAACATCGACTGGTCGAAACCGACTGACGGTGGCCCCCCATGGACGGAAGTCGAAGGCAGCGAGAAAATCTGGCCAGCCGATCTCGTGTTACTGGCAACCGGATTTCTGGGTCCTGAAAAGGGTGCTGGCGAAATGCTCGGACTGGACATGCAAAACCCCCGCGGCAACTGGGAAACCTTCGCCGCTGAACACGGCCAATTCACGACCAACGTGGAAGGTGTCTTTGCCGCCGGAGATTGCCGCCGGGGACAGTCACTGGTCGTCTGGGCCATTAACGAGGGACGCGGCGCGGCGCGTGCTATCGACGAATTCTTGATGGGAAAAAGTACCCTACCCGCTCCCGGTGTAACGCAAGGACTCGTCACCTCTTGATTCCCGCCGCATGACATTTCAAGCAGGAAAATCACAGCACTCGCTGGTGGAACTCAAAATATGGCGCGCTGGGCAGTCATTTTCGACGTCGACGGAGTCCTGGTTAACTCGTACCAGGCACACTTTGAAAGTTGGGTAGAGCTGTTTGCAGAACTCGGATACGAATATTCCGAGGAAGAATTCCGCGCGGGCTTCGGGCGGACCAGCGAGGAAATCCTCAACGAATGGTCCCAGGCCCACAATGCCGGTTTTGATGCCGGGCAAATTGGCGAACTCGACGATCGTAAAGAAAAATACTATCGCGATGTAATCTGCCAGAACTTTCTCCCGATCGATGGTGCCACCGAACTCATCGATGCACTGCACAAAGCCAACTGCCTGCTCGGAATTGGCTCGTCAGGCCCTCTTGAAAACGTCCAGGTGGTCATCGAACGACTGGATCGGGCCGAACATTTTGGGGCCGTCATTAGCAGGATCGACGTCCAGCGGGGAAAACCCGATCCTGAAGTATTCCTGCTCGGAGCCCAGCGGCTCAACATCAATCCCAGCCGCTGCATCGTGATTGAAGATGCCTCTGCGGGAATTGCAGCTGCGAATTCGGCCGGCATGGCCAGCATCGGTCTGACTGGGACAACGACCCGCCAACGACTGGCTGCCGCAAACCTCGTGGTCGACAGCTTGCGCGAACTCACGCCGCCGAAGATCGCCAGCCTTGTCGAAGACTAAATTCAACCTTGTGATACCCACCTACGGCTTGGAAGGAAGGAGTACCGACCGCGCCGGATTCCCGCTTCGATCTGCAGCTTGAGGAATGGGAATCTCTTCAGCCGGCGGAAGGGGACCGTTAAATTGCAATTGTGGCCCCTCGCTGGTGGGGGACGATTCTTCCCAGGTGAGAAACTCCTGCAGCAACTTGCGTGTCTTCCCAAAAGCTGACAACCGCGTCACAACCCGATATTGCGGATTGCTGTTCACTCGATCATAGCGGATCAAAGCGTCACGAAGTTCGGCCATACCCTCGTCACTTAGCAACCATGCAAGAGCATCGCCTTCGACGATCTGATCGAACGGTAAACGCAAATATTGCTGCCAACGACTTCCTGTCGTAAAACGTGGGAGTTGCACTTGCAAGTCTCGATACGCCCGCTCTAAACGCACGTCGGGTGAGTCGACGAGCTTTTGAGTCGTCGTTGTTTTTGGAACGCCGCCTGGTAGCAGTTGAGGGGCCAGAGCTGGCTCCACCACAATGTTAAATGGCACGTTCTGCGGAACGACAGCCCCGTGAGGAATTGGCCGCACTGGTAGTGCTGCAGGTCGCCCCTTGCGGAGATCCTCGTAGTAGTTTTCAAGCCGCTCGTAGTAATCAGCAAGCACTGGATCCCGATCGTCGTAGAAGTCTTCAAGATCATCATAGTACTCTTCCAACGCCTTGAGTTCACGCCATTGGGGAGATCCCTTGAATCGCCGCTGAACGAACATGTGACGGGGTCGGCTTGTGGTATGCTCCCCAACCAGATGAACATCGGCAGCCAAGAGCACTTCATCGGCCCTGCTGACCGGGGGAAAACACAACCCCAACAGAATCATCGCCGCCAACCAGACGACTGCTGATTTTCGATGTCCAGCCATTCCGCTTGTTCCTTGTGACACACTGAGTGTTGAATGCAATCAACCTGGCACAAACCAGGCCAAACCCAGGCCAAACTCCTACCTTCAATTTTACCGCCCTTCTCGGTAGGAGGACAACTGGTAGCTCGACTGGTCAAATCCAACGACGCACGCGCTTCACGTAATCCTTGTAAATCGGTCCAAACCGGTTCGCGAGCTTTGTCTCTTCTGGCTTGATAAAATAGGATTGCAGGATCACCGCAAACAGAGGGGGCACCAACCAGGGAGTCACCGTACCCGTGAGAATCACGCAGCCAACCAGGCTCAAGAGCATGCCCAGATACATTGGGTTGCGCGAGTATTCGTACGGTCCTGCAGTCACCAGATGCTCTGACTTGTCGAACGGGTCACTCGTGGTTCCCTGACGGTGAAAACTACGTAAGGACACGAAGAGGAGACCAAGTCCAATGACTATTGGCAGCACTCCTCCATAGGTTTGTGGGGCGGTCCAAAGCTGAGTTCCCGGAAAATACCGTTGCAGCAAAAGCACAAAGACAATGGCTAAGACCAGAACAGTTGGTGGTTTGATGCGGAACATGAGAAACAACTCCACCGCGTGGTTCAAATCAGGGCGCTATGAAAACTCGGAAAGTCTGTTCTGGGTATTGAAATCATGTCAAATCTTCAAGCTGCCAAGTTGACCATTTACCTCGACAAAACTGCGAGGGAAGGCATGACCGATCATCGAAACAGAGCTGCACAATCGCAGGTTCCGAGACCATGCAGACCGAAACAGCACGTTTTTCAAGGACGCGGCGTGAATCCTTGTTATCGGCCGGGTCGCCATTACAAACCGTCGGTGGGACGAACGATGGTTCGACCTGCAGCCCGACCGGCTAACAGGTCATCCATAACCTGAGGCACTTCTGCCAGCGTTATTTCTTTGGCAAGACCATCGAGTTGCTCGGGCTTCCAGTCTCTCGCAAGCTTGCCCCAAATTTCCAACCGCGATTCACGGGGGCACTTGGCCGAATCGATTCCTACCAGGGTAACACCGCGGAGAATAAACGGATAGACGGTCAGGGAGAGTTGATCACCACCTACGAGGCCACAGGCCGTTACGCAACCGCGATGTTCGATACTGCGAACAATTGCTGCCAAGGTCTTTCCCCCCACGGTATCAACTGCAGCAACCCAACGAGCCTTGAGCAACGGTCGCTCGGAGTCGTCGAGCACATCGGTTCGATCGAGGATTGTGCTCGCACCCAGCTTGCGAAGCCACTCGTGACGTTCTCGCTTTCCCGTCACTGCCGCAACGCGAAAACCACACCGGGCTAGTATGGCCACGGCCAAGCAGCCAACACCACCCGAGGCACCTGTGACGACGACCTCACCCCCGGTGGGATCGATGTTGCGGTCAACAATTGCGGTAACGCATTGAGCAGCCGTAAAACCGGCCGTTCCTAAAATCATACTTTCCCGCAACGTAAGTTCCTGGGGCAGCGGTACCACCCAGTCGGCCGGAACCCGCACAAACCGAGCGAGCCCGCCCCAAGCGGGAGCACCCAAATCATAACCCGTCACCAAGACCTGGTCCCCCGGCTTGAACCCAGCCGAACAGCTCTCCACAACTGTACCAGCACAATCGACGCCAGGCAGATGGGGAAATCGACGCACGACCCCCGGATGTCCCTGAGAAGCCAGGGCGTCTTTGTAGTTGAGTGACGAAAAGGCAACCTCGATCAACACATCACCGTCGGGGAGCTGATCGAGCGTAATCGTTTCAACCTGGGCAGTGATCAATCCCTGGTCGTCCTGGCGGACAAGGTAACAAGGAAAGGACTGAGGCAGCGAATTCGAATCCACCAGCATATCCTACGATTGAAGCTCTATGGGCAACTGATCAATTTTAGCTGCCAGGATGAAATCATTCTCCGACAGCCCTCCAATGGCATGTGTCCATAATTCGACCGAAACGTTTCGGTAACCTTCAATATGCAGATCGGGATGATGTCCATCATCCTCGGCGACCTGGGCACAGCGGTTGAAGAAGTCCATCCCGGCCAGAAAATTCTTGACCTTCCAGTCCTTCCGGATTCGCTTGCCTTCATGGGTGAGAAACCACCCCTGCAACTCGCCGAGTTGGCTTTCTGACTCGTCGAGCGTGCAAGGTTCAACACCACCTTCACAGGGCAGGCACTTTTTGGTGGTCAGTTCACTGGCAGATTGGGTTTCCACGGTTATTCTCCTGGTGACGAGCAGCAACTACGGACAATTCAATGCATACTGTAAAGCTGTGCAGGCTGGGCAACAATAGCCAAGCCCGGAAGCACGCGAGGTTAACGACGTTTTCCCTTCTGATTGTCGCTTGTCTCTGTTCCGTGACAACTGGCCACAGTATACTGAAACGCCGTGCAGCCGGTTTGCCTGCCTGATCGCCACTGCACTGAGCTACCAACATTCGATGTGTTGGGCCCACCCAATGGCTTGTTTTACCACTGAGCGACCCTACCGATTATGCCAAAATACGTCGTTCGTCACGGCGTGATGCGTAACCTGGGCGTGTTCTCCACGCGCGGGCATACGCTCTTCTCACGCAGTCATCAGGTCATTGCACGAACCCACCGAGGCTTGGAATCGGGTGAGGTTCTCTGTGAAGCAACTGAGGCGGCACTGGCGAGTTTGAACGAACCCAAGTATGGGCAGATCCTGCGGAGGGTATCGGAAGATGATGAGCGCGAGCTCCGCAAGCTCCACGAGCAAGAACGACGTGAGTACGAGATTTGCGGCAAGCGAATCAAGGAACTCAATCTGATGATGCGGTTGGTTGATGTCGAACATCTCTACGGCGGTGAGCGTATCGTGGTGTATTACCTGGCGGATGGGCGCATCGATTTTCGTGAATTGGTCAAATTACTTGCCAAAGAGTTTCAAACTCGTATCGAAATGCGACAGATCGGCGTGCGAGATGAAGCCAAGCTACTGGCCGATTACGGGGACTGTGGGAAGGTAGTCTGCTGTAACACGCATCTGTCGGAAATGCCGCCGGTTTCGATGCGGATGGCCAAATTGCAGAAGGCCACCCTCGACCCGAGTAAAATCTCAGGTCGTTGTGGACGCCTGAAATGCTGTCTGCGATACGAGTACGAGACCTACCTGGAGCTACAGAAAGAGTTGCCGCCCATCGGGACAAACATCATCACGAACCAGGGTCGAGCCAAAGTCCTGGCCCACGAAATTCTCGCCAGCCAGTTGATGATCGAAACTGAAGACATGCGGCGAATTGTCATCGAAGCGGGCGACGTGCTTACCGTATTGGCACAACCCCAATCGGCACCAAAACAGGATCAAAATGACCCAACCGACAAAGAGGAAGAAAAACCCTCCCCGGTTGGGAAGATGGATTCCGCCACGATGGAAACTCTCCAAGGTACCGAAGCTACGGGATCTTCTGCCAGCGACTCTACTCCAGACGTTCCCCAAACCACGTATAGCCGCTCAAAACAGGCTGCCACAGACCACACTTCCAAAAATCCCAAGAAAGATAACACGGAAACGGAGTAACTGGTCCGAGAGTCTCGGAAACAAGTTACGTGTGGGGTGCCATCATCCCCAGACATTTTGAATCATCCTTGTTGCGTTATCCGGCACAAGTAATCAAAATAAATGTATGGTTGATCCTCAACATCCAATTGCCGACCTGCTGCACCGCGATCGCCGCTATCAATTTGATGCTTATGCGTTCGTGTTTGATGCGCTTCGCTATGCCCAGGAAAAGCTGGAAATGGGGCGCGATTACCCTCCCACAGATACAGCAGGCGAACCTCACAACAAACCTGAGCAGCACATTACCGGACAGGAACTGTGTGAGGCAATTCGTTGCTATGCTCTTGAGCAGTATGGGCTCATGGCCAAGGACGTATTGAATCATTGGGGAATCCGGTCGACGGGTGACTTCGGTGAAATTGTATTCAATCTGATCGAAATAGGCCAAATGCGCAAAACCCCCGAGGACCGCCGCGAAGATTTTGACGATGTCTTCGATTTCGTCGAAGGGCTCCAGGACAGTTTTCAAATTGGGTTGCCTGATTCAAGCGGAGAACGCAGTTCTTGAAAGAGTCCGCGCCGAAGTCGCCGCATTGTGGAAGCCGTGAAAAAAACGGGCAACGCCACAAATCAAACCGACATGATACCTCCGGGATGGTCAAGGCCAGGCTGAGTTCGGAGCGGTTTCGCGTCCCACCGAATCCACCCCGCCGTAACCCCCTGCAGCTGGCCACATCGGTGGTGCTGGTAACCGCCTGGCTGGTCTTTTTGCTTTGGACTGCCATCAGCCGCTAATGCACAATCAATGTCATCATCGCGTCGCAGATAAAAACCGCCCCTGCACTCCCGGATCTTCAGCTGTGAGGTGAGGAACCGGAACGCGGGGCCATCGATACGTGCCACCCGTGCGGCACCGACTCCGAAACGGCGACTGGATGGCACAACCTGATACCCATTTTCCTTGCCAGCTGTCCCGGACAACCGCGATCTTTGCCCGAAAGGGGCCGCACAGACCGTAATCTCGCGACAAGGGCTGGAGTTTGTCGGGCGGCATGCCCCAAACCACTGCGGCTTGCCGTGACCCGCCCGTGACGTAAGATTCTGTAGTCCCTCAGATATAACACCCATCTGAAGAGAAGCCGGTCATGGCATCCCTCCACCCACACGTTGCGATTTGGTTTTTATACGCTGCTATCACGCTGATCGTCTACGACAACGTTGCCGCAGCGGACGAGGGCCCCAGCGACTCGCCGGTTGGCCCAGCACCGGAACTGTATCAGCGGACGACCGGTCAGGGCATTCGCTACTTGAGAGGGACCCAGGCGGATGACGGCTCCTGGAGTCACCATGCCGGTCCTGCGGTAACCGCCCTGGTTGCGACCGCCTTGATTCGACATGGCCGCTCTGTCGATGACCCCCTGCTGGCAAAAGCGTTACGTTACCTCGAAAACCATGTTCGCGATGACGGTGGTATTTACCAACGTGGTACGCGTTACCGAAACTACGAAACCTGCTTGGCGATTGTCTGTCTGAGCGAGGCGAACGTCGACGGTCGTTACGACCAAATTTTGCAGCAGGCCGATCACTTTGTGGGAGAACTACAGTGGGATGAAGGCGAGGGGCACGAACGTTCCAGTCTCAGTTACGGTGGGTTCGGTTATGGCAAACACAATCGACCCGATATGTCAAACACGCAAATCTCTTTGGATGCTCTTCGCGCATTGGGAAAAGGAGCTGACGATCCCCGCGTCGAAAAAGCACTGATCTTCATTTCTCGATGCCAAAACCTGGAAAGTCCCCACAACACAACTCCCTTTGCTACGAAGGTTGAAGACGGCGGTTTTTACTACACGGTCGCTGCTGGAGGGTCGAGCCAGGCTGGTGAAACTCCTAACGGCGGCCTGCGTAGTTACGGATCAATGACGTATGCGGGACTCAAGAGCATGATCTATGCGGGCGTTTCGAGCGACGACCCCCGCGTTACAGCCGTGAATCGATGGATCCAGGCACATTACACACTGGCAGAAAACCCGGGAATGGGAGCTGCCGGCCTCTATTATTACTATCACACCTTTGCCAAAGCACTCGATACTATCGGCAACGACATGGTCGAAGATACCGACGGTTCGGTGCACGATTGGCGACGGGAACTCGCTGAGGTGTTGGCCAGAGAACAACAAGCAGACGGCAGTTGGACCAATCAAACCACACGCTGGTTGGAGGGCGATCCTCATCTCGTGACCGCCTACGCTCTCTTGGCACTCGACTACTGCCGTCCCCAACCGAAGCCGCAACCTAACCCCTGAATCGCAGTTGCGTCGCTGGAGGACGTCGCGCGTCGCCGCCAGGAAATGGCGCAATCTGCATGCTCGACTGCGAGAGAGAAGAAACTGCGGCCCTGGGGCCCACTTGGCTCAAATCATGCCGGTGCAGCAACGCCCTGATACGGCAACAACGACCTATCCCACCAATCGCTTTGACCAACCTGCTAGCAAACAGGATCTCGTCAGTTCTCCGCGTTTTCTCCACTCGGTATTCCCGATCCCAGCTACACCCGTGATCGAAATCGTACCGTCGAGCGGCGGCGGCAGGTTCATTGCTCTTTGCTCACAGCAGGAAATCTGGTACTTATTCTTGCTGACTTCGTGGGAGGCCCCGTCTGATCTTCGTGGGAGGCGCCGTTCCCGTTTCTTTGTCCGTCAATCCATGCATGGAATCAAGTTACGATGTCCGAACATGGTCATAAATCAAGCGATCCACCCAGGGTTGTTGCTTCGCAAGCCAAGGTAAATGAACAAACGTTTGCAGCCCGCAAACCGGGAAGCAAAATTAAATACTGGCTTCCCAGATTTCTGGCAATGGCGGTCTTGCTCGCAGGCGCCGGTGCGGGTGTCTACGAATTAAGTGGTCGCCTGCTCGTGCCGCAACTGGACCATGCCGGTAAAGCTGCTGCTCCAGCGGCTCAAAATGACCACAAGGAATCGGTCTCAACGCTGGATGCCGTTGCCGACGCCTGGCTAGCCGAGGGGGAGACCTCGGCCGCAGCCCAAACGGTTACAAGCCCGATGGTCAACACTGCAATTCAACCACCCATGGCCAAAGCGTCCGTGCCAAAGGTCGAAACACCCCACGAAGCTGCCACCGAACCTAAGGTGGCCGAATCGACGGCAGACCTGCCCGAACAAGCACCCACTCAGGATTTTATCCCCGTCGGACCACCGACCAGTGACACAGCATCGCTGGCCACAATCACAACGACTACGGCAGCCGGGGTGAGCGGAGATCGTTACAGGAATTTCAGTAATTCAGAACCCGACACAATCACACGTGGGCAGGAACCATCACCGCAGCAGGATCCGTTGCCGGAAGATCAGTCACTTCCGACAGCCGACTCGGCAACACCGGACCAGGCCTCCACACCCACACCCGGGGTGGGTTCGACAGCAAACCCACCCCGGATACCCAGCACAGATGCGGCGACTGAACGGGCACGAAATGCGTTTGCAAGTGAAGCTCAGTCACCCTCCGACCCGCGGTACGACGATAGCGGAAACAATTCACACGCGTCGTCCGGCGGAGACAGTCAGCTCAACCCGTTTGCCCAGCAACCGGCACCACTACCAGCCCCCTCACAAGAGGCTCAACCACTTGTGCCACGGTCTGCCTCTTCAGCGACGAACCGTTACCGTAACGAGCCGAAGCAAATTAGTTCGCTCGAGCCGAATTCGCCCGAGCGCGGGGTTGCCCCGCCGTCGGTCGGTGCATTCCAGCAACCCCCGCCAGTCTCAGCACGTAATCAGCCTGGCCCACGTACAGATGACACGGGACAAAACGGACTTACCAAAGCAACGGTTCTGGATAGTTCGGAAACAACTGGATTGGGTTTCCCGGGTGAACAAGCATTAGAAGGCCCGCAGCAGCCAGCCCTGTTGGTGCGGAAGATTGCCCCAACCGAAATCCAAGTTGGCAAACCAGCCAAATTCCGGATCCACGTCCGCAACGTAGGTAATCGCCCTGCCAGCGACGTGGTTGTCCGAGACCCGATCCCACAAGGAACTCGCCTGGTCGGGTCGACACCGCGGGCAGAGCTTATCAGTGGCGAACTCCACTGGCAATTGGGCACACTCTCGGTTGGTGAAGAGCGCGAACTGGAAGTCGATGTCATGCCAACGGCTGAAGGTGAGATTGGCAGCGTGGCGACAGTGACATTTGCAACGCATGCGTCTGTCAAAATGCGTTGCACGCTGCCCCAATTGGCTCTCCGACTTTCAGCATCCGATAAGGTCATGGTCGGCAGTGAGCAACGGGTAAAGATCGAACTGCACAATCCGGGAAGTGGCGACGCGACTGGTGTAATCCTGTTGGAAAACGTTCCAGAAAAACTTCGGCATGCCGCAGGCCCGGCCCTTGAATTTGAGGTGGGCACATTACGCGCCGGCGAAACACGCAAGATGGAATTGATCCTTACCGCTGAAAAAGCAGGACCCGTCGTCAATCGGATTATCGCACGTGGCGATGGCGATCTGGAAGTTGAACAGGAAATCAAGTTCGAGGTCATTGCCCCGTCATTGGAAATTGGTGTGGAAGGACCCGGGCGACGTTATCTCAACAAACCTGCTACCTACACCGTGCACATAAGTAATCCCGGTACGGCAACTGCCAAAGACATTGAACTCACGACCAAGTTGCCCAAGGGGATGCGGTTTGTGCGCGCAAACAACCTCGGCGAATATGATTCCGCCACGCATGCCGTCTATTGGAGCCTGGCAAAACTTGGTAAAGGTGCCGTCGGTGCGGTCAAGTTGACCACACTACCCACCATAGCGGGAGATCACGAACTCACAATCGAAGGCAAGGCAAGCCAGGGATTAGAAGATCAAACAATCCAGCATATCCTGGTCGAAGGTATTGCAGCAGTCACCTTCAAAGTAACGGACCTCGAAGACCCGATTGAAGTCGGCGGTGAAACAACTTACGAAATTAATGTCATCAACAAAGGATCTAAAGCCGCAACCGACGTGCAAGTAACCGCAACGCTTCCCCCGGGAATGAGTGTCGTTTCGGCTGAGGGAAAAACTGCCTATGCAATTCAATCTCAAACAGTGGTCTTTGAACCACTTGAAAGCCTCGCTCCGAAAACAGATACGACTTTTCGCGTCACCGCCCAGGGAGTCCAGCCAGGAGACCAACGGCTGACAGTCCAAATTGGCCATAGCGAACTTACGGAGCCGCTCCGCACCGAAGAGAACACCCGTGTATTTAGCAACGAATAGCCCGCAGCGAAGGCCTGCCGGAACCCTTCCGGCCGAGGGGCTACAAAATTCTGCCGCCAATTCCGGCAGAGGTCCGCAGCAAGCCATCTTCAGCCAGCCGGGCAGTACAGCGATTTGTCGATAACTCAAGGTGTGCATCTCACAGCGGCGAATCTACGCGGGGGATTTCGCACTGGCTTGATGTTGGTCGCTTTGTAAGAGCGTTTGCAAGTGAACCTCCACGCACTCAGCAAGCCGTTGTGGGTGATACCCACCCTCAAGCACGCTCACCAACCGACCGTTCGCGTAAGTCCTGGCAACCTCCAACACCGTATTGGTGAGTTCAACAAAATCTTCCACCTCCAGGCCCAACGATCCAACCGGATCCTCTCGGTGACTATCGAAGCCGGCGCTAATGAGGACCAATTCTGGTTTAATTCGGGCAGCAAAGTTCTCTAGTTCTGCCTTAAAGATTTGAACATATTGACTTCGTAGGATTCCAAATGGCACGGGGACGTTATGGGTGGTGCCAAGTCCCAACCCATGGCCTGTTTCCTCACCGGCTCCCGTTCCGGGATAAAACGGCCAACGATGAACTGAGAAGAAACCGACTCGCGAATCTTCATAGAAAATGTCCTGTGTTCCGTTTCCATGATGCACATCCCAATCGACGATCAACATGCGGTCAACCTGACACTGCTGGGCCGCCATGCTGGCAGCAATTGCGATATTGTTCATCAGACAAAAACCCATAGCCCGTTGTGCGAGCGCGTGGTGACCCGGTGGACGAACAAGGCAAAGCGCCTGGTGGTGCGGGCCACTGGTCACACGGTCAACCGCATCACAAGCAGCTCCGGCAGCCAGCCGCGCCACCGCCTCGGAAGCGGGGGAAACAATCGTATCTGGATCGAGTTGACCTCCACCTTGCTCTGCCGTTTGGCGAAGCCGGGCAAGGTGATCCTGGCCATGAACCTGGCAAAGCTGTGCGAGCGTTGCCGGTTTCCAGCAGGGTCGCTCACATAGGTCGGTGAGCGCCAGCTTCTCAAGCTGATTGGTAACGGCCAGCAGGCGCGCCGCGGACTCGGGATGCCCACCCGTATCATGATCAAGAAAACGAGAATCTGTGTACAAAAGGGTCATCATTCACGCCAATGTTTTGAGCATTAGTGGCACCCTGGCGATTCGTATTTTCAGTTCCCTCACCCGAAGGTAGGGGCCAGACGATTGTGACCACGATCGCTACAATAACATCGAAAATGGAGTAAATCATCGGCTAGAACGGGCGAAAAGGATGTGAAATTGACAACTTTCGGCCGTTCTTGATAGGATAAAGAAGTGCAAACCCCGCCTAAGCACGTGCCACAAATCATTACACTGGTTGAATTTATCGTTCAAACCGAGGTGGCTGGAATTATGTGGCCGGTGCCTTGCGAATAGTCCACGGTGCAGCCGCGACAGATCTGGGCACTTGTGCTCCCGTAGTATGAAGTGACTTGCCATGGACCGATCCTCTCGAATTCGATTGCCAGGGAAATCTTTTCCCCTGCATGCCTGTACTGATGATTCTGCCCACAGCCACCGACTCAATCACCGGCGCCGCTTGAGTGTGGCAGTCTACGCGGCTGGGGTGGCGATCTTGACGCTCACTTGGTTCCCGGTAGAAGTCGCTGCGGCACACCAATCGGACAAGGTCAACCCCCAGGCTCGGCTTTTGAGACCGGTAGTGCAGAAGTGCATTAAGAATCCGGAGATCTACTCTGACGAGAAAGCACGCTTCGACGAGTATTTCCAGACGTACTTTTTTCCTAGCATGACGCAAACCGAACCCGAACTTCTTGGCCTCCTGGGAGAGCGTCGAAAGGAGCTGGTAGAACGTTATCTCTGGGCATCCGATAACTCCGAGTTACAGAGCGACCTGACGAAAATGTCGTTCGATTTTGCGAAAAAGGTGGCCGGCAACCGGAATTACCATCCGGCCGTACGATTGAACGCAACGCTGCTGCTGGGCAGCCTGGATGCAAAGTACTCGGACAAGGTCAATAATCCGCCTACGCCCTATCCCGCCGCAACACAAACTCTGCTAAAGATCGTCGAGTTAGCAGCAGATAACGATCCACGAGTGACTCCTCCGATGTTGGCAGCGGCATTAATTGGATTGGAACGGCAAGCGCAATCTCGTGAAAATTTGTCACCTCAGGTGAAGAACGAATTCAAACAAACACTGCTGAGAATCGTCAATCAACCGGAATTGTCGAAAGAGATGGATTCCGATGTGCAATATTGGCTGAAACGGGTCGCCGCAAGTGCCTTGGCCGAACTAAGCAAAACCAGTACAGACAACCAGATTGTGACCGACCTGATGTCGTTGATCTCTGCTCCCGATATGCCGTTGGAGGATCGCTGCCAGGTTGCAGTCATACTCACGAAAATCCCCCTGGAAGAAAAACAGGTAAGTACCGACGCAGTCGCCAAGGGACTCGTCTTGTTAACTGACACGGTGGCCAACAAAGCGGCAGAAAAGGCCGTTGAATTTGAGGACATGCGAATTGGAAAACGCCCTGGACGTGCCAACCTGCCTGGCCGCGTAATGAGGGGCTCGCAAGAACTTGAATTCGACCGCCGCCGCCTACTCAGTCAACTGGAAAACCTTAACACTGCCTTGGAAGTAATCAAACCCTTAACATCTGAGAAAATCCAAGTAGTAGTTGACGACGTGTTGATCGCAATTCAGCCCGTACAAGAGGCTGCCAAAGATAAAGAAGTCGCGGATCTGACACTTACGGAATTCATCCGCCAAATGGCAGCGGATGTCAACTTGGCAGCGGAGCTG
>CAUZEA010000084.1:0-25957 GCA_963578605.1 Planctomycetota bacterium
GACGAAGCTTCTCAATAATCTGCTTGGTCGTGTGTCGGTTCTTCTTCATCTGAGGAAATCCTTTCCGGGCTACGCCCGGATGCGATTCTCTCATAGACCTGGATCAGTTAAAGGGGGGAAGCCCACCGCTGTTCTGACCAGGCGAATCTGCCGGCAAGCCCATTCTACAATGGCGGATGCTGGAGCGTGCGGGTGTTGCCTTTCCTGGAAGATGGAACCCTGTACGACGTGTTAGATTTTCGTACGGCCGACGCCAATTGGTATATAGATTGCGATCACCACCACGTGTTTCAACAGCGGATCGAACTGTTTCTCTGCCCCAGCGATCCCCAGGATGAACCGATCGCGTGGGGTACGAACATCTGTCCGGACGGCAAGGCGAAATGGGACTTTTATATGACCAATATCGGCGGTGTTGCCGACACAAGAATGGCCTGGACCGACGACGGTCGGTGGGAATGCCCGATCGCTATTGGCGACGGCGCACTGGTGAATCGCAAAGAATATCGCGTGAAAGATTATCTGGACGGCACCAGCAAGACGTTGTTCCTAGGCGAGATTACCGGGGGAGCACCCGAATCGAAAGAGGGGTATACTTGGGTTCAATTCAACTTGTTTGATACGTCGCAAGGAATCAATGGGCCTAACACTATTCCTGGCGAAGGCACCTTCATCCCGTTTTTGGCAGATGGCAAAAAAAGTTTTTCCGGCTACCACCCGGACGGTTGCCATTTTGCGTTTGTCGATGGGAGCGCTCATTTTCTCGCGCAGGATATCGACGCTGCCGCTTTGCGTTCCCTGACCACGCGTCGGGGAGTCAGCCGCGATGACAAAACGGATGTGTTTGTCGATAGTGAAGCGTACTGAAAAAACCGGATGGCACTACGCATGCCGACGACGGCATTCCGTTCTGAAATGCGATCAATCCGCCGGCAGGGAGAGTTTATCAGCCCGCGCGGTTATAAGACGGCAGTGCTGAGCTGCAGCGAATGAGAAGGACCATTTCGATTCTTGGCTGTTTTCAAAACACTTGTGGCGCCGGACAATCCTAAAGCATTAGCCCAACGTGCGCACACGCGTTTCTACCGAAGAAAATCAACCCAGAATCCCATCCACCACATTGCCGTGCACATCGGTTAGCCGGTGGTCGCGGCTTTGGAAGTGGTAGGTCAATTTTTTGTGATTGATCCCCAGGCAGTGAAGAATGGTTGCGTTCAGGTCGTGCACATGAACAGGGTCGCGGGTGATGTTGTACGAATAGTCATCGGTCTCACCATACGAGTGGCCAGCCTTGATGCCACCACCTGCCAGCCATACGGTGAAGCAACGCGGGTGGTGGTCGCGGCCATAATCATCCGCGGTGAGCCGCCCCTGGCAGTAAACGGTTCGCCCGAACTCTCCGCCCCAAATGACCAGGGTGTCGTCCAGTAGGCCCCGCTCGTCCAGGTCTTTGACCAACCCGGCCGTGGCCTGGTCGGTTGCGCGACATTGCCTGGTAATATCGTGCGGAAGTTTCGTATGCTGATCCCACCCGCGGTGAAAGAGTTGCACAAACCGGACTCCGCGTTCGCTGAGTCTTCGCGCGAGCAGGCAGTTGTAGGCAAAGGTTCCCGGCTTCTGGGCATCGGCGCCATAAAGGTCAAAAGTGCTTTGTGGCTCGTCGGAAACATCGGTCAGCTCGGGCACCGACGTTTGCATGCGGTAGGCAAGTTCGTATTGCGCGATTCGGGTAGCAATCTCCGGGTCACCAACTTCCTCCAACTTGAGTTGGTTAAGGCTCGCCAGGTCGTCAAGAAACCGTCGGCGGGCTGGTCCTCCGATGCCGGGCGGGTCAGAGAGATAAAGTACCGGATCGCCAACGGAACGAAATTTAACGCCCTGGTACTTGGTTGCCAGAAAGCCACTGCCCCAAAGTCGGTCATAGAGCGGCTGGCCAATCCGGCTGGAGACCATGGCCACGAAAGCCGGCAAGTTTTGGTTTTCGCTTCCCAGCCCGTAAGAGACCCATGCCCCGGCACTTGGCCGACCTGCCAGTTGGGCCCCGGTTTGGAAAAAGGTAATCGCCGGGTCGTGATTGATCGCCTCGGTGTACATCGACTTGATGAAACACAATTTGTCGACGACTTGTGCCGTGTGTGGAAGTAGGTCACTGACCCACGCGCCGCTTTCTCCATGCTGAGCAAACTTGAAGATCGAGGGGACAACCGGAAAGCTGGATTGCGAAGAGGTCATGCCGGTGAGCCGCTGGCCCTTGCGGATCGACTCGGGCAACTCCTCTCTTCGCCGTGCAGCAAGCTGCGGTTTGTAATCGAACAGGTCGAGTTGCGAGGGTGCCCCGGACTGAAAAAGATAGATCACCCGCCTGGCGCGGGGCGCAAAATTCGGGAAGCCAGCAAGCCCGCCTGCCACATCACGACTTGCTTCCGCAGGTACCTGGTCACCAAGCAGCGATGCCAGCGCGGCAGCACCCACGCCTCCCGCTGTACGGCCAAATAGCTGCCGCCGGGTCAAACTGCGTCTTTTGTCCATTAATGGATCCATCGCGCTCTCACTCTTTGGTAATGGTCTCGTCCAGGTTCAGAATCAAGCTGGCAATGGTTGTGTACGCAGCAAGTTCGCACGGCTCATGCTGTTCGTTGACAGGATGGTCGCCGATCTTGAGCAATCCCTCAGCCAAGGTTGGATCCTGACGGAATCGATCGAGATGGTAATCAAGCCCGGCCAGCAAGATGCGGGTCTCGTCGCCGCGCGGACGACGTGCCGTCGCGAAGCGAAACGCAAGGGTAATCCGCTCTTGGGGATCTTCGTGGGTCGACATCACCCGCTGGGCAAGTGCCCGGGATGCCTCGACAAACGTAACGTCGTTCATCAGGGCCAATGCTTGTAGTGGCGTGTTAGTGCGCGATCGTCGCAGGGTGCAGGACTCTCGTGCGGTCGCATCGAACGTGACCATCGTGGGTGGTGCAATCGTGCGCTTCCAAAAAGTGTACATGCTACGTCGGTATAGATTCGGGCCTTCAGACTGCTGGTAAGCGCCTGCGCCCAACGTCAGCTCTGCCCAGAGATCCTTCGGCTGGTACGGTTTGACCGACGGGCCGCCAACGGCCTCGGCAAGCAGGCCGCTGGCCGCCAGGGCCTGGTCACGAATCACCTCGGCCGGCAGGCGGACCCGTGGGCCACGGGCGAGCAGGGTGTTTTCCGGATCGGTCAATTCTGTGGGAGTTGTTGCTGCCGTAGCGCTGCCAGCCAGCGATTGGGCCCGGTGTACACGAGACGACTGCCGGTAGGTTGCCGACGTGACGATCACACTAAGCATGTGCCGGGTATCCCAGCCGCTATCAATAAACTCGGTCGCCAGCCAGTCAAGTAGTTTCGGGTGGCTTGGCCGCTCGCCCTGAACCCCAAAATCCTCTTCCGTCTTGACCAGACCCGTTCCAAAGAGCATTCTCCAAAACCGGTTGACGGTAACCCGGGCGGTTAATGGATTGGCTGGGTCGACGAGCCATTGCGCAAACCCAAGGCGATTGTTCGGGACATTTTTGGGCAGCGATGGCAGGATGGCTGGCACACCCGGCGAGACAGGTTCACCCGGTTTGTCATACTCGCCGCGAATTAGGACAAAGGAGTCCCGCGGGGTCTCCATTTCCTGCATCACCATCACCGTCGAAATGGCTTCCTTCAGTGCCCGCTGTTTTTCCCGCAGGGTCACCACGCGATCGTAGGCCAAGCGGATTGCCTCGGGGGCTGGCTGGCTCAGGAAATAAGCACGCAATTTTGTCCGATCGGCTGGGGTTCGCTCGGCCGGTGGCGTGGCGACCAGGGCATCTAACAATTTGGCGTTGGCGACGATCTCGACCTCAGCCGCCGACAGATCACGATCGTAAATGGTGAGGTCGTCGATCCGCCCCACAAAGTCGCTCTGCCCAGCCCCAATCCGCAGGGGTTCAGAGCCAAGGATAAATGTCTGATTGATAAAGTCGTGGTGAACGACCAAGGGTTCCTCTTGAGCGTTGATAAAGATTTTGATGCCAGCTGCTTTGCGGGAGCCATCGTACGTCATCATCACATGATGCCACTTGTTGAGATCAAGCGACCGGGTCGTTTCCACGCGGATCGAATCGTCCAACCAACGGACGACCAGGTTGACTTGAATGCGACCATTTTCCAGGTGGACGTAATAGCCCTTTTCTTGAGCAATCGGAACCATCCGGGAGACGACCGTACCGCTCTTCGACTGCGGATAGATCCAGGCACCCAGAGAAAAGTTATCGAAGTAGTCGAATTCGGCCACGTCCCCGGCATCGACGGTCAAACCTTGACGACACTCGACCGCTTTACCGCTAGCGCCCGCGACAAACGATCCGGCACCCTCGCTGAATTTTCCTGGTTCCACCTGGCCTACCGCGTTGGCCAGGTCACCGTCCAGCTTGTAACGGGCGATCAAACCGCGCGGGATCGTCCAGTCAAGCTCGCTCTCGGGTGGGGCCGACGTTGTTGGCACGTCAGGTCCAGTGCCCTCGGCGTCGTTTGCGTGACTGCTCAGTAAGTTTTCCCAGTCCTTTTGGGAAGCCTCGATCTGGTCGGCAATCGCCTGGAAATCATCCTCGGCGCTGGCTAACTCTTGCTTCAGTTGCACCAATTGCTTTTGCTGCTGGCGGGTCGGCGCCGGGATATAGGGCGGGGAATTACCGTCCTTGATCGCTCGGCCGTACTCGGGCACGTTGTTGAAATAGGCGAAAAGCTGATAGAACTCTTTTTGAGTGAAGGGATCGTACTTGTGATCATGACACCGGGCGCAGCCCAGGGTCAGACCGAGCCATACCGTGGCGGTGGTATCGACACGGTCGACCACGTATTCGACTTCATACTCCTCGGGGATAACACCCCCTTCGGCATTGCCGCGGTGGTTGCGATTGAAACCGCTTGCGATTCGCTGATCGAGCGTGGCCGCTGGTAACATGTCACCCGCGAGCTGTTCGATCGTGAACTGGTCAAACGGCATATTCTGGTCGAAAGCTTCAATCACCCAGTCGCGCCAACGCCACATATATCGGGGGCCATCGGTCTGGTATCCGCTCGTGTCGGCATAGCGGGCCAGGTCGAGCCAGATCAGGGCCATCCGCTCGGCGTAGCGTTTGGATTGCAACAAGCGGTCCACGACGCGCCGGTAGGCCTCTTCTGGAGAGACCTCGTGATCGGCCAGAAAAGCGTCCACTTCAGCTGGCGCAGGCGGCAGGCCGGTCAGGTCGAGCGTCACGCGGCGGATCAGGGTGACCGGGTCGGTCGGCGGCGATGGTTGCATTCCCTCTCGATCCAGTCGAGCCAGCACAAAGTGATCGATGGCGCTGGTTGGCCAGGTGTCGTTGGAGGTCACCGGCAGAGAGTGTCGCTGGGGCGGGACGAATGCCCAGTGCTCTGCCGGCGCGGCATGCC
Source organism: Planctomycetota bacterium (assembly GCA_963578605.1). Classification (GTDB taxonomy): domain Bacteria; phylum Planctomycetota; class Planctomycetia; order Pirellulales; family Lacipirellulaceae; genus JAKVCB01. The sequence continues at coordinate 5,434 of CAUZEA010000084.1, forward strand.
CGGTTTGGACTGCGCAGATGCACCAGTACAGAACTGCGACGCAGGTCATCCAGCGAGGCCGAAAAACTCTCATTCTGTGATTATACCACTAGAAGTGTCAGCGAACATCCAGGTTTCGCTGCTATTGTACCCAGCCGGCACCGCCCGCTAGCCGGTTTCAGGTATCTTTGTTTTGGGTCCGGACTTTACGGCCCACAGAACACTCAACGCAGCTGCAACCGTGCATCACGTAGCGGCCGGATATCGCTCACCTTGGCCCTTGCGATGACCTGACCACTGTCCCAGAAGGCCAGTCTCGCGCCGACAGCAGTTCGCTGCCTGGTGAATCCCTCATGCGATGGCCCGTCTGAGCGTGGGGTACGGGCTGGTCGACGTTCCCGAGTGGTTCGTCGTGGATGTAGCGGTAACCATTACGGTTGCCGCTGATGATCCAGCGTCAGGGCCCCGGTGGTGGTGGTGTCAAGGAGGATTCCCTGGAATTTTATCGTGAGTTCACCATGCCGCGTTGCGGTACAATGTCATGAGTGAACGAGCCTTTTGATTGCTCCTGAGGGATTTTTTGGGCAATCGGGGGGCCTCATCTGGTGCAACTCGGAATTCCAGCGTTGTACTCGCCACATGATCCAGCGCTATTGGGCTCAAGGTCGTTGCTACGGCGCCCTTTGCAAGTACGATAACAGGTCCCAATCATATTTCTCCCTACCGCATAGTAATGGGATGACCATTCAACAGGAGGCGACATGAGAACATACCCAATTCTCGCAGGCATAGTATTCGGTTTGCTGGCTGGGTCAGCGGCGGTCGGCCAACAGGTTTGGCGCGAGAGCAGTTATGAAGACTTCCGTGACGGCACCTTCAACGATGGTGGAGCTAACATGTACGTCTCCGCGCAAGGACGCATGCAGACGATCAACCGGTGGGATGTGAACGACGATGGATATGTCGACATCGTCCTTTGCAACACACATCCGATCGTCGAAGCACTCGATCTTGCCATTTACTGGGGTAACAGTCGGGACTTCAGCCCGAAACGAAGGAGTTACCTGCCGGTTGATGGGGCTCAAGCGGTTGCGTCGGCAGATTTCAATAACGACGGCCGGCTCGATCTTGCCGTGGCGAACTACTCCAATGGCACTTGGACGGAGATGGATTCGTTCGCTTTCTTCGGAACGAAACCTCGAACCAGCGAACTTGCGAAGCATCCCACCTCTGCACGCGAGTTATTCCCGGAGCGGCTGAACTTGCCTACAAAAGCCGCGCAAGGCGTTGCTTGTGCCGATTTCAATCGAGACGGCTTTGTCGACATCGTGTATGCCCAGTCAGCTGGCCATTGGGAATACCGGCGCGATCGCGACCAGGAATATCGTTCTCCCAGTCGCATCTACTGGGGGGCTGCGGGTGGATTCACCCCTGACCAGTATCTGGACCTGCCTGCCCAGGGTGCAACGGCTGTGGCGGCTGCGGATTTGAATGACGACGGCTGGCCCGAAGTGGTTTTTGCAAATCAATCCGGCACCGAGAACACTGAAATCCCCTGCTACGTCTACTGGGGCGGTGCTGAAGGATTTTCTCCAAAGCACCGCAGTGAACTGCCTGCTAACGGCGCAAACGCGGTGACTCTTGCCGACGTGAACAACGACCAGCATCCGGACATTGTGATTGCAAACGGGCTGGGAGAGGTTTCGGTCGCGTATTTGAACCAAAACGGGGGGTTCAATCCGCAGGATCATGTGAAATTCCCAACCTCTGCTGCGAAAGGTTGTGCGGTTGCGGACTTCAACCAGGACGGCTATGCCGACGTGTTTTTCTCAAATCACGAGAACCACAAGAATCGAATTACCGATTCGTTCCTCTATTTCGGTTCGGATACTGGGTTCAAGGTGGAAGACCGCCAACCCATCGGTACCATCGGTGCCTGGGGCGCTTCTGCCGCCGACCTGAATGGGGATGGTTGGGTCGACTTGTTCGTTTCGAATTACCAGGAGCATTACTCCTACGAGGTCCCCTCGTTTGTCTACTGGAATTCACCCCAGGGATTTGACAGTTCGCTGCGCACCCCCATCTACGAACATGGGGCCACGGGAAACTGCCTGGCCGATTTCGACGGCGACGGTCATTTGGATATCCTGGTTTGCTCGTTCATCGCCGGGTCACGTGGTGATTACGACCGCAACTATGTTTACCTGGGGGACTCTAAGGGGCAGTTCAGTGCTGGGCGGCGATTGGAATTGGCCGGAAGGGAGTCGTACGAATTTGCCATCGCCGACTTTGACGACGATGGGATGGTCGACCTGGCATCGACAAACTCCGGAGAAGTCACACGCCGCGACAACGAAACGTGGATCTACTGGAACGAAAATCAAACCTTCCACCCGTGGCGAATTACCGGTTTGTCGAGCTATTTGTCGTTGGGTGTCGAATGCTCGGACCTGGACAAAGACGGATATCTCGATCTGCTCGTGCAAAATTTTGCTCCCGATCCGCGTGCAACGCAGCCAGGGTCGCACATCTATTGGGGGAGCGCAGACGGGTTTGTTGCTACCGACCGTACGACGTACCCACATTACTCTCGGATACCGGCGATTGCCGACCTGAATCAGGACGGCCACCTCGACATTGTCTGTGGGACCGGCATGAAACGCTGGGCACCCCATCAAACGGGGGCGGTGATTTACTGGGGAGATGGGTCGCGGTACTACGGCACAGAGCACAAGACGCTGCTCGACGATACGTCCGGAGTAGCGCAGCCAGAAATTGCTGATCTCAATAAGGACGGCTTGCTCGACATCGTGCTTGCGAACGGAGGCTTTGGTGTCAACGCGCTCGTGTTGTACGGCAACAAGGAAGGGGATTTTAACAAGAGCAGACGTGACGAGTTGCCGATCGAGGCCAGCAGTACGTGTTCGATTGCCGACGTCGATCAGGATGGCTGGTTGGATATTGTCTTTCCTTCGTACAAGGCGGAGGGACCGCCCGTGAGCCGCACTACGATATCCCGCATTTGGCGCGGCGGGCCGAAAGGGTTTCAAAAAGATCGCATGGTCCGGCTTCCCACCCACTCCGGAACCGGGTCGCTCGTTAGCGACTTCAATCGGGATGGGTATCCCGACGTATTTCTATACTGTCACCGCAAGGAAGGTAGTTCGGAAGAGGTCGGCAACTTTGGTGATCACGATACGAGTTGCTTTCTCTATTGGGGGGCTGCCGACGGCTTCGACCCAAAGCGGCGACTGGCGGTTCCCAGTCTCGGTGTTCACAATGATGCCGGAGTCGATATTGGCCACCGTTACAACCGTCGATTTCAATTCGAGTATCTCTCTTCTCCTTACAAAACCGCAGGCAGAAAACCAGTGCGGATTGATTGGTCGGCAGAAGAACCCCATGGCACATCGGTGAAGTTTCAACTGCGTGTCGCAGCCGACAAGGAGGGATTGGCAACAGCCAGCTGGCAGGGTGCGGATGGCATCCGCAGCTATTTCACAAACCGTAACACATCGGTAAAGCTCCCCGAGGGCAACTGGATCCAGTACAAGGCCGTGCTCGATACCGTCAACGGTGCGTCTTCGCCCGTCCTGAACAGTGTGGAGGTGCATTTCGAGTAATCGTTTGTTCGAAACTGTGATGGCAGTATCGCTAGCGCTGGTCACATTCATGGCGCTGTCGGGAGCTACGACGTGGACGGAAGATTCGTTTGACGACTTCCGCGACGGCCAGTTCATGGACGGCGGTAGCAACCTCTACGTGTCCGCGCGAGGTCGGCTCCAGATTATCAACCGCTGGGACCTGAATGGCGACGGACATTTGGACATCGTCATACCGAGTGGACACGGACATACTGAAAAGGAAGATATCTACGTTTATCTCAACTCGGGTAAAGATATTGACGGTCACTCGCGCATTCGCGTGCCAGCCAACGGATCGCGGGACGGGGTTGTTCATGATTTCAACAAAGACGGCTATGCCGACCTGGCAGTCACCAACAACGACAATGGGACAACCGATTGGACAAATACGTTTGTTTATTACGGCACCGAAGAGGGATTCTCCGCACAACAGCGGACCACCCTGCCCTCCCGGGCCGGCACTGACATTGCGGTGGGCGACTTCAATCACGATGGTTGGTCGGACCTGGCGCTGGCGTGCCAGCACATTTCCGGAACGAAAACAAATCCTGGCCCAGAGGAGGTGAGTCTCGTCTACTGGAATTCAGCCACAGGTTTTCAGGCTGACCAAAGTCAAACGTTTGTTTTCGACGGGCGAGGCGCTGTGAGCATCGTGGCCGGCGATCTCGATCGCGATGGACTCGATGATCTGGTTTTCTCTGCGAGTGGAAAGATCATAATTTTCTATTCGGGAAAAGACGCACTCCACGAACCCGATCGGGCCGTGGAACTGCCACTTGGCGCCGAAGCGATGGCGCTGGGTGATGTGAATGGCGACGGATGGCAGGATCTTGTGACGGCAGCAAGCAATGCGGTCACGATTTTGCCTGGCGATGCGGAAGGATTTAGCGCGGATCGTACGATCCGTTTGGAGGCGCTTTTGGAGCCAGACGTGGCAGTCGCGGATGTCGACGGGGACGGGTTGGACGACGTGATCGTGTCGAACTTTTCTGGTCCGCACGGCGTGACCTGGGTCTCGTCTTACGTGTACTACTCCGACGGAAAAGATTTCACCACGCGCGCGCGGCTGGAACTTCCCACGATCGGCGCTACTGCGGTCAGTGCCGGCGACCTCGATGGCGACGGCTTGCCCGAGTTGGTCTTTAGCAACGCCCGGACATTGAATTTGCACAAGCTCCTCTCCTACGTCTACTGGAACGAGGGTGGTAAGTTTCGCTTTAACAATTTAACCCAGTTGGCTACGCTCGGCCCGCTGGGGAATGTCATCGGAGACGTCAACAATGATGGCAGGCCCGACGTGGTGTTTTTTAACCACGAGGGATACCAGCGCGATGGGTTAGCGAAAACTTCTATCTATTGGGGAGACGGGACGCGTGGTTTTGACACCCGTCGCAGCACAGAGTTTTCTTCCCATTACATGACCAGTGTGGCCCACGCCGATCTTGACGATGATGGGTATGTCGATCTTTTGATGCCGCAAGCCCGTTTCATCAACGGGTTGCCCCATGAGCAACACTCTGCGTTTATCTATTGGGGAAGTCCAGCGGCTTTTCGGGAGGGAGAAACGATCCAATCGAATCTGCCTTTGCACAGTGGACCCAACGGGGTTCGCGTTGCGGATTTCAACCGGGATGGCTATCTCGACCTGCTGGCGGGTGGCAGCACGCAAGACAGGACGGATCCTACCAAACAGGGGATCACCTTTTTCTGGGGGGCCGAGAATGGGTATTCCTTCCGCCGCAGAAGCGTTATTCCTACGCCAACCATCTATCTCCGTTGCCCCTTGGCGATGGACCTCAATCGAGACGGTTGGCTCGATTTGGCATGCCAGATCGAGCCCGATCGGTTGACGATCTTTTCCGGAGATGGCACCGAGGAGGGCTGGCGGCGGACGGCCGAAATCCAACTCGACCGCCCGATGGTGCTCATGTATTTGAATGCGGCCGACTTTAACCGGGACGGCTGGCTGGACCTGATTCTGCCTGTCCGCCAGAGTGGGCATACCACGGAATTAAACTCCTACATCTATTACGGTTCTGAGGATGGATTCCAAGCAAAGAACCGTGAGGAAATTCGGTCTTACGGCCCGTATGACCTGAGTGCCGCTGACTTTGACCGTGATGGATGGTTAGACCTGTTCATCAATAGCTACAAAGGGGACTATCGCCGCGACTGGCCGGCCATGGTTTATTGGGGAGACCCGGGTGGTTTTCAGGCCAGGACTCCGCAAGAGCTGATGCCCGGCTACGCTTCGGTTGCCGCCGAAACTGCCGATTACGATGGCGACGGCTGGATTGACGTCGTCTCGGCCAATCATCGCAAGGAGGGATCGACCGAGCAGCCCGGACCCCATCAGTCCACCACCACCAGTTTCTTGTTCTGGGGGGACCGGGAGGGATTTTCGGAACAACGTCGGTGGGAATTTCCAGTCATCGGACCCCATGCGATCAATTTTCGTGATGTTGGCAACAGCATCGACCGAGGTCTTTACGAGGATTATATTTCGTCGCCCTATCGGATCCCGCCTGGTGAGCGGCCCGTGCGCATCACGTGGCAGGCAACCACCCCCCACCGAACCCAAGTCCAGTTCCAATTGCGAGTTGCGGACGACCCGTCCGAACTTTCGACAGCGCCCTGGCAGGGTGCCGAGGGTGTCGGCAGTTGGTATACGAAGAGCGGTGAAACGGTTCGTGACGTCCAGGGCCACTGGATAGAGTATCGCGCCCGACTCATGTCTCCCAATGGAGGACCAACACCATATCTGGAAGGTGTTTCCATCGATTTTCAATGATCATGGAATGCAAGGGGCGTCCGCGACTTTTCGGTTCCAGGGATGTGGCGGTTGACCTGTTCGGCAGTTGTTCGTGGCCAGCATGACCTGGCCCAGTTCAAAAGGACCAAGGAGATGCAGGGCCAGGTTGACGAAAATTCCGGCATGATTGTGTTGGAAGAGAAGAACCTCCGAGTGGTCATTGATCCGCAGCAGGGTGGGAAGATTCGTTCGCTTTACTCCCGGCGAACCGGGATCGAGTACCTCTATCAGGATTCCAGGACGAACATTCCGCCAGGATCAGGTTATGGAAACCATGACATTTCCGGGTTTGACGAGTGTTTTCCCACCGTGCACCCCTGCACTTATCCGGACGGCCCTCGGCAAGGCCTGGAGTTAGGCGATCACGGCCTGCTCTGGCAACAACCGTGGGAATCGGAAATTGGTGATGGGCAGGTCACCATGAGGTGCACTGTTCCCCGGTTGCGTTGCGATTTTAAGCGCACGTGTCAAATTGATTCGGGTGCCGTTTTAACGCTCGACTATCAAATTACCAACCACGACCAGCAGCCGCTCAAGTTCATCTATAGTGCTCATCCCTTGCTGGCCGCGGGGCGAGACACGCACTTCGTGTTGCCAGACGATGTGAACGACGTCTATGTTTATTACGTGGCCAATGCCACAGGGATCCCCCAGAATTCGTGGATCACGTGGCCCCCATCTCAAGAAGAAAATTTTCTCGCCCCCTATTCAACCAACCGACATTCGTGCCTCAAGGCCTATTCGCGACCACTCGGGACTGGCCGGGCGGCGGTGCGGCATGCCGATCACGGCGAGCGTTTACAATTCGATTTCGACCCGGCCGAGTTGCCACACCTCGGAATTCTCATTTCCCAGGGTTTCGACGAGGATCCCGCTGGTGACTTCGCCGGCGAGCTTATCCTGGCGCTGGAACCGACCACAGGAATTGGCGACGACCTGTTGACTTGTGAACAAACAGGGACGACTGCCCAACTCGCACCTCACCAGACCAAGTCGTTTCGCATCCAACTCAGTTTGGTGGACGATTGAGGTCTGCCGCGGCATGGCATTTCAAACGTGCCGACTCGTGCCCTGCTGCGACTATCTTAAAAGTGGCGACCAGGCTTGGGATCACCTCACGAGGGTGACCATCTGTCACTCAAAAAACGCCGCAACGCACCAGCTTCTCCCTTTCTTTTCTTTTTCCCCTTGACGTTGTTTTGCTGACATATTACTTTAAAAAGGGTAAGCTTATTCATAAAACGCGCGTGAATTTTCCAAGCCGTGAAGTCGCCCCTTTAGTTTGCGGAGATGTTGTCTGATGAAAGAGACGCGCAAGATGTTTCTAATGCTGGTCGTCGCGGGCGTCGTAGGGTGGTCGCCAGCCGCAGCCCTTGGGCAGTTGCAGGTGGGTATTCTCTCGGAAGACTTTACCACTGATCCAGGCTGGCTTGAGAAAAACTCGACGACGAACTTCCCCGACCTACTCAACAACGAGTTCGGCTTTCGAAACTCCGACCTCACCAGAGATATGGATTCACCCAATACGACCGGTGCTGGTGAAGCTGGCGGCCAAATCACCCGTCACGTAGAGGCGTACTATGCCGCCGACATTGGGCAGATCGATCCCAAGACCACGAAGTTAATGGCCAGCGGCTGGCTCCGTATTCCTGGTACCGGTGGGGGTGGCATCAAGTTGGGGTTCTTTAACCGACAGCCCTTTGATGGCGCGGATCTTGTTCCAACCAATTTTATCGGGTTGGACTTTGACGCGGCCAGAGTACAGACGAGGTTTTGCAACGATATTGGAAATTGTGAGCGGAGCGGCACCTATGCTGTCGTACCTAATCCAGTGTCAAATCCCAACGAACCCCTCCCGTGGTCCATCGTGTATGATCCCGACGGGAACTTTGGGGGGGGCACGATCACCGTCGACTTGGTGAACACCGCGACCGGTGGTCTTGATTTCCCAACTCCGCTGGGTGCGTTTTCGCACACGTTTAATCTCCCGGGCAATGTGAAGTACGATAATACTTTTGTCGACAGTTTTGGGATGACGCCCAGCGTTGTCCAGGGAGTGGAGAATCAGCAATTGTTCTTCATCGACGACATTCAGTACACGGCGCTCGTCCCGAAAGTGGGCTTGGATGGAGATTTCAACGAAAACGACACCGTAGATGCGGCCGACTACACGACTTGGCAGGATTCCCAGGGAAGCATGACGGCCCTGCCGAACAGTGGGGGGCTTGCCGCCCCAATCGGACAGGCCCATTACAACCTTTGGAGTTCTAACTTCGGTAGCTCCGGTGGCAGTGGCACCAACGCCGCCGTTCCCGAGCCTTCGTCCCTTGTGACCTATCTCGTGGGGTTGGTGGCCATGGTCATGCTTGGCCGGGGAAGACCTCGCTAAACGCCTGGCGAAGGTTCGCAGGATGGGCAATTTGATTGACCCACGCAGCCCCCTGATGATATTCACCAGGGTCTTGCCGCAGGCAAGCCGAACCGCCCGATCATTCATCCCATCGCGGCCCCGTGTCCTGGAAATTATCGAAACAAGATTAGCCCGATTAGATCTTGCACCAGTCTGTCACTAGATCAGACCCTGAAAATGCCATTTACCTAAACTTATCTCGGTGGCGCCAGGAGTGTTAGACAACTCAGCACCGTTGGCCGATCGGGTCGGACTTCAAAATACTCCGCCCCAAAACAAATTTTTATCTTGTATTTATTGAGAAAACCGGTTGACATCCCCGTCAATCTAGCGCACACTGGCCAGTAGTTTCTCGGCGGTCGATCGACCTGGGAGGTCAGTGTCGTATTGAGGAACCGGGACTCTCCACCAAGGACACAACAGTATTTATTATAACTTTCTGTGCAGCTTTTCTCATTTGGAGGCGCGTCAAAATGTGGGCGAAAACAAGCTTTTGGAAAAAAGCGGGATGTCTGGTAGCCGTTTTGGGTGTCGGAACGATGTTTTCCAGCGTTGTCTCGGCAACCACCGAGACACAGAACTTTGACTCGCCGCCGGCTGATTGGGTTGGTATGGATAACGATATTTACGGCCCATACGGCTATAGCGATACCAATTACACCCAGGGAGATCCTGCGGGCGAGGCAGGCGGCATTTTCCAGCGGACCAATGTCCGCAGCTACTACGCCGATACGGATCTTGGCGGCCAAATCAACTCGTCCAGTGAGTTCGGCGCCACGGGCGAAGTGTATGTCTTGGCTCCCTTCGCCGACAATGACACCTTCATTGGGCACTTCCTGGCACCGTCGCAGGGTGCGCAGGGTTACGAGAACCATCACGGGGGATTCATGCTGCGAGAATACACCAATAGCAACTTTCGGTTCATGGCTCGTATTCGGGGCGATGGGGATGAACAGCACACTGGTGACCAGGAAATAGTGCAGGTCGGCGTCTACGACTTCTCATACGACTTTGACCCCATCACAAAGCAACTTACAGCGCGACTTTACGGGAGCGGCGGCGGGGCGCTTGTTGCGGAAAGCACAACTCCAGCGCTGGCAGGTACGTTCCTGGCGGACGCATTCGGCTTGACCGGCGGATTCAACAGTGCGCAATTTAATCCACCTACGTTGACGGCCTACATTGATGCGGTGACCTATTCGTCGCTGGTCACCGGAGGCGGCATCAATGGTGATTACAACGGCGACGGCACTGTGAACGCGGCCGACTACACCCAGTGGCGAGACAATCTGGGCACCAATAATCCCCTGGCGAACGACGCCATTGGGGACACGATTGGCCAGTCGCAATACGCCCAGTGGAAAGACAATTTTACTGCCGGTAGTGCCTCGTCAACTGCCATTCCCGAGCCCACGTCCCTGGCGATTTATCTTGTGGGGTTGGTGGCCATGTTGGGCATGCGGCGACATGGCTAACGGCCTGCTGGGCTAACGGCCTGCTGGGCTAACGGCCTGCTGGGCTAACGGCCTGCTGGGCTAACGGCCGAATGACGGGCAATTTGCTGCGGCGACTCACCACCCTGATGTTTTCACCAGGGTGTTTCTTTTCTTGCGGCAGGCGGTTCGAGCCACCCAAACGGGCAGCGCTGGACGGGTGGTTCTCGCCGGGATTTCACGGTGGAGCTGCGTCGCCAGCGCTATTTCCATTCGCCGCCACTTCTTGCTGCAGTGTGGATAAGTCATTACGGCGTGGTAAGATACACTTCGATGGTGACACGTTTTGACACAGGCAAAGCGGCAGGCGGCGATGACCAGACGAACACGCAAACCTGGTTTTACGTTAGTAGAACTCCTGGTCGTCATTGCCATCATCGGCATCTTGATTGCGTTGTTGCTACCGGCGGTGCAATCGGCCCGTGAGGCGGCGCGGCGGGCTACTTGCGTCAACAATCTGAAACAGATCGGCCTGGCGTGGGAATTGCACCACGACACCTATGGAACATACCCATCAGGTGGCGTAACTGTCGATGATTTTTATCAGCGTAATTTTCAAGATTCGGGCAGACCCAAAATTGCGCCCGATCAGCTCTGGGGCTGGGCCTATCAGATCGTCCCATTCCTGGAAGAACAGGCCCTGTGGAACGGTTCAGTCGATCGAGAAATCCGTAGCACGGTGATCTCGACGTTTTTGTGCCCGACCCGCGGGGTGACGGTCCTTGAAGCTTCCAGAAACAGCACCAACAACGCCTGTCGCAACATGAAGGGAACCGACCGGATCCGCGCGCAGATCGACTACGCCGGTAATGGCGGCGTCTACCTGAATTTCAATGTGGACGCCTGTCTTCACAACCCCAGCTCACCCCAGTGTTGTGCCGGCCGGTGTAGCGAGCCTGGGTGCTTGTGTGGATTTGGTACGATCATGTGCACCTGGCGAGGCATGGTGCTTCATAAGGGAATGCTACCGCTGGACAATTATGGAGAGTTTAACGCCGCCGGACCACGGCATCGCTGCCGAAGCTGGACAGATCCGGGTCGTTTCGGGAAATCAGGAAAAGCCTCGGTGGTGGTCGACCACAGCGAGGTACCCGACGGTCTTTCCAATACGTTTTTGGTCGGCGAGAAGCGACTCATCGGCAATCTTCAAGTGTGTCAGCACGACAACAATGAAGGGTGGACCTGTGGCTGGGATTGGGACATCATTCGTCACCCCAGCCATACCGTGGCGCCCGATCGATTTATCTGGGAAGAGGGCGGTTCCGACGCGTTTGGGGCCGCCCACCCGGCGGTGTTTCATGTGGTGATGGGCGACGGATCCGTCCATGGGCTTGGTTATGACATCGAACCGGTGATCTTTCTCTTGATGGGGCTACGCGATGACGAGCAATTCTTCACGCTCAATAAATAGTTCCGGTTCCCTCCCCAAATGGGTCAACCGGTTTTGAAACTTCTTTGCGTGGCCGCAGTGCTCAATCGATCGGGTGAATCCTTTCGATGCGTGCCGCCCCAAAGGCTCGATGGGCCATCGCCGCGGCAATCTCGTTGAATTTCCTTTCACGCTTCATGTTCCACGCCTGAGGCCCTGTCTTCTGATTGGCCAGCACGAAAGTCTCAGAATCGAACCAGCCGCCGGCCCACATTTTGGTATCGGGGGCCCCGGTTTGGACCTCGTCAAGAACGTTCCCCTGGTCGTCCTGCAGGGTCAACTTGACCTTGCCGCCCACGATCGATGGCACAACGATGAGCTTTCCATCAGCCGAAGGAATCGGGGCAAGGTCGTTTTTCGCCCCGCAACCTGCAAGAATCGCCGCAACACAACCGATCAGAATCGGGGTGCGGCGCTTGCGGAAGTTTGAAATCATGACATGGTTTCCTGGGAGGTTTCCCACTCAAGTTGGCCCGGCTCAATAGCCTGGGGCGTCCCGCCGCGGCAAGTCGGTGAATTGGCTGTGGCGGGTTGCTGTGTAACACAATCTCGCCGGCCTTGAATTCCCCGTCAACTGGTCGACCGCCGTACGGGCTAGCCTCCAGGAACGTTGGTTGAGACTGAAAGCCGCGTGGCCTCGCCCAGTAGCTCGTAGCTAGCCACGTGGTTCTGGACCGTCACGTCACAGGGCCAGCCCGCTTGACATCCTACCGCACCGCACGTTAGAATTTTATTAGTTATATCCCAGAGAAATATTATTAGTTATATCCCAGAGAAATATTAGTTATATCCCAGAGAAATTTTGATCCGTGCGGAGTTGAATATGCGCCGGCCAGGAATCCGCGGTTGTCAGCAGCGGGAATTCACACCGGGCCAACTGTTGTCGTTGAACGAGCGAAAACGTACTGCTTTTACGCTCATTGAACTGTTGGTCGTGATCGCCATCATTGGGATTCTAATTGCGTTGTTGCTGCCGGCGGTTCAGAGTGCGCGGGAAGCCGCGCGGCGGATCGAATGTTCCAACAACCTCAAGCAAATCGGCCTGGCCATTCATTTGATGGATGACGCGATCAAGCGTTTGCCGCCCACGCGGGACAATTGCCATCACGCCACCTGGTATACGGAGCTCTGGCCCTACATTGAAGACGAGTACTTTGCCGAGCAGTGGCACCCGGTGCGGGCCTATCACTTTCAGCCCGCAGAAGCCATCGAAGTCCAGGTGGCCATTTACTTGTGCCCCACGCGCCGCGCTCCTCCACAATTGAGTGAGCCCCCGTGTGAGGCAAGAACCGGCAAATCGGCGGTAGCGCACGCGTCCGGGGGGATGGGTGATTACGCCTGCATGGTGGGTCACGACGAATCGAGGTGGGATAATTGGCACCCAACCGACCCGAAATTTCGTGCGTCGGGTCCGTTTGTAGGGGCCAGCTGTAAATGCTACGGATCGATTCCGAATCTGCGTCACTTTGGAGAATGCAAGTACTACCTCGATTTGACAATGATTGAGGATGGCTTAAGCAAACAGATCCTTATCGGTGAGAAGCACGTTCCGATTGATAAAGTTGGTTTAGGTGAAAACAAAGGAGACGACTGCAGTGTATACAACGGCGATATGATGCAGATGTTTGGCCGCTTCGCTAGCGAGAGGCACCCGTTGGCACATCCGAGCGACGGCCCGGGGCACCAATTCGGCAGCTGGCATCCGGGCATCTGTCAGTTCCTGATGGCCGACGGGAGTGTCCACGTGATATCGGTAAGCATCGACCCGGTGATTCTTAGCTATCTGGGGCAACGCAGAGATGGCAACGCCCTTGGGGGCAGTGTTTTCTAAGCGGCCCCTGGCACACCAAACCCCATCTGGTAGCGGTGCCCCCACTTTCCCCATGACCCTTCCGCTCGAAGCGGCTGACTTCAGCGCCGGTGGCCGCTGGCCGGTCCCAGGGCCAACAATACCAGCCTCTCCAGGACGAGGGTCGCGAGCTCGCGAACGGCCGCTGCGTTATTGACCAGGACGCCGGTAATCGTTCCGCCGTCGAGGATCAGGCGGTTGTCGATCACAAGATTGCCGTCACTGGTCTTTGCGAGTGTGTAACCGTTTAAATCGAGACCTTTGTTAAACGTTATCGTAGCGCCGGCTGCTTAGAAGACGGGGCTGCTTAGAAGACGGGGCTGCTTAGAAGACGGGGCTGCTTAGAAGACGGGGCTGCTTAGAAGACGGGGCTGCTTAGAAGACGGGGCTGCTTAGAAGACACTGTCCCCAATGGTGTTGCCATCTTCGCGATTTGCGAGATAGCCGAGAAACTGCGGGTCGATGCTTACCGAAAACGCATGGACACTGCCGTCCCCCATCACGAACTGACAGATGCCCGGATGCCAGCTGCCGAAACTCCGCCAGTAGGGGGTGCCGTAATCGTCCGGATATGTCAACGGGTGATTCGGGCCGGCGAAACGGCCGAACCTGGTGAGAATATCGGGGTTGTATACGCTGCAGTCGCTGACTCTTTCCGAACCAAGCCACCCCACCGCAACATGCTTTTCGCCTATCAGAAAGGTCTTGCTCATACCGTCTGTGATCATTTTGAAGGAAACGCGGTACACGCAGTCACCAAAAAACCTAAGGTTGGGTATGCTACCCGTGCAACTACAGTCTGAACTTACGAACGCGCCGGTGGCGACTTGCCCTTCATTGGGCCTCCAATAATCCCATGTATTTACATCATCGCCTACCGAGCACGCGTAGTCACTCATCCCGCCAGCTCGATGCGGCACAGGCCCACGTGCTTCGCAGTTGGGTTGGCTCAGCTGGGGGGCCGATCGTCTTGAAGGGCAGTAATAAAGCGCGACCTGCGCTTCGATAGCGTAATCGGGCTGATAGTGATAGGCCTTGACCGGGTGCCATTGCTCGGTAAGAACATCGTCTTCAAGGTAGGGCCAGAGTTCAGTCGCCCAGGTTCCGTGATGACAATCGATCCGTGAGGCTGGGAGGTGATTCACGACATCATGCATGACGTGAACCGCAAGACCGATTTGCTTCAAATTGTTGGAACATTGGATCCGCCGCGCGGCTTCCCGCGCACTCTGAACCGCCGGCAGCAACAGCGCGATTAGAATCCCAATGATGGCGATCACAACCAACAGTTCGATGAGCGTAAAAGCAGTACGTTTTCGCTCGTTCAACGACAACAGTTGGCCCGGTGTGAACTCCCGTCGCTGACAACCGCGGATTCCTGGCTGGTGCATATTAAACTCCGCACAGATCGAAATTTATTCCAAATATAACTAACAAAATTCTAACGTACGGTGCGGTGGGAAGTCAAACGGACTGGCCAGGTGACGTGATGATCGCTACGACATGGTGCAGGACCACCTGGCTAGCTACGGGCATTCCCCCGAGCGTTGCTGGAAGCCAGTGGCGAAAGTGGTTGCGATCTGCAGTGCACAACCATAAAGAGACGTTGACCGGTCATGCTTGCCGGCGAAGGTCCGTGCCCGGCGTTTTGCCTTACCAACGGTAGTTCGACGCCGCGGTAGTTTGTGGAATGAACAATCGCGTAGCGCGTTTCCAGCTTTGGCTCGTCACCGTTTTGCCTGGGCAGTGGTCGGGTCGAATTTGTGATCGTGGCAGCGGGCAGGTCCCAAAGTCATCGTCACAAATCGACGTCCGACCGTGTCGACACCGCAGCGGGCGGATGGTCGTGGGAGAAGTGGGGCGCTGCCTGAAGATCGGGTTCGGAGTTCCCGACGCCGCTTAGAAAACGGGGTCGCTTAGAAAACGGGGTCGCTTAGAAAACGGGGTCGCTTAGAAAACAGGGTCGCTTAGAAAACAGGGTCGCTTAGAAAACAGGGTCGCTTAGAAAACAGGGTCGCTTAGAAAACAGGGTCGCTTAGAAAACAGGGTCGCTTAGAAAACACTGTCCCCAATAGTGTTGCCATCTTCGCGATCTGACAGATAGCCGAGAAACTGCGGGTCGATGCTTACCGAAAACGCGTGGACACTGCCGTCGACCATCACGAACTGACAGACGCCCGGATGCCAGCTGCCGAAAAGCATTTCCCAACCGAAATAGTACCCTGGGCCATCGATTGGATGTGCTAACGGGGAACCCGGGCCAGCGAAACGCCCGAACCTTTGGAGACGATCGGGGTTGTATGTGCTGCAGTCGTTTCCTCTTTCCGAACCAAGCCACCCCACCGGAACGTGCTTTTCGCCCATCAAGAAGGTCTTGCTCAAACCATCGGTGATCATATTGAGGGTAACGCGGTACTTGCAGGTGTTCTCACCCATAAATCTATATCTGGGGTCTCCCCCCGCGCACGCACATGATGCATTTATGAACACGCCGGTGCCGACCATCCACCCAGCATATTTCCCAACAATACAACTGGGGCAACGCTCTTGCCTGGACCCTTTGGGCCTCCAATAATCCCATGGTGCGCTACTAGAGCCTACCGAGCACGCGTAGTCACTCATCCCGCCACCTCGGTGCGCCGCAGACCCACGCCCTTCGCAGTTGAATTGGCTCAGCTGGGGGGCCGATCGTCTTGAAGGGCAGTAATAAATCGCCACCTGCGCTTCGATGGCCTCTGAGGGCTGAAAGTGATACGCTTCGCGCGGATGCCATTGTTCGCTGAGGAGTTCGTCTTCAATGTAGGGCCAGAGTGCAGTCGCCCAGGTTCCGTGATGACAATCGATCCGTGAGGCTGGGAGGTGATTCACGACATCATGCATGACGTGAACCGCAAGACCGATTTGCTTCAAATTGTTGGAACATTGGATCCGCCGCGCGGCTTCCCGCGCACTCTGAACCGCCGGCAGCAACAGCGCGATTAGAATCCCAATGATGGCGATCACAACCAACAGTTCGATGAGCGTAAAAGCAGTACGTTTTCGCTCGTTCAACGACAACAGTTGGCCCGGTGTGAACTCCCGTCGCTGACAACCGCGGATTCCTGGCTGGTGCATATTAAACTCCGCACAGATCGAAATTTATTCCAAATATAACTAACAAAATTCTAACGTACGGTGCGGTGGGAAGTCAAACGGACTGGCCAGGTGACGTGATGATCGCTACGACATGGTGCAGGACCACCTGGCTAGCTACGGGCATTCCCCCGAGCGTTGCTGGAAGCCAGTGGCGAAAGTGGTTGCGATCTGCAGTGCACAACCATAAAGAGACGTTGACCGGTCATGCTTGCCGGCGAAGGTCCGTGCCCGGCGTTTTGCCTTACCAACGGTAGTTCGACGCCGCGGTAGTTTGTGGAATGAACAATCGCGTAGCGCGTTTCCAGCTTTGGCTCGTCACCGTTTTGCCTGGGCAGTGGTCGGGTCGAATTTGTGATCGTGGCAGCGGGCAGGTCCCAAAGTCATCGTCACAAATCGACGTCCGACCGTGTCGACACCGCAGCGGGCGGATGGTCGTGGGAGAAGTGGGGCGCTGCCTGAAGATCGGGTTCGGAGTTCCCGACGCCGCTTAGAAAACGGGGTCGCTTAGAAAACGGGGTCGCTTAGAAAACGGGGTCGCTTAGAAAACAGGGTCGCTTAGAAAACAGGGTCGCTTAGAAAACAGGGTCGCTTAGAAAACAGGGTCGCTTAGAAAACAGGGTCGCTTAGAAAACAGGGTCGCTTAGAAAACACTGTCCCCAATAGTGTTGCCATCTTCGCGATCTGACAGATAGCCGAGAAACTGCGGGTCGATGCTTACCGAAAACGCGTGGACACTGCCGTCGACCATCACGAACTGACAGACGCCCGGATGCCAGCTGCCGAATTCGAGCTCCCGGCCGTCGCTCGGATGTGCCAGCGGGTGATGAGGGCCGGCAAAACGCCCGAACCTGGAGAGTGAATCGGGGTTGTATGTGCTGCAGTCGTTGGCGTTCCGCTCACCAAGCCGCCCCACCGAAACGTGCTTTTCGCCCATCAGAAAGGTCTTGCTCAAACCATCGGTGATCATATTGAGGGTAACGCGGTACTTGCAGGTGTTCTCACCCATAAATCTATATCTGGGGTCTCTCCCCCCGCACGGACATCTTGCATTTATGAACACGCCGGTGCCGACCGACCACCCAGCATATTTCCCAACGACACACTGGTTGCAAGGCTCAGCGCTGCCGGACCCTTTGGGCCTCCAATAATCCCATGCTGCGGCATTAGAGCCTACCGAGCACGCGTAGTCACTCATCCCGCCACCTCGGTGCGGCGCAGACTTACGGGTTTCGCAGGGGTCTTGGCTCAGCTGGGGGGCCGATCGTCTTGAAGGGCAATAATAAATCGCGACCTGCGATTCGATAGCCTCTGTGGGTTGAAAGTGATACGCTTCGCGCGGATGCCATTGTTCGCTGAGGAGTTCGTCTTCAATGTAGGGCCAAAGTGCATTCGCCCAGGTTCCGTGATGACAACCGAGCCGTGAGGCTGGGAGGTGATTCACGACATCATTCATGATCTGAACCGCAAGACCGATTTGCTTGAGGTTGTTGGAACATTCGATCCGCCGCGCTGCTTCCCGCGCACTCTGAACGGCCGGCAGCAACAGCGCGATTAGAATCCCAATGATGGCGATCACAACCAACAGTTCGATGAGCGTAAAAGCAACACGTTTTCGCTCGTTCAACGACGACAGTTGACCCGGTGTGAACTCCCGCCGCTGACAACCGCGGATTCCTGGCTGGTGCATATTGAACTCCGCATGGATCGAATATTTCCTCGATATATATCTAATTAGATTTTAACGTACGGTGTGGTGAATTGTCAAGCGGACTGGCCCTGTGACGTGATGATCGTTACGATATATTGCAAGGCCCCCTGGCTAGCTGCGAGCATTCCCCCGAGCGTTTTTGAAAGGCAGTGCCGTCTGGACGGTTCGAAAAAATAGGGCGAGTCGAGCAGGCGGCAATAACTTTTATGGACGTATCCGGACTGATTCAGTCTTGAACCGTGACTGGGGAACATCGGGGTGGTCCAGGCTTGCTTCAAGACGACGGCGCGGACCAATTGCGAACCTGGGACAACTATTGGGCGGTGCGGGCAGCGCCCGTAGTTTTTGCGTTTGACTCTTGGCGCAATCGCGTGGAAAGAGCCGCAAGTGACCTGCTTTTTTGCAGGTATTAGTGGACATCCAGGTTAGCCGGGATTAACATCGGAGTTGATTGTGTCGTTTGATGTACGTACGGAGACCATAATGGCAGATTGGCGGGCAATGGTTCTTAGCGGGGCTGGAAGCCTGTCGGTGATCGGTTCTACTTCTGCTTAAACTGCAAGCGAGGGTACTCATGAGTTTCGAAAGGCGCGTTTCTCATTCGCAGCGTGAATTCCAGTTTGCTTTGGCGACGACCTTTGGGGCTCTATTGCTGTTGGTCGTCGCACCGGCTGCAGCTCAGGTCTTTCAGAAACAGGAAAATTTTGATTCCGATCCAATGTGGGAGGGATTTAATAATTTGCAGTTTTCCGGAGAGTTCTTCTTCCAAAACTTCGGTTACAGTTCTGATACCAATTGGGCCGGCGGCACGCCAGGTGAGGCGGGAGGACTTATTCGTCGCGATAGGGCCTTCTATGCCGACAACGTGGGACCGTTGGATCCTTCAACCACGCCACTTACGATGTCCGGATCTGCGTCTTTTGGTGCGCAAGACGGTTATGGAGGAAATGTACTGATCGGATGGTTTGATAAATTCGGTGAACTGTTATTTGAAGCACCTGGTGGGATGGACCTCATTGGATTTGTTACCGATGAACAGGAGTATATGGAAGTCCGGTTTAAAGGTAGAAACAGGGATGCAGCAGTAGTCACCAATGCGGCAGGCCAAACGATCAAAGAGGTAGGTCGTATCGACGCAGCGACCCCATTTACCTACAACCTCGCATGGGATCCGACGGGCGGCACCCACGGCACTGGCTCCCTCACGGGGACCTTCGATATTTCGGTCAATGGTACGGTCAGCACCTGGACTGGATGGATTGACAACATCACTGCCGATGAAAGGGATCGCCTCCCTACGTTCGATCGCTATGGTATCACGGGTGTGTACAATCCGAGCGCTTCTCCTAGTACGGTCGACTTCTTTATCGACGACATCACCTACACCGCCTCTCCTCCGGGGCCCGGTCCTACCGATTATGAATGGGTCTCCCAAGGAGCGGGGAACTGGAACGCCCACACAAACTGGGATTTGGCCTATGTGCCGGAAAATACGGCCACCGCAATGTTTGGTAGTGCCATCAGCCAGGCTTCCACGGTCTTCACCGAAACAGACATCACAGTCAATGGCCTGCGGTTCAACAGTACGCACACCTACGGCATTCTCGGGGTATTGGGTACCAGCTTGACCCTCCAAGGCGATGCCCGCATTCAAGTCGACCAGGGGACTCCTGAATTCCAACTGCCCGTGAACCTGGCTGCCGCAACGACCATCGACGCGGCCGCTGGCAGCTCCATTACCTTCGAAGATGTGCTCAACCTTGGCGGGAACACGGCCACCAAGACCGGCGACGGGACAATGGTCCTTAACAATAACGCCTCTACCGGCACAGGCTCCCTGGAAGTCCAGGGCGGCACCCTCGCCGGTGCGGGAAAACTCAGCGGAGACTTAACCGTGCTGACCGGCGCGACCACCGCACCAGGTACCAGTGCCGGAATGCTGAAGGTGGGCGGTAACTACACCCAGAACGCTGGTGCCACACTGGCCGTTGAAATCGGCGGCACCCTCCCCGAGGAGAATTTCGACGTGCTCGCAATTACCGGGACGGCCAGCTTGGGGGGAACG
>CAUZEA010000085.1:0-25497 GCA_963578605.1 Planctomycetota bacterium
TACGCCCATGATTCGACTCAACCGGATCGTCCCCCCGGAGCATGCAACCGTGTTTGCCAAGTGCGAGTTCTTCCAACCACTCAACAGTGTCAAGGACCGCATTGGTGTAGCCATGATCGAGGCCGGTGAACGGGACGGCAAGATTAACGCCGATACTCGGATTGTCGAACCAACCAGCGGCAACACGGGTATTGCTCTTGCTTTCGTGTGTGCTGCCAAAGGGTATCATCTAACGTTGACGATGCCTGACTCGATGTCGGTAGAACGCCGGGCACTGTTGAGAGCAATGGGATCTGAATTGGTCCTCACACCAGCTGCCGAAGGCATGAAGGGAGCCATCAACAAAGCTATCGAGCTTGTGGAAAACGACGCGAACGCATGGATGCCTCAGCAGTTCGAAAACCCAGCCAACCCGGCCATCCATGAGGCAACGACCGGCCCCGAAATCTGGAAAGACTCGGGAGAAAACATCGATGTACTCGTCGCTGGCGTGGGTACGGGCGGAACGATTACCGGAGTGAGCCGTTACATCAAACCGAAGAATCACGACTTCAAGGCCATTGCCGTTGAACCCAGCGACTCGCCGGTCATCGCAGGAGGAAGCCCGGGACCGCACAAGATTCAAGGAATTGGTGCCGGGTTCGTCCCAAAGAATCTCGATTTATCGGTCGTCGACGAAACCGTCGCCGTAAGCAACGAAGAAGCCTTTCAGTGGGCCCGCCGGTTGGCGCGTGAAGAAGGGATCATGGCGGGAATTTCCAGCGGTGCGAACGTGTGCGCCGCGGCAAAAGTCGCAGCCCGCCCCGAGTTTGCCGGAAAACGAATTTGCACAATCATGTGCAGCCTTGGTGAACGTTATCTTTCCACGCCGCTGTTTGAAGGACTCACCGGATAAAGCCCTGCCAGCAGCTGGTCATCAAGCACGGAAGCATCCCGGCTTGCGAGTCTCCACGCCGGTGTCGCAACGGGCCGGATCTGTTTGGGCGCCACTGACCTCACGGCCCCTGTCGTGTAGAATGCGATCAAGGAAATCCTGGTCCCCACTGAGTTGCCCGTGTCGTTGCCGATCCTCCCAATTGTCGATGAACCTCCTGTCGACCCAGGCCATCTCGACCAGCCACAACGTGCTCGGTTGCCGGAATGGCTGCGGGTTAACCTCCCCTCGGGAAATCGTCTCGCGGTCTTCAATAAAACCCAGGACACCGTCGATTCGCACGCGCTTCACACGGTGTGCGAAGAAGCCCGCTGCCCCAATATTCATGACTGTTGGGCCCGCGGCACTGCAACCTTCATGGTCGCTGGCAGCCAGTGTACGCGTGGCTGCCGGTTCTGCTCGGTCGAAACGCTCAAAACTCCTGATCCCCCCGATCCAGCCGAGCCAGCCCAACTCGCCGATGCTGTTGCACGGATGGGACTTTCGCATGTCGTTATTACGGTGGTCAACCGCGACGATCTGCCCGATGGCGGCGCCGACCATTACAAACGCTGCGTTCAGGCAGTCCATGACCGGCTGCCTGACGTAACCGTGGAACTGCTCTCGAGTGATCTACAGGGGGACTGGGCAGCCCTGACCCATCTCCTCAAGGATATCCCACTTGCCGTTTTTGCTCACAACGTAGAATGTGTTCCACGGTTAGACACTTTGGTGCGCGACCCCAGGGCATCTTTCCAGCTCAGCCTGCGTGTTTTGCAAAAGGCCAACGAATTGCGACCCGATCTCCTCACCAAAAGCAGTGTGATGGTGGGGCTTGGCGAATCTGACGCAGAAGTCAGTGCCGCCATGCAACAGCTTCGCGAAGCAAGCGTCGATCTGCTTACACTCGGGCAATACCTGGCCCCGGGGCGAGCGGGAGAACGCTTTTTGCCAGTCGACCGCTTTGTTGCGCCAAAGCAGTTTTCGGCCTGGGCAGATGAAGCTCGCAAGCTTGGTTTTAAGGCCGTGGCAGCTGGGCCACTGGTTCGCAGCTCGTTCCAGGCGGGCTCCCTGCTGGCAGAAGCACGCCAGGTGTAAGCCGTGCGTCCTCCCGAACAGCAATCAACACCCAACGCTTCGCACTGTTGGAGGTGATCGACCAACCAGAACGCACGGACTACAAAGCTGGCTGCAGGCAAAAAGCATCTTCCAGCACCCAGTGAGGATTGAGCAGGGCGGCCGAAAAGGGTTCTTTTTCCAGGAACCTGGCCAGGAATACAAGCGATTCCAATGACAATCCTGCAAAACAGTTTTCAGGAGTTGCGTCCGCGACCCCGCTGAACAGGTCTGCGGCCCGTCGTGCATGTCGACGAATTCCATCGCGATTCCCCTCGCGGGCTTTGACCCCGGCCGCGGCAAGTTTGATCAGGCCCTTGAGGAAATCGGCCGTGGTTCCATGGCGTCCCGCAGCGTGCCACAAAGCTTCCCATGCTTCGTGCGATTCCCAGTAATAGCCGTGGTTAAAAAGGTCGATCCCCCGCAAGTAAGCGGCCGAATTCTCGCACTGGCCGGGGATCAGCGGTGCCACTTCCGGTTCCTCGTGACCAAACAGGTGCCCTGCCGGATCTCTCAGCGGGTGAGGTTCATGCCCGGGCACATAAGAGTACGGGGGTAACGGTACGGCAGTGAGTCGCGGGCGATTTGCGACACCCTCGCCTGGGACAAATCGTGCGGGCATGACGGGGCTGATGCTGGAGTTACGCGACACTTTAGCGAACTACCCAGACTTACCCACTTTGGGCACAGGTAGCAACTCAGGAACGGGGAGCTGCCGGGGTGGCGGAACTGGTTGTTTGTTTACAGGAACGTCGTTGTGGTCCTCGGCCGCGTTTTGGTCTGCCTCTTCCACGGCCGGCAATTTTCCGAACGGGTTCAGGAACTCGAGACTGGGAAAATTCCAGGCTTCCTTTTCCTCGGAACCGTTATTCTGCACTGGTGCGGAATTTTGACCCAGCTCGGCTAGCAAATCTGCGTGCAAGGACAGTGTGTCGTTATTTCGTGTCACCTCGGCCGAAAGACCGCGAAACCAACGGAGCAGAGGTAATTCGTAATCATCGGGAATGATGGTCAGCAAGAAGCGGTTTTCTGGAACGGTTGCGGTCGAAATCCAGACAGGCCGTCCGCCCGGTTCTTCGGCAACAACGTAATCACCGCCAAGCGGGCAAACAAATTTCCCCGCAACCAGTTGTTCAGCAACTTCTCGCGCTTCGTCGCAGGGCACATGCAACTGGTTCATCAGCGAGTTCATGAACCGGCTGCCACTCGCCGACGTTTGCCGAGCCTGCATATAACCGAACCCGGCAACGGTGGTCGCAATTTGCGTTTCAGAAAAATCACTTACGCGTAAACGAATTTGAGCAGGTCGCTCAGTCGGCACCATCGCTAACTGAGGTCCAACTTCCTCTAACACATCCTTTTGAAACGAAAATAAAAAGAAATCGCCAATTCGCCGCTGCCATGTTTCGAGCAAGCCAAAAATACCCTGGCATTGAGCGTATCCATTTGCGTCGTAGCCATTGCGGGGAGGTCCGAAGATATGATCGAGGAGGTAAAGCCGTGGCCACGCTCCCACAAACCCGCGAATCGATTGCTCGTAAGCCCCCGCTGGTACCGCCCTGCCCTCACGTACAATCAACGAGGTATGAAAGTCGAGCAGGCCGGCAAACAGGTGCATCGGCTTTCTGAGCGGTTCCAACACGATCTCTCCTGAAGCCACGGCGCCGGCAATCGGGGCGACGCCTAGCGAATCCGCCGGCCCCAGCTTGTTGGCCCAGCCAGCCAGTTGCGTTTGAGAGTAGCGTTCCAACCGAACATCGAGCCTGATTTTTTCGCGATCTGGGTTCGCGTCCTGGGATCGTTGCAATCCTACTGCCAGAGGAACAAACTGTCCTACTTCCTTGCGAACCAAGTTTTGAAACTGTCGATAACGAGTCACCTCCGCAGGAGACACCGAATCGAGTTTTATGTCGGCAATCGGCAAAAACCTCCCAGGGGTTCCGCGAACCGTGTCGCGAAACGAATGGCCGGCCCGGACGAAGGTGGTACCATCGGTGCGATAACCAAAGTCTTTGGGGAGCAATCCTGCATCGATCAAGTCACCAACGGTATTGACCAACCGTCCCTCGGCAACTGCCGCAAACTGTGCCATTCTAAGCGTACGGATTTCCCCCACCGACCGAAGGCGACGTTCCAATCCGATGCGATAGTGCGAACTTGCCAGATTGTCAAAAAAGGGGGTGGAAAAATACCCAAAGAGCGTATCGAGACGGGGCAGCGGCATTTCAACTCGGGTCCAGCGAAAAGCTACCGACCCTCCCAAGGGGTCAATCCCTCCGACAGCCTCGTAAAACCTCTCAACCAGGTGGCGGCAATTGGTCACAAGATGAAACTGGCCGGCGATCGCATAATAGGAACGAACCTGGCCGTCAGCTGTGGAAAGAAACGAAACGTCGTGGTCGCCAATGTTCACGTTTTCTTCGGTAGCGTCGGGAAAGCTGTCCAAAACTTCACGACGTTGGGCCCGAATACCGTTCTTCAAAACCACGTTACTCTTGGCTTCAAACAGAACTCCTACGGCAGCACCGTCCCGAAAAAACGGATCGAGCCCAATGATGGCGATATCGTTGATGACGGTGGGTCCCAGGATTCTACTCAGCATCGACTCCTTCAAGCTAAGTTGCTCTTCGATCCTGGGCCCAATGTTGCGATTAATACTCCGCATCACCACCATGTTTGCAAGATCCCCACGCCACCGATTTAACGTGTCGCGAAACCACAAGTAGTTCTTGAAATTACCGAACCGCAGGTAGTAACATTCCTCCGGAACCACCATCGATATCGGTTCCACCTCGGTATCGACAGGTGGCTCAGGCCAGTCAATGGTGGTTGGTGCCACCTCCGGCAACGGCTCTGTCAGAGGCTCTCTCACTCCAAGCTGCCCTAGCAAAAGGTTGCGCTCAACCGAAGCTCGATACGTCTCGTCGGCAAAGAGTTGGGGAAACAGGCTACCGCCAGCCCCGCGTTGCCTGAACAGAAGTCCCGGAGGGGCGGGCATCGGCTTGTCCAGGCGTCGAGCCCAGGTTGCCGTGAGGTAATTCTGCACAACCAGCGGGTACTCTGCTGATCGGTGGATCTGCTCGTACATTTTAGCATAGGCCTGCCACCACTCTTTGAGCAGTTCTCGGTAGCGGTGAACATTCACCTGTGGATTGACCGTAACTTCAGACAAGGTTGGTGCATAGATTTCCAGTTCGAGGGGTGCGTCGCCGCGAAACAAGAAGTAAAGCTTGAGCTTGCTGGGAAGATTGATTGGCAGAAACTGACGCAACAGTTTTTGCACTGGCATCGCACCAACAACCGGGTAGAGTATCCGACCTGACTGCTCGGTTACGGCAAAGCGGTCGTCTTCGGCTGCGGTACTCGCATGGTTCGCGGATGGTTTGATTTCAATTCGCCCTACACCCCATGTCTCCCCCCGGTAGGCTTCAATACGGACTTCAGCAGCAGCGATCCCCGCACCGCATACGACCCCGATCGCACACATAAAAACGGGTAAACGGATTCGGTCGACTGGCATGATGTTCCTCTCTGCGGGAATCCCCCCGATAAGCGGCCGGGCTTTGCTATGCTACACGCCGCGATACTGAGCGATCAAGGCGTTGTCGAAATACTCCGCGTCCTCACCACCCAAGCGGGGCCTCGACGTCGAGCGGGTAGACTGGCCGTCCCAGCCGCGTATAGGGTAGGTTGGCAAAGTCCTGGGACAACTGCCCGGCGGTGTCGACGTTGTAAATCGATCCGGCGATCGGTTCGAATCCACTCCGAAAGTGACCTGTCGATTTCACAGAAATGGTTTTCACCGTCCGGCCGTCGAGTTCCAAGTTGCGTGCAAATGTCAGGTCAATGCGGCCGAAATGGCAGGAAACGAGTGTCCGACCCTCGGCCGTGACATCAACCGGAGTCCAACACAACCGGCAAGCGGCCAAATACCCCGATTGCGTAGCGGTTCGAACTGGTCGATTCGCCACAGCTGCCTGTTCACGACAGGGGCGGTGCATGAGAGGCCGGGTCGAACGAATCATCCGTAAGACCAAAGAGAGGCGTGCCAATTTGGGCCATCCAAGTGAAAGGGCACCACGCGCCAACACACGCTGTACCCTGTTCTCCACTTCACCTTTTTTCTGCAGCCACGACTCAACTGCAAAGACTTTAGTTAACGATAACTTCGTGGACCCGATTCGTCCTGTTATTCAGCTGATAATTTTTTGTCGCTTCGGGATGTGTGGGAACGGCGTTAATGTAGTTGTCTGCAACCAGTTCCTCCAAGTCACTTGGCCACACTTTGTGATCGTTGTAATGTGTTTCAACAATGGCGTTGAGCTGCGAAATGTGGTGTTCTGCCACACCCGAATGCGACGTGTCCGCAAAAATCGCGACCCGGGGAACCACAACGGCTGCAATGATACCGAGGATCGTGGTGACGGCGAACACCTCCGGCAAGGTAAATCCCCGCGATCTGCAGTTTTGACAAGCACGCATGGTCCATTTACTCCTGTCAGTTAAACGGGTCTCGATGTGGCTGAATCTTTGGTGATCGTCAACTCCTATCGAGATCGACAAAATGGCCGTATTCTAGTCTAGCTCACCCGAACTGGCGTGCAGTGAGGCTGTACGGTGGTAATTCGGCTGCTGGGACCACGGCGGGAAACCCCCGCGATCCGGTCGGTTTTAAGAATAACCCGGCAACAGAGCCTGTCCTGCGGAAGAGACGTAGCGCCGTCACAACCGCTACAATCGCCGTAGAGTTGTCACCTCATGTCTGTTGGCATCTGCTGAGCCGATAACAGTATCAGACGTATCAAGCCGCCCAAGAATCGCCGAGCGGCGTCGCACTGTGCAATCCCTTCTCAAAAATTTCCAACAACGAGTGAGATGTCCGACGACCTCCGCAACAAGACCAGCGAAACCGCTTTTGCCTTTCGCGGTTACAACATCACGAACCTCGGGCGCACGCGTGAGCTTCTCGAGCACCCAGCCTATGGCAAGACGGTGGAACGGTACCTGTTGCAGGCAACCCGGATTTGCTCCGAGGTGACCGGCCACCCGACCGACCTGCTGTGGCGGGTCCGCAACAACAAAGAGCCGAATCTCAAAGCCTACGGCGAAGCACTAGGGCTCGTGATGGCTATCGAACTGGCCCAGGTACAATTGCTGGAGGAATTCCATGGTGTCACCTACCAGAAGGCACGGCTAGCGTTTGGGTACAGCCTGGGGGAACTGACGGCGATCAGTTGCGGCAGTGTCTTTAGCATGGAGGAGGTATTGAGGATTCCAGTGGCCATGGCTGCTGACAGCGTTGAGCTGGCCCACGACGCCACGATGGGTGTTTTGTTCTCACGCAGCCCAGCGATCAACGAGGAAGACGTAAGCCGCCTGTGTCGTCAGGTCACGGCAGAAGGGGCAGGAACCATCGGTATTTCGGCAATCCTTTCACCTAACAGTTATTTACTGATTGGCCAGCAGCAAACCATTCACCGGTTCAAGAAGGTTATGCACGAACGCCTGCCCGACCCCGCCCACCTCCGTATTAACGATCACCGCTGGCCACCGCTGCATACACCGATTGTTCGCCAGAAGCATATTCCAGATCGGTCGTCAGTCATGATGGAAACGATGGAAGGAGGGTTCCAGCCTCCCTTGCCATCGGTCGTTTCGTTGGTGACTGGCAAACAATCCTACAACGACTATGGGGCGCGCGACCTGATTCGTCGGTGGATCGACCACCCCCAGCGACTTTGGGACGCAATCGGAGAAACACTTTCCTGCGGGGTGTCGACGGTCGTTCATGTCGGCCCGCAACCAAATGTTATTCCAGCAACCTTTCGACGCCTCACCGAAAATGTCAACGACCAAATGGCTGGGAAGTCGCTTGGTAGCCTCGGCCTCCGGGCGGCGGCCGGGTTGGCACGCCGACCCTGGTTGACAGCACTGCTGCCCTCACAGGCAGCCCTCTTGCGGGCACCATCGCTTCAACACGTGATTCTCGAAGACTGGCTACTCGAAAATCCTCCTGCGTAATTCGCCTGCTCATCTTTCTCAAGGAAACTCTCTGAACATCTTGCCCCGTCACGGGCAAACCCAAAAGACCAAAGCCAAACGCCCTGGTCTTAGCCGCT
The DNA here is from genome assembly GCA_963578605.1 of Planctomycetota bacterium. GTDB lineage: Bacteria > Planctomycetota > Planctomycetia > Pirellulales > Lacipirellulaceae > JAKVCB01. Next base: position 8,149 of record CAUZEA010000085.1, read on the forward strand.
TTCCGAGGCAGTTCACGTCCTCCCCCGTAGAAGGCAGCGCCGAAACCATTTTGCAGCGTTCTTTTACGGTCCAAATGTCGGGGCGCCACCACCGTTCTTGAGCTACTCCCTGGAACCACTCCGGACGTTCGATTCGGTCGCCGACCGACAACATGCTCCTGGTTTACGGAACACCCGGAAAGTGCTTCGCAACGACATTTCAACGGCGAACCGCGGGACAGTACCAGAGCCGATCTGGCCACCGCGGTGTAAAAGCTCATTTGGCCCATGATAGAAAGGACCGTGTCATGAAATGCTTCCCCAACCGCAATTCCACCCAAACTCGTATTCTGGCAGTCGTAGTGTCGCTGATGGTAACTGGAATCGCTGCGGCCCAGTTTACGCCAACCTTCTCCATCGATTTCCAAAGCCCAACGGCAGGTGGCACGCCAGGAGCGGCAACAGGATTTGGAGATGCCTTCTTTGGAGCACCGATTGATGAAGGGCAAATTCTAACTCAGGGCGTTCCAGGATCCCCAGGACCCAACCCGCCCCTCCCCGGGCCATTGTCCGTCCCGGGAGTGATGGTCGACTCCACGCCCGGTTCGGCCGTTGGCACAGCTCCTGGTGGGCTGGGTGTCTTGCCAGGGCTTTACAAAGGCGTAGAGGTCGATGCATTGTCGTACGGTCGTGACCGCGGAGAAAACCTGGTGTTCTCAGTTGACGAATTTGCCCTAGGAATTCAAACCTCTAACCAAAACCATCCAAACGTCTTTAGCGAAGGCCGCGGAGGCGCGCTAGAAGCTTCGGCCGACGTGTTCGCCTATCTTGGCCCAGCCGTCCCCACGCCACTTACAGCCGTCCCTGGCGCTGGCAACAAGGCGATCATCGACGGTAACGGAGTTGCCCCGTTCGGCGGCCCTGGTCTTGGGTTGATCGAACCGCACCCACCAACAATCGCAAGCATATCCGACCGAGGTGACAATCTCGATGCCTTGGACATCAACACATCGAGGGAAAACGTGTTCAAACCGATTTTCTTCTCTATGGACTCAAGGTTCCGGGATCCGCTCGAAGCCGCACCCGGAACCGTGGTTCCGAACACCGGCACCGCAGCTGGAAACGGATTCTCCGGTGGCGATGTAGTCGTGACGCTTGCGGGTGCGTTGCCTGTACTGTACGCACCGGCAGCCGCCCTGGGGCTAGATATTGAAGGGATCGATACGGATGATTTGGACGCTCTGGCACTGTGGGATGATGGCGTGGTCTCTCCGGCCACGGGGATGCCCATCTTCAGTCCCGACCGCGACAAAATCCTGTTCTCTGTCCGGCGCGGGTCCGAGGTGGTTGGAATGCTCGACAGTTTACTGGGACTTCCGATCGAAGAAGGAGACATCCTCGCCCCACCAGTTGCCGGAGGAGCAACCCCGTCAATCTTCATCCCTGCAGAGGAAATGGGGTTGGCTACGATTCGCTCCGCACTGGTCAGCACAACTGAATTTAGTGACGACCTGGACGCAATGGATCTAACGAACCTGGTCCCGGAACCTGCCAGCGTGGTGATGTTATTTTTGGCAACGACTGGCCTGCTTGCCGCTGGTCGTCGGCGCATGCAATAAACCTACCTGACCACAATCCGTACGAAGCCCGGGGTGACAAACCCCGGGCTTTGTTATTGCGAGAATTGCTTGCGGTGAAACCGGCCGATCGGTTCACTCGATGACTGGCAACCGCAGGCAGACCACTTCTTCGGCATTGCGCACGACCAGATAGGGCGGTGAAAACGCAGGGTTATTCCAAGTGACGGCGCTGTCGTCCAAGACCTGAATTGCGGCCAGCTCGTGATATCCCTCAGGCGAGCACTCAACCAGGGCAAGTTCACCCGTTTCCGAAAGAATCAGAATCAGATCGCCGACCAACATGATTTGCCCATGCCCCCAAGACCGTCGGCGACGTTTTTTCCATATACTGCGCCCCGTTTCGATTTCCACGCATTGCAGCATCGTCCCATCAAGACCGTAGGCGTACCCGTTGCGTACCAACACGTTGCCAAATTTCGTCTTCATGATTGGCTTGGCGGTCGGGACCCAGCAGGGCTCTGCGAACATGGTGTCGTCGTCGTTTCGTTTGACCTCAAGCAGCGATGCGCCGTCTCCGTAACCACGTGACAAAAAGAAGCGGTCGTTTCCTAGCGGAACCGGTTGCGAGCAGGACGCATCACTACTGCTACTACCTGGCCACCCATGTTCCCAAAGGACCTGGCCATCGCTTGCCCGATGCGCGGTCAGGTAATGCTCATTGATCTGCAAAATCTGCTGCTCTCCGGCAAGAGAAACAAGCACGGGAGAAGGATATGCTGTGGTGCGGTATCCGCTGGTCCACTCGACCTTACCCGTATCGGCGTCAAATGCGACTAGCGACGAATCGTACGTTTCCTGGGCACTGACGCTGGCCGGGGCACCAACGTTCACGATGACCCGGTCATCTACCACGAGCGGCGAACCACTTTTGCCCCACATCAAGTTATCGGCACCGAACTTCGCCAGCGTATCATGGGACCATCGCAATTTCCCCGATCGGGCGTCAAGGCAATTGACGATCCCGGTAGCACCCTGGGTAAAAACGTGCTGGCCATGAATCGTTGGGGTCGCCCTCGGCCCCACGCCTCCCATGCCTCCCATCAGCGACTGTGGGTCAAAGCGGGCTTCGTCGGCGTGACTCCACACAAGATCGCCAGTCGACAGGCGGTAGCACACAACCAACTCGTGCGGCCCCCGCTGTTCCTGAGTCACCGCGTAATCGCCAACGATTGCGAACGAAGACCAACCGGCACCTATCTCCCGCCGCCAAACCTCTTGCGGTGGGTTGCGTTCCCAGTCAGGATCGATTTGCACACCCGAAACTTCCGCCCAGTAACCCGTTCCCAAAAAACGAGGATAGTCTTGCGGCGTCGTTTCCCATTGGTCTGCTCGGGACTTGTCGAGAGGAAAATCCAACAACTGGTCTGGTTTGGGCGACCAGGCAAACCGCAGGCCAACGAGTCTCATGTCGCCGTCGTTGACATAGTCGATTGAAAAATAGCAGGCGGTCAACAGCAAGAGGGTCACCGCGATTAGCACTCGCCGGGTGGTCCGCGAAAATGGCACCGCGTAAAAAAACCAACCAAGAACCCCAATCAGGACGAGCAATACCGAAGCTTGCAGGAAAATGGTCTTGTAGTCGCGAGTTGCGTCTGACCATTGAAACACCGCAGTCAAAGTCGTCCACACCAGGACCCAGGCCACGGGGAACAGGGGCCAACGAATTTTCCGACCCCTGACAGAAGATTCCAAATTCGATTGTTGCCCCATCAGGAAACCCGTATGCTGGGAAGGAAGTTCGCATCTTATCGCAAGCACCGACCACGGTTGTTGATGGCATCCTACGGACGAAGTTCGTGGTCGGCAAGTAACCAAAGACATGACAAATTGGGTAATCTCATGACCGATCAAGAACTCGATTTCCAGCATTCTTATGACTTATTGGGTAAAACGGCGGTTGTGACGGGAAGTTCCAAGGGGATCGGCCGTGCCATTGCGTTGGAACTAGCTCGAGCTGGTGCCGACATCTTAATCCACGCCCGCCGAAGCCATGATCAGGTTGAACGTACGGCCAGCGAAATCCGCAGCCTGGGCCGAGAAACGCAGATTGTGATGGCCGACCTGGTTGCCCCCGAAAATCAAACTCGCCTTGTCCATGAAGCCTGGGAGTGGCGAGATATCGATCTCTGGGTCAACAATGCGGGGGCTGACGTGCTGACCGGTACTTCCGCCAAATGGTCATTCGACGAAAAGCTGGGGGAACTCTGGCAAGTTGACGTTGTCGGTACGGTGAGATTGAGTCGAGCGACTGGAGAAAAGATGAAACAACGTGGGGAGGGAGTCATTCTTAACATGGGGTGGGATCAAGCCGAAACTGGCATGGAAGGTGAAAGTGGTGAGTTGTTTGCGACGATCAAAGGGGCAGTCATGGCTTTCACACGCAGCCTCGCCAAGTCACTCGCCCCGGAAGTTCGTGTAAATTGTTTGGCACCCGGCTGGATTCAAACGGACTGGTCCGAGTCGACCAACCAGTACTGGCAACAGCGGGCTCAGCAGGAATGCATGCTCGCCCGCTGGGGGACTCCCCAGGATGTGGCCCACACGGCTCGTTTCCTGGCCTCTCCTGCGGGAAGCTTTATCAACGGACAAATTGTTCCCATCAACGGTGGCTTTCAAACGAACGTAGAATCTGGCGAGTCGTAGCGTCTCGCTGAATACACCATTCCACGAAAAAACCTTACCGCAAAAAAAATTTGTCGCGCGAACATATCCATTTTGTCACTGGCCGCCTTGCCGAGCACGCACTCGAGCAAGTGGTTGCACCATTGGCTGCGGAAATCGGGTTCTCGTTTTCAACCGACGTCATGCCGATCACCGTTGCCGCGCTTATGACCCCCGCATGGATTGCCAAACGGATCCAGCCTCCCCCGGCGGCCACACGGGTTCTGATTCCCGGCTATTGCGCCGGGGATCTTTCCCCCCTCGAAGACGCGACCAGTCTTCCCATTGCCCGGGGGCCTCGCGACCTGCGGCGGTTGCCCGACCACTTTGGACGGAAACCTTTACCCACGGACTACGGTGCTTATGAAATCGATATCGTCGCCGAAATCAACCATTGTCCACAGCTGTCAACCGACCAGATCCGCCGCCGAGCGCAACAGCTCGCCAATGACGGGGCCAACGTAATCGATGTGGGATGCGAGCCGGGTGAACCGTGGGCAGGCGTAGCCGATGTGGTTAAAGCGCTCTCGGACGACGGCCACCGGGTCTCGATCGACAGCCTCAACCCGCGGGAAATTGAACCGGCGGTTCGCGCTGGGGCCGAACTGGTGCTCTCGGTCAACGAGTCAAACCGAAGCGCCGCTGTTGACTGGGGATGTGAAGTCGTCGTCGTACCCGACGACCCCAGAACGCTCGCTGGTCTGGATGAAACGGTCGACTTGCTCGCTGGGGCCGGGGTCCCGATGCGGATTGATCCCGTCCTGGAACCAATCGGGTTTGGTTTTGCCCAAAGTCTGCAACGCTACATCGCGGTCCGCGAAAAATACCCCGATGCCGAAATCATGATGGGCATCGGTAATCTCACCGAATTGACCGACGTCGATTCGGCCGGGATCAATGTACTGCTCATCGGTTTTTGCCAGGAGCTCGCTATCCGCAGCGTGCTGACAACCGAGGTCATTAACTGGGCCCGTACAAGTGTCCGCGAATGCGACCTGGCCCGCCGGTTGATGTACCACGCAGTTCGTCATCAGGTCCTGCCCAAGCACCTCGAACCGCAACTGCTTACGCTCCGTGACGAAGCCCCCAGCGAACCCTCCCCGGAAGATTTACAACACCTGGCAGCGACGATAAAAGACAACAATTACCGAATTTTTGCGGCCGGAGGTGTTGTGCATCTCGTTTCCACCAACCTGCAATTGAAAGACGCCGACCCCTTTGAACTGATGGCAAAACTACTCAAAGCGGGTCCCGCTGGGGCCCCCCCCAAGAACCTGGACGCCAGCCACGCGTTTTATCTTGGTTTTGAAATGTGTAAAGCGTCGACCGCTCTTACGCTCAACAAGCAATACCAACAGGACGACTCTCTGGACTGGGGATATCTCACGCGCCAGGAAAAGCACCACTACCTACCGCGCAAAGGCCGTGCAAAATCATGAGCTCGCCCGCCCCACCAACCATCGCTTCGCACCGGCCCACGGTAGTGCGGATCGAACAAAACATGCAACCGAGTGCTGTCTTCCAGCGCCTAAGCCACCTCCCCCACACGGTTTTCTTTGACAGCGCATTGAAGCACCCGACGCTCGGGCGTTATTCCTTCATCGCTGCTGACCCGTTTCGCTGGCTCGAATTCTCCCCAAAACAACCGCTAGCGCTGACGGAACTTGAGCAGCAACTGAGCCAGTTTCCAACAACCAACCTGCCAGACTTACCCCCCTTCCAAGGTGGAGCTGCCGGTCTCTTTGGATATGAGTTGGGCCAGACTCTGGAGCAAATCCCTTCGGCATTGTGGGATGAATTCAAAGTGCCGGCACTTGCCGTAGGGCTCTACGATCTTGTTGTGGCGTTTGACCATGGTACCAACGAAGCGTGGATCATCTCACACGGATTTCCCGAACTTGATCCCGTTGCCCGAAATGAACGAAGTGAAGCCCGAATCCGCGAATTCCAGCAATTGTTACGGGAACGACCCACCTCCTCGCCCGCACAACATGAGAACTCCCAGTCGGAGCAATTGCCCCGACTCCTGAAAACCGAAATGGCACCGCAACATCCGGTTTCTTCCAGGTTTAACATCACTAGTGATTTCACCGCGGACGATTATCGCGCCGCTGTACAGGTCGCCGTTGAGTACATTCATGCCGGAGATATTTTTCAAGTCAATCTTTCGCAACGCCTGCTCCACCCGGCCTTGACTGACGCGAGCGAACTTTACCTGCGACTTCGCGCGAGAAATGCTGCCCCATTCGCTGCTTATTTCGATACAGGAAAGTTTAAGATTTGCAGTGCTTCACCCGAAAGGTTCCTGTCGATTCGTGACCGTCAGGTAGAAACACGCCCCATCAAAGGAACTCGCCGTCGAGGCATATCGCCAGAAGCCGATCTCTTTGCCGGCGATGAACTGCAGCTCAGCGAAAAAGATCGCGCCGAAAACATTATGATTGTAGATCTGCTTCGTAACGACCTCTCACGAATTTGTCAACCTGATAGCGTGCGTGTGCCGAAGCTTTGCGGCCTGGAAACGTACGCCTACGTCCAACACCTCGTTTCGACTGTCGAGGGAAAGCTAACTGCGGAAACTACCCTGACCGACCCCATTCGTGCAGCCTTTCCAGGTGGGTCTATCACCGGTGCTCCCAAAGTCCGCGCAATGGAAATCATTGCCGAGCTCGAACCGACGGCTCGCGGAGCCTACTGTGGTGCACTTGGCTACATTGGCTTTGATGGATCGACCGACAGCAGTATCCTGATCAGAACAATTACCGCTGGGTGCGGCTGGTGGCAGCTGCCGGTTGGTGGCGGGATTGTCGCCGCCAGTGACCCACGTTCCGAATACGAAGAAACCTGGCACAAAGCCGAAGGCCTGTTGAGAGCACTCTTGCCGTGATTTTGCTGATCGACAACTACGACAGTTTCGTGTTTAACCTCGCCCGTTACCTGAATCGTCTGGGTGAACAGACACACATCGTGCGAAATGACGCAATCGATTCGACAACCATCGAGGCGCTCGCCCCGCAGGCCATCGTCTTGTCGCCCGGTCCCTGCACCCCCCGCGAAGCAGGTGCCTCGCTGGAAATTGTCCGTACCTTCCACGATCAACTGCCCATTCTGGGCGTTTGCCTTGGCCACCAGGTGATTGCCGAGGCGCTGGGCGGGCAGGTGATTCGCGCTGCGGCCCCCCGCCATGGGCAAACGTCTCCTGTCCTCCATCACGGCACACGGCTCTTTGCAGGACTCCCCTCTCCGCTGAGAGCATGCCGCTACCATTCGCTGGTGGTCGACCCCGCGACGTTACCGGCAACTTTTCGGGTCACCGCGACGACCGACGACAACGTGCTGATGGCCATCGAACATATCGAATTACCGGTTTTCGGCGTGCAATTTCACCCCGAAGCGATACTCACCGAGGGAGGATACCCGTTGCTGGCTAACTTCCTGAAACTGGCCGGGTGCAACATTGCGCCCAACCTCAACGCACTTGCCGCCGATGAACATTCGGAGCAGGAACTCGACGTAATCCCCCTTCCCACCACGCCTGTCACCTTCTGATTTTGACTGGTTTGCATCATGCCCACTGCTGATACCCATCCCCAACTTGAGTTACCCGTCGGTACGCTTTTGGAAGGGATTGTCACCACACTCGATGCAGATGGCACCACGAATATTTCGCCGATGGGTCCGATTGTCGACCATAATTTGACCTGCCTCCGCCTGAGGCCATTCACGTCTTCAACAACCTACAAGAATCTGCAGCGCAGCGCCGAAGGTGTTCTACATGTAACCGACGATGTCCTGCTCTTCGCGTTGGCGGCAACGGGCCGACTTGAGCCACAGCCCGAGCTGACCGAGGCCAGGGCCGTTGCGGGAAAAATCCTGGTCGATGCCTGCCGATGGTACGCTTTTCGAGTCACATCCCTTGACGACACCCAGGAGCGAACCAACATTGTGGCCGAAGTCGTTGACCAGGGCCGCAACCGCGACTTTTTCGGGTTCAACCGTGCCAAACATGCGGTCATTGAAGCTGCAATTCTCGCCACGCGCATCGACTTTCTACCCGCTCGAGAAATTCTCAGTGAGTTTGAGCGGCTGGCCACACCCGTCCACAAGACGGCAGGCCAGCAGGAACTTCGTGCTTTTGACTTTTTGCGGAAGTATGTTGAACAAGAACTGGCCAACAAAGGCTCGGCCTTGGGAACCGCTCTATCATGAGCTGCGAGATCCACGTTTCTGCAGCCAGCCGCCTGCACTTTGGCATGTTCAGCTTTGGCCATGCCGACCAGCGGCAATTCGGTGGGGTTGGGGTGATGGTCAATCGCCCCAGAGTCGAACTTGTCGTTGCCGAGGGGACGACATTGCATGTTTCGGGCCCTCTGGCTGAACGGGTTACAAGGACGATTCGTCACCTCGGCCGGGAGTGGGGCTTGCCTGCGGCCCCGGCTTGCACGGTCAACGTCAAGTGTGCCCCGCCGCCCCACACCGGCTTTGGTGTTGGCACTCAGTTGGATCTTGCAGTGGCGGCCGGGTTTCGCCGTTTCTGCGGGCGAGCGAACCTCTCGGCAGTCGAACTAGCGGCCTGTACAGGACGCGGAACACGCTCGGCCATTGGAACCCACGGATTTGTTCACGGCGGGCTGCTGGTCGATGCTGGAAAACTGGTGAGTGAACCACTTGGAACTTTGGAAGCCCGCTGCCCGCTGCCCAGTGTCTGGCGGATTGTGTTGATCCAGACAAGTGAACCTCCGGGGCCCTCTGGCATGCCAGAACAAACCGCTTTCAAACGCCTTGTCCCTGTACCTCTAGCGGTGACCCATGAACTGTGGCAGATCACGCGCCGCGAACTGCTGCCAGCTCTCCGCGAAAACGACCTCGCTACATTTGGTGAAGGGGTTTACCGATTTGGCCTCCTCGCCGGTGGATGTTTTGCCGAGGTCCAGGATGGGCCTTTTGCAAGCCAACCGATTCAAAAGCTGGTTGATGCCATTCGTGCATGGGGTGTGACCGGCGTAGGCCAGTCGTCGTGGGGACCGACAGTCTTTGCCTTCACCCACGATCAAAACGAAGCCGAAGCCCTTTCGCACACCCTGGCCACAGAGGAAGGTATTGATTCAGGCTCCATCACCATTGCCGAGCCAAACAATTGCGGAGCCAGGATCACGTAAACTGGCGATCAGACCCGTCTCATGGCAATAGCGATTCGTATTGCCGGATCAGCCTTTCGGCAGTGAGCTCGGCACTAAACGCTTGCACGGCGCGATTTCGACCCTGCGCGCCACACGCCCGACGGCGAGGTTCGTCCCCTAGCAGCGCAAGGGCCGCCGCCGCCATGGCAGCAGGCTCCCCGGCCGGCACCAGGATTGCCCCATCGTCAGTCGTGGGAAAGATCTCGCCTGTTCCACCAACGTCGGTAGCCACCACCGGTAGCCCGGCTGCGGCTGCTTCCAAAAGCACGCGCCCCAGCGGTTCCTGGCGTGCTGCGTGGAGCAACAGACAAGACTCGTAAAGCAAGTCGCTAACATCGCTACGGGTTCCCAGAAAATGAGTACGGCCTGCCAGTGGACCTGTACTCGCCGACCGCCGAACATCAGCCTCGAACCGAACTGCCTCGGCCTTTTCCGAGGTCCGCTCACCCACTACAAGCCAGTGGATGTCTGATAGCTCGTGGGCCAAACGCCGCACCGCCTCCACCACGATATCGGTCCCCTTACGAATTCCAATTTGACCAATCGTTACGATCAACCGCGCAGTTTCGGGCAAGTCCAGTTCACGGTGGAGGTAACGGGTTGGTACTCGCGGGGCAAACTCATCGAGCGCGATCCCGTTGTGGGAGACCACGCACTTGTGAGGCTCAATGCCCTGCCCGACGTGAAACTCGCGTGTCGCTCGCGAGACAGCAATCAAACATTGGTGGCAATTCAAATCGTCGACCGCCCGCTTCGAAATCTTGACGATGTCCCTCAGGTGCCCGATGGCTGGCAGGTCGAAACTGCAAACAACTGGCCCAGCGAGACGGGCCATCGACAAACTATTGGCATGCAGCAAGTCCGGCTGGACCACCCGGAGGAGGGTGGCAAGTTCGAGCCTCAAATCCAAGGTATTTCGGCGTTGCCCGGTCGGATCACGGAGGCACCAGTCGACCAGGGGAATTCCCCGTTGACGAAGCGTTTGTGACAATGGTCCTTGTGGGGGACAGGCCACGGTGCCCTGAAATCCAGCCCGATGCAATGCTGGTAACGTGGCCAGCATCGAGCGCTCGCCACCGAGCATCGTAGGATACTCGCAAAGAATCAAGATCTGTGGCACCAGATTACAACAGCCCGTAGCCAACGAGTGTTTGGCGGAGCATCGCCTCCTGAGGACCCTCAATGGGTGTCATCGGCAAGCGCAGTTCTCCCGAATCGCGCCCCAGCATCTTCATCGCAGCTTTGATCGGAATAGGATTGGTCGAGAGGCCGAGCATGTCGCGACAAAGCGGAAAAAGTTTATGGTGTACCTGCTGGGTCTGCGAAATTCCACCTGCCTCGAAAGCGGCCAACAGATCGAGCATATCCTGCGGAATGATATTACCAACGACAGAAACCACACCCCGCCCCCCCACAGCCAGAAGCGGCAGGGTGAGACTGTCATCACCACTGAGCAGGGTCAGATTGGTGGCGGAAATGATTTGCGATGCCTGGTCGAGGGAGCCGGTAGCTTCCTTGATCATGGTGATGTTTTCGAGTTCAGCCAGTCGAGCAATGGTCTCGGGCTCAATGTTCTTGCCGGTCCGACCCGGAATATTGTAAATGCATTGGGGAATACTGGTTTCCTCGGCCAGAACTCGGAAGTGTTCATAAAAACCTTGCTGCGTTGGCTTGTTGTAGTACGGTGCCACCTGCAGAGCGGCATCGGCACCCGCCTGCTCGGCAAATCGAGTAAGCCGTAATGCCTCGGCCGTGCTGTTCGACCCGGTGCCGGGCATCACTTTAATCTTGCCAGCCGCCGCCTCGACCACTGTCGCAATCACCCGCTCGTGCTCGTCGTGGCTGAGCGTGGGTGATTCACCAGTCGTCCCAACCGGGCAGAGACAATTGGTGCCTCCCTCGATTTGAAACGCAACTTGTGCACGCAGTGTATCAAAGTCGATTTCACCCCCTTTGAAGGGAGTGATCATCGCGACAGAAAGACCCGCAAACGCTTCTCCGTCGGTCGCCATATTCGCATTCCTCTCAATACCTGTGTCTGAAAACTTCCCGCATGATAGCGCATCGGTCCCTCGGCAACAACTGCCCATCTCCTGTTTGTCAGGCCCCCGTGGAGTTTTATCCCACCCGTGCTTGACGAATCCGACGGTCGGCCAACTCTCCAGCCCGACGACGCTGGAAAACTTGCCGCTTGATCGTTGCTATTCCTGCGCCAGGCTGGTTAACCACGTCGGGCATTAACCGATCAGCTTTTTCATATCGCGGACCGCCTGCTCCAGCCCCACCATTAAGGCCCGAGCGATAATGCTGTGACCAATATTGAGTTCGACCATTGCGGGAATTTCGGCGACAGGACAAACGTTGCGATAGGTCAACCCGTGGCCTGCATGGAGCCGGAGCCCGCACTGGACGACTTGCTTGGCCGTGATGCAAAGCTTTTGAAGTTCGTTCCGCTCCGTACCCACCTGGTGTCGCCGTGCGGCTTCGGCGTAAGCCCCCGTGTGCAATTCGACCGCATCGGCTGCCACGCGGGCAGCGACCTCGATTTGGGATTTGTCGGGATCGAGAAATAAACTCACTGCGATTCCAGCATCTTTCAGGCGAGCCACCGCGTCGCGGACGCGCGATTCGCCTGCCACAATGTTGAGCCCTCCCTCGGTCGTCACCTCCTCGCGACGTTCCGGGACAAGCGTCACTTGCTGTGGGCGGGCCCGGCAGGCAATGGCCAACACGTCGTCTGTACAGGCAACTTCAAGATTCATTCGGACAGTAACGGTCTCCATTAAAATCTGTAAATCACGATCTTGAATATGCCGCCGATCCTCCCTCAAGTGGATCGTAATGCCATCCGCTCCACCGAGTTCTGCCAGTGTCGCGGCCCATGCCGGGTCTGGTTCATTGGTTTTTCGGGCCTCGCGTACCGTCGCGACGTGATCGATATTGATACCGAGTTCAGTCACAGATTGCTCCCTCCTTTTAGCAAGTGGCCTGACTTTGCAGGTTGCTCAATTTACTGTTCCACCCGTAAGGGTCGTGAACCAGCGCGACCGCAGCCAAGCGGGCTGCATGCCAAACGCCTAGATTACCAAGGCGCACCGTTTGCATGAAAGCGGTCCCGTCGTTCAAATTCGCCATCGCCGTCAGAATCCGTTTCCAAGAACCAGGACCGCTGACGATTGTTGAACCACAGACGCTGATGGGGTCTTCCGGCAACGAGTTCGGTCGAAAGCGTACCGCCAACAGACCCGACGACTGCCGGCAGTGAGCTGCCGCGAGGTGGCCTGTCTGGCCGCGCGCGCTCATCGCCCAACTGTTGTCCTACCACGAAGCTGGCCATCCCGGCTAGCACCATCAGTGCGACCGGCCGCCAAAAAACAGGGGAAATCGGCTGATCTTCACCGTCCGTCAACACTCCGTCCTGATCGTTCGACAATGCCAACCCGTCGCCGGTCAGATGCTGGCAAATCTGTGCTCTGGCTGCGGCAGCATCCTGGCTGGAAACTTGAATCAGATACGCAACTGACCACCGGCCGGCCACAGCGCTAAAGCTCTCGGACGTAAAAATCCGACTCTCGATTCCGCACGACGTTAAATCATTTGCCAGAAACCCGGCCTCCGCCAGATTAGTCACCCGAGCCACAGCCTGCCAGTTTTCAGCAAGATCGGTATCGCAAAACGGGCAGCGTATTGGGCTGGTCGGCAGCACCTCAGGATCGAAGGTGCGTTGACATTCAGGGCACATCGTCATGTTGAACACCTCTGCTACTGTGGCAATTCTTGCGGGAACCGATTTGCGGCACCACCCTATCGATTATGTGGCCTGTCGACATTCGTGACCAGCGGCAACCACAATTCTACCCGCCTGCGGGAAAAAACTCCCGTTGGTAGTCCGACGAACAAAGGCGGCAGATTGGGGAACCGGCTACGCAATGCGTTATTTTGCAGGAAGTTACGTCGATGGGCGCAAGGCGCCACAAGGTGGGCTAAACTTCAGCGGGAGCTGGGGAGAGTCTCACCACTAAGGTTTTGGCCTCCCGAATTATCCCCCTCCCCGGGTGAAAAACCGACCTGAACGGGGCAAAAAAAGCACGACCGAGAGCCCGCTTTCGAGCACCTTTTTTGACGACTGACTTGAGGAAAGTCGCTACTTCACCACCCATGCATTCCCGAGGAAAAAGCCCCCGAAATGCCTTTCCGCCGCCCCCCGCGGACCCACGCTTGCTGCTCGGCAGAAATGCAGCAGGTCTGGAGCGGTCGTAACGGTTAACGTCGCTGCGAACCACCCTTCCCCACCCCAATTCAAGTGCGCAACGCAGATTCAACAACAGTAACGGTCGATGAATTGCCAACAACTCGCCCAAAAAATTGAACAGCTGCGACCCGAGTCCACCCCGCAAGAGGTAGCTCGTTTGTGCCTGCTGTTGACCAACACGGTCCTCAATCTCGACGATTTTCAGAACCGCCGGACCCTGGAGGAGGCGTGGAAACGGACCAAACTCCAACTCCAATTAGCGACCGACCAACACGCGGCCATGACCGAAGAGTTGGAAAACCTGGCTGCTTCGGATCCCAAATCGTTCACCCAGGACCAAACCTGGACCCTGATTCGGGCGATCAAGGTGCAGAGCCAAATCCTGGAAATGTACGTTGGGCATCCGTTGCTCGAGGTTTGAACCCCCTGCCTGCCCAACACACCACCTCGTTTGACTCTCACCCGTCACAAACAACCACCGTCAGTGAATGATCGGCTCGGGGCGGCTCCTCATTTTGCAAACATTACCTGTAGTTCGTCGAGCATCGCGACCGCAACAGCCATGTAGATGAGAATCCCGGCCACGTCGATGATACCGGCCACGAATGGATTACTCATAAGGGCCGGATCGAGGCCAAGGCGGCGAAAGATGAGCGGCAAGGCGCCTCCGCAAACCGTTCCTGTCACCACCACCAGCAGGAGCGTGATGGGGATCACCAGTTTTTGGAAGGGGGTCGCATCCGCGATGAGAACCAAGGCGAAGAGGTAACCAAGTGCGGCCAGACCAGCTCCCAACGACAATCCCATGATCAACTCGCGCCGCAGGACCCGCCTCCATTCCGACAGTTTCAGATCACCGGTGGTCAACGATGTAATCACCAGCGTAGCGGACTGTCCACCCGAATTCCCGCCACAGGAGATGATGAGGGGAATGAAGAGCGCAAGCCAGGTCACCTCTTTGAGCACGTTCTCATAGCCACGCAAAGCGATAACCGTCAGGAGCGCCGCCATCGACAAAATAAAGAGCCACAGGCCACGCTTCCACGCGAGCGTGTACCAGGGCGTTTCGAGATACGACTCCTGAAGTGGATTAATCGCCCCAGCCAGATAAGCGTCCTCCTCAGCCTCCTCAAGCAACACATCGATGATGTCGTCGTGCGTGATGATCCCTAACAGATGCTGCTCGTCATCGACCACCGGAATCGCCAAAAAGTCGTAATTGGCCACTTTATCGGCAACAACTTCTTGATCGTCGTGGCCATACACCGTCACCAGGTCGCGCTCCATCAAATCACTAACACAGATATCTCCTTTACCCAGATTCGCCACCAGCTGCCGAGCCGAGACCAGCCCGCGCAAATGGTTTTCATCATCGACAATGTAGATGTAGTAGATCGTCTCAAGTTCTTGCGACTGACATCCAATTTCGAGCAGCGCCTCGCGGACGGTCATGGTTTCCGGAAGGCGAGCGACTTCGGTCGTCATCACCGATCCTGCCGTTCCTGCGGGATACTCGCGCAGGCGGAGGATATCCCGCCGGTCCTCAACAGGGAGTAGCGGTAAAATCTCTTCGACAACCGTCGGATGGACTTTCTCGAGCAGGTCGACACAATCGTCGGCCGGCATGTCCGTGATGAGTTCACTTACCTCTTGCCGATTGCACGTCTCGACGACTTCGATTTGTTGATCTTCGTCAAAGTAACTAAAGATCTGCGCCCGGAGGTGTAGCTCGGCAGCGCGCAAAACAACCCACGACTCGGTGGCAGTCAACCCTTCCATGAACTCTGCAGTGCGGGCCGGATGAAGTGCCCCGGTGAAGTCGCGCAGCCCCTCGGTATCGCTGTCGACCAGCATTTCGCGGATTTCAGGCAAGTAAAGCGTATTGATCATAATCCACACGACCCGGAACCAATTCTGGCCAGCCACCCCTTGAGCGGTCGATCCTCCCCTTTTTCACCCCGTCTGCAGTTTAGTCCCCGACCCGTTGGACTGGCAGGTATCTACCTTGCGATTTAGGACGTTCTCGGCAGTTCGGCGCCACCAAACCTGTATGATCGTCACATCCATCCGCTCGCCACACCGCTCGACGAGTCGTGCCGCTCGCTGGTCGCCCTGACTGTACATTGACAGACGACCACAGGCCGTTTAGCTTAATCAAGTGACTTAAGTCACAAGGACATCATCGGTTGCGCCACCTGAACTCACCGGTTATGCTGGTGCCCACATGGTCGTATCGGTGCGTCCAACCGATCGTTCGCCGCCACGGACACAAATCCGTGCTAAGAAGGAGTATGGCAAAACCTACGACGATAAATGGTCGCCATCCTGACCCTGCTGCTCTCGAGCAATGTCAAGAGCGGATTGGCTATCGGTTCGCAAACCTGCAGCTGCTTGAGGCAGCGCTAACCCATGCCTCTGGAGCCGATCATCGTCTTGCTTCCAACGAACGCATGGAATTTCTGGGTGATGCCATTCTCGGGGCTGTTGTTTGCGAGCGGCTCTATCACCATTTCCCTGAATACCTGGAAGGTGATCTGACAAAACTGAAATCGGTAGTCGTGAGCCGCCAGACTTGCGCCAAAATCAGTGAAGCGCTTGGCCTGAAGGAATTCTTGATCCTTGGCAAAGGCATGACGACCAACCCAGTGGTACCAATATCATTACTTGCCGATGTACTGGAATCGATGATTGCCGCAATTTACCTCGACGGAGGTACGGAGCCGGCAAGTCGCTTTATCGTTACTTACATTGGACCGGAAATAGAACTCGCAGCGGCCGGCGAAGCGGAAGGGAACTACAAATCGATGCTACAACAGTTTTCCCAACGCGAACATGGGATCACGCCAACTTACTATCTCCTTGATGAAAAAGGACCTGATCACAGCAAATGCTTCAAGATGACTGCTCAGATTGACAAGCAACGGTTCCCCCCGGCATGGGGACAAAGCAAAAAAGAATCTGAGCAACGGGCTGCCCATAACGCGATCTGCACTATTCGCAACGAACCAATCCCTTACCCGTCGGACGATTCCAGTCTACTCAGCGACGATAATCTCACTCGTAATTCCTGAGCCAACGACGGCTACCATTCGGCGCCTGACGGATTACCATCGCGACATACAAAACCGCGCGATCACCCAATCAATTCTCGCTGCTAGTGACCGGGTGAAGTCTAGTAGCCCGTCGGGTGCGAATTGAAAAGCCATTGTTCGGAAATCGGGTTCTCGACAATCCGCCCAAAATCTTCACTTGTCCGCCGCTGGCCCACAGACGGCCATGCGGAGACTGCCCGCAACTCTGGCATCGCGTCAATTAGCTGGTCAACAAGAGTTTCCGCCAACCGCTGTTGCGCGCCGGTCCGGGCATGCGATTGTACGGCTTGCGCCGTCTTCATGACACGTAACATGCGGGCACGAGCCATTACGTCCGGTAACAAAGTATCTTCCAACTCGTTAAGCAGTTCATCGACCGGGACGTCAAGAACTGCCTGCCACCGGTAAAGCTGAGAAATCGTCAAATCAAAAGAGGGCTCCTCCTGCTTTCGAACTTCAGCGACTGAGATACCAAGACGATTCGCCACACAACGCTGCGAAAGTCCCTGCCGGTTTCGCACTTCGGCCAGTTGATGCCCCTTGCC
>CAUZEA010000086.1:0-25219 GCA_963578605.1 Planctomycetota bacterium
AACGCCACTTTCAAGCTCGACGGTGACGAGGCAACCGACATCCTCGAGGTCCAGAATGCCACGCTCACGCTGGGCGAATGGTCGGTTTGGTTCGATACTGTTACGTTCGGCGTTACCTATTTCAAATTCAATGTGTCGGACTCCGGAGTGCCGAAATTCGCCTTCGAATCGATTATCGCAGAAGAGACCGATGAAGGCTTCCTTACCAAGTTGGGCCTGGCCGGTATCCTGCCTTTTGATGTGACACTGGCAGAGATTGCGTTTATTGAACCAGACAATGACCCTGAAAATGACCCTGACAATGACCCCTATATGGAGTTGGCTGATCTCACGCTGGAGAACCTCTCCTTTACGGTGAAGGGGACGTTTGATTTTACGACCCTGGAAGAGGCCGCCGGGTTCAAGCCAACGGTGACTATCGTAAATGCAGAGGAAGATCCAGAACCAAACACATTCCAACATAATACGTTCCAGGGCACGTTTGTGTTCAAGGACGGACTTTTCGTACCGGAATATTTGCAACAAATCACATTGGGTATTTCGGAATGGGACCTCGGACAGCTGACTTTCGAGGGGGAGATCACCCTGGGCTCCGCTGCCAATCCTCTTTACTTTGCTGGTGTCCCTCAGCTTAACGGCGGCGGCGGCAGTTTGTCGCTCATATCCAATAAGTTCTTCAATCCGGACAGCGATCAGAATTTTGGGTTAGAGGAGGTCACTGTTGGTTTGGAGCATGACCATGGATCCCAAACAACTACCCTAAGCATCGGCGGCGGCGTATTCATCGACACCGACACCGAGTTGAAACTGGGTAACTTGCTTACGCTTAAAAAGGGGGCTGCGGAACATGTGCTGGAATTCGATTTCAGTGTGGAGCTGGAAGCAAAGGATGGTTGGGTCGACCGGCTCGCCCATTCCGGAAATAACGCTGTCGACCCACCGTCGCTGGCCGAAGAGGTGGTGGTAACGCCGAGTTTCGACAGTGCAATGGTCGGTCAGATCACAGTGAACCTGGAGGGGGAATCGGGCGAAGGGTTCTCCCTCATCGCTGATGAAGTGAATTTGAACCTCAATGCAAATTGGGACAATGGGGAAAAACTGTTAACAGGAGATTTCGGCTTTACGTGGGGTTCGCTTGGCATCGGAGGTAAGATCGAGGACCTGTCGTTTACCACGCGCGGTAAACCCCTCTTTAAGGATGTTGAAGCGTTTGAAGTGGAGTTTGATGAATCGGGCGAATCGAGCCCGCTCCATAAGCTGTGGGGCCAAGACAAAGTCCAATTGATGCCACTCATGGTCGAGAAGATCAATATCAGGCCGAAAGACGACAGGTTTTGGGGCGAGGATGCTGACGGCAATACGACAATTAAGAATCCAACTGCTGTGATCCTGGGTACCTCAGGGAAGGTCAAATCCCCCGACTGGTTGTTTCCTCTCCTGGATGACGACGGGAATGAAAATGATTCGAACGGCGAGCAAAGAGGTGGGGTAGGCGGCAACCTAGAAGCCACGGAAGCGGAGGAATTGCCGCCAGTTAAATTTAAGATGGTAGGCACCTTTAATGGCCTGGAAATCGATTTGGAGAAACTCCTTGGACACGTACCCGGTTTGCCGATCGTCCACATCGATGCCCTGGGAGCTGAAGCGGAATTGAGCCTGGGAGAAAAATTTGCCATCGACGGTGTGGCATCCGTTGGCAAGGTGGATGGCAACCCGGAAAGCGAGGAGGACGATATTACCGACGATGTGTACTTTGTGTCGATCGGGGGGAACCTCAGGGTCGGCGATTATGGCGGAGGCGGCGTGATGGCCCTCACCACCGCCGGTCCGCTCGGGGTGACCGTGAACGTACCGCTCGCGATCGCTCTGGGAAACACCGGTTTTGTGATCAGCGGAGCGGCCGGCACGATCCAGTTCGGCACACTCCAGTTGCCGGACGAAATAAATATCCCCGCCGACCTGGCGGAAATTATCAACCCGTTTGATATCGATCTCACGACCAAAGAAGCCATCGAAGATATCGTCCAAGATCTCTGGGAGGTCGATGATGAGGGCATTGGTTCGCCGGGTCGAACCTGGGAAGCATCGATGACCTTGGCGCTGCAGGGTGAACTGACCCATGTCGCAGTACCCGGATTACTCACCGCCGCGGTCACGGTGGCTGCGGCAATCGATTGGCCTGGAGATCCTTCAGAAAACGATACCGAGGTGGATACGGATGGTTTGGCGTTCATGGGATTCGCCGAACTCAGCACGTATGGCTTTACCCTGGCCGAAGCGACGTTGATGCTCGACCTTCGCGACGAAATGAATCCCACGTTCGGCGCTTATATCGTGGGGCCTGCCGATGAGAGCTTCCTGGGGATGATCTTCCCCTTCCAGGCCGATATCGGGGTGGTACTCAAGACCGACGGAGTTGCGATGGCCACGGCGATTGGCCTGCAAACCCTCATCAGTGAATTGATAGATCCGGAGTCGCCCGATGACGACCTTATCCAGGGCGAAGCTTTGTTTGAAAGCGCGGCCGCTGAAATGCTGGAGTTGATCGATGCCTCCCGGGGTGATTCCTACCGCATGCTCCGTGGCCCCAACCAGACCATCTATCCCGGTAAAACCCCCGGCGAGTTCAGAAATGGTAGTGCGTTTGCCGCCATTCGCGCCGACGGCTCCGTCGTCACCTGGGGAGACGCCAATGCGGGTGGCGACAGTAGCACGGTGGCCGACCAGCTGAGCGGCGGTGTGAAGGATGTCTTTTCCAACCGCTACGCCTTTGCCGCGCTGAAAGAGGATGGTTCGGTGGTCGCCTGGGGCGATCCGCAGTTCGGCGGCGAATTGGGTGACGTTTCCGATGAATTGGACGGTGGCAAATATTGGTTGGAAGATACCGATTATGTGCAGCGGATCTATTCAACCTACGGCGCGTTTGCCGCGCTGAAAGCGGACGGTTCGGTCGTCACCTGGGGCCCGGCGGAATTCGGCGGCGACAGCGACGATGTTGCAGTGGTACTTCGCGAGAACGAAGGCGTCAGGCGGATCTATTCCAATCACTATGCTTTTGCCGCACTCAAGAAAAGTGGCAGCGTCGTCACCTGGGGCGACCCCGGTTATGGTGGCCAGAGCAGTGAAGTGGCAGGTCTTTATGACGTGCAGGATATTGCCGCGACCGCCGGTGCGTTTGCCGCGCTGAAAGAGGATGGTTCGGTCGTCGCCTGGGGGCATGCCGAGCATGGCGGCACGGCGCCTGAGGGACTCGGCGAGGTAGATCGACTGTATGCCAACAAATATGCCTTTACCGCGCTGCGGAGCGATGGCACGGTGACATCCTGGGGCCAGGCCGATTTTGGAGGCACCGCGCCCCTGGAGATGACGGACGTGCTGCAGATTGTTGCCAGCGATCGCGCGTTCGCCGCCCTGATGGCAGACGGTTCGGTCAAAACCTGGGGCCCGGCGGAATTCGGCGGCACGGCGCCCGAGGGGCTTTCGGGTGCAACGAAGTTGTTTGCCACGAAGCAGGCCTTTGCGGCCAGGCTGGAGGACGGTTCGGTCGTCACCTGGGGCGACAGCCTCTTCGGTGGACAGAGCGATTCGGTTGCTGGCGATCTGGCGGGCGGGGTCACAAGAATCTACGCCAACGACCAGGCCTTTGCCGCGTTGAAAGAGGATGGTTCAGTCGTCACCTGGGGCAACTCGCTGCACGGGGGCGACAGCAGTGGCACCGCGGGTCTGGATGGGGGCGTGGTGCATCTGGTTGCCAGCGGCGGCGCATTTGCGGCCCTCCGCGATGACGGCTCGGTGGTCAGTTGGGGCAGTGACGGCGACAGCAGCAGCGTGGCGGACCTGTTAGCAGAAGGTGTGGTCGATCTGGCCGATCCCAACGCGGATAATGAGGAAGAAAAATCGGTCACGGCATACCAATCGGCGGTGGCCAGGTTACTCGGTCCTTCCGACGAGTTTGCTCATTGGAGGACTTTCCTTAACAGGCTCCGTAACGAACTCGAGTTCGGGGACATCCTCGACAAGTTGGGCGCGAACGAGGACTTGGATGCCGACGAGACGGCACATCTGAAAAGCGTACTGGATTGGCAGGGGGCGATCCTCAACGATTTGATCGCCGCCTCGGAATCTTTTGTCTTAAAGTACCTGAATCAACCTGGTATCCCATTCGACCCGTTTGCTCGACTGGCGGAGCTCGGCATGCCCGTCGATACCACATCAGGTAGTGCCACGTTGGATCCTCGTGGCTTTCTTCAAAAGTTCAGCGACGCAGCGCTCGACGAACATTACTACGCCGGTGCCTTTCTCGGCGCGGCCCGTAATGTGAGTCTCGAGATAGTCAGTAATTATACGCATGTACTCTTCGAAAATCTTTCCGGTGCTGTCAACGCTGCGCTGAACGAGACGCACGCCTTCGTCACGAGCGACGCCTTCGACCCGAGATTGCTGGTCCAGGGAGAGCTCGGCCCCAATTTCCTTGGCGTGCCCGTGGGTGATTCGCCCGGCAGTGTGCAGATGACGATTTCCAAAGACGGCATCTCCTTCGGAGGGGAAATAAGTGTTTTGAGAACGGCGAAACTTCTTGCAGGTGCAGGGGTTGGTGTAGGCGTGGGTGTTTTGGCTGGTACTTCAGCCTGGTCAGGTTGGGGCACGACCGTTGGCGTGGCCGCTGGCGTGGCTGCGGGCGCCTGTTATTACGTCCCCTATTTAATCGAAAGTCTCACTGGCGATGCCGAATTATTTGACCTGACACTCGCCTTCGAATTCCCCCTCGACCCCGCGCTGGCCCTGCCGGATCTCGCTGCGGGCAATCCGCCGTTTGCGGCGATCACCCCGTTCTCGCCCGATTGGGGCATGTTGGCCCATACGAGCGGCGGAGCCTTCGGCTTTGGCGGTAGCACCTCGATGGCCTTTTTCGGAGAAAACTCTCCGATGCTGGAAAACAACGTGCAGATTGTCAGCGATTTCGACCAGGGTGTGGAAATCGACCTTATTCCTGTCAGTCACAAAGACCTGCTCGAGCGGATGTACGAGCACGGCGGCCTGCTGCTGACCCAGAACGCGATCCAAGCCAAGTTGGTCACCGATCCGTTCGAAGTGATCCGCACCATCATCGAGGAGCAGGAGGCGCTCGGCAATGCGCTCGATGAAACGGAAAGCGAAATGGAATACCTGATGACCCTCTTCGGTGACGGTACTCAGTTCCTTGAAGTTGCGCAGGCCGCCATACAGGAAACCGAGGAGTTCGGTCGCGCCCAGGCGTACCTGCCGATCCTCTACAAGACGCTGCTGCCGGACGACGTGCAGGAGGTGATGAACGGTGATCCGCAGACCTTGAACGAGACCTATCGCGATACCTTCTATCAGGTCGAAGGTGAAGGCGACGACGCCGTCTGGACGCTTCGCGACGACGTGTTCGATGCGATGGTGGAGAAGTTGGCCGATCAGGTCAACGAGGTGGATTCCGAGTTTAGGGAGCAGATGTTCATCGAGGGCCTTGTCAACGGAAAGCTCTTTGGCACCGAACTGGTCCAGGGCCGCATCTTCTCGGGCAAGTTGCCCGATCCGGAATTTCCGCCCGATCCGGAAGATCCGGACGCCCCGGCTGTGATGAAAGACTTCGGCACCTCGGCGCTAACGGTCACGGGCGCAATTCCCTGGCTGGGCAATCTGTCGGTGGAGATACAGCTCGATCAGCAGTTGATCGAACTGCCCGCTGTCCCCGAAAGTGGCGAAGACCCCGCTGCCAATGTGCGGGCCACCTTCGGCGATACGGTTAAATTGCCCCGCGGCTACATCGAGGCGACCCTCGATACTTCACAGCAACAGGATCGAGAGGATTTTGAGTTCGTGTTGGAGAAGTCCGGTCTGGAACGGCCGCTCTTCACGCTGCCCGAGGCGGTTGTGGCGGACGAGGAGGAGAATAACACGGTGGTCACGCTGCGGGGTTATACGCCAGGTTATGACTTTGGAAGCGACGAACCAATCAAGCGGATCGGCGGGCTGGAGCTCGATGCGCATCTGAACATTGCCAACCTGGTAGACAACGCGAATTTTGTCTTCCAGCTCACTCCGCCTGTGGATCCAACGAGTCCTTTTTTGTTCACAGCCAAGGCCTCGGTCGATGCGATTACGCTCGTTGGTTTTGAGATCACCGATGCGGAACTCACGCTCGCCGGCGACGCCAACGGTTACGAGGTCGGTGTCCATGGCAAGGCCAGCCTGCTCGGCGCCATCTTCACGATCGACGGCACGCTCGATAGCCAACTGCAGGGCGAGTTGACGCTCACGCTTAAAACCCCGCCTCCGGGCCATACGGAAACCTTTGGTAGCGCGGAGAACGCCTTCGCCATCGATTTTGTCACGGTCGACAATCCGGGCAATGCGGCCGACACGACCGGCAAACCCAATCCGGCCGGCAAGGTCGACTACATCTACTCGATCGGCAAGTACGAAATCAGCCGGGAGATGGTCGAGAAGGCCAATGCCGAGGCCGGTTTGGGAATTTCACTTTGGACCGGCGCCCCCTACGGCAACCAGCCCGCCACGGGAGTCTCCTGGTTCGAGGCTGCACAGTTCGTCAACTACTTGAATACAAGCCAGGGCCATGCGGCGGCCTACAAGTTCGACGGCGACGGAAACTTCCAACTCTGGCAGCCGGAGGACGCCGGCTACGACCCGGCCAACCTCTTCCGCAACAGTCAGGCGGTCTACGTGCTGCCGACACTCGATGAGTGGTACAAGGCAGCCTATTACGATGCCGATCACGGTGGGCCGGAGGTCGGAGGCTACTGGAACTACCCGACCGGCAGCGATTCGGCCCCTACCTGGGTCTATAACGGCACGAACCCGGGCACTGCCGTGTTTGGCTCGGGCGTTGGTGGTCCGGCCGATGTCACGCAGGCCGGGGGGCTGAGCCCCTATGGGACGATGGGCCAGGCCGCCAATGTCTGGGAGTGGGAAGAGACGGCCTGGGACCTGACCAACGACAATCCTGCCGAGTACCGCGGAGCCCGTGGCGGTCGGTGGACCAACTGGGCCGCTAATCACACAAAATCTTCGGCACGAAGCAACGACGACCCGCAAATCGCCTGGCATCCCCAGATGGGTTTCCGCGTCGCAAGTCTGCCCGCGTTTGCCGATACCTTCATCCCGCCCAGCTTCGGCGGACTCCGGCCGGAAGGCAAGTTCCGCCTTGTCATGGAGAGTCCCACAGTGGGGTCCGTTTCCTTTGAGGGCTCGGTCTCAGATGTGCCCGGCATGCCCGCTGACGAAAATGGTGAACCCGCCAAGCTGGATGTTGAGGGCAACATCCATTCGAACGGCGCGTTCGCCGTTTCGAACTCGTTTGAGAACCTCGCCTTCGCCGGCTTCGAAATCGACGCCAGCGTAGCGGTCGCTAATTACGATCCCGAGATGACTGCTGATCCAGGGGCATTACAACCGGACGGGTTGCTCGCCGTCCGGGTGTATTTCGACGGCAGTTTGTCCAATACGCTGCTCGGTGCCGAATTCGATGTCTCGGGCAACCTGGGTATCGATGGCAAGGGAAAGCTCGATCTGACGCTCGCCCTTACGAGCGGCACACCCAGCTTTCCCTTTTGGAATCAGTCCCCATCCCCTGGCAGCTTGCTTGCGAATGCAGGTTTTGAAAACGAGTTGAACAATTGGAACACAACTGCAACCAACGGCGTGGGTGCAACAATTCGCACGAGTAATCCGGCCCCACAGGAGGGAAGCGGTTATGTCTACGGTAACCAAACTCCCCACTTCACGATTTGGCAGGATGTGAAACTCTCCGACCACGGTATTCCCAGTGCGGTCATTGATACTGAAACACTCACGGCTGCGTTCGGCGGTTGGCAAGCTGGCTGGGGCGACAATGATGCCGGTGAGATAAGCATCCGGTTCCTTGACGAGGCAATGCAGGAACTTGGCCGCAATGAACTGCCGTTCTTTACCTCCAACAAGACGTGGGTCGAGCAGTCAGGCGAGTCACCAATACCGGTGGGGACTCGAACTATTCGGTATCATTTCGAGGGGATAATCTCAGAGGATGTTTCGTGGGCAGGCCACAACACCGACACCTATCTGGACGCGGCGTATTTGCGCGTGCTGGGCCTTCCGATCCCCGGTTTCGACGTCGATACGGGAGCTAATTTCACATTCGAACTTGATCTGGAAACGCCCGGTTCCGAGGCGGTCGGTTTTACCGGCTGGATCTCCGATGTGCCCGGCATGCCCCCCGAGAATAATGGGGATCTTGCCAAGCTGGATGTGACGGGCGACATCCACTCCAACGGCGCGTTCCGCGTTTCGGGCTCGGCCGATAACCTCAGCTTTGTCGGCTTCGAGATTGATTCCGCAGTTGGGGTCGCCAATTACGACCCGCTGGCGACCCCTGATCCGGGGAGCCTGCTCCCGGAAGAGTTGCTCATCACGCAGGTCTACTTCGACGGCAGCTTAAAAAACACGCTGCTCGACGCCAGTTTCGACGTTGAGGGCAAGCTGGCCACCGACGGCACGGGTGAGCTGACGCTCGCCTTTACGGGCGCCCCCCCCAGCTTCGGCGGGTTTGTCGTGGATACGAGTGGAGAGGACGAGGACTCGCTGTTGTTCAAACTTATTGTGGGTAAAACAGCTGATCCGGTGCCCGTCCCCACCGCGGAGGTCTATTTTGAGGGCTCGATTAACAATGTCCCCGATATGACACTGCTCGCCACCGTAGACAGCTTCGAATTTCGAGGTCTTGTGCAAAGCGACAGCTCGTTCGCATTGACGGCTACCGTGGAGACACTTGCGATCACGCCGAACGGTACCGGGCCGAATACAGCCTGGGTGGAACTGGACGGCACGTTCACGCTCAACAGTTCAGAGTTGGATGGCGCATCGATCGGCGGGACGGATATCGAGGCCAAGGTCATCCAAAAGATCGGGGCGTCCAAAACGACAATCTACGGACCGCTCACGATTGAAACCCTCAAAATTCGGCCAAATGGCTATGTCGGTTTTGACATAAACAACTTTGCACTTACCGATGGAATTATCACGTTTGGCGCCGAAACGGTATCGTTTCTCAACGATCCTACAATCGCCATTTTCCGTCTTGATATCATCACGCCGTATGCGAAGGTCAACAACTTGTTCGGAGCCGCCGACAGCCTTTGGGAACAGGGTTTCGGCAACTTTGAGATCAACCTGAATGCCTCGGCAGGCTTTGACGAAAATATTTTTGACGACAACGACGGTTCCCTTGATTTAGTCGGGTTCCAGCTTACGAAGGCCGTCGTCGACCTGGTACAGACCGACAACACGCTGAGCCTCCACCTGGAAGGGGAAATGGTCTTCGCGGGTGCGACGTTTACCGTGGTTGGAGACATCGCCTCGGATGGGTCTGGCAACCTGGTGATGACCCAAAAAGAAGGTAGCGGTGCGCCCAGCTTCGGCGGCTTTGCGATCGCTGCCGATGCAAGCTTCGAATTGCGATTAAGTCCGCCTGTCGCCCCAGCCGTGCTGCCGTCGGTGGCGGTCCATCTGAACGGGGAGATGGACTTCGCGGGTGCGACGTTTACCGTGGTTGGAGACATCGCCTCGGATGGGTCTGGCAACCTGGTGATGACGCTCATAGGAAACGGTGTCCCCAGCTTCGGTAGTTTCGAGATCGCTGCCGACGCAAACTTTGAGTTGCGATTAAGCTCCGGCAATCCACCCACAGCGGTGGTGCACTTTGACGGCTCGATCCAAAACATCCCCGACGTGGTAGATTCCCTGGTATTCGTGGGAGACGTGCAGAGCGACGGCTCCTTTACCTTCACCACGACTGCCAGCAACCTTTTGATCGCACCTAACGGCACCGAGAACATAAATAGTGTTTGGGTCGCCCTGGACGGCACAATCACACTCAGCCGCCCAACGCTTTCCTCCGCTGTTATCATGGGTGTCGCAAATGCGTCTGCAGAAATCATGCTGAAAACCTCACTGGTAACCGAGGCGACAATCTACAGCCTCAATATCGATCAACTCGAAATCAGCTCAGACGGTTCCTTTGCGTTCGAGCAGGACGATGTCGAATTCGATACCGATCCGCTCAACCTCGTTCCAGGGCCGAGTGTCTTCAGCTTCTCGGCAAACAAAGTCAAGTTGGCCAACGACCCAGACCCAATCGATGGGGCATTCAAGCTGGATATCATCGGCCCCAAACTCACCGTGGCCGGAGTGTTTGGCAGTGGAATTTGGACCCGGTCCGGAAACAACCTCCTGGGCGGGAACATTCCCGACATCTGGATCGACCTGAACCTGGGCACTGATTTCGAACTGGAGATGTGGGACGGAGATGACGACCTCTCCTTCGGCGGCTTTTCACTCACCGGCACCGACGTGGTGCTGGTCCGCCAGGGCGGTGTGATGAAGCTCCGTCTTGAAAGCGACCACAACGGTACGCTGATCCCTGGGCAGGCAAAACTCGTATTGCCGTTCAACCTCGACAGCTTTGATATCGATGCCTTCGAAATCGCCAGCGACGGGACGTTTAATCTGACGATCGGAACCCCGGTGATCGGTCCGACTGCGCTGAACGTTTCGGCCGCCTCCATGGAGTTCCGCAACATAACCGGTGACTTTAACGGATTGGAACTTTTTATCGTCGATCCGATACTTCACCTGCCGCTCGGTGCCTCGTTTGATTTGCCTGACTTCTCATTTAACAGCGATGGTGCCGTGTCTGAAGAGCTGGCGGCCTCGCTGCTTGACTTCGGCAACTACTTCAAGTCCAAAGATGGCCAGCAGAATGACATGGACTTCCGGCTAGAAACTACCGACGCCGGATGGTTATTCAAACTCCAGGACGGTGAAAGTGTGGACCTCGTTCTGATTCCGGAAGCTTCAGAGGTTAGCTTGACCCAATTTGAGGTCAACAGTAGTGGCAACATCAGCGGTGAGGTGCAGGCAAACCTGGAAATTATTACCGGGGGCAAAACGTATGCGGTCTCCGACACATGGACCCTCTCGGTGACTGGCAACGACATCAAGCTGGAAACCAACCGGAACGTCAACTTGGACTTCTATGAGCTTTACATGTCCGTCTGGATGAAGTCAGATGGCACTTTCCAATTCCACGGAGAACAGACGGTGAATCTAACGGTCGTAAATCCATTCATTACGCCTGCGCCCGACCTCGGCAACTTTGACGGTACCTTTACCGTGGACATCAACAATAATGGCTTCTCCGGCTCCGCCACTGGCAAGCTCACTACTATCGGTGGAATCGAATTCAACTTCGTCAACGCGTCTATCAACCAGGACGGATGGGTCACCATCAACCAAGGACAGGCCAACGAAACTACATTCCAGTTTCCACCACCACTTCCATAACAATCGCAGCGGGCCGCGGCAGGCTTGAACACAGAATTTTTCCCAGCCGTGCTCAACAAGGACCGGCTACGATCGGCCGGAGTCGCTTACGGGTATTCGTGCGGCAAAGCGTACCAGCCGTTCGGCCATGTTTCGGCCTCCCAAAGGTCGTTCGGCTCGCTAAAGGGCGTGATCCGCACCCAGTCAATTTCGAGCGTCGCTTGGTCAAAATTCGGGTCCCCTGCCCAGCCAACCCGGTCGACGTACTCGCCCTCGAGTTGCTCTTTAAAACCAGCCGCGGGAAACCAGATACCGAGCCAGAACCGCGACGCGCGGGCCGGGATGTTGTCCTGGCCAAACATGTTTCCCTCGTGGCGATAGACTTCCGCTCCGTCGACTGTCCAAATGACCCGGGGCAGTTCTCCATCGCCACCAGTGTGCCACTCGATGCCATAGGTGTGAAACTCACCGTCGCTCACCACTTCCACACGGCCCGGGTGATGGGCCCCTTCCCCACCCAGTTTTCCGCCCCAGCTGTTCACCCGGGCGTAGTCGTAAGAAACTGGATCGTTGGGACCACCTGTTTGTAAGGCGGTGGGAAACTCCCAGTCGATTTCAGAATTGCGCACCCGGCTTGGCTCCTGCCAGTAGGCAGCTTCGTCGGGAAAGTGCTCGACGTAGTGGAATGTCCAGAATGCCGAAGCGGCACCCAACACCTGGGGAATACGGGCCCGCACCTCGTATCGGCCTGAAGCGTAGTAGTCGCGACTGGCAATCCCGGCCCCTACCCGCGTGGTCCGGTCGCCGTGACCCGTCACGTCGCCTGCGTACAAATCGCCATGGGCGTTAAGTTTCAGGATCCCGTCGGTAATTTCCACGTTTTCGGGGACCAGTCCGCCGTTCTCCCCTCCCCACGCCTTGTCCACAATCAACCATTTTTCGGGGTCGAGCCCCGTGGAAAAATCGTCGATCAAAATTTCGGTGGTCGGCTTGGGAACGGGCTCAGGCGTGTCGAGCCACTCGCCCCCTTGAGCCAACAAACTAACGCGGTCGATCGTCAGCGACCCGGTGGTTCCCTTGTAATGCTCAAGCACGATGCGGGGATAGGTGTACGCGTCGCCGGTCGTGAACTGAATCACGATATCTTGATACTGACCCTCGCCCACAAGTACTCCCGCCGAGAGATCCTGGCGGTCGGTAATCGTAATCGTCGCTCCGTCGCCAACGGCCTTGGCGCGAGCCACCAAGGTGTAGGTTCTGCAGGGAGCCAGCGCAATCGGAATGTCCTGCACCGCGCGGGCCGACTCTTCCACGGTCGCCTCGAGCGTAACCTCAGTTTGCGACCCCTGGTTGTGCCAGGTGGCGTGATCGGTTACCCAGCCGTCGAGTCCCTGAGCAAAATCGTTGTTTTTGATGATTTCGCCTCCTGCGGGCACCAGGCCTGGCAACTCGGGTGCGGTCGGCCAGGAAGTGTCTGGGGGTGGCTTGGGAAGTGGCAACGCCCCTTCGACCAATCGAATGTCGTCGAAATAAACGCTGCCAGACTGTCCCTGGTAGGCCTCGAGAAACAGCTCGACCTGGGTGCTTTGCTCGTCGGTGTAAAAAATGAACTGCTTTTCCTGCCAGGTCGCTCCGGTCGCGGCGTTGGTTTTGACAAACTGCACGCCCTGGTCAACACCAAATGAGGCCCACACCCCCTCCTCGGAAGTACGAACACGGGCCCCAAAGGTGTACTGGGTAGCTGGTTTTAAACCACTAATGGTTTGCCGCACGCGGGAAGAGGCGGTCTCGGTCGAATCAAGTTCTAACGCGAATCCTGCTGGGTCCCCGGCAACCAGTTTCACCAGGTTCTCACCCGTCACGTCCCAGCCATCGAGGGTCCCTGCCCAAAAATCGCCGTTTACAACCCAATTGCCCTGGGCGTCGGGCCCAGCCGGAGAGGGCTCTGGGGGAGGTGTGCCAAATCGCCCTCGCCATGCGCTGTAGTCTTCCGGGCCAATCATCCCGTTGCCATCGGCATCGGCACGAAGGTCGGTGGTACTGCCGGCCGTATCCTGGTAAATCGTGTAATCGGCCGCATCGACACGGTTGTCGGAATTAAAGTCACCGTAGGCTGCTGCCCAGGTTGGCAGGATCACGTCGACAATCTCTCCTGAAGGGTCTCCCGGTTCGGCTGGCCGGATCGGTTCGCCAGAACTCCCATCGCCAACCTCCAGTTGGAGCTGGTCGACCACAACCATTCCTTGTTGCTGGCGGTACGCCTGCACGTAAACGGTCAGCACGGTCGTGTTGACACCGGTAGTGAAGGTCAACGTGTAGTCATCAGACCGGTTATCACCGACGGCCAGTTCCGAACCCTGCCCGTCGTAATCCTTCACACCAAGGTAAGCGTAAATTTGATCTTCGACGGTAAACTTACCACTCAGCTCATAGGTTGTATCGGGCTGAACCACCACCGGCTGACTGATGCGTGCCGTTCCTGTTTCGGTAGGTTTTAATGCAACCGCCGGGTTACTGCCGACTTCGACCACCACGGCTGTGGCCTGGCTATGGCTTTCATTCAACCAGCCATCGAGTCCCACCGAAAAATCCCCGTTGGTAAGCGCATTGGCCGACAACATTTCCCGCGATTCGAGTGGTTCGACCGACATACACCGTCGGCGGGCCGTCAATTTTTCTTGCGCTGAGCAACGTTCATATTGGTTCCACATCATTCTGGATCTTTCCCGTTTGATCGTTTTGCGAGAAGAGTCTTTCGTGCCTGTTTGTGGACTTCCCCAAAGGTGGCTCCAGACAAAAATCAGCTGGCCGCTGTTTTCCAGCGGGCCTGGCCAGTTTTTCGCCAACCACAACAGAATCATAGAGAGCCGCCGTGGCGAGACAAATCACCGCTGGCCAGGAACCCGTGGGAACCGACTCGAGGCTGCCACCTCTCCGACTAGCTCCCTCAAAATCGCGACAGATTTCCCCATACGTGCGGTCCCCAGCTGACCTGTTGATGGGATCTGGGGGGAAATGCCAGCTGTTTACTGTGCGTCTCGGGAACCATGCCAATGCTCAAAAGTTGTCACGGACACTTCGCCAAACGAGAAAAACGGCGGGTACACCACGCCAGCAAACACCGTGCTGCCTGGCTGGAATCCCCACTGCCCAACTAGAAATGGTCCAGCGAATCGATCCAACGGGCCAGTGGCTCGCGCTCATTGGCGGTCAGTTGTCCCAACTCTGCCCCGATGACCACAACTGTGACGGGGTAACCAGCCGAGGACAATTCGCGGAGTCCCTCACGCATTTGCATGGCAAGCGACTGCTCGACCGGGACACCTGCAAAGATCGCGAGGCGCACCGACGGCTCGGCATGGGGAACTTGAATCTGCCTGGGTACGGGCGCGGCGGCGAGCGAAATTCCCCGCACGACGTTGCGACCTGCCAACCCCAGCAAGCAT
The DNA here is from genome assembly GCA_963578605.1 of Planctomycetota bacterium. Classification (GTDB taxonomy): domain Bacteria; phylum Planctomycetota; class Planctomycetia; order Pirellulales; family Lacipirellulaceae; genus JAKVCB01. The sequence goes on from CAUZEA010000086.1 coordinate 14,790, forward strand.
GCCATCTGCCCGCCTCCCTGGCGGCCATGTACAACGACTCGCCTTGGGTCGACGTGGTATTTTTGAATCAAACTCACCATCAACTGCCCCAGGTACTCGACCTCGCTCCGCTGCCAACGGTCATCTTTTTCGGCAGCAGGGCCAGCGAACACCAGGTTGTATTGCTCACAGAGAGGCCCCCAGGCGTCGATTCGGGCCTCGGCGTCATAATCTCCCGGCGCATGTAACCACAGGAGCAAGCCGGGCTGAATCCCGTGTTGATACGCCTTTGGCACATAGAGGGCACAATCATTCGGAAATTGGGGTAGTTTGAGTTGATCGCGGCCATATTTTTTACTGCTATCAACCGCGGCTTCGGGAGCCGCGCTGGTGGTTGTAGGAGGCAAGGTTGTTGGAACATCGGTGGGAAGACCGGCGGTAGTTACGGTCAGGGTCCTTGCCGCAGCTTCTCGCTCAAATTCGCAAACAACTTCGGCTCCCACGGGAACGCCGTTCATGGCCTCAATGGCAGCATCGATCGTTTTGATTTCGGCGCCGTTAACCTTGAGGATGTGGTCACCCGGCAGCAGGCCCGCTTTTTCGGCAGGGCTGTCTTTGTGGGTAGCGCGAACCACGACTCCAGCTTCGGCAGGCCGCACTGGCAAGACACCCAGGAACGCATGGCGGTAGGCTCCCGGGGGCCCCGCCAGCGTCACTTCGGTTTCGACCCGTTGATCATGCTCGCCGCGCAAGACGGTGATGACTACGGTTTCTCCTGCATACCGGGGTCCCAGCGCATAGCGCAAACTGGTAAACGTTGCGGCCGGCTGGTGATCGACTTCGACAATGCGATCCCCTGGCAGCAGTCCTGCGCCGGCGGCTGGGGAATCTGCCCGCACCGTCGCCACCGTAACGGGATCTTCAAACGGGTTTGCCTTGGTCAACCCCACGCCCAATCGGCCTGGCTGTTGATCCTCTCCCAATTTCATGCGCTCGATACATTCGGTTATGGGGGCCAACGGAACGGCAAATCCGACTCCCGAGTCATACCACTGGAGGCCGGCAGCTTGACTTGTGCTTTGCGGCGACATCGGCACCAGGATCCCCAAGACGCGACCGTAGATATCGATCAGCGGGCCGCCATAATTGGCAGGCGAAACGGCTGCGTCGGTCTGCAACACCTTGCCAAACAGGCGATTGCGGGCACCCACAATACCGACCGTCACATTCGGCCGGTCGGCACGAAACGCCCTGCCCACGGCAATCGCCCAGGCACCAACTTCAACTTCTGTGTTTTCACTCCAGTCGGGAACGGGCAGGTCGGTAGCACCCCGCGTTTTGAGCAACACCAACATGCGGCTATAGTCGGTTGCGACGAGGTCGGCAGCCACCTGCTTCCCCGATGGAAGCCGGACGAAAATCGATGACGGCTCGGCTGCAAAGTTAAACGCGCTGGAAAGAATGAAACCATCGCTGGAGATGATCAGGCCGGTAGTCGGTCCACTGGCTACCACGTGGCGTCCTAATTTCTCATGCCCGCCAATGGTGCTCACCTGGACCACCGAATCTGCGACCACCTCGACGGCATTCTTGACGGCACGCTCTTCGAGCGTAACCAACGACGGGTCACTATCGGAGAGGGCAACGTACCCTGGGCTGACAATCATGCCGATCAAGAGGCCCACCCACGGCAGGTCACAACGTCTGCGCAGCGGGGAAGCCAGCAATGACAAACGGCGCAGGTTCATTCTTCGACTTGCTCCTGTGACTGCAGGACGACTTCAACAACTTCGTCACCGCGGAGGAGCGTCAACTTGACCTGGTCAGAAATCTCGTTCCGGGCGATCAACGCTTCACATTCGCTACAGGAACCGGCAAAATTTCCATCAACCATGACAATGAGGTCATCGACCTGGATGCCTCCCCGAGCCGCAGCCGAATCTGGCAGCACTCGATCAACGTACGCCGGGGTGCGTGCTACGACATCGGGCACAAGAATCATCCCCAGGTCCCCACAGGCGAGCGGACGATTGGGTCGATTGAGTTCGTCGAGTGGTGGTAGTTGGTGTCGCCCGGCTACGATATCTTCCACAACGTTCGCAAAAGCATCGACGGGCAAGGCAAAATTGAGCCAGGTGTTGGTTAGCTGGCTGCGGGCTTCCTTGCCAATCAACCCCAGCAACCGGCCGTGTACATCGGTGAGTGCTCCGCCGGCAGCACCTGGGTTGTTGGTGACCGCATCGACCACGTAGACGTCACCCCGGTAACGGACATTGGCCGCCCCGCGCCGGGCTGCCAGGGGCGCCACGGCAGCAACCGTTCCATGGAGTACGCTGACAGATTCGTTACCGGTCGCGATGCCGAATAAATTATTAAACGCCAACACCCTGCCTCCCACATCGCTTGAGCCCGACTGAGAAAGGTCAAACATCGGGACCGGTTCCTCCCTGGGATCAAAACGGAGGATGGCAATCTCCGTGACTGGATCGCTGCCAACGGGACTGGCGTCGAAGCGCCGCCCATCATCCAGCACAAGCGTCACTTCATCCGCATCCAACACATAGCTGGAAACCGTCAGCACGTACCCTGGGGGCTCGATCAAGATTCCGCTTTGATAGGCTTCCAAGCCACGCAACCCACCCGCCCCAAAAATCTTTACGACTTTGGGTTGAACTTGCCTGACCACCTGAACAAAATTTCCCTCATTTGGCGCAGCAGCGAGCAACGAAGGCACAGCTAAACTCGCCAGCACCAGACCGACACCACGGAGCATAGAACTGAATTCACAATTCATAGGTCATTCCGTATCGGATCCTTCAGGACGATCAAAAGAGTTGACCTCCAGAGCGGCATATATTTCGTCTCCATAACGGATGACCCATCGGTGCGGTAACCGCAGCCCGTCGACATCCCGTTGATCTTCGAAATAAATCTCACACGGATCGTCATCGCTCGTACGAAAGAATTCCAGGCCAACAAGGTCTGCTGATTCCGGATCAAAATAGAACCGATACTCGGCACCGCCATACACACCGACCAGGCAATCAACGAGATTATCGGGCTTATCCCACGGAAGCGTCCCCAAGTAGTAAACATCGCCGAACTTCCCCAGCCCGGCGACCCGCAGTCGCTGCCAACCGTGCAGGGCGGCAAGCAGCCCTCCCGAGCCGGGGGGACTTGAAGATTCGGTCACGGGTAAAGTCAAGTCGGCACTTGAAACACCGCGCGGCATTTCGATGGTGCCACGGTGTCGTGACAACTCGATTCGGAAATCTCCGCCCGTCTCAACCTTACCGCCAACCACCCAGTCATACCCACCGTGGGGGTCTTTCCCGGCCGAAATCTTGTTCCAAATCCGATCCTGGTGGTATTGGTTGAACCAGTAGTTCGCATAGCCTCGACGTGCCACATAGTGCTCGGCTACGACGCCGGTCAATTTCGCTTTCGCCGGTAGCCCGAACCTGGGTTTTTTGGGTTGCTCCGGCGCATCTGGGAGTGGCTCGTCGGGTTCGCCGGGACGATCGGGAAGTTCAGGTTGTGGCCAATTTCTTCCTTCCAGAAGTTCCAGTAACTCGGCCTGGCGATGATGTCCGGTCAACCGGGCCAGGCACTCGTGCTCCCGGCCATGCCGCCGAAACACGAGCGGTACCCGCCAGCCGCGCGGAAATGTTCCCAGCGCATTCTTGAAACCATTGACGGTAGCGAGGTCGTAGTCTGCAAACCGCACAAGCTGATCACCGTACCGCAAGCCACGACGAAAGGCATCGCTATCGTCAAGGATATCGTCGACGACAACCCGGCCCTGCTCGTCGGCTGAAACGACAGCCCCCAGCGATGCGTGATCAACAATCCGCCCACTCTTGAGATAACCGAGAAAACGTTTAATTTGATTAATCGAGATGGCATAGCCAACACCGACATTGACCCGCCCGCGCTTCTCGAACGACCCCCGACCATTAATCCCCACTAACCGCCCGGCGGCGTCAAAGAGTGGGCCCCCTGAATTGCCCGGGTTAATCGCTGCGTCCGTTTGCAGACAGTCGGTGTATTCGAGCAAGGTACCCGCCGGATATTGGTAACGGTGGACGCCCGAAATAATCCCATATGACACCGACGGTTGAAAATCATCGGATAGTGCAAACGGGTTGCCGACAACGTAAGCCCAATGGCCGGTACGGACCAGGTCACTGTCGCCCATTTCTGCAACCGGAAAGTCGTCGCGCCCAAACAGTTTAATCAGGGCCACATCGCCGGTCGGATCCATTCCTACAATGACGGCGTCGTAGAGTTGGCCGTTGGTCATTCCACACTTCATCGCGGGGCCACATGGTGACGACACGTGAAAATTGGTCAAGGCGTAGCCGTCCGCCGAAATCACCACCCCCGATCCCACACCCTGTCCTGTGGTGTCGATGATTGCCAGGGTGGGCTCCACGATTTTCCGCACAACCGCAATGCGGTCTGCCTGGGCGCGGAGGACCTTCTCTTCGGGTACAGCCTCTGCGGCGCCAGCCGCAAGTGCCAACAAACCAAGACCAAGAATTGAGCAGCTAAAGATTTTCACTTGGTAAACTTTGCATCGCAGAGGTTGACAAGGTCGCCCGAGTCGAGATTGCCACCATAGTCGACAAGCAGGCGGAACACACGCACGTTTTGAACCGGAACATCAATCGCCAGCGGAGCGTCGGTCCCCTTGACTTCCTGGTCAAAGAGAACTTGACCATCGCCAGAAATGATCAATTGGACTTGTCCCTGCCGAAGCACATGGGGATCAATGCCAGCCAGGGCGACAAACCGCTTGCATCCCTGCGGCACCCGATAGGCAAGTTCACTGCGACTCCGCATCGCGACCCCTTTACCATACGCTTGTTCGGCTTGTACCCCCGCACGATCGGTCGATCCAGGCATCACAACCGACAAGGTTGTGCCAAAGAAAGACCGGTCGAATTGTGGCTGGCCGTGGGACTGGGCCAACTTCATATTGGGTGGCAAACCAATCAGTGGTGTCCAGCGACTTAGTTGAGGCTCCAGATCACTGAGATAGACAAGCTTTCCGGAAGAAAAATCGATCCAGATAACCTTCTCCCACGGCACGGCCAACGGGGTGCCACCAGCAGTGACAAACTGCAACAACCCTTCATGGTATTGAAGTTGATTCGCAACGGCGTGCAGGCCTCCCACCGCATGAATAATGCAGGTTGTTTTGTCGGTACGATTCGGCTGAGGTCGATAATACTGGAACCCTGCTACCTTGGACCGACTCACCGGGATTGTTTCGTCATCGAGTGAGAACATCACCTGCTCCGCCGTGACCCCGCCCAACAACCCCTGCAAGTGGTCTAACTTTGCCCCCACCCGACGACGGATGACTAACACATCCCCTGGCAAGTGGAACTCGCGAATTTCATCCCACGTCAGGGCATCCTCCGTTGAAAACTGTTCCAATTCGACCGCCCGAACAAGTTCGACAGGAACCCGTATTGTCTCATGACGAGGGGTCCAGAAATCGTCAAGTTCAAGGATCGCCTCATCGTCGACCACCTCATAGTTGTTGGCGGGCAATTTTGTCCCGTCGATAAACTCAACCACCAGCTGGATGGGGGGGGCCTCGGGGACGTGGGCAGGCGACCTGAGCGCAATCAACTCCTGTTCGACGATAGCGGCAGGCTTGCCGTCCGACTCCAGGGTTAACGTGCCGTCGCTCCAGGCCTGGAGTTGTCCCATCTGTGACTTGCCGTCGAGGCGGGTGACAACCACCTCAGGAGCCACCTGGGCTACCAACATTGCAGTGCAAACGGGAAAAATCCAAGTCATGGTCACTGTCGGGTTCGAAGGTAGCGTGCCCAAGTGGGTTTACGGAGCGTTAGCCGACTGACCTCTGGCCAGTTCACGAAAATACTGTTCGATAACCTCTCGATAATGAGCAGGAAACTCTCGACCAATTTGTTGGAGAGCCTGTTCGCGTTCTTTCGGTGGTAAATCTCCCCAACCCGATTTGTTACCTATATCCCGTTGCTCGACTTTCCCTGGGGCTTGCATTTCTGCCAGTCGACTGTCCTGCATCGGTTTTCCGCCCGAGTTGGCACGAGCCTGACCTTTACCAGCAGACTGTTGCTGCTGCTCCTCAAGTTCCTCGATCATCTTATCAAGCGAGTCAATGACCCCTTGTTCGATTCCTTGCACCGTTTTACCGGCTCGGCCTTTTACCAACCGTCGCTGAATGTCGGACATCCGGCGGGCAATATGGTCTAACGATTCATCCTCCAACCGCTCGACGTCCTTGACAATAAGCCGGCCCAGTTGTTGATACCGCTCTGGCAATTCAGACTCGCGCTCCAACAACTGGGCAGCCAAAGATCCTGCCTCAGCGGGGTGAACTAAAAAATGGTGGGCGACGGCTCGACAGAACAAGAGCGTGTCGGGAGCAACGACATCGCGGGCACTTAAACCCGCCATCGACACCAGTGCCTCGTCGTACAATCCTACTTGGGTCTGCCACCGGGCCAGATAAAGCCGCATGTTGTTGCGAACCAGTCGCGGAGTCTCCGGCTCGTCAAGCCAGCTCCACTCAGCAGGCAGAAGCCCGGCGGAGAACGTCTGGCAATGCTCAATGACGTTTGCCACGCGCGGGTCAACCCGGGCAAAGGCTTCCGCCAATGCGTCAAGTCGACCAAAGTCTCGTGCACTCTCCCCGGCCGTCTCCCAACGAGCCAGAATGGCGGCCTGATCGCTGGCGGAGAGCGATTGTTCCTCAAGCCAGCTTTTGAGTTCCACCGCTACTTCGGCATTTGTGCGAATGGTCCACCCAGGTGTCGCCAGGAAATCTCCGATCCCGTCACCCGCGAGCAGGCAGGCCCCTCCAGTATGGAGGATCCACACGACAACCGAGACGACCGCACGAACACACCACCTCCGATTTGGATCTCGAATACCTTGCATGGCTTTCGACGCTCCTGTTGGCTGCAATCGCCTGCCACCCGAAGTTCAAGTGGATCAACCGGTCCAGGTGTTCACTTCTGGTCCCAGCCCGCCTCAAACGGGCCGTTGACCAGTCACTTCGTACCAACGAGGGCCATTCGGTCCGCCAGATCACAATTTTGCCGAAGGAGACCTCTTCCCTGTAACGCCTTTATTATCGCGCATCTTGCAATGAAGTCCAATGAAAATGGCTAAACCAGGGGGGATCGGTAATCTGCCCAGTGATATTCGTCCCTATTTTCGTTCTGACATGAAGGCTGACTTCACCAAAGCTCAGTCATTGCGGCCCAACGACAGGTCTTTCGTGGCACGATAGACACGCTCCTGACGTTGACCCAAATCTTGCAACGCTTCGACCAGGTCAGCCGAACTCGCTTGCTCGCCGTCGACCATCTCGCCATAACGTTGGGTGCGTCGATTGATCCGCAACTGTAACGATCGGATCATTTTTAGTTCGGCAATTTTGTTCACCAGAGCCGGTTCAGGGGACTGACCAGCCGACGGCATTTCTCCGGACCGGGACTGTTCTTCTTCCAGCTCTTTCAGCGCCGTTTCGAGCGCTGCAACTGCCTCTTCAAGGGCCTCGATGATATCTTGCTCAAGGCCTTGCGTTATAACACCGACCTGGACTTCGCCAAGGCGGTTGGTCACTTGTTGCATATCTTCACGCATTTGCAGAACCGTTTCCGGAAACGCAACCGACGACCCTTCTTCCCGTAACAACAGGAGCGCCTTGTCGGCATCACGCACGATGAGCGATTCTTTACGACTGAGCCGGGCCGCTTCGATTTCGTGGCGGTGATCGCGATCTTCTGGCGACACTTCTGCCACGAGCAGTGTTCCCTCATAAACTTTCACTTGCGCCTCAAGCATCTTGCGAAAGCGGGCTGCCAACATTGTGAGCGAGCGCTCTCTTTCTTCCTCCCGCAACTGGCGGAGCACGCGTTCCAACTCAGCCCGTGCCTCTTCCAGCTGCCTCACGGCTTGTCGCTGCTCTTGAGCGGCGCCGTCGCGGTTTGCCCGCTCGAGTTGTTCTTGGGCCCTTTGCATCCGCTCAGCGGCCGCCCGCAGTTTGGAACTCGCCCGCTGGATCGGTTCGGCAGACGGATCGTTTGCTTCTTCACCGGCAGACCCCTCGGAACTTTGAGGCTCCCCAGAAGGCCCCTGCTTGGAAGGCGTTTGTGAGGGCGACTCCGCTGGGGGAGCCGACTCCGCCGGAGCCCCAAAAGAGGGGGTGGGCGGTTCCTGGGTGTCGGATCCGGCGTCGGATTCGGCATCGGCTCGCGGGTTTGTCGGTGGGGACTCTGTTTCCGCCGGATCTTGCGGTGAGCCGCCTTGGCCAGGCGGCTGAACGCCGTCGTCTGGCAGTTCGTTGCTGGCACCCGACTGGGCAGCGGGGGGCCCTTCAGCATCTTCAATCTTGCCCCCGAGTTGGTCGGTCTGTCGGGCAGCCTTTGCCTGATCACGCTGGAGAGCCTCGAGTTGATCGTCGGCTTCCGTGCGGGCGCGGATGCCTTTTTGCCACCGAATCAACTTGCCTATTTCGCGCAGATAGCGACGAATCCGGCGTTGTTCGGATTCGATATCGGTCCGCCGATTATCCTTCAGCAGCAGATCGAGCAGTTGCTGCAATTCGCCTTGCAACGCACCCTGGTTGCGGACGGCAGAGGCAAGCCGTTCTGTTTCAAGCAGCTGCACGGTTTCTTCGAATCGCAGAGCGACATCGTGCTCACGACTAAGTGCAATCGCTTCTCGCAAGCGCCGCGCCCGCTGCGGATCGGTCCCAGCCGAAAGTTCCGCCAGCCGGGCAGCCACCATCTCCAGGCGTTCATAACGATCGGCCAGCAGCGCCTGTCGGACCGAAAGATCCTGGGCAGGGGCCGGTTCCTGGGCAGGAGCCGGTTGCTGGGCAGGGGCCGGCCCACCTCCGGCAACCAGGCAGACGACGCCCATGAGCAGCAATTTCTCAAGCTGCCGGAATCTCATTGTTTGGATTACATCCACGACTATGTTCTTCCGACGGGTTTCCAGCTGACTCACTCTTTGAGCAAACTCCGCAGATCGATTTTGCGGAGTTTCTTGGTTTGATCGTTCAGTCGGTCTTGTTCTGACATAATCCCTCGTAAGAGGGCCACAACTTCATTATACGTTTCGAGTTCCCGCATGCGCTCGAGCACATATTGCATATCCGCCAGAATTTCATCGGTCATCCCGATCGCCTGGTCCAAGCCGGTGGCGGCCTCGTCCTGGCTAGCGAGATTCGCGATCACGAAATCCAGCTGCAATTCCAATGGAGGCATTTTTTCTTGACTGATTTCCCTGAGTGGATCTGCAATTTCCAGCTTCAGCCGGTGCTTCAATTCTGAATCCTCGATACGATTGTTGACCAACTGGTTGTGTAAATGGGTGAAACCTTCAGCGACATTTAGCACTTCGTCAGCGGCCTGGGTGATATTTTGCCGCGATCCGGCCAGGCGTAATCTCCGCAGTGTTTCCTCCCGCTGGGAATCGGCCGACGGTGTTTCTTCTTCAGCCGCCGGTTCGGCAGCCGCTTCTCCGCGAAACTCGATCCGTGCCAGGAGACCACGCGTATCCACAACTTTGTCATAAATTGCCTCCAAACGCTGCCGATATGCCAATTCGCGCCGTTCGATGCGCAAAAGCAGATCAGCCGGACTCACGACATCGAGTTGAAACTCCTGGCTACGGCCCTCGCGCGGCTCGGATCCGATGTTGCAGCGATCGCGGGCAACCACCCCGATCGTCAGCTTTTGACCAGTGACCGGTACGACCCGATGGCCATCGGCCGCAGCAAGCCCATCGCGGACGTCGAGGCGTTCTGCTACCTCGATGACCGTTTTCTGTTGTACGTCACCGGTAAACGGCTGTGCGTGCTCCGAACCGCCGTCTAATGAATATTCAAACCAGACATCCTGCAATCCATAGTCATCGGTAACGAAGCCCGCCACCGGAATCTGCGCTGCAGGTGTAATCGCCGAGCCAATCCCCTCCAAATGAACCGAGACCTGAGGCACTTCGTCGGCCACCACCGACAGCGACAGACGGTACGGCTCACCCGAAGATACCCCATAGGTATCCTGCAGGTCGATTAGTAACATATCGTCCCCCTCAAGTACTCCATAGTCGAACTCCACCTCTTCGGTAGGTACCTCTGCGAACGAGCAGATTTGTTCGTAATCCCGCTCAACACTGGTTGCACGGGCCTCCCGAAGAGGTTTACTGGCCGCAGCCCGCACGTGCACCTTCGTTCCCATGGGGATGCGGGCATTGCGTACGAAGCGAAGAGACTGGGGAGCCCGCTGAAGGTATTCTGGAAAGCTACAGTCAAGCTGCACATGCACCAGTTCTGGACGATTAACCACACGTAATCGCAAGTTCGTGACCCGATCGTCGCCACCATAAACGTCGAAGGTCAGGTCATCGCGAACATTTTTGAACACGTAACGGTAGGC
>CAUZEA010000087.1:0-25143 GCA_963578605.1 Planctomycetota bacterium
CTTTTCGCCATTCTCGTCGAACTTCTTGGTCGTTGCCCGTTCGCGTTTGATCCAGTCGCAGCTGGCCAACATAGGAGGCAGCGCACGCTCGAGCCATTCTCGATCGCGACTCAGCTTGTAATGCTCGACAACTCCCCACAGCACAAATCCATTCTTGACTGGCCATTCATCCCCTTCCATTTCAACTGGACCAGCGAGAAAGCCTTTCTGGGACGTGAATTTCCCCTCCGGCTGCATCGTACCCTGCCATGCCAGGTGACAGTTTTCGATGTATCGGCCCACCAATTCGTGGTGGCCCTTCTGGTCGAACGCCACAAAGCTCAACGACAGCATGGCCATCATGTAATGAGCAAACGGATAATCCTTCAAGTACAGCCGATTTTCGTTCGGATCTAACTGAGAACCGCAAAGCAGCTGGCCGAGCTGAGATTTATAGAAGTCATTGATCACCGGCTCAGGGACATTGATTGTCATGCCCTGCTCCAGCAGCTGTTGCCATTCTGAGATGAACTTCTCGTAGCTAACGTCAAAGTCCAAACTGCTGACCACAGGCTCCTGTTCCCTACTGGTCGGAACAGCCGGAATCATCAAATCGATATGAAACTGCATCTGGGGAGCAAGGACCGTCGAGAACTTCAAGCCGTCTTTCTTGGTGGGTGACGCCTCGCGATCAACAAAGGTTGCCGTGACCGATGGCCGCGGCCCGATGTAACCCCGAACACGGCCCTTTGGGTCGTAAATGAAATTGTTCTCCCATCGCAGCGGCTGCTTTGTGTCCAGATTCACTCAAAGGTGCGCCGGCGATTCGGCGTGCCCGACGTTTTTCACCGTCATGCGAATCACTGCCACGGTGGTTTCCTTACCGGTGGTGACACGTTCCGCGTCGAGCAGTGCAGCGAAGGCCACCTGGCTGTACTGAAAATGCTCGTGCTGCCAGCTTGACTCCGTGCCCGGCAGATAGCCTTTGATCCGCCGTTGATCTACCTGATCGTTGTCTCTTTCTACAATAAATGGAGGATCACCCGCACCGAACGACACGACCAAGGTGTCGTCTTTGTAGATCTTCAGATCCTCGTCGCCGCTGCCATTTCGCCACGGGTAAACATAAGTCCGAAGCGTGCCGTTCCAGTCCGAAAGGAACTTGGCCCGCGAATGCAAAGGCGACAGGGTCGTCTACTGGCCACCCATCCAGGGCCACACCTTTTTCATCGCCTCGTAGGTGGCCTCGCCCTGGTAGGGACGCTCCAGCGAGACGAGCTGCTGAGCATCAAGTAGCGAGGTGGCGCTCCCTAGATTCAGACATGCAAGAAAAATGACAGCGCAATTGAATAATCTCATACAAACAATCCTAAACTACCAAAACGCAGACAGGCAACATTCTGAAGTCCCAGAATGTTGCCTGTCTGCTTTTTACATGCCTTTTGCCTCCAGCGGGTAAACGGGCCGCCGCAGGTTGTGGTAGTCAAAGCAGCCGAAGTCGGGTCGGTGAATTCCGGGTGTGTCACCGTCGAGGATCACCTTGGCAGCTGGCCCGATATCGGCACGGAAATGTACCGCGCTCTTGAGGACCAGGAGTTTCCCGGTGGAAAAGTCAACGTCTACCGTCTGTAGCATGGCCCGGTCGGTCAACTGGCGGCGCAAAGTGGTGGCAAGTACTTCCACGCCTCCGATCCGTAACAGGGCGGCCGGCCCCAGCGTCTCCTCCAGCCCCTGGGCCATGGCGCCGTGGAAGCGAAATCTGCCGTCGCTCAGCCGCACAACCTCCACCTCCGTCGTGATCGGGCTGCCGTGCCGATCATCGGTCTTGCCTCCCAGCTGGACAGACAGCGTGGCTCCCTCCCCCGCCTGAAAAGCCTGCTCGACCGTCTCGGGGTCATACAGGCACCCGACCACAGCCCCTTGGAAATTGGCATCGATCAGCGCCTTTAGAGCGACCGTGCCATCACAGGGAGCTCCTCCACCTGGGTTGTCTGAGCCATCGGCAAAGATCACCAGGCCGCCCTGCTGGTTGGCAATCTCCATCGCCTCCTCGATCGTCGTCAGCCGTGGTTGCAGTTGCTGCCGTAATTCCCAAAGCCGGCTGGCTAGGCGGTCAACCGTCTGCTCTGCCAGTGCCGGGTCCCCGTCGCTGGTGGCCAGCACTGTGACCCCCATGTCATGAATGTCCGCGAAAGGAAATCCCATGGCGATCGTGGCGGTCAGCATTCCCGGCTGGGACTCCAGCGCATGGAGCTCCTGGACTACCGTCTGCATCGGCTCCCGCAGCGTGCACTGCATGGGGGGCAGGGTCAGCAGCGGGAGTTGTCGGTAAGCCTGTCGGGGAACAACCTCCCCACGCACGATGCGCGCGATCAGCACTGCCGCTTCCTCACCCCGCTCCTTCATGTCGACGTGGGGATAAGTGTCGTATCCAATGATCATGGTGGCCCGCTCCGCCAGCGCGGGTGAAATATTGGCGTGCAGGTCAAGTGTCACCACGATCGGCAGATCATCCGGGATCGCCCCGCGGACGGCTCGCACGATTTCTGCCTCGGCATCCTCGAATTCTACCGTCACCATGGCCCCGTGCAGGTCGAGCAGGATCCCGTCGGCCGGGAGCTCCGCCTTGATTCGGCTCACCAGTATCTGCTTGAGTTGGTCAAACGTATCTTTCTCGACCATCCCGGAAGGGTAGGCGCCGGTATTGAGGACTGGCACCAGGGAGAAGCCAGCTGCCTCGGCACCTGCCAGGTAACCGCCATGGATGGTCCCCGTTCCCCGGTACCGTTCGATCACGGTATCATGACCAGCAAGCTGGTCACCACAGTGGCTGTCACGGATGAATTCCGCCAGCGTGGTCGTTCCCTCGGCGAAGGTGTTGGTCTCGTGCTGGATGCCGCCACTGATGATGCGCATGGGAACTCCTGCGGTTCGGCCGTGAGAAACTATCTTGCCTTCCGGGTGCATTATAGAACGGAGTCAAAACAACACAAAACCCACCAAACCACACAAAACCCAAAACACCAGCCAGGCAACATTCTGCGACTTCAGAATGTTGCCTGGCTGGTTTTGGTCTGGTTCTGGTTTTGATTTTTTAAAGAAGCTCTTAACTTGAAGTCCCGTTCGATTTCCCCACAGCGTCGTGCGCTTCAATTAGCTGGGCTACGATGCTCACGGCAATCTCGCCCGGGTGATTCGAACCGATCGGCAAACCAACCGGGCAGTGGAAGATGACCTTTTCCGCGGGCACTCCAGCCTCTGCCAGCTCTTTCCGCAACACCGCGGCTTTTGCGTGGCTACCGATGACACCAAGAAACGGGAAGTCGCGGTCAGATTGGAAGATACGCTTCAGTACCGGCAAGTCGCTCCGATGGCCCTGGGTCATGCAGAGCACAAATGTGCCTGTCGGCAAGGCATCGACCTCAGCGGGTGGATCCTTGGTTTCGATTTTGTGAACTCCCCCAGGAAGCCGGGTGAGCCATTCTGGGCGGGGATCGATGCAGGTAATTTGACATGGTAACGTCCAAAGCAACCGCGCAACCGCCTGAGTTACATGCCCCGCTCCGAAGATGACCACCTGCCAGGATGCCACCCCAGGAGACTCGAAGAAGAGTTTCACCCGTCCGCCACAGGTCATCCCGACATCTGCTTTGAGACTCCAATCGTGGAGACGGCGATCGACTTGCTCGCGGAGCATTGCTTGAGCTTCATCAATAGCTTTCGCCTCAACGCGTCCACCGCCCACGGTGCCTTCCGCAAGACCGTCAGCCGTGACGATCATTTTTGCCCCGGCGTCCTGTGGCGTGGAGCCAGTCACTTCGATAAGAGTCACTAACACGAAAGGCGAACCTGCGTCGGTGAGTTCAGCGCAGAGTCGGAACAGGTTGGCTTGATTCATGGGCGATTTGCGGGTTCCTGATAGGCCACAGAGGTCTGTGTAAAGCCCTGGCCCCCAGCCGACGGCGCCGAAGCAACTTCGTTGTCGGAGGCGAGCTCAGTTAGACGAGTCAACAATTCTTCACCGGTTGCGGGTATTGCCAGTTCAACACGTTTGTGCTCGTTGACGAACGATAGTGCATGCCAGGCCGCCAGCCAAACAGCGAGGCCCAGCATCAGTGGTGGCTCGCCGACCGCTTTACTCAGGCGCACGTTTTTTTGGTGCTTTGGATTGTCGATAAAATTGACGTTGAACACGTGCGGCAAGTCGGTCACGTTCGGAATCTTGTAAGTCGTTGGCCCCGCGGAAAGAAGCTGTCCCGTGTCATCGTAGCGGAGTTCTTCGTTGGTGACCCAACCAACACCCTGAATAAACCCGCCAATTACCTGCCCGCGGTCGACGCCTGGATTGATCATCCGTCCGACGTCCATCAGCAGGTCGGCCCGGTCGAAAGTGAGTTCGCCGGTGAAACGATCGATTGTGACTTCAGCTACTGCTGCGCCAGTGGTGTAATAGAAGAAGGGATTGCCACGTCCAGTCTCCCGGTTAAAGTCCACGCCAGGTGTGGCGTAGAAACCGCGGGCGCCTAAGTCCACCCGCGCGCGGCGGGCCATTGCGCAGAATTCGCTAAAAGTCAATCGTGGGCTCTGCGGGGAGTCACGGTCGTCGTAGACCAAGCCATCCTCAATATGTATGTGCTCCGGCGCCGGGGCCAATCCGCGTGCGGGGTCGGCCAGTAATTGCGCGGCGTAAGTGGCCATGCGACTCTTGATTTGGCGACAGGCTTCAAGAGCTGCAGTCCCATTAAGATCGGTCCCTGCACTGGCGGCGGTGGGCGAGGTGTTGATGTTCTTTTCTGTTGAGGTGACCATCAAGCGTACGTTCCCGGGTGGAAGGCCAAACTCGTCGGCCACCAGCTGGCAAATCTTCGTGTTCAGTCCCTGGCCCATCTCCGTGCCGCCCGTGGAGACCTGCACGGTGCCATCGGTGTAAACGTTGACCAAAGCGTTGGCCTGGTTCATGAACTTCGTCGTGAAGGAGATACCAAACTTGACAGGTGAAATTGCCAGGCCCTTCAGGTACGTCGGGCTGGAATCGTTGAACTGTTCCACTTCAGCCATCCGGCGGGAATAGTCCGACGACTCGGTGAGTTGATCAAAGATCTCTGCCAGCACGTGATCGCGTACGATTTGTCCGTACTGTGTCAAGCTGCGATGCGGATCGCCATCGTGGTAAAGATTCAATTTGCGGACTTCCAGCGCGTCTTGCCCCACAACTCGGGCAATTTCCTGCAGGCAACATTCGATGACAGCCATACCTTGCGGGCCGCCAAAACCACGGAACGCGGTGTTGGGAGGCAGGTTGGTGCGGCAGACCTGTCCTGTAACACGAAAGAGCGGCACGTGGTAAGCGTTGTCGGCATGGAGCATGGTGCGCTCCAGGATCGAAGTCGACAGGTCTGCGAATGCACCGCCATTGGAGTAAAAAGCGAACTCCGCGGCGATGAGGCGTCCGTCTTTGTCAAAGGCCACACGATAATCGGTTTGGTAGGTATGACGCTTGCCAGTGATTCGCATGTCGTCGCTACGGTCGAGTGCCAGTCGGGCCGGGCAACCCGTCTTGTGCGCAACCATTGCGGCCATAACGGCGGTGAGCGCTGACTGAGTTTCTTTTCCGCCAAAGGCGCCGCCCATCCGCGGGCATTCGCACACAACCTTGTTCAATCCAAGTCCCAGTGCCTCGGCGACCACCCTTTGGGTCTCGGTCGGGTTCTGCGTGGACGAAATAACCCTGATGCTCTTTGCCTCGTCCGGTTCTGCCAAAGCAGCTTGGGTCTCGAAGTAGAACTGCTCCTGTCCATTGCTATGAAAGCGGCCGCTGAGCGTGTGTGGTGCATCACGAAACGCCACCTCGTACGCTGCATCATCCTCAGCAGCTGGGCTGATCATGTGACGCACAGGTCCAATGAACACCCCGGCATTAATCGCTTCGTTTATGGTAAGCACCGGGGTTTGTTCTTCGCAGTCGATTAGCACACCTGCACGAGCCTGCCGTGCCGCTGCCTGCGTCTTGGCACCAATGACCACCAACGGTTGGCCAAGGTAAGATATTTCTTTTTCGACCAGGAACAGCTCGTCGGAGATGATCGCCCCAAAATGGTTCGCTCCGCCCAAATCTTCATGTGTCAGCAGGCACACGACGCCAGGCACAGCGCGGGCAGCGGTGAGGTCGATTGAACGCACTCGCCCAGCCGCGACTGGCGTGCCGACAAAATCCACATAAAGTTCCCCTTCGCGACGAGGGAGATCATCAACATACTGCGCGGTACCGGTTACATGGCCAACAGCGGAGTCATGGGGCAGCGGAGCGCCAACGCTAGGCATGATCAGACCTCCACCGGACTTGGGGACGGGGAAAGGTCGTGGAAACACTTGACGAACAGGTTTTCCACTAATTGGTGCCGGTAGCTGACACCGCCACGCACGTCCGAGATCGGGGTAATCTCATCCCGTCCCTTACGCCCCGCGGCACGCATGGTCTCGGCGGTCATTGGTTGGCCTTTCAGCATGGCCTCAGCCTGCCGCAACCTTATGACAGTTGGCCCCACACCACCGGTCGCGATTCGCGCAGTACGAATCTTCTGATCTTCGAGTTCCAGCCAGAAGGCAGCGGATACGGTACTAATATCCATGTCGCGCCGCTTGGAAATCTTGTACAGCTTCAATCGCTCATTAGCAGTCGGCAGCGGGGTGCGTACTGAGACGATGATTTCATCCGGCTGTAGGTCAAGTTGCTTATAGCCGAGGTAAAACTCTTCAATGGGCACCTGACGTGTGCCGCGAATGCTGGCCAATTCGATCGTGGAGCCGGCCACGTAATGAAAAGGAATTGCATCGGCAACGGGCGAGGCGTTTGCCAGATTTCCGGCAAGCGTACCTGCGTGCCGCACCTGTGGACTACCGAAGCGGGTGATCATTTGGTGATACTCAGGCACATGCTCGTATACAAACGACTCAATCCGCGACCAGGAAACTGTTGCGCCAATTATCAACTCGTTTCCCTCGATCTCTATTTGGCCCAACTCTTCTACGCCGAGCGTGAAGATGACGTCGTCAAGAGCAATTCTGCCGTGGTTGCGTTGCACGCCGAGGTCCGTTGCGCCCGCCACGAGGGTTGCTGCGGGCCGCTGCGCACGTCGAGCGAGCAGGTCGTCCAATGTACTTGGCAGAAATATTTCGGGAGGAAGTGCCTTTCCCACGGCGCCGTTCGTCGATGTGCTATCTGCGGTTCTGTTGATTCCAGCAGTTGGTCGTGAGTTTAGCTGAACCGGTCTGTCGCCAATCTTGGTGAAATCCGCGAGCATGGATGCTGTGTCGAATTGCCTGGCTACCGCAGCAACGGCAGTAAGGTCAAACGATCGACCGGCATCCAGAATCTGGTCGTAACCCGTACAGCGGCACAGATTTCCAGACAAACCTAACCGCAATACGTCGTCTGAAATTCGATCGTTGCCGTTGCAAGAATGTTCTTCGACGAGCCCGTGCAGCGCCATGACGAACCCTGGCGTGCAAAAGCCGCACTGACTGCCATGGAAATCTACCATCGCAGTTTGCACTTCAGAGAGCGCATCCTCGCGGCAGATACCTTCAACAGTGATCACATGACGGCGGTCCATTTGATAGACAAACGCGATGCACGCATCGATCGTTTGGTATTCAAAACCATCGCCCTCGTTCAAAGGCTTGCCTACCAGTACCGTACAAGCGCCGCAATCCCCTTCGGCACAGGCGACCTTCGTACCGACAAGTCGCTGGGCCTCATTTTCGCACCCATTGCGGAGATACTCAGTCAGCGTCAGAGCTGCCTCGGAACCACGCACAACGTGGCGAGTTCCATTGACATAAAAGACAAGGTTGTCTCGCATACGGCCATCCAAACCGGTTGCTACGGCTCCCCGGATGAGGTTTGGACGCCAGGGGGGCAGGGTGCCAGCACGTCCGAGGCTCCATATGTTCAAGTTTTGCCTATGTGCACGATAGGTTGGGGCTAAGCCGTCGTCAATGCCTGAGTTCACTTCCCCTTTTGCTCAAACCGATCATGCAGGCACCACGCCAATGCTCGATCGCCCCGGCGCGCCGGCCATGACGGCAAGTTTGTTCGAGAGGTTCACGCTACGGGGATTCAAACGAAAGGATTGATAGCTACAATTGGCGGGATGGATGTCCTACCGAACACGCCACATGTGATACCCGGCTACGCCCGGCTGCCGCTGGACGTGCGGTATTTGGAAGATCCAGGCCGAAAACGGGTCGTTGGCCAACTGATCAACGTGGGCCAACGCATTACCCAGGCAGAGGATGGAACGTTTGTAGTTCTCGAAGAAATGTCGCCGCGGCAATCGAAATGATGAGCCGCTTTGGTATCAGTTTGGCAGAAACAGTTATACAAGAATCAAAAGTGAGCAGCGAAACATGAACACCCCTTTTGGTGAAACTCGCACCCATGTTGCCTACAACCATGCGCTCGTCGCACCGGATGGTCACGTTACATCGCCACTGTCACAGTGGCAGGACACAGAAGGGATTGTGCTCATTAGTCCTGCCATGCATGAAGGCGTGGGCGGACCGAGGTTTGTTCAATATTTGGTACAGGGATCCAGTAGTTGTCGGTCGACTGGGGCCGCACCCGGCGCCGAGCGGCTAATCTACGTACTCGAGGGCGTTGCCTCGCTCGATGGTACAACGCTTGATCCTGACATGTTTGCCTGGTTTCCTCCGGGTGATTCGTACGCGTTGACCGCCGCAGAAGGTACAAGCCTCCTAGTGTTTGAGAAACAATACGAGCCACTCCCTGGCGTCACGACGCCGCAACGTGTGACTGGTTCACTTAGCGAAGCACCCAGGGAGCCGTTCCTAGGTGATCCCGATGCAATGTTGGCCACGCTACTACCGGTCGAGCTGGCTTTTGACATAGGGGTGAATGTGTTTACTTACCAGTCTGGAGCGATGCTTCCCTTCGTTGAGACCCACGTCATGGAGCACGGTCTCTACATGAAACAGGGCCAAGGTGTGTACCGTTTGGGTGATGCGTGGTATCCGGTCAAAGCGGGAGACACTATTTGGATGGCGCCCTACTGTCCCCAATGGTTTGTCGCCATGGGTAAAGAACCAGCAACCTACATTTACTACAAAGACATCCATCGCAATCCTTTGTTCCCAGGCCTGCCTGCGGAAGAGTTGCCCGCAGAATGAACAACAGCTCACCCCCTGTCGATATCGATACGCTGATGAGTGAGCTTCACCAACTCGCAGCGATCAGCGACTGTCCTGAGCCGTCCCCGGCTGTGACACGGATCGTGTTTACTGAAACGGATCTGCGATCGCGAGAATATCTTCTCCCTTTATACGAAAATGCTGGATTAGCTGTGCGTGTTGATCCAATCGGGAACACCTTCGCACGCTGGGAGGGTACCGATTCTGCCGCTTCTGCTGTCGGTACTGGCTCACACACAGACGCAATCCCACACTCCGGCATGTTCGACGGCACGGTCGGAGTGCTCGGCGGGCTCGAAGCGATTCGGGCATTGCAGCGAATGGGCTTCCAGCCAAAACGCTCGATCGAATTGGTGATGTTCACCTCGGAAGAACCGACGCGATTCGGCGTCGGCTGCACAGGCAGCCGTACGATGAGCGGAGCGATGTCTCCAAGCGATCTCGTGGCCTTGATAGACGATGCCAGAGATAATTATGACACGGTACGCAGCCGAGCCGGGTTCACTGGCGAGATCAAAGAAGTGCAACTCCCAGCCAACCATTATTGCGCATTTGTCGAACTGCACATTGAGCAGGGTCCAGAATTGGAAGTGGCAGATTTACCAATTGGCGTGGTGACGGCGATCGCCGCCCCGGCCACGGCAGAGTTTGTGGTGACAGGTGAAGGAGGACACGCGGGCGCCGTGTTGATGCCGGCCCGGCGCGACGCCCTGACCGCCGCGTCTGCCATGATCACAGTGATTGAATCGCTCGCCAGATCCAGTCTCAGTCCGGACCTGGTTGCCACAGTCGGACAGCAAGACGTCCATCCTGGCGCTGTCAACTCGATCCCCAGTCGCGTACGATTCACGCTCGACTTGCGTGACATCGATGACTCGAACCGCGATGTTATATTCAACGCGATCGGCGAAGCGACAAAACAAATCGCGAATCAGCGCAATGTGTCACTCGACTGGCGTGTGGTGAACGCCGATCCACCAGCGGACGCTGATGCGCGCATTGTCGAAGCTGCTTGCCGGGCAGCCGAGTCACTCAGTTTGAATTACCAGAAGATGATCAGTCGAGCTTACCATGACTCTCTGTTCATGGCTCGTGTAGCGCCGATGGGGATGATTTTTATTCCCTGCCGTGGTGGAGTGTCCCACCGGCCGGATGAATTTTCCACGCCCTCCCAGATTGCCGCTGGTGTCCGCACGCTGGCGCTCACGCTAGCCGAATTAGCGCGTTAGAAATATGCAGCCGCAGATCCTGCTTCGCGGTACCCCCGCTGCAAGTAGCGAGGCTAAATGAGCGAATAACGAATCCACGATCCTTTAACCGCGCGAAAGTGTTCCTGTGATAGTACCGAACGGTTCGTCGGTGACGACGAACACCTCGTTTTCATTCTCGCAGTTAAACGGGGAAAGATCAGCCAGCAGGTGGTGCTTGTTCGGCATCGTGAGCGTGATCTGATTCACTGCCAGGCATGCATCCAGGGCGGCTCGGCCCATCAGATGGAGCGTTTCCTGAACGCTGTGGCTATAGTGATCGATGAACCGCGCAAGCAAGGCATCGAGGATCGTTTTACGATCGGCTGCGAAGTCTACATCGGTCGAAGCGTAACTCCATGACGCGGAAAGCTCTGTGGCGAGAATCCGATCGTCTGTGTCGGCCAGCGTACGGAACTCGTCGCGGTGGAAGTCGACAAAGCCGCTCTCGGTAGTCTTGGCGATCAACAGGTGCTCGACCCCCGCGGTAACCTGTTTTTGCTCCTTCCTGGCGAAGCTGACTTGGGCAGTGGGAGTCACGCGATCACGTGCCACAAAAGCGTGTGGGGAGTTGAGCAATCGCGTCCAGACTCGCTCGCTCAGTGAAACCGTGCAGCGGTCGACGTGCTCGTATCGACTGAGGAAGTGTTCGGCGATCAACAGGCCGAATGATTCGATCGTTTCGAGCGAATGATCCTTGGCAAGCACATACACAGTGTTCTTGCAGGTATCCGTGGCGATCACCGCGCGGTTATCGCCTGCCGTAAAGGCGGCATCGAATGCACCTTCCAGTTCGACGTCGACCGAGGCCTCCACAAAATCGTGCTGCTCGGTATTCGGCGCTGCCTTGCGCGGGCGGCGCACCTTGCTGACTCGTACGCAGTGTTTGCCGTAGCTATGGGATGTCAGATGACCGGCCATGTCAACCTCGCGTGATTCGGATATATTGGTATTTCCAGAGCTTAAGATACAGTACGCGGACGCTTATGCCAGCCGACCAGCCCACGAATAATTACGACTTAGTGCTGCGCAGCCGCCGAGTGGTAACTCCTGATGGCCAACGGCCGGCTACCGTAAAGATACGCGGAGACCGAATTGTTGAGGTCGGAGAATACGAGTCTGGTGAAGGTGAAGACCTTGGGCAGTTCGCGTTGCTTCCCGGTTTGGTGGACCCGCATGTCCATCTTAATGAACCGGGCCGCACCGAGTGGGAAGGTTTCGCCACCGGCACCGCAGCCGCTGCGGCCGGAGGCATTACGACCTTGGTCGACATGCCGCTCAATAGCTCGCCCGTTACCACGTCGGCATCAGCGCTAGACGCAAAGCGAACTGCAGCCTCCGGGAAGCTGCACGTCGATGTCGGCTTTCACGGCGGGCTCATTCCGGGCAACGAGTCGCAGATTGGCGAACTGCTCGACGAGGGCGTTCTTGGCGTAAAAGCTTTTCTCTGCCACAGCGGGATCGACGATTTCCCCGCTGCCACGGCACGAGAACTGCGCGCCGCGATGCCACTGCTGGCCGACCGAGGTGTACCGCTGCTCGCGCATGCCGAGCTTGTGAAACCTGCGTCCGAGATGATCGACCCACGGCGCTATGCGGACTACCTCGCCACCAGGCCATCATCGTTTGAACGCGATGCGATTGAACTTTTGGTTGATCTGTGCCGGGAGACCGGTTGCGTGACACACATTGTCCACCTGGCTGATGCCGGCAGTCTTCCACTGCTGCGCGAAGCGCGCCAAGTGGGTCTGCCTGTCACGGTCGAGACTTGCCCGCACTACCTGACGTTTACGGCTGAAGAGATTCCCGATGGCGCAACCCAATACAAATGTGCTCCTCCAATCCGCGACGCTGCCAACCGCGAGGCGCTTTGGCAAGCGCTGTCCGAGGGGGTGATCGATTTCGTCGCGTCGGATCACTCGCCCTGCCCTCCAGAAATGAAGCGGCTGAGCGAGGGCCGATTTGATCTTGCCTGGGGCGGAGTCAGCTCGTTGCAACTTTCGTTATCTGCTGTCTGGACCGAGGCTTCCAAGCGTGGCCACACCCTTACCGACGTGGTACGGTGGTTGTGCCATAGTCCTGCCAGGCTGATCAAACGCGAAGCTGGTATTCAACCCGGTATGAAAGCGAACCTTGTTGTTTTTGATCCTCACGCAAGGTTCGTTGTCCGCGGCAAACAACTTCATCACCGTCACTCGATGACTCCCTATGAAGGTCGTACAATGTGCGGAGTTGTTCAGCGGGTATACCTCCGTGGTAAGCTTGCACATGCGGGTGAAGGTCAAACGATATGAACGAAGAGGTTGTTAACTGGTTGAACAAGCTTCCTGGGAACGCAGTACGACAGGAGTTCCATAAATGTTGTGCTGCGCGTTGGTGGTGCGCGCAGATGAACGAGGCCCGACCATTTGCCGACGCGGTGGCGTTGCAAGTGGCGGCCAACCGCGTGTTTGACGCTATGCCCAGTCAGGCCTGGCTGGAAGCCTTTGGCGGACACCCCAAGATCGGCGACCTCGATTCGCTACGTATGCGGCTGGCCGGCAACAAGCAGTGGTCGGCAAGCGAACAATCAGGGGTTGAGGTAGCCGACGAAGAAACCTTACAAAGGTTGGCTGACGGCAATCGGGAATACGAACAACGCTTTGGTTACGTGTTTATCGTTTGTGCAACCGGAAAAACAGCGGCCGAGATGCTTGCATTACTTGAATTAAGGCTCCGAAACGACGATTCCACAGAGTTGAGTGTGGCCAGCGAAGAGCAGCGCAAAATCACTCACCTGCGGCTTGGTAAGCTAACACCATCAGTTTGAGGAAATCTTGTGAGTCCAATTACGACACATGTTCTCGATACATCTCTCGGTTGCCCCGCCGATGGCATAGCCGTCATACTTTGCCAAGTGGCAAAGCGTGGGGAAACGGTCGAATTAGGTCGAGGAATTACCAACTCCGACGGCCGTGTGACCGATTTGCTCCCTGCTGGCGAGGCACAGGCCGGAACGTATCGCATCGAGTTCGACACAGCCAGCTATTTCGCACGTAGCGGACGTGAAACCTTTTACCCAAAAGTCGAAGTTTTGTTTGAAGTGGTAGGCCCGGGAAGCCACTACCATGTTCCGCTGTTGCTCTCGCCGTTCGGATACTCGACCTATCGCGGCAGCTGAATTGCCGGGATGAAGGAGTACCCAGCATGAAGAGCCCATCCAAGAACTGTGTAGAAAGTGTGTTTCGATTATCTATGCGTTGAACCGCCAATTGACGAAATCTCTTTCGTCGAGTGGGTGAAAGAGGTCACCCAAGCCGGTTTTTCTGGCGCATCGCGCGTCTTTCAATTGTTCGACACAACCAGCGGAGGGTGCTTCATCGAGAACTCAAATGCCAATGCTGAAATTGCTGTTGTTCATATTGGGATCCTTGAGCATGTGGTGTTGTGGGTGTGAAGTGGAGTGATGCGATTTGTAAAAAAACCTCCCAGCCATGGAGGATACGGAGAAATGATATAGATGTCGCCGCACTCCGGGACTATGAAGTCGACATGGCATCACGGCTCAAACGGATCAAAGTCGTTTCTATATGGTTGCCCCTCGTGCACTCGGTGCCTTCCTGGTACACTCGCTGGCTCGTGAATACTCTTTGCATTGGCTTGATTTCCCGCTTTTAAAGGAACAACGCTTGTCCCACGACGTGATCTGCGCTCAGCCGCACATGTCCGACCATGTAACCGAAATCCTGGCACCCATCGGTTGCCAACTCCGAGTCGTCCCGTTGCAAACCTTGAGCGAGGACGAATTCTGCCGTGAAATTGCCACCGCGGCGGGTGTCGTAGCAGGTGGTGAATACTACACCCCCAACGTATTCCGCGCTGCCCAAAATCTGAAGATCGTTGCCCGCCACGGCGTCGGCGTGGACCATGTCGATCTGGAGGCAGCGGCGCAGCACGGGGTGTGGGTCACCAACACCCCGGGTGCCACAAACGGGGCGGTCGCCGAGTTCACAATCGGTTTGATCTTGAACCTCCTGCGGCATATCCCCAACATGGCCTCGGACATGAAAAAAGGAGTCTATGCCAGTACCGGGGGTGAGGAATTGGGACGCCTCACAATTGGTGTCATTGGTGCGGGAGGGATTGGCAAGGAAGTTATTCGGTTGGCACGGGGATTTGGCGCCCTGGCACTGGCCTACGACATTCATCCGAATCAAGGGTTTGCCGACCAAATGCAGGTAGAGTACGTATCACTCGATGCGCTACTCCAGCAAGCCGACATCGTGACAATCCATTGCGGGTTGGACGAGTCAACGCAAGGTTTAATTGGCGAGTCGCAGTTGAAACTGATGAAGGCAAACGCCTATCTGGTGAACACGGGGCGACCAGCAATCATCGACAAACAGGCCTTAACTGCATGCCTTGAGTCACGAGCCATAGCGGGGGCAGCGATCGACGTTTGGGATACGGCCCCCTGTCCGGCTGATGATCCTCTCCTTCGGCTGGACAATGTGTTGGCAACCCCCTGGTCGGCATTCAATACGGCAACAGCCGTACAGAACATGTGCCGCCGGGCAGCCGAAGAAATCGCCCGCGTACTCCAGGGTCAGCAACCACTTCATGCGGTAAATTCCCCGATCTTTTGACCAAAAGGGATGAAACGTGTTTCGATTATCTGTGTGCGTCGAACCGCTCATTGACGACATCTCTTTCGTCGAGCGGGTGAAAGAGGTTACCCAAGCCGGTTTTCTTGCCGAGTTCTGGCGATGGTCGTCCCACGAGCAGGACCTTGACGCGCTCGCCGAAGATCCCGACGTCAAGATCGGCACGTTCTCCGGTAGCGTCGACGGCAGCATGGTCCATCCCGATGGCGTGGCGGAGTACCTGGAGGGTGTGGAGCGCTCTGTGGAGATCGCCCACAAACTAAGTTGCCGCGAACTGCTGATTCTGACCGGCAAGTTGAGCTCTGAGGGCGAAGTGGCCCACGAAAAGGCTGCGCACCCGGCAACGATGTGGATCACTGCCTACAAGACGCTTTGTGAAGTGGCCGAGATTGCCGAACGGGAAGACCTTGTCTACAACCTTGAGTCCTTGAATACGGTCCTGGATCACCCCGGTTACGCGATTCCGCGACCGGAGGACTGCGTGCGATTGATCTCGGAGGTCGGAAGTCCACGAATCAAGATGCTGCTGGACATCTACCACGTGCAAATGGAGCAAGGCAACGTCATTGAGACTATTCGCCAATACAGTGACTACTTGGGCTACATTCACATCGCCGATGTGCCGGGCCGTCACCAACCCGGGACGGGTGAGATCAACTATCCTCAGATTGCCCAAACACTACGTGACGTCGGTTACTCCGGCACGATTGGCCTGGAGTGCTGGCCCGACGGCGATTTGCAACAGGCGATGCAAGCTTTCAGACAAGTCTTCAGTTGAAGGCGAGGCCGAAAAAAGAGGTCAACGCCTCCAAAAGGGTCGGGACGGCTCTGTAGAAAACGCCAGCCACATTGAGAATCGTGACATTGTGCGTTAACGCCATCAAGCGCATGGCTCGATTTCGGCTATGGTATGTGTTGCGTCAAGCCGATCTCGGCCATCAGCACGTATTCAAATCTCTACCACTCTTGGCGCACGGAGCCAGGTGAACAACTCACTAACTTCGCCAAATTCCAAATGTCCTTGAATGGGAAGTCTTACAGGAAGAACAGTGTGCTGAATTGGGCATAAAAGGGGTCGACGGGCGTTGATCGTGCAGCCAGGGATGACGGTGGGGATCCTTAGTCGATATCGACGAGCGTGACAAATCACTCCCCATGCTGGCTCACGCCGGCGGAGGAATTTATTCCTTTACGAGGTCGCCGTTGATGATGATATCGCCAATGTAGGTCCTCTGTTTTTCGAACACGCTGGTGTCGTCAAGATCTATATTTCTCTCGGCGAACATGGTTACCTTGTCGATCGGTTCCGAATCGATCTGAATTTTAACGTGGTGTTTTCCCGGCGGCAGGTCGTCGGCGAGGATCAGCGGTTTGAGGAAATGCCGGTAGGGATTGGAGGATACGTAAAAGAAGGTCGTATCGAACGGCTCCTGGTCGTCAATCTGCACCAGTAGCCGGCCAACGTCAGAGCCCTTGACGCCATAAAGCCCGACGGCCGAACCACAAAATATGAACTCAATGGAGGCATCCGGAGCTTCCGCCATCCATACCGCAGGCAAAAACGTTGAAAATTGTTCGGCAATGCTGTTTGAGGAGGGCGATAATTTTTTCCAGCCGGAACTTACCGTAACCTCGTCAAGTGGTATCAACTTCACCTCCTGCCAGTTATCCTCCGCCAAAGCCGGACGAATTTCCCGCTTAGGGGGAAGCGATGCATTTTCAATTACCGGCAGAGCGCGCAGGATGGCCTCCAAGTAAAGTTCGTGGCCGTCATTTTACAGGCGGAGTCTCCAATTACGCGGTGTGTCTCGGGGACGGTCGCTGCAGGGCATGGTGTCATCCGACGAATAATACACACTGGGATTATCCCGAGGATCAGGTTCCTGGCGCCTTCGGCCACGCAGGTCCCTACAACCACAACGGCTATCCGGTCGCCGAGAAACCAATTTGCGATCTGGGCCGCGGCCCGCAGCAGTTCCTGTTCAAACGCGACAAGCTGATGTTTGCCCTTAAAGATGTTGTCGACGGTCTATCGAAAACCTTGTTCGTGGGAGAAAAACATGTGCCTCCCAGGGGCTTTGGTATCAATTATCGGACGGAGGGGGGCAAAATAGCGCGCCACGGTGATGGGACGGTCTACAGCGGGTATGACGTGCGGAGTTCGGCCCGCATGGCCGGTCCCGGATTTCCCTTGATTGGTGATCCCGAATTTGATGATTACGTGGACCTCAACACGGACAATCTCTGGTTTGGCGGCCCGCATCCGGGTGTCTGCAACTTCCTGTTAGGAGACGGAGCGGTACGGTCCATGGACGTGAATATTAATACGACGGCATTGGGGCGCCTGGCGACGAAGGCGGATGAAGATCTTATGCCAGGAGGGGTTCTGTAATCATGCCGCTTGGTACCGCCAAGTCTTTTGGAACGAAGAGAGACTCGAGATTCAATCGCAAAAGGAGCTTGCGCCTTGCGCTAAGCCATTATGGTGGGCCTCTTCTGGACATGGAAATCGCGAAACGGATCGCTGCAAGACTCGCTGTGGTATTACCCCTGTTGGTGACCGGATGCGACAACAACCCGCAGACGTATCCTGCCGGGGGTACCGTGAAGTATCGTGACGGAACACCCCTGGCCGGTGGCCGGCTCGAATTTCAATTGGACGGCGCTGCGTTAGCTCCCACCGCAAGAGGGATGATTGGACCCGAGCGCGAATTTCGCCTCAGCACATTCGGTGAGACCGACGGCGCCTTGCCAGGTCAGCATCGCGTGATGATCGTTCCACCTGCAGTGCCGCAAGCAGAGGATTGGGAAGAGGAATTTCTCAAAAGCGGGGCAGGTCGACCAACCCCATCATCCATCGGACCGCAGCTACACCCCCGCTATCGTTCCTTCGAATCGTCTGGACTCTCATTCATCGTGACCACGAGTAAAAAAGAGAATCACTTTCAGATTGTCGTTGAGAAACGCTGAGGCGTAGGCGGAGAGAACCAGCAGAGCTGGAGTGATTCGGGTTCCGGTGACCTTCTTGCCGTCGGACTTGCTGCGTTAATCTATTGCGGGTTCTCACCTAATTCCCGCACGGCATCGTGGAGTTCTCTACTGATCGTGAGAGCCGCCTGCTTGCCCGGCTTCAACGTATCGTAGCGCCGCGCGGCACCGATCCGCAGATGAAGCTTGCGCGGGCGTGGCAGCCACGCACCCTTAGGCCATGCAGCGTGGGCTCCGCAAAGATAACATGGCAACACAGGAACATTGACGCCAGCGAGCAGCATGCCGATGCCGGGCTTGAAATCCCCCAACTCACCACTGACCGATCGCGTCCCTTCGGGAAACAAAAACAAAATGTTTCCTTCGTTCTCCAACAACCCGTGGCAGAGCTTGATGCTCTGGCGGAAGCCCACCTCACGATTAAATGGCAGTGCGTTGATTAGCGCGGCAGCCAGAAAAGTCCGCGGCATGTTCTTGAAGAAATAGTCTTCCGCGGCTGCCGGAAACGCGCGATGTAACTTCTTGAGCGGCAGGGATGCTGCGAGTGTGAGGGCGTCGAGATGACTGGTGTGGTTGGCCACCAGGACGTACGAACCCTCCGAGGGCAGGTTCTCACGACCGGTGACCTGAAATCGATGGTAAATTTTAAGCCCGCTGCGAACCCCAATCGCCGCAAACGAACGCAGACTGTAAATCAGCAGGTCCGGCTCGCGGGGAAACGTGCGCAGTCGCTCAGTCAGCGATTGGTCCAAGTCGGGCGACGTGTCGTATTGCCATGCATCCATCACCAAAACAGGATAACGCACGGGGGTACCAAAAGGAAATTGTCATTTCGCCACGGGCCTGTGAAATGGCCACATGGAGTGGCGAACGATCGTCTTTTCCTTGCTTGAACTAATGTTCCATTGGCGATTACCACTTCCCTCCCCAGTTCCTGGCAAAAATCATTCAGCCCTAAGGGCGTCCAGGCCGTAGAACGCCTGCAGCATCTGCATGAAGAGCGGCGCGGTGTACACCAGGCTATCGATACGATCCAGGATGCCACCGTGGCCGGGAATCGCGTGGCCCATATCCTTGATTGCCAGGTCGCGCTTAATAAAGCTCATCGTCAGATCGCCGAGCTGCCCGCCAATGCCGACAATCAACCCGGTAAGGATTTTCTGCGTGGTGCCAAAGCCATCAGGAAAAGAAAAGCCAAGGACCCACGGCAAGGCCATTGAGACGGCGATCGCACCGAGCGCGCCAGCGATTGTTTTGTTCGGACTGATGTTGCTCCGCAGCTTGCGGTGCCCCAGCAACTTACCGAATGTGAAGGCGGAGACATCGGCGATTTCAACGGCCAGGATCAGGTAGAGAAGAAACCCGACCGCTTGGGACGTGTTGGCCAGAAATCCCAGATGCCCGAACATCCAGCCGATGTAGATGAAGGCGAGAATCGCCAGGGCCACCGTCTGCAACTGCCCGGTGGTGCGATTGCGGGCGATCGGTATCGTCAGCAGCACCACGATACCATAGACCGGCATATCGCGGAATAGACTGTACCAACCTGCCATACCTGTCCAGGGGTCGACCACAAGCGAAGCAGCACCAACACACAAGATGCCGAGGTAAACGAACACGGTCATCACCCAGTCGCGATAAAGTCCCGTTGCCCTGGCAAATTCTTTAAACCCGAAAATACTCAGTAGCGTAATGAACGCGATGAACCACACGCGCCCCAACCAGATTGCCCCGAGCACGATCGGCAACATGATCAGCCAACCGAGATACCTGGTCCAGACGGTGTGAACGTCTCGCTTCAGAACAAATCGGGCAACAACCAGCGCCACACCAGCGATAGACAGCAAACTACCGACGATCAACAGGTATTGATAAAAGATATCTTTGGCATCTGCCGCGGAAAGTGGTGATAAAAGGTACGGTTCCATATCAACTTTCGCCACCAGCCTGATTGCGCAGATTTCGCACCATGGCCGCCAGGCGGACCACAATGGTCTGCACGCAGCCAAAGACCACCACCACGCAGGCCCAATCGAGGACGCTGAGTTGTCCGCCAGCGGGCACCGCCGGATAACCAGCCCCGCCACCAGCCCGCAAGAGCAACACCATGGTCACCACCGCACCGATGCTGAGGACTACCATCCGCCATGGCTTGGCCATCAGCCCGCCAAACTGTCGCTGGGCACCTACCGCCTGACCCAACATACCAACATAGGCCGTCATTAATGCCAGGATGGCCGCGAGGTAGCCGCTGGCTGGGTGGGCAAGTCCGCTGTAGGCAACCCCCACGAAGATGAACACGTCGGAAATCCGGTCGGGTAGTTCGTTGATGATCTCGCCCTTGAAGCTGGCCTTACCCGCTGCCAACGCCACCATCCCGTCAAGCATGTTAAACCACAGTCGCACGAAACAGAGTACCGAACCAATCAACAACAGCCAGGGCCAATGCATCGCCTTCCAAAAACAGATCCCGGCCCCTGCGGCCGCTCCAATCGAAGCGTAGGACACGATATCGGGATGGATGCCCAGTCGCACACAAAGTCGGACCGGCGAATCGGCGGTCCGGCGAAAAATATTCGCAATCGGCCTCCGCGCGCTGGGTTGATAGTCGGCCATCTGTCGATACCTTATTTCTACAGCCAGGACCAAACATCAAAATAGTAGAAATATCCCGTATAAAACACAACCCAGCCGGCGATGACTGCCAACAGACAGGCCAACCGCCCTCAGGCACCTGGGAGGCGAACCCTACCGGTTCGACACCGCCGTTTTGAGGATCAGCCTTGAATTGCCACACATCATCGAGGCAGACTGTCTGCGCTTTGCAGATTCACGTCGGACACAAAACGTACGACCTTACCCGACTTGAGCCCTTCTGGCGTAACTCGCAGGATCTGATATCGCAGCTGCCTGGGTTTTTCCCAGCCGCCGTAGACGAACAGTACTACGTCCGGCTCTATTTCGTACATCGCCCCATTGGCCCAGCCGCAAGTGTCAATCACGTAGCCTTGCCAACTCATTCCGTTGTCGTAGCTAGCCTGGACGGTCAAGCCGGGAAAGCGACCGCCGACAAGCAGAACGCCCAAAGACGTGGAAACAATTGCGTTGGTGCAGGCGTACAGGGGGAACGGACCACGAGCGGCGGGTGTCCAGCTTCGCCCGTCGTCGTCCGACCAGGTCTCCCACATAAAAGGCGAGTGGATAGGACGTATTAAGGCCAATATCTGGCCATCGCGTGTCTGGGCTGCGGATACTTCGTTGAACTCATCCTTGCCGTACTGCTCGTAACCGTCAATTTCAACCGCGGGATCAGGGCCCCCATCGATGTTGACCGGGTCTGACCAGCTCTCGCCGCCGTCTGTAGAACGCAGGCAGTAGCTTTGTGACCAGGGCAAGGGGGCGGCTTGATAGGCCCTGCCTCCTAGTACCTCCAGCTCGAAGCCCGACCTGGCCCAGGCGAAAAACAGCAGCGTTCCCGCCTTGGTTTCCAACAACTTTGATCCGCAGAACAATTTGAAAGGTATTTCCGGCGGGAAGGTCACCTCTGCCACTTCGCGCGCTTCCGACCAGGTTCTGCCGTCGTCTTGTGAAATGGACTTTAATATCTTGAAAGGTAGCCTGTCGGTATTCCTGTAACGCTCCAGGAGACCGTCCGGTAAACTTCGAAACCGGTATGGATTTGAATCTGGGATAGCTGCTTTCTGCTCATCGGCGTTCCATGTCTGTCCATTGTCGCTAGAGCGTAGCAGCCTGCGCGAGCTGTAAGTCAATAGATCGCCATTACCTGCGCGGCCGATGTTTGTACAGGCCGAGCCGTTCTTGTCATCCACGACTCCCCAATTGCGCAAAGGCCGGACTGATCCGTTCCATGCCGCTGCCTGAATTGCCTGACCACTTATGGTGAGCTTGCGAAAACTGCTCTTTTGCTTTCTGCCCAGGCAATTGTAACTTGCCAATCCGATATATCCGGGCGCCTGATAGGTTTTATCTTCGACAACGCTTACCGGACGACCGTCTACCCAAACGCGGATCTTGCGGCCTTGCACCTGAACCTTGGCTTTGTGCCAAATCCTGGGCACGCTGCTGATACCGTGCACCATCTGCATGTGTAAGATTTCTCGCCATCCGCTTTTATCGACCTTTGAAACAGTAACCCAAAAATGCTCCGCACGCGTATGCTGACCTGTGGCTGGAAATTCTACAATGTAATAATGGCGTGCATCCTGAGCCCGGAATATAAAGCCCGCAGCTGTCCAGTGGCCATTCCAGCGAAATTCGAACCTTGCCTCAAAGTCCTGGTAGGCCTGTGGAGTGTAGAAGGCCAGATCGTTATCCACCTGATTCACCGACGGTGTGATAACGCCCGCGGTATTCTGCTGCCATGCACCGCCTACAAAACGCCAGTTTTCCCCTGCTGCGCCGCGCATCGTCACCGCCGTCGGTGCATCGGCGTCTTCCGCCCGGACGGCGGCGTCCCCTATGGCAATCGTTGCTATTGCGGCTAGCACCAAAAGGCAAGCCACGGTACTTCTTGCTGATGGGTATATGGTCATCGGGTACTCATCTCAAGGGCCCTATGGAAAACCGGTCTGTTGGTAAGCCCGTGCAGAATATTGCCTGTCTAGTTTCAGCGCCTCACGCTCAAGGTGCAGCTAATCGGCCACCCGCTCGTTGGGCGAAATTGATTGGATCTATTTTCGTCTGCGGACCATGGAACGTGTTTTGGAGTTGTTTCAAATTCGAGAGCGCATGAGCAAGGCTGTCGGCCGCGTTGGTTCAAGTAATCACCACGTCTTTCAAAAAATCGGCCGGTGGCGGAAACTGAGGGTCAATTTCCTTGAGCGTCGCCACCAGGACACGGGCGATGGCCAGATTTCGATACCACTTCTGATCGGCAGGAATGACGTACCACGGCGCCCACGGAGTCGTGCATTGCTCAAGCGCTTCTTCGAAGACAACCATGTATTCGTCCCAGAGTTTCCGTTGTTGGAGATCGAGTTTTGAAAATTTCCAATTCTTCTCCGAAACGTCCAACCTTGCCTGGAACCGCTTCTTCTGCTCTTTCTTCGAGAGGTGCAGATAGAACTTCAGCAGCGTGGTGCCCGAATCGGTCAGTCGCTTTTCAAACTGGTTGATGTGATCGTACCGCGGCCGCCAGACGGATTCAGGCACCAGCTTGTGAACGCGCACGGCCAGCACATCTTCGTAGTGCGAGCGGTTGAAGACGCCGATCATGCCCACTGCCGGAACGGCCTTGTGAATTCGCCACAGGAAATCGCGCGCGAGTTCTGCTTCGGTCGGCTTCTTGAAGGACGTCACCCGCACACCCTGCGGATTCACACCTCGAAAGACGTGACGGATTGTGCCATCCTTGCCGCCCGCGTCCATCGCCTGAAAGACCAGCAGCAGTTTGTGCCTGCCGTCGGCGTAAAGACGCCGCTGCAGTTCGATGAGTTCGTGACGTAGCTTCACAAACTCTGCCTGGGCGGCTTTACGATCGTCGTGGTAAGTCTTTCCCTTGGTCGTGATGTCGGCTAACCGAACGGGCTGGCCTGGTTCGAGTCGATGGGTGGCAGGCATGGTAACCTTACACTTGTTGTTGGCTTGGATTGCCCGACTTTGCCGTCGGCTTTTAAAGATCAACTCCGCTCACTCGTCCAGTTCGCACTCACTCGTCTAGTTCACGCGGTCGCCACAGATTGATTAGCGTTCCCCCGGTCGACAAGCTCAGTGACTGCCACTGGTCGATCGGCAACTCAACCTGGGCCAGCGCGGCTGTGGGCAGCGCAGCTACCTGCCCGGTCAACACCTCGAGCAACTCCTCAACACCCGGATTGTGCCCAACCAGCATCACGCGAGCTTCGTCGTGGTACAGGTCCGTCAGCACCGCAATGGCTTGCCCGGCAGTCGCGTGATAGAGCTGTTGGTTAAGCTCCACCTCGCCCTGGTAGCCGCAGTTCTCGGCCACGAGTTCCGCCGTTTTTCTGGCCCGTTCCGCAGTCGAGCTTACGATCAGATCGGGAACGAGGTCTTGGTCTCGCAGCAACCGGCCCATTTGCGGCGCGACCCGTTCGCCCCGTTTGTTGAGTGGCCGGTCATGGTCGTCCAGGCCGGCGTCTTTCCAACTCGACTTGGCGTGTCGCAGAATCAGCAACGTTTTCATGGCTTGTTAATTCGAGTGGTCGAAACGTTGGCATTCAAACGCCACTGCCTGTGGTTCGGTGTGGGACGAAAAGCGTTCGCCGATAGCAATTTGAACCTGAGTTCACGGCCACAACCGCCTGCCCAGGCAATATTATGGGCAGAACAGCCGGTGCCGGTCAAAGATATGGCCTGAGATTTTCCGGTTTTTGTGGGATTACTGTCGCGCAGGGGCGTAGCCGTCTGGTTTCAGCTGTTGCGTGTCTGTTTTCATCGCTGGCTTCATCTATTCCAGTGGTACCGCCAGGCGGGCGGCCATGCGTTCCTTGACCGGGCCGAATACTCCCGACCAAACTAAGTACAACTACACAACCAATGTGATCACGATACAAGCCATCCAGCCGGCGTGGCTTCCAGTAGGATCTACCTCAGTCGAGAGTGAGAGGTTTGTTGGGTTGGCCTTGCGTTGGGTCGTGCATCTTGGAAGGAAAGAGCGATGACACAACTTGAGCCTGGGTGCTCGTATCCCGTTTAGTGCACGCCGATCAGCACGGGCGTGGCCAGGCAGGTACGCTGCCACGAAGAGACTGCAACGCCTCGTTCGGCAAGGATGTAACAACAGGGCATGACCACGGCCGCCTCTCCATTTGAACAGCCGCACCTGAACCGGGTCCAGTTCCGCACCTGGTTCTCTTCGGCGATGGGCATCGCCATCGACGGCTTCGACCTGTTCGTCATCGGGGCCGTGATCAGCCTGATCGGGGCAGACCTTGGCCTGTCGGCTGCCATGCAGGGCTGGATCGCAGCATCGAGCCTCCTGGGATCGCTGCTCGGCGCGATCGTGTTCGGACGTCTGACAGATCGCTTCGGTCGGCGACTGATCTACCTGCTCGACCTGGGCTTCTTCATCGTCTTCAGCCTTGGCTCGGCGCTGG
>CAUZEA010000088.1:0-24892 GCA_963578605.1 Planctomycetota bacterium
TAAACGAACATGCCACTTCCAGCGCCAAGCATTCGCGAGGGTACGCATCGACCACCACCAACAGCCGTAGCTGACGACCATCTTCGGTCCGATCCGATACAAAGTCGTACGACCAGACATGGTCCTTGTGCTCTGCCCGATGACGTACACAGCTATTCTCGCTGCCACCAGAAAAACGACGGCGGCAATGCTGTGTTCGCGGGACTTGCATGTTCTCTTGCTGCCAAAGACGGTGAACGCGTTTGTGATTGACGTGCCAATGTCGCTTTACCAACCAACGATCAATACGGTCTGCTCTAAAGCGGGGACGCTGCCTGGCTAAGGATCGCATTTCACGAAGCACACGATGGTCATCGTCCGGTCGACGTGACGCGTATCGCATGGGTTGCCACGTTCGACTGCAACACCGCGAGATTCCCGCGCATGGGGCAGGTCCGGTTCGGGCGCCAGGCGTTCCGGGGGCGGATAGTGGCGCAGGGCGGCACCAGGCGGCCTTTTGCGGCTCAAACTTTCTGAAAACCCGCGTTTAACCATTGACGAACGGCAATGCCCGCCTATCGCGAAGCCTCGCGAGGAGCTATCTGGGAGCCTTCGAAAACAGCACGGTGACCGTCTCCGGCGGCTCGTTTGGGAACAATCTGGAGGCCTCGGACAACAGCACGATGACCATCATCGGCAGCGGCTTCAATTTTGCGTACGGCGACTACGTTGACGGCGGTCCGCTGGACGAGCAAACTCTGGCCGGCTTGCTCGCAGATGGGACGGCCATCAACAATCAGCTGTTCATCTATAATCCCGCCACGATCACGCTGGCCGCTGCTATCCCCGAGCCCGCCACCGCAGCGCTGGTCCTGCTGGGCGCAGGCGGACTGATGTGCCGCCGCCGCGCCGCGTGAGTAGCGCAACAACCTGAACACCGACCAGCCCCGGTTCACGCCGGGGTTGTTTTTTGCGATGACTTCACGTCACACGCGCTGGTGCAACCACCGCCCGTCCACTACTCCGGACGCTCGCGCCCCGACGTAAAGCAGCACATTGGCGGTGATCAATTCTCGTAATAGAAGGTGAAAAACTCGTCACCGTCGCCGGTGGTGCCCCCGGAGATATGTCCCAGCCGTTTGGGCCCAGCAAGGTGGCGAAGCCTGGAAAAGTCCGGTTCGCTGATTTCATGACGCTGCTGAAGTTCAATGAGAATATCGTCGACATCGTGCAGACGAAGTCCCGATTTGTAGATATTAAGGTCAAAAGAAGCTCGGAGGTTGTCTCCCTCGCTGACCTCAAGGTAAATAAAGAGGCGATCGGCACCCTGCCCCGCCGCCCGCTCCAGGATACTGCACACGTGTCGTGAGGCGTAGTTGTCTTTGGCTCCTTGGTAGAGTTGGCTGATGCGCTCGAGGATTTCCGATTTCGGGAGCAGTGGGTGACACATGTATTCCGATATTGCCTGGCGTTCGGGGTGCAGGATATTCCATTTGTAACCCAGGAACATCAGCCTGGGATGGGTTTCCTGGGGCGCGTTTCGTATTTCGGCGCAGATCTTGTCCCAATACTCCAGGTACACTCGGTAGCTGGCAGTCTCGTCGTCATCTTCAAATCCCAGGAAGACCAGGTTTGCCCCGGAAAGATTTTGTTGGAATTGGGCCAACAGGGACTCCGGCATTTTTAACGCAGCACAAATTTCCGTCAGAACCTCCGGGGTTGTATCGTCGAGCGAAATCCCCAGCAGATAGCGATTCGCCAACAGCTTGCCCGGGCTCATTTTAAAAGAACGCTCATACCCGCAAGGGACCTGAAGGCGCTCCAAAAGCGTGAAGGGCAAGGCCGCCTGTTGAGCTCTTTGGTTGAGCAGAGGTGAGCGGTGCTGGTTGTGGCTGTGTGTCACCGGAGTGGTCTTTCCCGTGAGGGGAA
Source organism: Planctomycetota bacterium (assembly GCA_963578605.1). Taxonomy (GTDB): domain Bacteria; phylum Planctomycetota; class Planctomycetia; order Pirellulales; family Lacipirellulaceae; genus JAKVCB01. The sequence continues at coordinate 1,909 of CAUZEA010000088.1, forward strand.
CGTGCTGGAAGGTTAGGATTTCGTACTGGACATCGGTCAGCGTAAGGGGCAATCTCTATTTTAACCTGACTTCTCCTTAGCTGTGGGAGGCAAAATGTGGCCAGTCGCACCAGGAGTGTTTGGAGCTGGGCGACTTCCCGCAGCTCACTGCTGGGGGAGCGTGTTTGACCTTCTGGAGACCCGGTGCGTCGTTGTGCCCGTCGGAGAGCGGCTAGAAAGGGACCGTTGTCCTTGCCGCGGTGCGAGAATCGGAAGAGCGGTAATTTCTTGGCGTCCGCACCACAAAAAAAGCTACCTGCCGAGCTCGTGGGAAACCCGCTCGACAGGCAGCAATTTTTTTGGCTTGGCCGGCAAAAGTGACTTAAGCGTTTTTCGTGCGATTGGGTTGTCGGCGGGTGCGTCCGTTGCCCAGACCAAGTCCCAACAGCCCGATTACCGTCAACAGTGCCGCGCTGGCTTCGGGTACTGCAGCACTGCTACTCTTGACGTTGGCTTGTGATGCCAGGTCAGAAGACGCCCCAAAGTTTTTTCTCCAGAGGTCGTAGTCTGAGGTGTCAACAACACCATTGCCATCACCATCGGCTCGCAAGTCTTGGAACGATCCAAGAGTGTCCTGCCAGACCGCGTAGTCCGCGGCGTCAACGGTGCTGTCGCCATTGTAGTCACCAGGGAGAACCAACGGTGCAGGTGCAACAGGGCGTACTGAATCACTGTCGGCTATGTAGTGCAGCAGATCACCGGCGATAAAAGGTTGGGTGAACTTGATTTGCATGCGACGGTAAATGTCCTGTCGGGGTGCGCTGGCCGACAAGGCAACGATATCGCGGTAAGACACGTCAATGTCCCAACCAAGATAGGTCTGACTGGGAGGAGCAACCAGGCCAATCAACGGGTTGGTGCCACCGGTGGTGCCTGGTGTCCCGATCCCCGGAGTGTGGTCGTCAAAGGCTCCAATTTGCGTGCCTGCTGGCATCAGGTCAATTTCAAGTGCCTCGATGCCGTTCAGACCCGGGAGGCCTTCGAGGACTAACGGGTTGCCACCACTTTCGCCGTTGAGCGATAGTCGCCACGGACCGGGAAGACTGCCAGCGGCTTCGCCGCTGAACGGGCCGGTTGGGTTCCAGGGGACGGTTTCACTTCCCACGCCACCGGGCAGAGTTATCGTCACCATTGCCCCGGCCATCCCGGCGCCATTCAGGTCGGGGTGCATCGCCGGTACTGTTTGGACCACGCCCACGTTTTCGGTGTAGCTGTTGACCAGCAGGGCTGCCGAGGCTGTGCCCGTGGAGATCAACATGGCCAAAGCGACCAGGAGATGGCTGGCCAAACGATGGGTCAGGTTGTTGTTCAGGGTTGTGCTCACGCTTCGGTGAGTCATTGTGATGCTTGACAGAACGGTTGGAAGTGTTGCTTTCATCGGTCTTTTGCCTCCACAGCTAGAAAAAGATGGGTTTTGTTTCGCCCTGCCCGGTTGCGGGCGACGTGGTGTCTGTAGGGCAACTCAACGATTCGGTTGGCAGCCCGACAGGGACCCTCTCAAACAGGCGGCCTGGTTTCCGGATGGAACGCGGCAACCCATTTTTACCAAAGGACTTAACGCGTTAATTCTGTTATTTTTTGGGTACGAACTTCACGACCCGAAGAAGAGGAGCCAAACGCGGGCAGGTTGGGCCGTCTACGCGGTGAACTGCTGCAGATCATCACGTGCCCTGCTGCCTTTCGAGGGAAAGGTCCGCGGCCAAAAGAGGTGCAGACGGCCAACCCGCCAGGTACACCGCACCGCAAAATAAGACGGTTTTGGCTGTCGGCAAGAAGCCAGCAATCTCGGTTTCCAGGATAGGAAGGCCCCTTGAGTGGTTGGTACGTGCTAACCCGAGTTTTCCTTCCCTGCGGGGGTTCAGAGCTGGCTCGATGGTGCCAGTGGTGTTGCTCTGACTTTGACCGCAGGGAGTCGTTTTTGCAGTCGGTAACCAAACCGACCAACGAGTGGAGGGGATAATGTTGCGCCAACGAGTATGTTTGACCCGGAAAGTTTTTGTTTCTGACGGACCGACCAGTTTGGTCAAGGCAGGCAAAAGGACATGTGGAAGTGTTTGTCATCGGTGGCTCTGGGTGGTCGGGATCCTGGTCCTGGTCCCGGTATCCGGAGCTGCCACGACGCTCAACTATTCTCACTTGGCCGGTTCGATCAGCCTCCCTCTCAACAATGGGCACGGGGGAATCCTCAAAGTTAACCAGGGTCCCTACAGTTATTCAGGAAACGGAACCAACACGATTCGGATTATTGATCCGAAGAACACCCCGCCCGAATATGAACTCTGGGCGATTGCCGGACTGAACGGTTTTACGAAGCTGTTCAGTGGAAGCAGGGCGACCGGGGCGATGTCGGTCTCTGGCCGGTACAGTGTGGCCGGAGCTCCCGAGGAAGGCGCCGATGGCGTGTTGGAGGGAACGGCGAGTTACCACAACTACATTGCCGCGGTTGGAGTGGGCAAATTGTTGGGTAGTGGCACCACCTCCCTGACCTCGTCGATCAGGGTTGCGCCGTTCGCCAACCAGACCCCGGGGCCCCTGCCGAATCCGACCACCCTTTCGGCGGGCTTTGGGACGGCCAGCGCCGGAAACCTGTCGAATGTCTCCCAGAGCTATGGCGACTCGGTGACAGGAATTACCAACGGGAACTACGCGGTCAATTTTGACCTTAAAGTTACAGCCAGTCGAACAGCGGGTGCCGTGACGGCTACGGCTGCCTGGATTTCCCAGGACTTTTCCTGGACCGTAAAGGGGACGCCGGCGGTTCCCGGGTATCAAATGCCCGCGCCGAAGGCTACCCCGGGAAGTTATCCCGAGGTTGGACAACTTCCCGGTTCGCTCTTGATTGGGGGGACTATCGTGGAAGTGGCCACGGGAGTTGGCCCAGAGAATCTACTGGTCGGAAGTGGGGGAAATCTCCTCTTTTCGTCTGTCGAGGAGTCCTCCATCCTGGACCCGATGAGTTACGCGATGGATGGACCCTCCTTCTCGATTGGGAATACCACGGGACTCGAATACCTTTCGGACCTGGTGATGTCGTCAAGTGGAAAGGTTTACGGGCTGCAGAGCTTTGGTTTTGACGCGGGCAACGTGAATCCCAGTGCGTCGGGCCTGCTCACCATCGATCCGGTCACCGGGACTAGCAGTCCAGTGATGTTGACCGGTGGTTTGGATATGCCGAGTAGCCTGGCGTTCATCGAATCGGGTTTCGGTGGCGCGGAGATGCTGATCACCCAACTCGGGATGGGGTTGGGCGATAAAGCGAGTTTGCTTGGGGTCGACGCGTCGGGCAACGTTACCCGCCTGATCTCTGACCTCGGGGTGGACAATCCCGTGGATCTTCAGATGGCGTCTGGGGACTTCAGCCGCTTCGGTGACAAAGCATTCATCCTGGACGTAGGAGAGTTCACCGGGAGCTCGATCCGCAACGGGTCGGGATCGGTCCTTTTGGTCGACGAAGTCAGCCAACTGGTCATGCCCTTTATCACCGGTCTGGACAACCCCCTCGATATGGCGTTCGCCGACGGGACCTTACTCGGTAACCCTAATGAAACCTACCTGTACGTTCTTGAGCAAGGAGACCTGGACCCGACGACCGGGATTCCGCTGGGCAATGGTGTCCTGGCCGCTTACGACGTGACCGGGAATCGAATCGAGGTGATGGGATCGATCGCCAACGCGGCAAGCCTGGTGGAATCTGCAGACGGTTCCGAGCTGTATGTCGCCAGCGGTGGCTCGGTATTTCTGCTGGCGGTACCCGAACCCACCACGGGAATACTCCTTATGTGTGGCGTGTTTGTGCTCATGTCGGGTTGCCACCGCACCAGGTACGCGCGCCGGGCGGTGACCGTCCGTAAAACGGCCGGGAGTGCGTGCGACGATTTCTGCTCGACCTGTTATCCCCAGAATCGACCACCTCTCGTGTGAGAATCGAACCCTTTGACTCGAGTGCAAAACGCGAGTCCTCGACCCGTTTCAGGTTTTCGGTCTTTTCCTGGCGAAAGGACGGTTGCCTGAAACGGGTTGTTTTTTTTGGGGGGGGTAATTACGGCGGTGCCGCGTCGCAGGATGGGCAGCGGGCCGTACTGTGTCGCGCGAATTCCCCCGCACCGCTGCGGGTGAGCGTTGCAACGAGTTCACTTTCAAGTTGCGCCCAGACAGCGGTCGGAGCGTTCTCCACGCTCCGTTTTCTCTTGAATCCAGGGGTTCCTTAGGCCTTGCCGGGTGTGCCAGCAAGCCCGGGTCCAGAGAAAATTCTTTTGTTTGGGGTGTCGGTAGAACGCCCCGAACCTTGAGTTGCCAGGTATTCCTCTGTCAGGTGGTTTGCGCCTCAGCGGGTTTTTACTTCCGCCGTTGGTGGCAAACTGACCCGAGGATCCACAGCCAGTTTGCTTTGACTTTAGCCACACCGTTGACCTGGGCCAGCGCGAGCCAGGCCGCACATGGGGCCTGCAGAGATTGTGCTCGGTTTGAAATTATGCATCCCCATTTTGGGGCGAGTTCTCTTTATCCAATCAATCTGTGTCCAATCAAATTATGTTCCAGTTTGTCCGTGTTTCTTCGAATCCTGAAAGGTAATTTGAGCCATGAAAAAAAACTCCACAAGTTTCGTTGCCAAGACTAAAAGCGTGTTCCGACCGAGCGCCTGGTTGGGGGTCGCTGTGGTGGTCTCCCTGATCGCGGCTGCTCCTGCCGGGGCGGCACTGATGGTCAACAGCGTTGTCGAAGACCCAGCCAACATCCAAACGGTACTTGGTATCGATCCTTCGCTGACCGGGGCCACCATGGCCGGCGCGAAGGTATCTGCCGGGCAGTACGGTGGCGCGATGGAAACGATCACGTGGAGTGCCACGGGTGCTGACAGTGGTGAGGCAGTCGGAGCGATGTTGGGCTGGCGGCTGTCGCTGGCAGGTGAAAGTGGTGGTAATCCCTTGGTGCTGCAAGGACTCGGTACGAACGGCCTTGACTGGATTGAAATTGACCTGATGCCCGATCGCCAGATCGGGGCGTTCGACGATAACGACCCAACCCCCGGCACGCCAGGCAGTGTGGGCGGTAGCGACCCGTGGCTTGGCGTGATCGCGGCAGGCAGCCACAGCACGCTCGGTTGGGACATCGACGTGACCTACCGGGACGCGGTGGCGCTGACCGCCAGTACCCCAGAGAAGGACCTGTACCGTGGACTGCGGATTGAGTTTACGCGAACTTTTATCTCCGACGACGTGCTGAGCTACGTGGCCGATAGTGACGCGGTGCGGGGCGTCCCAGAGCCAGCCAGTTGCTTGCTTTTGGGACTAAGTGCATTGATTGCCGGATGCCTCCGGCTGCGGATCAGCCGCTGAGACGTTCCCGATCACACGGCCGGGTTGTGAACCACGACCTGGTTACAAGAAAGAGATGTGAATTTTACAGACAGAACCAAAGGACAACAAAAGAGTTTGTTTAAGGCAGAGGTTCAGGTACTCCTGGTTCGGTTGAGTCGGGAATTGCGTACCACAGCGCCATACCACTGGGCAAAGTTCAGTGGGGCAGAAATTTCAAATTAGCGCCCCACGAAAACCTTCCCGGAGTAGCGGGCCTCGAAAAACTACACAGACGGCTAGCCGGCCAGGGCAGCATAGCTGCTGGCGTGCTTGCAAGCAGTGTGGTTGAGTAGCAGTCACGATTAAGCACCGGAGCCCAGAACAACCGAACGGTTGGCAGTGCTTTTCAGAAATGTTGCGGCACGAAGTTTCGTTGCACGCTAAGAAAGTGTGTTTGATTCGTGTATGACACAACACAATAACCAAGTTTTGTGAAAATGGAGTAACGATAATGACCGATCCCACACGAGTAAAGTCGACAACGTTTAACCTCAACCTCAAGCCCGTCGGAGAAAGAATTGCAGAAAGTGTGATTTCCCAATTGAGCAAACCCCGCCGGGTGTTGAAAGTTCTGTTGTGTTTAGTCCTGTTGTTCGGTAGCCAGCCGTCAACGGTTTTTGGGTTTGCCACATTTGCCAGTGACTCGGCGCTGGATCCATCGGGTTTTTCAGATCTCATCACCAACCCCAATGACTTTGTTTCTTGGGGAAACCCGGGATCAGCGGTTACCAATATCACCTATGGCTTCGACGCAAGTTTTACCAACAACAATGACATTCGCGACCAGGTTCGTTTGGCGTTTGATCAGTGGGATCAGGCCTCGACAACTCCCAATGGATCGACGTATTCGTACAACCGGGCAAACGGCGCGCAACCGTTTGGCGATATTCGTTCGATTGCGGTCCATGAAATAGGTCATGTTTTGGGGTTGCATCACCCAGACCAGGCAAAACTCGTCAACCGCAACTTTGGCAACACGGGTGCCGGACTGGTTATACAAAATGATCAGAACAACGAGGTGATGCGGAGCTGGATTAACTCTGGCGACTACAACCACATTTTGAGCCAGGATGAATTGACAGCGTATAACTATGTCTATGGAGCCACCGATTTGAACTTCACGGAAGTTACCACCGGAACGCAAGATATTACCATCGGTGCATCAGCTTTACCGAATGCAAATACCTGGGCCCAGGGTGGGCCTGGTTATTTTTACCGTAACAATGCCAATCACTGGCAAGGTGGTCAGGCAGTTTCGGGAACCGTGACGTTCAATTCTACGTCGGCGACGCCGATGGGATTTCGTGTCCTGCATGCCAACTGGGACTACGAGAATATTTCGGGAAAAGCGACCAAGGGGTTTGAAATTCAAACGAGTGGTACGGACAACCCCGATCCCCAATGGCATTATGACGGCAGTTCCAGTCGCCACTTCAACACCTACACGAATTCACCAGTTGGTGCGAACGCTAAAGACGATTTGCTGCACGTCTGGAGTGACCCGGAAGTTGCTGGTGTGTCTACTCCGTTCGCATCGTCCGACGTGATTCACGTAGGGCTGGAGCAGGATGTATGGGACTGGACCGTTGTTTCGGCTGAGGTGCAGCACCCGGATGGGACCAGTAGTAGTGCTCCACTGATAAATGTCAACCAGTTTCTAAGGACCGAGGTGGTTGGCGTAACCCCCGACCTCGGGGAAGCCGGTGGCATCACAACCCATGGTCGCCAGTTGGTGACAGGCCGTGGCCTGGTACTTACCAACACAACTGCAACGCCTGCAGAATTGGTGGAGTTTGGTATTGCCACCGTGGATGGTTTGGATCTGGAATTGCCCGACCTCAATGGCCCGATGTTAGCAGAATTGCAAGCAAAAGGGCTCTACCGGGAATTTGATCTGGGCCCACGCACGTTTGACAACGGAGAAGAATTAGTCTTGCTGTTTGACGGCAAGGCAGACGATAACACGCAGTCGATTCATCTCAACACTCCAGAGCTGGTTGGGCGCGAGTTGTTTGTGTTCGCAAAAACCATGAATGATGTGGCCGTTATCGGCAACTTTGTGCTGGTAGGTGACACACCCATCGTTGGAGTAAACCGCGTACCCGAACCCGCGACATTCATCCTGATCAGCACTGCTCTGGTGGGATTTGTCTTGAGTCGACGTCGGCATCACCGCGCTGTGTGAGTCGCTGTAGTTGAAGTGCAGAACACGCCTGTCGGGCGAGTCGGTGCGAGGTAGCAAGCCTCGGCCGACTCCCCGACAGCTTTTGTTAGCCAACACGATAAGGGAGAGTTTTGTTTCCCGCAGTCTTTTCAATCCGCTAGCGAGTTGCCTACCTCAACGCCGCTATTCGGAGTTGGCCCCGGAACCAACCGACTCGAATAGTGTATACCAACACGACAAACGGGAGCACCTCCCAGCGGTAGTGCTTTGCGTCGTGTGCTGCGACAGAAGGGCTCCTTTTATGCTGGGTGGTTTGCCTGGTTGTCCTGGTTTTAAGGATTCACGTGCTATGGTTTGGAGCAACAAGCAGGACTTTTGGTTGCCACACCATTTGCAACAAACGGTAGACAAGGAACTCCACCGAAGTGAATCCATTCGCTGGATGGGACAACCCTCCTCGGATTCATTTCCCTGGCTGTCGTTATTTCCATTCTTCTTTGGGATCGTCTGGACCGCTTTTTCAGTCTTTTGGATAGGCATTGCGTCGGGCATTGGCGATCCCATCGAGGGTTTTCACGGTTTCGATCAGCTTGAAGGCGAGCGACTGATGTTTGCGTTGTTCGGCATCCCTTTTCTGTTGATCGGGCTTGCGATGCTCACCGCACCCTTTTGGATAATGCGATGGATAAAACGAACCGCCGAACGAACGGTCTACTTGATCACGAATGAACGGGTGATCGTTTTTGATGGTGGTTTTAGCGACCGTTCGCTGGGATTGTTGATGGCGGCTGTCAGCCCCTTGCGGGGGAGGGGATTGGTTATCCGTTCGTTCGAGCCTGAAGAGCTCGAAAGTGTACGGCGAATTCAGAGGCGCGACGGTTCGGGAAATATTGTTCTCCACATCATCAATAAAAAGCAGCCTGACGAATTCACATGCGCGATCCCGATCGTGTTCTTCTCGATACCAAACGTCATGGACATTGAAGAAATGCTCAAGGAGTTCAGGTCGCAGGCGGGCGACAGTTAATCGCAATAAATCGTCTTGCCGCAACGCTGTGCCACAAGGTGAGGCGCGGGGTGGACTTGTGAAACGAGTTGACTTTCGGATTGCGTTCGCGGCCTCCGTGGGCGTATTCGCCCTGGGCCGTTTTCTTGAGGCCAGGGGGTCGTTAGGTCCTGCTGCGTGGAACCAGGCGACGTCGTCACCAGAAAAAAAATATTGTTTTAGCTGTCGGCCTGAAGCCACAAACCTTGAGTTGCAGACAGTCCCCGTCTGTCGGCCTTTGCCAGGTCGAGGTTGTACTTCCCTGTGTGTTAGGAGGTTCCCTGATGACTCGCAGTTTGCTGATTGCTTTGATCCTGATTACCACGTTTGCGGCCACTACGACCGGCCAGGCTGCAACGCTACACCAGGTTATTCCGGGAACCACGCAAAACGTGCCAGCGATTGCCACCTACAAGACGACCGGTGAGCTAATGGCAGGCATGAAGGTCACCGTTTTCTTTTCGAATGCTCCTGATGAGACTGTCAGCTGGGCTGCCACAGGCGGCCCGGATGAGGGGGCTGCCGTTGGGGCTATGGGCGACTGGAGCGTGATCCAGTCAGGAGACACGTTTCTGAACCCTTGGAAGTTACGGTACGAGCAAACGGGTAAAGGTCGTTTGACCGGCCTGCGGTTCGATGGTTTGGCTGCGGGTGTAGTCAGCAATTCTGTGTTGTTTGACCGCGAGCAGGATTTCAGTGGCGATTTTGATGGCACGCCAGATTCCGAAAAAGGGGAAGACTTTGTGACAAGTCCAAACCCTTATCCGGCCTGGTTCGACATCATGGCGACGTATGAGGACCAGGTGAAAGTTGACTCCGATGCCCTTGGCCCGCGCGGCGATTTGTTCCGGATTCTGGACATTCGCTTTTTCTCGCAGGACGGACTTGTTGCCGGAACCGAGGCAGGCCTTGATGGTGCTGACCTTGCCGAAATGGTTTTCTGGCAGGACACCGATAGTACTAGCCTGGTACCCGAGCCAGCGAGTTGCCTTCTGCTGGGGCTTGGTGCCTTGCTGGCAGGATGCTTCTTAGGGCGACCAACTACCGACTGATTGTTTCCCAAGTCTGCGGGCAGCCTGAAGAAGGCAGCACGTGGTTTACTCCGGCCGGCGGAAAATTTCGATTCCCATGGATGCCTCCCTCTCCATGCGAATCGACTGCCGCCGGTCAGACTTTTTCCCCGTGCCAAACGAACCCTCTTTGATCCACCGAGACAGGACGTTTTTCGGGATGAATGCGGGCGAGGTAGGCTGGTCTCGACTGGGACGCGAGGCGATTACGCAGCGGTCGATGGTGCTGGTTCACCTCGCGCGAACAACAGCATACCCACGGCGCCCGATGCCACAATCGCTGCCATCACGACGAAAGCAACGTCGAAATCTCCGAAAGTGTCGGTCAACCAGCCGACCAACCAGGGCATGATGACACCCGAGGCGGAAAAAAAGGTGACGATAATTCCCGTGGCAGCTCCAGTTTGCCTGGAAAACAGGTCGCTACAGATGGAGTAGTACGGGCCGTTGGGCGACATCGACAGACCGATACCGATCGACAACCAAACGATTGCCCAGACCTGCGACTGGATGAACAACAACGGCAGGAAACTGAGTGCAGCCAGCAATTGCAGGACCCAGATGAGGTGAACACGAGACCGCCTTACGCTACCGGTTCGAAGGAAAAGACGATCGGATAAATACCCCACCAGCAGCATCCCCACGATCGAAAGGGCCCATGGCGCGGTGCTGAACCAGCCAATTTGTTGAAGTTTTACATGCCACTGTTGTTCAAAGTAGCCTGGAATCCAGGTGAGGCCAAAAAAGAGAATCGCTCCGAAGCCAAAAAACGACCAGGAAGTGGCCAGCAAGGTGGGGTTTTTCAATAGTTGAAAGTACTCGTGTCGTGTTGGCTTGGAATCCTTGGACGTACGGGGTGGATCGCGATAGAGCAGGATACACACCAGAAACATGATTGCGCCACTAAAGCCGAGCAGTTCAAATGTCGAGCGCCAGCCGGCTTTTCCGATCAACGTGCTAAACAGCGGCCCCCCCAACAGGAGTGCGCCTGGCACGCCAATCAGGCAGACGGCGACCGCCCGGGCCGCTTGTTTTTGCGGGATCCAGTCGCAGATTGCCCGATTCATGGCCGGAAAGTTCACTCCCTCACCGAGGCCCAGAAGAACGCGGAATGCGAGAAATAACCACCAGCTATGCACTAACCCCAGCAGGAACATTGCCGCAGTCCAAACGGCCAGTCCAACCAGCCACACGATTCGTACGCCGAAGCGGTCGAGCAGCACGCCCGAGATGCCGTTAATCGCAATCGCTCCCAGTGCAAACAGACTCATGGCCAGGCCAAAGCTGGCGTTGTCGATCCCAAAATCTTTTTGGATGGGCCCGATCGCAAACGAGATCACCACGCGATCAAAGTAGTTGAGCAGGCATAGCAGGGTGGCGAGGATCGCGATCGCCCACCCTCTGGTAGAGGTTGTTTCCGTAGCAGTGGTGTCCATGCTAAAAGAAATTTCCTGTGGTTTGAATTCCGAGGGCAACTGTCACTAACTGCCGGATGCCATCTCCCGGGTTGCCCTCTCTACTTCTTCGGGTGGCATATGCAGGAAGGCCTGGTCTCGGAGCCACGCGGCCAGTGGGCTGTGAAGTTGGGTCATGCGAGCCATAAACCGACTATGTTTGACGATCCCCTCGGTCCTCTTTTTTCGCGATTCCTGGAAAGCCTCGAGTACACGTTCAATTTGGTTATGCTTGGTGATCAGGTCCGCAAGTTCGACGGCGTCTTCAATGGCCATGTTGGCACCCATGGCCGCAAAAGCAGTGGTGGCGTGCGCCGCATCACCCAGTAGTACCACCCGCCCCTGAAACCACCGCGTGATTGGGGCAATGTCCGAAGACACGTTATGCCTGATCTCACTTTCAGGAGTGGCTCTGACGACGTCGGCAATCGGGCCATACCAGTTCTGCAGGTGAGCGAGGATCTCGGCTTTACTGCGGTGGCCAGCTTCGGGGTCATGATGCTTGTGGGGTGACTTCCAGGTGGTGTACCACCGCAATTTTCCCTGCCCGATGTCAGCGACGCCTGCTTTGCCGCCGTGTCCCCAGACATCAATGTGGGTATGTGGCGGACACTCGGGGTGCGAAAATGTAATAACGGCCGCAGCGCCACAGTAGCCCGAGGGACGAAGCGACACCTTCCCCGCGACAGTTTCACGTGTTACCGAATGGATTCCATCTGCGCCAATCACCAAGTCGGCCTGGCGGCGAGATCCATCGGCTAGCCGGACGAAAACCTGGTCGGAATCTTCTTCGATTCCTACGCACTCTGAAGCCCAGTGCAACGTGCCATCAGGTAGTTCGGCTGCAATCGCCTTCAGCATCGCAGCCCGCTGCATCTCGTAACTGTCGGCACCGAGGGATCGCGATATTTCTCCGACGGGCATATGGCAAATCAGCCGTCCCGACTCGTTGCGGATTTCGGTCTGCTCGATCGGTTGTCCGGCCGACTCAAGCGAAACACCCAACTTCAGGAGGCTGCCAACCGCGTGCGACCAAATCGTAAACCCGGTCGCATGGTGCTGGAACGAATCGTGGCGTTCGTGGATCTCGACGGGAATGCCTGCCCGGTGCAACGCCAGGGCAACGGTCAGTCCACCCACCCCACCACCGACGATAACAACCCGCTCGATACTATCCATTTTCGTCTCTTCACCCTTGTGGGTTCGTGGTTGGAAATTCTCATCGCCACGTTCTGCGCCAAGCTGGCGCTGGAACAATCAGGCGGATATTTTACGGTGAGACTGATTCGGTAACCATGGCTATCCTGATTTCTCCGACGGGACCCGCGTAAGCGCCAGAGCACCGGCAACGAACAAGACTGCCAGCGAAGCGACCCCATAGCGCGGGCTTCCGGTGAGCTGCGATGCGATGCCCATCAACAGAGGGCCCAGGACCGCGGCATATTGTCCGAGCATGTTGTAGACCCCAAAGAAGGTCGCGGTGCGCTCTTTGGGTATCAACAGGCTGAATGTCGAACGGCTCAGTGCCTGGATTCCACCCTGGCCGAGTCCCACGAGAAACCCGAGAATATAAAGCCCCTGGATCTCAATACCAGCCACTTTGAGCGGGGTCTTTGGCATTAAGGCGCCATAGACAACGATTACCAGGTAGAGCGCGATGCCAAGGTAAATGAACGGCCGGGCCCGATATCGCTGCGAGAGCCAGGTGATCAGTAGTGTGCTGGGGACACCGACAACTTGCGACAGGACCAGGGTGATGAGCATCACGTCGGTTTTGAAGCCGAGAGTCTTACCGTAATTGCTTGCCATTACGACCACGGTATTCACGCCATCGATGTAGAGCCAGTAGGCGAACAAGAACCAGAGGATCGACTTGTCTTGCCGTACCTCGCGAAGCGTAGCCGAGAGATGCGACAAGCTCTTGCGAATGGAAAGTCGAGACTTGCCCCGAGTCGGCTCACGGACAGTCAGCAGGAGGGGAATGGTGAATATGCCCCACCAGACGACCGCCGCGATAAAGGCGACGTGGATGGCATCGATCGCACTTGTCAGGCCAAAATAATGGTGCAACTTGACCAGGGCGATGCTGGCGAGAAAGAGTATGACGCCGCCAAGATATCCCATTGCAAAACCGAGTCCCGAAATAAAGTGGCGGTTTTGCGCGCTGCTCACGACTGGCAACAGTCCGTTGTACGAGATGTATGCGCCATAGTAGCCGACGGTCCCGATCACAAAAATGCATCCGGCCAGCGGCCAGTTCCCCCGGCCGACGAACGTGAGCGAGAAGGTGGCACACATGCCGAGCACCGCAAAGGTCAAGAGCCACCTTTTGCGACTGCCGCCCACGTCGGCCAGCGTGCCGAGAAAGGGTGCCACGACAGCCCCAATGAGGCTTGCCGTCGAGACAAACAGACCGTACCAGAATATTTCGCGCCCGGCCGGAAGCTCGCTGGCCCAGTAGCTTTCGAACAGAATTGGGAAAAAACCGGCCAGTACACAAAGGGCGTAGGCGCTTGTGGCCCAGTCGTAAAGGGCCCAACCGATAGCAGCCCGGCTGAGTCGTGGCATCTGATTTACATCCCCGAGATTTAGTACGTGTATCCAACAGGAACCACAGATGGTACAGCCCTGCGGATCGATTTCAAGTCGACCTGGTGATTTGGACGTCGACCGTCGCGGTGGTCCAAGGCTGCACGAGCAATATTAATTTGTCGGTTGCAGCAGGTACATCGTGATGCCTCGGGCCGGGATCATACCTCCGACGGATATCGGGCTGTTTGTACTGGGGGAAGCTACCTCGGTCACTCCGTCGGCGGCGACCTGCGTCACTTTCCATGTGCGGGCTGGTATATCCTCATAAGGTGTGAGGTCAAACTGGGCAGAGTAGTCCAAGTTGTTTCCCGAAGCGTTGGCAACAAATATACCAACGTCACCATCCTCGGCCAGGAAGGTACCGCTTGTAAGTGCCGGAAACTGGCAGGGAGTGGTTACATAACCGGCCGTATAAGTTAGTTGTGGCATTGAGGCGGGAGTGGTGAAGTTGAGTGGTCGTAACACGCGCCCGTAGGCGAGGAATTTTTTTGCATGGGGTTGTTTGTAGTAGCCAACCACTTGGGCCAGGAAATCAACTATTTCCCGATGCTCTGGATTCTTCAGTGACACGTTCATGTCACGGGGTCGGAGGCGAATGCGCCCCACTTGAGACCCTTCTATGAACAGCGACGTGGCTTCGATAAAGAAGGCATCCTTGCGATATTCCTTTTCATACCGTCCCTTGTAGCCAGCGCCCGTAGACACCTCCAGCCCATAGGAGGTGACGTAGTCCTGGTAGACCGCTGCAAAGATGGGTGCCTTGTTATCGGGCCACAGGGTAAATGCAAGATTCCCATCGGTAACATCGATCATGTTTTCCGACATATTTTCCCCGGTCGTAATCGCCTCGGGGTCAATGGCTTTCATGCGGTTATAGATAACCTCATTGAGTTTGTGCATCCCGTCGGTTGCAGAGCTTCCCCCTCCTGCCGAATGACCGTGCCCGATCCAGTAGCATGGCATTGAGCTTCCCTGCATGACGTCAAGGTAGAAGCCACCGACATGCTCATTTTTGACCATCAGCTCCAAGGTTTCGGCCAAACGGTTTTGCCACCATTGGGTATGTGCGCACGGCATCCAGTAATAGAGGGTTCCCCACATGCGAAGCGCGCCGTGGAGATCGCGGGTGATGTGTGGGTGTGCCTCTTGGGCATACGGAGAGTTGTTGGTTGGCCCCTGGTCAAAAATTTCAAGGGGGATGTACGGGCAAAACATTCCGCCAGAGTTTCGTAGTTCTCTAAGAAGTGAAGAGAGTTCCGGGAGTGCCGGAACTTTCGGATAATTTCCTCCTGCGCCGTGCGTAGAAATCAGGTGATACCAGCGGGAATCGGGATTATTGTTGACGCGGCGCGAATTCCAGGGAAGGCTTGCGACCGTAAATTCGTCATCGTAATCATGCCAGCCATAAAAATTCATGGCCATCGGCAACCCTGCCCAGTCCAGCCATTCGTGGAAGTGAGCGATGGCGATGCGCAGATTTTCGTCAATATCATGGGTGCCTTCTGCCGAGTCGCTGCTAAGTGAATAAAATATAAGAGGTGCTTCAGCAAACCACTTGGGTGAGTCCTTCCGGGTGGAGAGCGGCCCCTTGCTGAGCCAGAACTGCTGCTTGGCCCATTTGCGGTAACGCATTGCCGCATCGTACCAGTCACCTTGCTGCGGCCCGACAACACAGTCGTACTCAAGCGAAAACGGCTCATTCGAAAAGGCGATATTGTCCGGAAAGTGTGCGAGTGTCCAGATAAGACCTGCTTCGGAATTTTGATACTTTGAATTGGTAAGGTGCGGCTGGGGATCAAAGGTGCCAAAGTAAATCCCCTTGCCGCTTTTGCCGTTGTACAGTGACATGAACTGCATGTTGATGTCATGCGGATAGAACGCGCCTCTACTGGCGTAGTGTGCCCCGAACCCGGTCCTCGCCGCAAAGGGGTTTTTGACAAGGCCACCTCTTCCACGCGGCATTACGAAGTAATTTTCCTGGGGGTTTCCGATCGGCGCGAAATTAAGGATGGGAAAATTAACCCGCTCCAGGCCATATCGTTTACTGCGGTTGGTGACGTTAATCCTCCAGTAGGAGAGCGGGTCCCCTTCCTGTAGGCGAAACGAGGCAGTCACGTCAAGCACGCCTTTATCTTCACGGGCGTCCATTCCCTTGAGAGTGAGGTTAAGAACCGTGCCATCGGGAGTCTCTTCCACGTTCCAGGAAGTTGTGTTTGCCTTTTGGGAACCGACGGGGAATGCGTCGCCGGCCATCTCGCCGACGATGCCGAAGCCGGTGGGTTTCTCAAGGTGTCGTTCATCCTGCTTCAAGTGGATTGGATCAAGGGTCATCGAGACCTCAAACAGATCGGCGATCGACAGTGTGTCCTTACCCCCGAGATAATCCTGTTTCTGCTCGATCCCGTAAATCTGTCGCAGCGCAAACCCGCCGGAAAGCTTGTCAAATGCGAGCCCAATCTTGTTGTTGGCAAAGTAGAGTGCATCTTCGGTTTCTTTGTGCGTAATAGCACCTGCGTGATTATGGAAGAAGTCAATCGCTTGCTGCGTCTTAGCTGCCACTCTGTCTCCGGCAAGGTGTAACCCGTGTTCTGAGGCCCCTTCTCGAAGAATCGAACGGATCTCTTTTCTGGTGAGCGCGCGATTGTAAAGACGTACCTCGTCAACCTGCCCGACAAAATTGTTTGCACCCGGTGGGCAGATAGATACCTGGTCGGCCTTTGCATAAGAGGTGTGCTGACTCTCGCGACTCGCGGCAAGATCGCCATTGACCCATAAATTCGATCGCGTTCCATCAAACGTGCCGACTACATGATTCCACTGGCCAACCTTGACGCGGGTGACAATCGAATTTGAGCCTGATCCGATATACCAGTAGATCGCATTGTTGTCGTACTGTGCGAGGAGAAAATTCGAGAGGCCGGCGCCGAAAATACTGGTAAGTGTTTTGGCGTTCTGAGTCGGTCTTATCCACAATGCTGCAGTCACAGGGCCGGTGAGGTTAAATGATGGGGTTCCGCTGGAAGCTACGGCACGAGGTCCCGCCGTAAAATTAAGGGCGTATCCGTCGCCAAGCTTCATCCAGGTGGCGCCTTTAACGGTGATGGGTTGACCATTCCCGCCGTGATTTTTTGCCACCTTTCCCGTGCCTTCGTCAAAATTCCACTGAGCAAGTAGTCCGCTTGGCTCAGCCTTTGCAGAAAGACAAGCGGGTAGACTCAGCAGAGAAAAAAGGATTACTCGAAAATGGATCACTGAAATACCTTTCACAAACACGGGTGTTAAAATATTGCGTGGCCGACCCGTGTGGACTTAATGTTGAAATAGGGACAAAAATCGAAAAGAAAGGCTGGCTGGCTGTAACTGTTTTCTCGATTCTTCATTACCCCATGAAAACTCGTTCGTCGGGTTATTCGGCGTTATGGAGACTCCATTCTCCGCCGTGCAGTCGTAACGATCCGGGAAGGACAGACTGGCCGAGAAAGGTTCCATCCCCGTTGCCCTGGTAGATATTCATCGACTGGTGTCGGTAGTTGGCAGAAATAAAATCGAGGTGTCCATCCTGATCGAAATCAGCAACAGTCACCCCGTAAGAGCCATTTCCGGCCGGGTACTGGGTGAGACTGAAGTGGCCGGTGGCGTCATTCAAACCGACCGAGACAAAATCCTGCTGCCAGTGGGTTACGACAAAATCCATGTCGCCGTCGTGGTCAAAATCGCCCAGGCCAAGGAAGGCGGCATCGGGCCCGGCTTGCAAAATGCTGTGCGGCACAAATGTGCCATCACCGTTGCCGCGTTGCAGTTGCAGCGCCGATTGATCCATCCAGACGATTAGCGCATCAGGTTTGTCATCGCCAGTGAAGTCCGCAATGCGGACATTGTTGGCATTGAAATGGCTTCCCTTCCGTTGATTGAGCTCGAGTCGATTGGGGTGGGCATCAAGCTGGACGTTAATTTTCCGAGGCACCAGAGGCGACTCTGGCTGGAAAATATTTACGCCTGGATTCAGCAGGTAGGTGACAGTGGGGGCGCGCTCGTTGGGGGCAAAAATGTCGAGATATCCGTCGCCGTTAACGTCTACCGTCTCGGCGTAATAAGCCGACCACCCTGCTTTCGCGATTTTTGGAGGCCCAAATTTAAAATTGCCGTAGCCCTTGCGAATCATAAAGCGTCCATCTTTCAGATCCCCGCGGATGTACCCGACCCCGCGAGCCGTGTACACGAGGTCGAGCAAACCATCGTTGTCCAGATCGACCATCGCAACTCCCTGGCCAGAACTGGGCGTTTGATAGCGTCTTGCCGGAATCATCGTTCCAGCGACATTCCGGAAGATTTGAATGCGGCCTCGAAAGTGTGGGCGGAGTTCTTCGACGCTATAAGATTTGTCGGACGTGTCAATGGTTGGTCGTTCATGCAGCGCAACTGCAAGATCAGGAAACCCGTCGCCGTCAATATCGCCCGCGGTGAGGTTGCACGCATTTCCAACTGGGTCTGTTGGATGATGGGAGACGCCACTGAGCGTAAATCCAAATTTCCCATCTCCCTTCAAGATGGCAATTGCGTCACTTTGGTTGTAGCTGACGGCAAGATCGAGATGGCCATCCTGATCAAAATCAGCGTGCACCACCTTGTAGGCTCCGCAGTTGAATCCATGGGTCTCGCGGGGCCTGTCAAAGGTGAGTTCGTCATCCTCAGCGTTGTAAAGTTGAGCCTGTTGATCATCTTCGGTGGGAGGTGTTGTGGGTGCTCCGTGGCTGGGATCGACTGGAGCTAAAAGCAGGTATGCTGTTAAGACGTAGAAGGAAAGCTGGTGTCGGTTCATGTGGGTACCGTTCAAAAGTCAGGCCTTTTGGGTTTGTTGGGACGCTGCAGTGGTTTGACGAACACAGGCGAGATCTCCTGTGGTGAAAGCCTGTTTGTGTCGGCCTGGTTTGCCCTGGTGGTCAACTCCATTGCTGAAATGCCAGGTTCGATCTGTGAACGGGCACTACGGCACGGGCCGATGAAAGTCCCGTTGGTCAGTTAAGTGTAACATAACCCAAATGGAATGCTATTGAATTGAAGTGGCCTGTCGGTAGGGTGTGGAATCCGGAGGGAATGCGATTGGTAACAAAATGAATGTTTCACGCTGTAGCTGGCGACCGGTGGCTGAGGTTATCATTGGGCGGGTCGTTGTCGCTGCGGTTGGCCTGCATCGCGTAATTCGCGATATCGGGAACGGGTGGCCTGCCTGCTTGAGGAGTACCAGAGGGAGAAAGTTTTCATGGCCCAACTCAATTACGGGAAAACGGCGATTGTTCGCTGCGAAGATTACCGCGACTTGGGCGAACAAGCCGGTGCCGCCGTAGGCAATCGCATACGGTTATTGTTGGAGGCGCAGGAAGAAGTGCGCATTGTGTTTGCTGCCGCCGAAAGCCAGGGCTCGTTTTATGTCGCCCTAGCCCGGCAGCCGGGAATCGATTGGCAACGCATTGTTTGTTTTAATATGGATGACTTCTGGGATAGGGCTTTGCCCCGCCAGTATGCGTGTGGCTATCAAACCGAGCAGCAACTCTACGCCCACGTTTCTCCCAAGGCGTATCACCTTATTAATTACAAAGCCCCCGATCCTGAAGCCGAGGCTGCCCGGTTTGCTGCATTGGTGCAGAAAAAACCAATCGATATCCTGTGCCAGGGGATTGGTACATCGGGCCATTTGGCGCTCAATGAGCCTGGTGATACGGATTTTCACGATTCACGCTGGGTGCGGGTAGTTGCCGTGGCCGAACAATCAAAGATCCAATTACGCGACGATCCAAATTTCCGTGACCTGGGCTATATTCCCGACAAAGGCATTACGATGACCATCTCGGCCATGCTCAGTGCCCGTTTTATTTATACGATGGTGCCACTTGCACTCAAGAAACCTATCCTCACCCGTCTGCTGGAGGCTACGGAACCTACTGAAGAATTGCCAGCCTCGATCATTAGTACGGTTGAAGGTACGTTGTTTGTTGACGAAGAAGCGTGTCCCGATATTCTGAGAACCTAACGGCCGCTCTGTTTGTGGAGTTGGTTGCCTTCGGCTCCAATTAACGCCCCCCCTTTTTTAGTTCGCCGAAATAGAAAATCCGGGAGTGTTGCACTCCCGAAGAACTGCGGTGGCCCGGGGAGTGGTGTTTTTAAACAATTGGGAGGCGTATTGTTGAGCGATTCCCGGGCAACCAGCGCTGGATGCAATCGGAAACAGTAGAGAGAGACAACTTGCCATGTTGTTTGAACGACACGTGTTCCGCGAGGCGGCCGCCGAGCATCCCCGCTATTCTTGTGGCGGCTTCTTGGAGCTCAAGGACGGCAGGTTAATGATGGTTTACCAGGAGTACCTGGCGGGCAATACACGCAGCGAATTTTCCGGCGACGACGAGGCACCTTGCCGGTTATGTGCAATGTATTCCACGGATCGCGGACGGACCTGGGGCGGACACCGTGTGCTGGTGGAAAACAACCCGGGTGATGTGAATGTGCATTTCCCGGCCGTGTTGCGTCTGGCGGACGGGAGTATCCTGTTTTATTTCCTGCGTTATCACAACCTGGAGTTGTACGCGCAGACAACCTTCACAGGATACATGAACCGCAGTGACAATGAGATGGAGAGTTTCACACCCATTACAGAGGTGAAGTATGATGGGCATGTATTTCTTACCCTCCGCTCGGGCCGGATTGTGTTACCCTATTTAAGGCCAGACGGGCCGTGGGGAAAGGAACTTATTTACTCCGGCACAATTTATAGTGACGATCTGGGACACACCTGGACAGCATCGAGCGAGATTACTTTGCCACTGCGGGGTGCGATGGAGCCTCGGATCGCTCAGCGGCGAGATGGCAGCGTTTTCATGGTGATGCGTACAAAGCTAGGGAACGTCTTTTCATCGGTTTCGACTGACGAGTGTGCCACCTGGTCGAAACCACAGCCCACCGGTCTACGCGCTCCCGAATCGATGGCGGGTCTCCACCCGATTGGCGACACTGGCGACATGGTCATTCTCTGGAACGAAGTCGAGGAGTACGACTACCAGTACAACCACTGCGGCAAACGCACTCCCTTGACCATCGCCGTTTCCAAGGATGGCGGCGAAACCTGGGTTCACAAAAAACAAATCGAGACGGACCCTGATTGGGAATTTACCAATCCTCACTGCTACTTTGCCCCGGATGGGGAGTTGATCATCGACTATGAAGCTTCGAAGATGAAGATCGTGGAATTCCCGGGTCTATTTGGGCGAGAACGGATGTCGATGCGCGCGATTATCGCCGACCTGGAGTGGCTCTACAGTGATGCGAAAGACGTGATAGGGATCATGTAAAGTTTGGGTATGAATACCTCCGAGCACCAGATGGGGCGAAGTGCAATGCAGCACGAACTACAAATCTTTGCAAGCAAAAGGTTGTCGGTGCAAATAGAGCGACCAGGAAACAGATTTAATGTGGGCCAAGACGCCCTGGATGTCGAACTATGATTCAATCTGCTGATTTGAAGAACTTTTGCGAAGGCACAGTGGTGTCCGTCTTGCCGGATGAGGTTGAAGGGTTGGTGACCTCTTTTGTGGCACTGCCTGAAAATCAGGCTTACCAAGCAGAGATCAAAGAAGACACGGGACTCGTTTATTTATTTACAGGCGGGATGGGGCGTGTTGAACAAGGTGTGAACAGCTGGGAAATTACGGAAATTGCGTTGTTTGTGCCTCTGTCGAGGGAGCCATTTAAAATCACCGCGGCCAACGAGCGACTGGAGGTCCTTGAATTGGCAGTCGCATTTTCCGCTGAAGACAGGGAGAGTTTTAATGAACACGAGCACAAGATTCAATCGTTTCAGACGTATTCTTCCTGTGGGACCTACAAAGAAAGAGTCAAGAGTGCCAAGACGATAAGCCGCACGCTGCTTCCGGAGTACACTTTTCCCCGGCTTTGCATTGGCTCGGTGGAGACGACTGGACCGGACCAGGTTGCCGCTCACCAGCATCCGATGTTGGAACAGCTCTTTTATGGGCTCAAAGACAACTGCTGTACGGTTCACGCTGATGAGGAGACGGTAGCATTCACTGAAAGGCAGCTGATCCACATACCACTTGGCTCCAACCACGGTGTAGAGGTCAGCGTGGAAAAAAAACTTCATTACATCTGGATCGATTTGTTCAAACACCAAAAGGGTATGGAGTGGATTGCGCAGGAGCACGTCCACGACGAATAAAAAACATCGGGCGGTTATGGCAGGTGGTGTTCTTCTGGCGGATCGTTAGCGGCTGGCACAAAGAGAGGGGTGCCGTATTGTGCGATTCCGAACTTTCCAATGACTTCCTGAATGTCGGGAGAGGTGAGGAAATCGACGAATTGCTGGGCTGCTCTAAAGTTGACATGCGGGTGTTTGGCTCGACTGACTATCATTGCGGCGTATTCATTTTTCATGTTTGGATCATGCTGGCAAAGGATGGCCAGTTTCAAATTATCCCGTTGGGCCAGAAAGGTGCCCCGGTCGCAGAGAGTGTGTGCCTGCATCTCGCTGGCCATCCGTAGGGTTGCAGCCATCCCGGAGCCGGCTTCGATATACCAGGCACCTGCCGGGGAAATTCCACAGTCGCGCCATGCCTGTTGTTCGCGAAGGTGTGTGCCGCTCTGGTCTCCCCGAGAAATAAACGGTATCTCTTTCTTGACCATCTTCTGTATGGCTGCGCCGATATGAGGAGTATTTTTAATAGACGCCGGGTCAGACTCCGGGCCTGCAAGCAGGAAGTCGTTGGACATGATGATGTGTCGTTGATCGGCGTAACCTTCGGCGACAAATTTATTTTCTGCAGCTGGGGCGTGTGTGAGCAGGACGTCTGCATCTCCACGCCGACCAAGTTTCAATGCCTGTGACGTCCTCCCCTAAACTTGCTCCAGGTTAAGTGAGAGAATCCAGTCCGGCCGGAGGCCGGGAAAGGATTCTTTGCGATGTCACAGCCGCGACACACGGTGGATCAGATTATTGCGAAATTACGCCGAGCGGATGTTGAGCCTGGTAAAGGGAAGACGGTTCCTGATGCTTGCAAGGTGCTTGGGATTTCCGAACAGACGTATTACCGTTGGCGCCAGAAATATGGAGGTATGCAGCCGGAGATGGCGAAGGAACTGAAAGCCCTTCAAAAAGAGAATGCTCGGCTGAAGAAGATGGTGGCGGAGCAGGCTCTTGATATGGAGATCCCCAAGGAAGCCGCGCAGGGAAACTGGTAAGCCCCGAACGTCGTCGACGA
>CAUZEA010000089.1:0-24833 GCA_963578605.1 Planctomycetota bacterium
TTTTTTGGCCGTGGTTGCTTAAGTTTCTTCTCCTCAAAGGTCGATACTCTATTAAATGGGTACGACTCTTACTGTCGAATGGTATCACCAAAGCAGGCTGCTCGTTGAGTAGCCTTGGAGCAGGTTTTCCGTTCGGAAAATGTGTTTTTGTGGGTGGGCCAGAAAGTAAAGGTAAATCATGCGAACTCACCGGATTCAGTTTTTTGCCGCCTTGTTGTCGTGTGCCAGTTTGTTGTTTCCGCATGCTGCTCTTGCTGACCCCCAGGCGAATGCCGTCACAGATATTGCCCTGCAGCAGGGTGGCTTGTTGGTCGGGCAGGTGATGGGGCGTGATGGTTCGGCCCGGGCTGGGGAGCAGGTGGCGATTTTATTTGGTGATCGCGAGATTGTACGAACTACGACCGATGAAAACGGCGTGTTTGCGGTGGCAGGGTTGCGGGGAGGACAGTACCAGGTTACCACGCGGGAGAGTGCGAGCTTGATTCGAGCGTGGGCACCGAATACAGCTCCACCGGCGGCCCGAGAGGGAAGCCTGCTGGTGGTGGGCGATCAGGTTGTCCGTGGGCAGATTGCCAATTCGCCTGGTTTGGTGCTCAACTGGGCGCGGTCTCATCCCTGGCTTACCACCATTGTGGCCTTGACGGCGATTGCGGTGCCGATCGCTTTGGTTAGTGGAGACGATAGTGCTTCATGAGTGAGTTGGAGCTGTTCGGTGTCGCGGTCCAAAGTACCGTTTAGATTTGATGGAAATACTTGTCTCAGCAGATGCGCCCCAAGCGGGTTGCAACGTTGTTTTGTCTCTTCTTTAATGTTGTGTTGTGACAGCCGTGTGCCGCGCCAAAGATGGGTCGCGGTGTCGGTTGATGCACCTTGCTAGATCGTTGATTGATCTACCGTTTATGTGGAGGGGAACAGAGTGTTCATTACACGTTCTCAATTACGAATTCTGGCAATCATTAGTACGTTGAATCTTTGCGTTCCATATGCGACGTATGGAGATCCTCCGGCGGAAGTAGCGTCAACGTTCGATGTGGCCTTGACCAGCCAGGGGCAATTGTCGGGAGTCCTGATCGACAGCTCCGGGAGGCCGGTAGGAAATGTCGAGGTTGGCCTGCTGTGTGGCTCGAACCTCGTGAGTTTGATCCCGACCGATGGGCAGGGACACTTTACCTTCGAGGACGTTCGAGGTGGCACCTACCAGCTTGCGACTGTCGGCTCAGTTCACATCGTTAGGGCGTGGGCATCGAATACAGCTCCGCCAGTTGCCCGGCCTGCAGCGGTGATTGTTGTTGACGGTGACGTAATTCGTGGTCAGGAGGCGTGCGGATGTGGTGCTGAAGTGGGGTGTTGCGACGGCGTAGGGTGCGGAGATTCAGGCGGTAGGGGGAGGCTTGTCAGGCGATCGGGCCCGAACAAACAGCGGCTTTTGCGGTGGATGCGCGCCAATCCCGGTATCGTCCTCACAGGTATTGCAGCCGCGATTGCCGTTCCAATTGCGTTCATTGCATCCGACGACGACGCCAGCTAGTCCGTGGCTGGGTGAAGTCACCCGGGGCTTGCCGTCGCTGAAGGCGTCCAGGCCTGATTCCTTGGGTTTGAGGGGTGAAGTTGATGTTACGCTCCCGTATTGCAAACCTGGTCGTAGCTGCCATGGCAGCCGGTATGCTGTTGGTTGGGTCGATGGCCACGGCCAGATCAGCGGGTGCTGATCTACCAATCGATGTCGCACTTCAGCCGCAAGGGTGCCTCGTGGGGCGGTTGACCAAGCCCGACGGTCAGCCCAAGGCGCTTGCAGCGTTTGCTATCTACAATGATCGAGGACTCGTCGCGCGCGGTTTTACCGACCAGCAAGGCATGGTGACCGTGAGTGGTCTGCAGGGTGGTGTTTACCAGTTTGTCGTCGGTACCGAGTCACACCTTCTCCGATTGTGGGCCGACAAAACCGCGCCTCCGAGCGCTATTCGAGAGGTGTTGTTGGTGCATGACCCAACGGTTTTGAGAGCCCAGTGGGCTGCTCCAAGGCCGCTCAACAACCTGGCGCGGCGGCTGAAATATGGCGCGAGAAATCCATTGGTGTTCGGGACGGTACTCACCGCTGCGGTGGGGGTTCCCGTGATCGTGCACAACCTGAACCAGGACGATAACAGCTAAGCTGTTTGCGTCTGGTATCTCAGGAACCAATCACGGGACGCGATGCTGATCTTGAGGCGACTCTTCGCCGACCGAGCTGGGGTGTCCTGTCGGCGTCATGGGGGTAGACTGCCGGTTAGTGCGGGTGCTAGAGAAAGCATCCGGGCTTGCCACCTTGCCCCTAGAGCTTGCCACCTTGGCCCTGTGGTGCAATGGGGAGTGCCAGGGGTGACTGCCAGAGGACGGCAGTGATCGAGAGAACCGCAAGAGACGCAATTTCTTATGTGTGGTATTGCCGGAGCAGCCTGGACCGATCCGCGGCTGGCCGTGTCAGCCGAGACGCTGGCGGCTATGACGGCTCAGTTAGTGCACCGTGGTCCAGATGACCAGGGGGCCCACACCAGCGAGTTGGTTGTGCAGTCGCCCTATCCTACGCAACCTGGCGTAGCCCTGGGGCACACTCGGCTCTCGATTATCGACGTCGAGGGAAGTCGGCAGCCGATGGCCAATGAGGACGGAACGATCCAGTTGATTTTCAACGGGGAGATATATAACTACCAGCACCTGCGAAAACGGCTTGACGGAAGTGGCCACCATTTTCAGACCCGTGGTGACACCGAAGTGATCCTCCATCTGTATGAAGATGAAGGTCCCGAGTTCGTTCATCAGCTTGTGGGCATGTTTGCCCTGGCCATCTGGGACCGCCCCCAACGACGCTTGTTGCTGGCACGTGATCGTTTGGGGCAGAAGCCGCTGGTCTATCGTGTCGAGTCGGGGCGGTTAACGTTTGCCAGCGAACTGAAGAGTCTGCTGGCGGTGCCCGGTTGCCCAAGGGAAATAGACCCGGCTGCCATTGATGAGTACTTGCTCTACCAATACATCCCACACCCGAATTCGATATTCCGGGGTATCCGTAAATTACCACCCGGACATTTGGCAATTTATCACGATGACAAACTTCGGGTGGACCGATACTGGCAACCCGATTTTGAGCACCAGCTCGATATCCAGGAAACGTCGGCAACGGACCGTTTGAGGGCGGTACTTGGTGAAGCAGTTCGGTTGCGTATGCGTAGCGATGTTCCCTTGGGAGCTTTTCTTTCGGGAGGTGTCGATTCGTCAATCATTGTGGCGCTTATGCAACAGTTTGCCACTGCGCCGGTAAAGACGTTTGCAGTCGGTTTTCCGCAGGTGGAGTACGACGAGAGCGGTTACGCACGGCGAGTGGCGGAACATCTGGGTACCGAACATCACGAACTGCGAGTCGAGCCAAAGTGCCTTGAACTCTTGCCGAAGTTGATTTGGCATTATGATGAACCGTTTGGCGACAGCTCTGCCATTCCTACCTACTATCTGGCGGAAGAGACGCGGCGGCATGTTACGGTCGCTTTGTCGGGTGATGGTGGTGACGAGTTGTTCGCCGGTTATGAGCGTTACCTTGCCATGCAGCTGGCAAGTCGATTCGATCACCTCCCATGGTCCCTCAGGCGCGTGCTCACAAATTCCTGGTTGCGGACGATGCGCACGTCCGGTCGCCAAAAGAGTGTGCTCCGGAAAATACAGCGTTTAAGCCAGATTTTGGCGGCTCCACCAGAGCGGCGTTACGCTGAACTTATTGGCATTTTCAATGAAGCGTGGCGGGCCAATCTCTATACGGACGAATTCCTTGCACACCTCCCCGAAAGTGACCCGGTTGAGTTTTTGGATCGTGCTCTTAAGCTGGGCCAACGGCGTGATGTGACGACCGCTGCGACGCTGGCCGATCTTGTCACTTACTTGCCTTGCGATCTTTGCCAGAAGGTCGATATTGCGACGATGGCCCACGGTTTGGAATGTCGTCAGCCGATGCTCGACCATCGCGTTGTGGAACTGGCTGCCGGCTTGCCGATCGGAATGAAGTTGCGTGGGCGGCGCGGAAAGCAGATTTTGTACCGTGCCTTCGGTAAGATGCTACCGCCCGAGGTGTTTCGCCGTCGTAAAATGGGATTTGGCGTGCCGCTGGACCACTGGTTCCGTCACGAACTCAGGGATCTTCTCCACGACACGTTGCTGAGCCAAAAGGCGATCGGACGCCCCTATTTTCGAGCCGATAGCATTCGTGAATTGTTAGCCCAGCATATGTCTGCCCGTTTCGACCATGCTCCCCGCTTGTGGTCGTTGCTGGTGCTTGAACTCTGGCATGGCCAGTGGGTCGACTCGTGACGTTGCACAATTTGCCAATGGCGACCTTTTGAGCGACTCCGCGACAGGGTAGAATGCAGGGCGAAGCGGACAGGTCACCTGCCAAGCAAGACCACCACAAACTGTGGTGAAACGCGTTGAAAAATCCTTGGCGAACCGAAGTCGAGTCACCATGAACCAGCCAGCCACACAGTCCCGTACCCTTTTTGAAAAAATTTGGGATGACCATGTCGTCCACAATGAAGAGGGCCGACAAACGATTCTTTACATTGACTTGCATCTGGTTCATGAAGTAACCAGTCCACAGGCCTTTGAAAGCCTGCGATTGTCAGGGCAAACCGTTCGACGCCCGGAGCGGACACTTTCGACGATCGACCACAATGTTCCGACTACCGATCGCAGCCTGCCAATTTTGGACGACATCTCCCGCAAGCAAATTGAAACGCTGCGGACCAATTGCCGTGAATTTGGCATCAAGTTGTACGACATTGACGATGTCCGCCAGGGAATTGTACACGTTATCGGGCCCGAACAGGGTTACACCCGGCCTGGCATGACGATCGTTTGTGGGGACAGTCACACGTCGACTCACGGCGCCTTTGGTGCCTTGGCGTTCGGGATCGGGACGAGCGAAGTTGCGCACGTGTTGGCAACGCAAACTTTGTTGCAGACCAGGCCGAAAACGTTGGAGTTGCGGATCGACGGTAATTTGTCGTCAGGTGTCACGGCCAAAGACCTTGTGCTCTATCTTATCGGTCAAATCACCACCAGCGGTGGGACTGGTTACTGTATTGAGTTCACCGGGGATGCGATCCGGTCGCTGACCATGGAGAACCGAATGACCGTCTGTAACATGTCGATTG
The DNA here is from genome assembly GCA_963578605.1 of Planctomycetota bacterium. GTDB lineage: Bacteria > Planctomycetota > Planctomycetia > Pirellulales > Lacipirellulaceae > JAKVCB01. The sequence goes on from CAUZEA010000089.1 coordinate 5,175, forward strand.
AAGGCGGTGCACGAGCCGGGTTGATTGCCCCCGACGAGACGACCTACGAGTACCTTCGCGGGCGTCCCCAGGTCCCTCAGGGCGAAAATTTCGACCAGGCCGTTCTGCGCTGGCGAACGTTACCGACCGACGAAGGGGCCTCTTACGATAAATTGCTGACGTTCGCTGCCGCTGATATCGTTCCGCAGGTTACCTGGGGAACCAATCCGGGGCAGGTGACACCTGTCACCGGGCAGGTTCCCGTGCCCGCCGATTTCGGAGACGAAACTGAGCAAAAGACAACCGCGGCCTCCCTCAAGTACATGGGCTTGGCAGGTGGAGAGGCCGTGACCGACTTGAAAATCGACCGTGTTTTCATCGGGTCATGCACCAACGCACGAATTGAAGACCTGCGGGCAGCTGCCGAAATGATCCAAGGACGCCGCGTGGCCGGGTCTGTTGACGCGATGGTCGTGCCGGGAAGCGGGCTGGTGAAAAAACAGGCCGAGCAGGAGGGACTCGATCGTATTTTTCGGGAGGCCGGTTTCGAATGGCGGGAAGCGGGTTGCAGCATGTGTCTGGCCATGAATCCCGATAAACTGGAACCGGGCCAACGGTGTGCCTCGACCAGCAATCGCAATTTTGAGGGACGTCAGGGCCGTGGTGGCCGGACACACCTTGTTTCGCCAGCGATGGCCGCCGCCGCCGCAGTCGCGGGACACTTCGTTGATGTTCGGGAGTGGAATCGATGAACCCTTTTGAAACCCATACTGGCCGGGTTGTCACCATGGATCGGGCCAATGTCGATACCGACCAGATCATTCCCAAGCAGTTTCTCAAGCGTGTCGAGCGATCTGGTTTCGGAGAGTTTTTGTTCTGGGATTGGGCCCGCACTGGTAGGGATGAGCCGCGGCCCGACTTCGAACTCAATCAACCCGCCGCCCAGGGCGCCAGTATCCTCTTGACGCGGCGAAATTTTGGTTGCGGATCGAGCCGCGAACATGCGCCTTGGGCCCTTGAAGATTGGGGATTTCGGGTCTTGATTGCGCCCAGTTTTGCCGACATTTTCTACAACAACTGCTTCAAAAACAGCATGCTCCCCATTCAACTCAGCGAAGCACAGGTGGAAGATTTGTTCCAGCGTGCAGCGAGGTACGAGGCGTACACTCTCTCGGCAGACCTCCATGCATGCAAATTAACCGATCCACACGGTCTTGACCTTGAGTTCGAAGTCGAACCGTTTCGGCGCAATTGTCTCTTGAATGGGTTGGACGATATCGGACTTACGCTGGAACATGAGGAGAAGATCGCTGCATACGAGGCAGAGAAATATGGCCCGGCGTCAGTTTGAAACTTTGCCACTGAAGGCGTTTTCGGAAAACGTTACGAGTTTCCTATGATTACGCACCGCGTTTGCCTTGTTCTGCTTGCCCTGCTGCTGGGCAACACGTTCTCGAGGTGCGTCGGTCAGGATCTGCCCGCGCCCGACGATGTCCCCCCCTCCCCTCCCCTTCAGGTGCGTGTTGAGCTCGTGGATAACAACCTGCAGGATCTAGCCGGGATTGCCATTCGACCTGGCGGCACTGCCGAACGGTATGAAATCTTTGTCCTGGTCAGAGCCACCGGCAACCTCGTTCGATTCAATAGTCATAAGCCTGCCGAAATGGCTAATACAATTACGGGATTTCAAGTGGCCCAGCCTGGTTCGGGCGAGAAGGTACCACTTGGTGTGTTGGCGCTGGCGTTTCTCGACCGGAGTCATCTGCTGGTGATGAGCGACCCTTCGGATGACGGCCGGCACTCGTTGCGGATTTTCGAATTGCCGACCGGCGGGGAGTCGCTCGTGGCAAGTGAGCCACAACAGGAGATCTTGTCCACGCCTCCCCCGACACACTCTGCCGCAGGTGAACAGCCATTGTACGGAATCACCCGGGACGCAGAACGGGTTTATCTTTGTTGTGTTGGGAGCCAGTTTGCAATCTCTCAAGCCTCACTTCAGGGAAATGCATTGGGTGAAATTACGGTGTGGGCGACCGCGGAACCAGGTGATGAGCCGTCGGGGGCAGCTTGTGTGACGGTCAATTCGCGACGCGACAAGGGGTATGTGGTTGCGGGAATTCCCGCGGCGACCCCGCAGCAAAGCAGACTGGTGTTTTACCATCCTGTTACCGCGGAACGGTTACTCAGTTTGCCGATTCCCTTGCTGGAAGTTGCCGGCCTTGCCTATGGTCCCAGCTCAGGACTGCTGTATGCGATCGACGTGGCCCGCAGGGACGAAGCCCGCGGCGGTGTTTATCGTCTCGATGCGGGATCCGCCGCCGGACGCCAGACATGCACTGCCGTGGCCATCGCCCCACTAGTCAGGCCAACGGCCATGGCCTTTGGCCCAGACGGCACGCTCTACGTCATTGCCCACAATCAAGCGGACGTTGAGGAGTCATCCCTCAGCCGGCTCTACAGGGTCACGGGCCATTTGTAGAGCCAAGCATTCGATCGATGAGGCATTCGATCGATCAAGTGCGGGGGACCTTGTAACGGCGGACCTGCACGGATTGCGGGGCCGCACGCTGACGTGCCTGCCCGTGTGAAGTCGTGCGGGTGTTGGGCGTGCCAGGCTTGCCGTAAGTTTGCAACCTTCCACCAGGTGGCTTGCATTGGACCGTGCCTGTGAGCTATCTTTGAGTTCGACACTGGCCATTGGAAATCTTATGTCTCGACGTGAAAAGATCGAAGCGATGCTGGCCGACGAACCGCGGGACGTCTTCCTGCGGTACAGCCTGGCGATGGAATTCGACAAGGAAGGCCGCCACGATGAAAGCTTGTCGGCATTGATGGAATTAACCCGGGAGGATCAGGCTTACGTTCCGGCGTTCTTTATGGCCGGGCAACAATTGGCCCGCCTGGAGCGGACCGACGATGCCCGCGAGGTGCTTCGGGAAGGTATCGAGGAAGCACGTCGCCAAGGTGATACCCACGCTGCGGGAGAAATGGCCGAGTTGCTGGCGTCGCTCGGTCGAGACACATCGACGTGACCGAGCACGTCACTTGGGCTTCCCACACGCTTCGGCAACACTGCACGACGAGCAAGAATCACAACCACCGCGGCCAGCAGCAGCTTCGGTACCGCAGTCGGGGCCACACCCCTCGATAAGCATTTTGGTAAACTGCCGAAATTTCACCTCCGTTTCGTAAGTTCCGGCCAGTTGTTCCGTGTACGCTTCGAGTTCGGGAGTGATTTCTCCCAGGAAATAGAAGAACAGTCCCTGCCCATCGAACAGGTGTTCTACATCGATCAACACCGCCGGTACGTTTCCTCCTACCAGCAGCAGGGAGCAGGCCTGATAGGCTGCCTGACGATTTTTTTCGAGGCGGGCTTCAAGCAGAAGATCCTCGACGGTCATTCCCCGCAAAATGGCTCCGTCGGCGTGGGTGTCTTCGGTTTCGTCTTCCGGTGCCGCCAAGACTTCACCCACCTCAAGCCCACGGCGGGTGCGGACCACCACGCGGGTCGCGCGCGGATAGCGGACCGCGTCAATCGCTTGAAATCGGCCCACGTGGCCCATCGCGCCAACTCGAACAAGATGATTGCGAGGCATTGTCGTGTTTGCTTCCAGGTTGATCCGATACGTTCCAGCTCGCCTTAACCCCTTCCAGCACGCCTTAACCTACGTTTAATTGTCGCACGCTTCCCGCTCACTGCCAAGCTGGATCGCCACTTTCTCTCCCGAGATCACCGATCTCCCCCTTGCGACCTGTTAGCTGGAAGCCGATGATATCGCCTGAGTCGTAGAAAGCGGCCACCATTGTCAGGGCGGTCGCGAAATTCCCGCTTGCCGGAACCGGTTCGGTCGCAGTGGGGTTCCCTTCCTTCAACATAAAATCGTCACGCCGATGCCAGTTGCACCTACTGGGCGTGCCTCGCCCGCTACCTCTGCCGGCAGGAGTCATACCAACCCATGGCATCCTTTGGCCGACAAAGTCCTCGATGGCAGGCAGGTTTCACGTTCTGAGGCGTTATCGATCCTTGCCTGCCCCGATCACGGTCTGCTCGATTTGCTGGCCGCTGTCTATCGTGTCCGAGCGCATTACTTCGGCAATCAGATCCAGCTTTATTTCTTGATGAATGCCAAGAGCGGCCTTTGCCCGGAGGATTGCACCTATTGTTCACAATCCAAGGTCTCCAACGCAGACATTCCCAAATACAATCTCTTAAGTCGCGATAAACTCCTCGACGGTGCCCGCCTGGCAGCCCAACGAGCGGCGGGAACCTATTGCATCGTGATCTCCGCCAAGGGGCCGAGTGATCGAGAAATGCAGGCCGTCACCTCAATCGTGCCAGAAATCAAACAGCGGTACGATCTGAAGATTTGCGTCTGCCTTGGTTTGCTGACTCGGAAGCAAGCCAGGCAACTAAAGCAGTGTGGCGTCGACCGAGTCAACCATAATCTCAATACGAGCGATGCATTCTACGGCGAGATTTGCACGACCCACACCTATCGCGATCGGGTTGCGACCCTCCAGGCCGTTCGCGATGCCGGAATGGAAATGTGTTCGGGTGGAATTGTCGGAATGGGTGAGCAGCCACACGACGTGGTCGATATGGCCGTTGCTTTGCGTGATCTTGGCGTGCAATCGATCCCCATCAATTTCCTGAATCCTATCGATGGCACACCGCTGGCTGGGAAAAGTGACCTGAATCCACGCACCTGTCTGAAAGTGCTTTCGATGTTTCGCTTTGTGAATCCCGACCGTGAGATCCGGATCGCGGGAGGCCGGGAACTACACCTTGGTAGCATGCAGGCGTTGGGGTTTTACCCTGCCAATTCGATGTTTGTGGGTGACTACCTTACGACCAAGGGCCAGTCCCCCGACGATGATTATCGAATGATCCGCGATTTGGGGTTTGAGGTGGTTCAGGCGGAAGAAATCTCGGCCTGACAATCCGCACCAAGTCACCCTATCCCCCCCGGCTTTCTCATCTCCTTAAATCCGAAAAAGTTTGCTAACCGGGTGAATCTTCCCCGCCTGTCAGCCCGATAGAAACTTGACAACAGGATGTGTCCAGGGATCGTCCCCGTTGTTGGTGATTCCGGCGGGTTGGGTTTCATTCCCAATACTGCTGGTGATCACCAGGTGGCGATTTCCTGTCGTATTACTCCGAAACGCAAGGATGCGGTCATGGCTCGTCATGGTTTTCTAATTGGACTGGCTTTGCTTGGATTGTCCATTTCTACTCCGGTTGCCGACGGCCAGCTAATCAAGAGTGCGCCGAATTTGGTCAACCGTCTCAACTCGCTGCGGAAGGAATGGAGTTGGTCTGAACTCCACAAACCCGCTCCCCCGCCTCAATCGCAACCGGTTAAAACTCGGCCGGACTCATTCGAGTCAACCGGGGCGAGGAAGTCTCGTGATAGCCTCGCCTCTCTGCCTCGGGTGGATGCGGAGAGGTTGTTACCCCGTCATTGGCAGACAACCGAAGCGGGTGAGGCGACCGTTCCGAACGTAGCGCCGCGGCGGGTGTTCAGCGACCAGAAACGAGACCAGAAACAAGTGGACATGCCGCGCGAGTCGTCACCACGTCGCCCGCTGGGGGACGGCTATCAGAGTTCTCCCCGGGGAGCCGGTGGTTTGATGCCGTTGCCGCGTTCCCGAGTTAGCACGACTGGGTCGCCAGACGCAGCAAGTATTGACATTTCGACGAGTCATCCGAGCCCAATGGTTCGACGTTCCCCTCGTTCGGGTCCCCGCAGTGAATTTGACGCCGAGACGCTGCGGCGAGAATTGGTCGACGCAACCGGCCGGTCCATTCCGCGGCGAAGCAAAAAACCAAAGTTGGTTGACACGGCAGACAAGTCTGCAGTCCCATCCGTTCCAGCAAAGCTGGCTGCGATCGCGGATCTCCTGGTATCGGACCCGGACGTCAGTCGGGTGGCAATCGGTCAAGAGGTGACCACCCAAGTCAAGACCAAAGCTTCGCAATCGGCCAGACCCGCTGTGGTCATTAAACGGTCCCCACTGTTCATACCGTCCAAAACGATCGGCCGGTTTTCCGACCAACAACGGGTGACGTCAGCCGGGGAAAAAGCCTTTGCACCCGAAGCCATAGGATCCAACGAGTTGCCACGGCAGAAGGCGTCAGCCGGTCGTGTCAATTCGGTTACCACCAGCCGTGACTCCACGGGTCACGAAACGTCGGCGGACAACAGGTTTGGTGCGGCTTCTGCCGTGTTGGCTGACGGGATCGATCTGCTGGCGACCCACCAACTGCCGAGTATCCGTTCGCGGGTGAGCGGACCAAAACAAATTCTGATTGGGCGCGAGGCGACCTTCGAGGTTCGTTTCGACAATCAAAGCAACATCGCCGCTCATGAAGTGATTGCCCAAGTCGATATCCCGAGTTGGGCCGACGTGGTCGATACCGTGGCGAGTAACGGGGTCATCCAGCAAACCGAAGTTACCGAGCAGTTTAACACTTACCACTGGCAGCTCCAGGAACTTGCGGGGCGAGGGAGTGAAACGCTGAAATTGAAACTCGTTCCGAGAGCAAGTCGGGCACTCAAGTTGGGCGTTCACTGGAGCCACGCGGCGGTTGATTCGGAAGCGGTAGTGGAAGTGCAAGAGCCGAAGCTGCGGATGCAGATCTCCGGTCCTGATGAAGTGTTTTTTAACAGTCCCCAGGTGTATCGATTGACCCTGACCAATCCAGGTACAGGGATGGCGGAGGAAGTGTATATCAACCTGCTACCACCGGCTGGTGGGAACGAGTCACTGAGCACACACCAGCTTGGAGAGTTGCAACCGGGGGCCAGTAAAACGGTTGAGGTTGAACTTACGCCCCGAGAGGCCGGGAAGCTGTTTGTGAAGGCAACCGCGTCGGCGCTTGGAGGGGTAACCGCAGAAGCAGAGAAAGGTATTTTTTGCCGCAAGCCTGAATTGGAAGTCGATTGGCGCGGGTCAGTGCAGAAGTACGCCGGGACGGTTGCGACGTACTATTTGCGTGTGCGAAATCCAGGGACCGCTGCCGCAGACGATGTGGAGGTTGAGGTTCGTCTGCCTGGAGGGGCTGAGTTTGTCAGTGGCAGTGAAGGTCACATCGTTGATCGAGCCAAACCAACCTTGACGTGGCGGGTCGGATCACTCCTGCCGGGAGATGATCGGTACATGGAACTCAAATGTATCCTCAACAACGCTGGTACAAACCGTTTTGTGGTGACGGCGGCCACGGCCGAAGGTGATCTTACCGACACAAAATCAGCCGAAGTCAACGTGATTGCACTGGCCGACCTTAAGCTCGACGTGACCGATCCCAAGGGGCCCATTCCCGTGGGTCAAGAAGCGGTCTATGAAATTCGTGTCCGAAATCGTGGTCAGAATACGGCTGAAGAAGTGGATGTTGTGGCCCTCTTTTCTGAAGGTATCAACGTCCAAACCGTTGAAGGTGTCGAGTACAGTGTGGCCGACGGTCGGGTTACCTTCCCTACGATCGAAAAGCTGGAAGCTGGTCAGGAAATCGTGTTGAAGATTCATGCCCGGGCAACGCAATCGGGTGTGCATGTATTCCGGGTGGAAGTCCTCTGCAGCGACCTGGAAATCAAGCTGGCAGTCGAAGAGACGACCAGATTCTTTGCCGATGAGGTACCTGGGAACTCCACGAATCCAAAATCGGCTGATGCTTTCGAATCACACGCCGACACCCGCTACTGAGGCAGGTCGAGCGCAATGTTCCGTTCCGGCGAAACCAGCAGTGCTAGCAAGAAAGGTGCCCCCTGTCGCGTTTTCAGCCAGGGGGTTTGTCTCCTGCCGTGGTATTTGGACTTGGACTAAGTTGGGTGCACGCTATAATCGCCCCGCCTTCCCGTTGCCAGTACGGGTACAGGAGGTGTCTGACGATTTTACCCACGACAAGCGACTTCAATGGATGTTCTGAATCACCGTTTCCGCGAATACCGTCCGAGTTGCCGTTTAAGGTGCGCCACTGGGTGGCTCTGGGGGATGCTATTGGTGCTGGGTTTTGTCGGGTGCGGAACAACCCGCTCCAGCGATACATCGCGCACTGCAACGGAGCAGCTTCTGATTTCCGACGCGATCGACCGCGCGGTTGTTGCATTGAACATACACCAGCTATCGGGGCAGGCGATTTTCTTTGACGATCAGTATCTGCACGAGTCAGTCGACTCGAGCTACTTGATCAGCTCAATTCGGCAGCACTTGCTGGCAAGTGGGTGCATTTTGAAAGATGAACGTGCGGATGCTGACTTCGTCGTCGAAGGTCGCTCGGGTGCGATCGGCACAAACCGACATGACCTTTTGTTCGGGATCCCATCGACGAATGTGCCACAGATCTTTCCACTGCAAGGCATTCCGGCCGCGATTCCGGAAATTCCAATTGCAAAGCGGCGTGATCAGCGGGGTGTCGCCAAGATTGCGATGTTCGCCTATCATCGCGAGACAGGACGCCCTGTCTGGCAGTCCGGAATCGCTTTGCAAGAGAGTACGCTCAACGATGTGTGGTTACTGGGTGCGGGACCTTTCCAGTACGGCACGATCCGCAACGGCCCGTTGTTTGCAGAGAAGTGGGGCAATGGATCGCCGGAGGCGGTTGGTGACGAAGCGATAGGTGGTATTGCCCAGGAAATCACATTTGCCAATCCTGCGATCCTGGCCGGTAACCTCCGGAGAATGCCAGCCAGCAAGAGCCCAGCCAGCAAGAGCCCAGTCGAGTTGGCCGGTTTTACGGCTGCGGTTGGGCCCGTAGCAGACGGACCCGCTGAGCTGACGCAGTCACCAGATATTCCGTTGCCCGATACTCAGATGTCGCTGCCGCAATTGCCAGAGCCAATCAACGGGAGTGTTCCACCTGGTGAATTCCAACCGGCGGAGGATCGCCTGCCCCTGCCACCGCCGGTGAGCACTCCACCCCGGCCGTACGTTGATTAAGGCAATTTGCTGTCGGGCAGATTGTCAAACTCAATCGGGTGGGGGCTCCGCGGGTTCTGGATGCGAATCGACTTTTTTCCATTCAGCAAGTCGTCAATCAGGTTGCCGACCAGTTTTGCCCGCCAACCTTGTGCAAGCGCTGGTACCTCACGGTGTTGGGCGCCACCAAACCCAAGCCGGTAGGCGATTAAATCGCGTACGTCGCTCGCAGTCCCGACGAGGCTGGTGGCCACGTCCGCACGTCGGCAAATGCTGCCGAGGGCTGGTGAAAGGAACTGTCCTAACAGATTGAGCTGGGGAGGCATTTGTGGGCGCGAAACACGGTTCAGGTCGTCGAGATCAGTGGCGAGTCCGCGACGAATACATTCCGCCAACTGGTCGACCATTTTACCTTTGGCGCCCCGGTGCATTCCTCGAATAGCACGGATTTTTTCGGGATCGTCGCTCTTTCGCTTGGCGAGCTCCACAATCAAGTCATCGCGCAAGACGCGCCGCGCCGGGAGATTCCTCTGTTGAGCTTCTGCTTGTCGCCAAAGCCACAATTCGCGGACAATTGCCAGCCCGCGCGGGGGTAGGTTGCCAATCCCGGAGACTTTTTGCCAGCGTTGGCGAGATCTGGCCTCATAGACTTCTTTTTGCCACGCTTCGATTTCACCCTGAAACCAGGTCGTCCGGTTTGCAAGTTCGATGCGTTCCGCAATCGCATCGTGAAGGTCGAACAAGTGACGGATGTCTTCCAGCGCGTACTCGATTTGTGCGGTAGTTAATGGTCGCCGTCGCCAATCGGTTCGCTGTTCCCCTTTGCCGGGTTTCCGCCTCAGGAATTTGGTGACGACCGATGCGTATGAGGAAGGATATTCTGTACTACAGAATCCAGCCGCAAGTTGGGTGTCAAATAAATTAGCGGGTAGGCGATCAATGGCCTTCAATGAAAAATTCAGTTCCTCCCTCGCCGCATGGGCAATCGTCGTGTGGTTGCCATCGGCCAGCGACGTCCAGAACGGGGTAAGATCGCCTGCCTGGTAAGGGTCGATCACCACCATCCTCGCTGGTGTGGCCACCTGGATGAGGCAAAGCTCCGGATAGAACGTATCTTCTGAAACGAACTCGGTGTCGAAGCCGATCCGGTCTACTTCGGCGAGATGTTGACACAGTTCGTCAAGTTCGGCAGGAGTTGTGATGGAGTGGTAGGACAATTCGTATCCGTGGCAGTCAATTGAAGAGCGAGTGTGTAGTGTCTCCCGCCTTCGGAATGATACACGATATTTTTGCTTTGCGGAGTGGCACAAATTGGCAAAAAGCCCTGGCGGGCGAGAGGTCAAGTTTGCGTGGGGAGGGATCCACCATGGGGACAACCTAAAGCAGGAACTGCCAGACGGCGAGTGCCAAAATGGGAAGTAGAATACTGCCACTGTATAACATGTATCCGAAGAAGCTGGGCATGGGGACGCCTGATCTTTCAGCCAGCGCCTTGACCATAAAGTTCGGCCCGTTGCCGATATAGGTCATCGCCCCCATGAATACGGCTCCCAAACTGATTCCAATCAAGGTCGGCTCTGCGACCCCGGCGACCGTGATCGCGTCGCCGGGATCCATCGATTGAGCCATTTTGAAGAACACCAAATAGGTTGGTGCGTTATCCAGCACACTCGAAAGTCCTCCCGTGATCCAGAAAAATCGGGCTGGCGTGTCGATGCCCAGGTTAACACCATAAAAGTTGAGAATCTGTAGGGCAGGTTGCATGCAAATGAAGATCCCTAAGAACAAAACTGCCACTTCGACTATGGCATGGTAGCTGAAGTTGTTGGCTTTGCGGATCAGCAGATTCCCGTAAATCAAAGAAATGGTTACCAATCCTAACTGCACGATCTCACGGAGAAACATCCAGGGACGCCAGTTCGTACCTGAGAGGGTTCTGCTGGGGTCGAGGAGGGCCACGGCACAAACCACACCCAAGAGGAGTGGAGCATTCAGGCCTGTTCCCAGAACTCTCAGCCGCCGTGTGTGGGGCATGTCACGCTCAATATCCCCGATGGTTTCCTTCGGATAAAACCAGTATCCGTCGACCAGCAAGTAAACGAGCAGGAGTAAACTGTTGACAAACAACCACGGTTTCCAGAGGGTGAGTGTCCACCAGAAGTCGACACCTTCCAGGTAACCTAAAAACAGGGGGGGATCCCCAATCGGCAACAGGCACCCTCCACAATTGCAGACGACAAAGATGAAGAAGACAACCGTATGAACAACGTGTTTCCGTTCCTTGTTTGTCTCCAACAGCGGGCGGATCAACAACATTGCCGCGCCGGTGGTGCCAATCAAGCTGGCCGCCAACCCGCCAATCCCGATCAACGCGACGTTGGTCATCGGATTGGCTCGCAAGTCTCCTTCAATTCGGATTCCGCCACTTATCGTGTAAAGGCTGAACAGGAGTACGATGAACGGGATGTATTCTCGGAGAATCGCACTACCAAGAATTGCTTTCGCGAAACCGAACTGGATTGCAGTTTCACCCGGGTGGGCCAGGTAGTGGGCCGGCCAGTGCCCGTCCATGGGGGTCGCATGTAAAAACAGGTAGTAGCAGAGGGTGCCCCCTGACAGCACCACCGCCAGGAGAAAACGGTTGGTGTTCGACTCCCACCACTGTTCGGTGGCCGGAATGAGTGGGAGAATCGCGATTGCTCCCAACAGGAGCACAAACGGAATCACTGCGTAAAAGGCCGGAGCGACCACCGCGGTGGCACTGCCGTGGTCGCCCCCTGCATGCCCGATCACGCTGCCGTGCTCCCCAGTCGACTCGTCTGCGGTTTCGTGATAAACCGATTGCAGGATCAGTTGGCTGCCATACTGCGGTAGCCCAAATATCGCGGCTACCCCGTAAGCCACGATGAGAACAAGGATCGACGTTGCTGCTCCAAAACGGTTTCTATCGGTTTCTCTTGATTCTTGCATCCGAACCGTGCCTGTTGCCACGTTCTTGTCTCTTCAAGTCCACCTTACTTGCCAGTTCGTGGAATCCACAAAACGTAGCCAGCATGCGGTCAATAATCTCGCTGAGGAACAAACAGGGTAAAGTGACAGTCTCATTTCGTCCATGCCGAACTGTCCCGCACGACGGTTGGCTGTCCACAGGTAGCCCTGTTTCCAAAGAATAAATATCGTCAGGCCGACTGGTCGAGTCCATCTGCCTTTGACAGACCATTGCGAGCCGCCTGTCGCCTGACAGCCCCGTGACCCCAATAGCCGGAATTTTCCAGAGGGTTGCAAGGCCTCGCTCAGGCCGGGGACCCCAACAGTAGGACTTCTTCCCCGCTGCTGCCCGAGATACACTCAGCCAGTCGGCTCTGTACTCTTTCCTCCGCTCGCCTGCAAAAAAATCGGTTGCCAAATGATTGAGCCGTGGCTCTTCCCGAACCGCAGATTCCTGAAATTCGGGTTGGTACCCCCTGCTCTGCTCGGGGCAATCGGTGTCGTGTTGATTCTGCAGTGGTTTCGGGCTGCGTTCCCCTGGTGGGTTGCCTGTCTGGGCGGAACGATGGCAGTGGTCGGTGTTGCGGTGGTAGCCGGGCTGCTGCTGGAACTTCGGCGACCCCGAATCGGTTACTGTGAGGGGGCGGTATTTTTCTTTCTGCGTGGTGGACCCCCCATCGCCACTCCCCTGGAAGTGGTGGAAGCTTTTTTCTTGGGGCAAGGTCCGGTGCATCTTCCCGGCTCGGCCATGGCCGGTGCCGAAACGGTCAATTTAATTGCCCGGTTGGCAGAAAAGGCGACCGAGTGGCAGAAAGTCGACGTCAAGCCGGTGCTTGGGCACTGGTGCGACGGTTACGTCACCATTCGTGGGACTCACTGTGAACCGCTGGGTGAGGATCTTATCCGGCAGCTTAATCACAAACTTGTGGCCGCCAAACGGAGATACCGCCAAAATGGGTAATATGGCAATAGCGGGGCAATGGGAAGAAATGAGTTCCCCCGGTTTGCTTGTGAGTGTCCGCAACGCGGTGGAAGCCGAGGTCGCACTACGCGGGGGGGCCGACTGGATCGATGTGAAGGAGCCGAAACGGGGTGCCCTCGGGGCTGCGGAGCCCGAAACCATTCGGTCGGTTCTCGAGACCGTTGCCGGTCGTGCACCGGTGAGCGCCGCCGCCGGGGAATTTCAGGAACTTCAATCAGGGCGACTTTTAGAGCCAATCGTTCAGGCCGGCACTGCCGCCTGGAAGCTTGGCCTCGCACATTGCGGGCCCGACCCGAATTGGGCCCGACGCTGGCACGCGTTGATCGACGGATGTTGCTCACAAACTCCGCCAGTGGCGGTGGTTTATGCCGATTGGAAACCTGCAGATGCACCTTCTCCCCGGGAGATTCTCAACGAGGCGATCATTGCCCAGAGTCCTGCTGTCTTGATTGATACCTACTTCAAGTCGCGGGGCACGCTCTTCGACGTATGGCCCGAAGACGATTTGAAACGCTTTATTGCCGAAGTTCGGGTTGCCAATTTACCGCTTGTGTTGGCCGGATCACTTCGCGGCGAGGAGATTCAGCGGGCTGCCCGGTTAGGGCCCAATCTGGTGGCCGTTCGGGGTGCTGCTTGCCTGGGGGGCCGGTCTGGGCGAGTTTCCGCAACTCGTGTTGCCCAAATCTGCAGGCTAATCCGGGCCGTCCAGGCCGTTTCGGGTTGACCACAAAAAATTCTTGACTTTTGCGGAAAATGTTTCATACTGCTTTCAAGTAGGCTGGGACCTCAGAATGCGATTTGGTTCGTGGAGGCCATTGCTGGTTCCAGCTGAGGTTCGCTGAACCAAATCGCAGGGGGTCGTGGGACGATTGGAATCGAGGGTTGGCAGATTGGTTACCCCAGTGGACGGACTTGGGGGTAAGGATCAAGCGGGGGGTGTCGAGCCGTTTCTCTAAAGCGGCCAGACATGCAACGGAAGATTCCCGCTTTTTTTCAAGTCGCGTTTTTGGGGGAAAGAACGTGCCGAAATCCGTGCTTGAAGCTATCAAAATGGGGTTCTGGAATTTTGAACCAGACCTGGTCGAAAAAGCTGGTTACGATTCGACTGCCGCTATGCCTGGATCGAGAGAGAAAATCGAAATTCTTGCAGAGCGTGCTCGTGATGGTTTGCCGCTCTGGCATAATGATGATTGTAACGACTATGATAACGCGTCAGGCTAATTGCCACCGTTAATCCATTCATCATTCCAGGGGGGCAGAGTCCGGGGGAGCCGAGCCGTTGGCAAACCAGCGGTTTGAGAAAGTCCCTCAGGGATCACAAACCTGCCAGCGTGGGTGAGTTTGTAGTCAACGGGCCCTCACTACTGGAAAGGAATCACAAGGCCAATCCATGCCGAAATTTAGTGTTACCATCCCTCATACGCTTTCCACAGAGGAGGCTGTCAAGCGACTCAATCGTTTTACCGAAACCGTGGGCACCAATCAGCAGGTGAGCGATTTAGAGCAGTCGTGGCAAGGCAACGATTTGCACTTCGGCTTCAAGACATTCGGGATACAGATTCGTGGTGTGAGTGCGGTTTGTGCGGATCAGCTTCAGGTCAGCGGTGAACTCCCTTTCTCCGCGATGATGTTCAAGGGGAAGATCGAGTCAGAAATCAAGAAAGTGTTGGCGAAGTTGCTCAGTGCTTCCGCCGCCTAGCTCCCTGGCGGTCAAGGGACCTCGGCAACTTCACGGATTCGACGGGAAGATTCGGACCCGGGTGCCTTCCCGTTGAAACCGCAGCCCGACCGGTTGCAGGACTGCTTCCAGCAATTCATCCAAATTTGCAGCTTCCACCGAGCATGATACTGGTGCCATCAGTCGGATTTCGGCGGCCCGGATGGCGGCGCGGTCCCAATCGAGTTGCAGTTTCAGTTTTGTTGCCAAATGCTCGACCAGCGGTCCCACTGGCTGGTCCCGAACCTCAAGCGTAAAGACCTGGCGATGGTTAAGTTTACGACGCGGTCGCCGTGGCGGGGGGGGCGAGGCGGTTAACAGCGACTGCAGTTGTTGATGATCTTCCCAGCGGCCGTCAAGCGTTACGGTACGCTCGTCGACGGTGACTGTCGCCGTCGGCAGGGTTTGCCGTAATTGGTCCACGGCGGACCATCGATTCGGTGGAATCTCATACGCGCGGCGGATCGTGGGTGGCTGCAAAATGGGGATAATTTCGATCGAATCCCCTGCTGGACTCACCGAAAATGTTGCCTCGAAGCCGGCCAGAAGTAGTGTCAGTTGCCGGGTAAGTGACATTGCAGGAAGCTCCCCTGCGGCCCACAGGTCGTGTGGAATGCGTTCCGCATGCAGCAATTGCTTGTCGGCCCCGCTGACGACCTCCTGAATAAGTTTTCGTGGCTGGGCAAGTCGCGCCCACGAGATGGCGGCTGATTTTTCAAACGCCGCCTGCTGCCGTTTGGGTAGCAGGGCAATTTCGGTTTCCCGCAGGGCGATCAGCGTTCGCAGGTCACGGCACGTCTGCTCCGGTCCCAGGTAGACAAGCTTTCCCAGGTCGACCACGCCAATTCCGTATTGACTTGCGATGGAAGCTAACACCTGTTCGAGCGTCGCTTCAGTTGCATCAAGCGAACCCTTTCGGCCAGGGTCCAGCCGCCGGTCCAACATCAGGTGGCGGGCCGTCGATTTTTGCAACCGGGTGACGGCTTGCTGCAGCGGCACGTTCTTCCAGGTGAGCGTCAGCGAAGCACCCTCCGTTGCCGATCGGGGGGACGGACGGTCCGGTTGAGCTGACCGTTTGTTCTTGACGGGTTCTGTTGCGGACAAAGGCCCGCCACAGACCATG
This sequence comes from Planctomycetota bacterium, assembly GCA_963578605.1. Classification (GTDB taxonomy): domain Bacteria; phylum Planctomycetota; class Planctomycetia; order Pirellulales; family Lacipirellulaceae; genus JAKVCB01. Next base: position 20,880 of record CAUZEA010000089.1, read on the forward strand.
GCTGTCAGGAAAACAACTAAAAAAATCGGGGTGGCGGGATACGGCAAACCCCTTAGGCGTAAGCCCCTGTCAACCACGGTCCCACTAAAGCTCATTGATTGCTTGTTTTGTTTGCCCATGATGGTATCCGCCGGTGCAAGCAGCAGTTTCTACTGCAAGTTTTGGTTGGGTATAAAATCGAGTAAACGTTTATTTGTCCTTTTGTTTGTCAACTTCTAGGCGCGGATCGAAGCAAGTTACTACTTTAGTTTACTTTGTCATTGGATGTTTCCCAAGCGGCGTGGTTCGGTTCCGCCAAAACTTGCGCAAAAATGTTGAGGCATGTGAAACTCTGATTACACTCAAAGTTAGAGAGTTGTTGACCGCGGTTTACGAATTCAACCTTTTCAACTCATTGAAGCTGGCGGTTCCGCCGAAAGAAACTGATCGACGCACGTTGCGATGGTGAATGCACGGCGTCTCGGGCAGCAACGATTGCCCGTACTTGTCACGAAGTGTGGAGACCACGTCGGCATACGCCACAGTGTTTACGGCGCCGGTCTCACTAATGGAGGATTTGCACTGTGGATAATATCGTAGCGCGCCGACCACTTCTCGTACGATTTTATCAGTCTTACTTGGTTGATCAGGACTCGGCCAGGTTCATTAAGAACGTTAATGGGTGTTATGAGATTGCAACACTTCAGCGTCTTGTTTCTACGGGTGACCGCGTCGCGCGTCGTGCGTCGGTGCTGGCAATAGGCTATGTGGGTGACTACGGTTCCAACACGGTGATTGGCCACGCCATGGTTGACCGTGACCGCGGCGTGCGCTCGATCGCCGAAAGGAGCATCCGTGACCTTTGGTGCCGTATCGGCAGCCGGTCTCAGCGACAATCGCTACGCAATGTCATTCGGCTCAACGATGATAAAAAATTTGGTGATGGGGTCCGTATCGCAACGGAGTTGATCCACAATGCCCCCTGGATCGCGGAAGCCTGGTGCCAACGTGGTATGGCCTACTATCACCTTTCGGAGTACCGACAGGCCGTTGGTGATTGTCGTCAGGCTCTGGAAATCAATCCCTATCACTTCACCGCAGCGGCGGGTATGGGACAGTGTTACTTGCTGGAGAATAGTCCGGCCCCGGCGTTGGAGGCATTTCGGCTTGCCCTGCGGCTTAATCCTGGCATGGAAAAAGTTCGTACCCAGGTCATTCAACTGCAGCGAACTTTAGACAGCGACTAGATCATAGCTAGTCTCGGCTGAGGAATTTTTGGGATCGACTGATTCCGACTCTCGCACGCGACGAACGAACTCAAGCAACCTGACCCTGCGGCTGACGGGGTGATTTCCAGCCACGTTCGTGGCTTCCTAGCGGACCGTTTTTTCGGGGGTTGTGCCCACCGCCTGGCGAACTCCCTCAGCGTACCTCTCCGGGTTGCTGGAGAACTGTTGAAGGGAAGCCTCGGTCGTGAACAGATAAAACTGTCCGTTGTACTCAAGGCCGTGCTCACGTCGACCTTCGATCCGTTGTCGCTGGTCAACCGCAATCACAGCGTCGGCTCCGGAAAGCACCGGGCTAAACTTGTCGGGGTTAGCCAGGAACTGCTGCTGTTCTGCTTCTCCGACAAACAGATAGGTGCGACCACGATGGATGGCGCCCCATCTCACATCCCCGGGAACCCATTTCCAATAACCCTTCATGCTGACTGGGCAATAACCGTCGAACGCAAGTGGCGGATTTCCCTGGGGCACCTTGGGCCATGGAGTCGCGACGACGTTCCGAGGGGTGGGGTCCTTGGCAGACGCATAGCGAGAACCCACCAGCGGGGGTGACTGATTCGCAACCGTTTGTCGTGAGGTCTCGTTGATCGCAGGGCGGAGTGGTCCGTTGGGCACCGCTGGTTGGCCAGCGGCGGGAGGGATCCGAGGCGAGGTGGCTGCCATGCCTGCGGTGGGCTGCGTCAATGTGGTCGCCCTGGGGGCCACCGGGGTGGAATCGGGTTGCACATGCAAGTTGGTAATCCGCCCTCGGCTTCCAGCCATGGGTTCGGGGTGGCTGGTGGTGGTCAACCCAACGCCGGTTGCGATGGGTGTGGTGGACGCTTGAGGCTGTGGTGCCGGAGTCAACGGCTGGAGTTGCAGTTGCTCAACTGGCAGATGCGCGTATGCAGCATTCATTGGCGGCTGTGCCGGGGCCTTGTTTGTCGCAGCTGCAAATGCACCACTTGACGGGGTCTTCGAGCGATTGGCGATTTGTGTTAATTCCGAAATGTAAGCGGTCGGAGTGGGCGGGCTCAGAAGCTTGCCCACTGGCTGGCCATCTGGCGTGATAATGACGTCGGTTGGTACCGCCGTGACTCCGTACGTTTGGGCAACGGCTGGATGGTTGTTCGCATTCAACTTGACCGGGACAAATTGTGACTCGATCGCAATCCCAACGGTTGGCTGATTGAAAACGGCGTGTTCGAGGCGTCGGCAAGGGGCGCAAGTGGGTGTCCAGAAATGAACCAAGACGAGCCGACCTGTTTGACGAGCCTCGGCTTTGGCGGCTTCGATTTCTGGGCGCCAGCGAACTCCCAGTGGCTCTGCCGATACCGAAGTGCTGATGATGGCAGCCAGCAGCAGACTGCGAGCAAGCGACGAGCAACCGTCCATGGTTTTTCTTTCGTCCTGAATGATGGTTTTGTCGACGGTGTACTGGTCAATCACGACGGGGCCATAAAGCCCCTTAAATTATCGACTTGATTAAAGGGTGACTTTGCGTAAAATTTAACGGTTTGGTCTAGATTAAGGAATATAGGGCCAGAATTCTGGTTTCGTGGCCGTTTCACGCCTGTTTCGGCCACAATACAGGGGGAAATGGGTTCTCGCGTACCGGGGTGGCCGCTGGGGAGGGGCAAAATATCAAATTTTTCACCACTACCGCTACTGGGAAACCTTGACAGCGGCCGAGCATTAATTATCATTACCATAAAGTTGAACGTCCCATTCCTCGGATGGGTTCTGATTGGCCAGTACGCGACGCATCATGGTGGTCCACCGTTGGGGGGCTAGCAGCAAAGCGAAGGCCGCCTCCGCTGAAAGGATATTCTTGGCGGGGATTAAATCGTATAAAATCTTTAGATCGCCGGACAGGCAGATTTTGCACCGCAATCGGTCGGGCCAGCTTTGTCTGGTGAGAAATTTCGACGCCTTTTGATGCAGGTATTCCCGTGTCCCTTTCAATAGACTCGGCGCACCTGTCCAGCGTGTTTGGAAATGGCTGGCTTGTGCACGTCTGGTAGTCTTGTGCACGTCTGGTAGTTCTGTGTTAAAGGAAATCGCCATGAGGTAGCAAAGCCTAGGTGCATGCTGCGACCAGCGACGGTATGCATTCGGCTCTACCTGCTGCGATATTGATGTTTGCAGAATAGAGGGGGCATGCCGACGGCACTTCGGTTCAGCGAAAGGCTGATGCGGAGTTGGCTGCGTCACGTTGCAGAACCAACAGGTGATGAAAGTCACGTGCTTGAAACAGAGTTTCAAAGGGTTGGTTGGGTAACGAGATCGGCTTGGGATGGTGTCCCGGTTTGGGGTTCGATAGATTCGAATCCAGCGGTCTCCAGGAAAAGATCTGGACCAAACGCAAATTCGTATGGACCGGCCTTTGGTCGTGTCTGGCAGGCGGGGTGATGGATTGCCAAGGTGGCCGTTGTTTCAGTGGATGATTTTGCTGGGCAGAAATTTCTGTCCAGTCGATGAGTTGGCGTGGTCGCCAACAATGTTTTTTGATGGATTCTGTTTGAGGCTCTTTTGATGGCTAAGAGAAAAAAAGGTGGTGGCGGTCGTTATCGAAATCGTGGTGGCGGCAGCGGCGGCAGCGGCGGCAGCGGCGGCAGCGGCGGCGGCGGCGGGGGGTACAACCGAGGTGGTGGTCGTGGAAAAGGTGGGCCGCGTCGTCGTCCTGGATCGGTTTCCGATAACGTCGACG
>CAUZEA010000090.1:0-24802 GCA_963578605.1 Planctomycetota bacterium
AAACAGGCCAAGCCCCTCATAATTGGGGTGCGACTCCCGGAAATCCCAGGACAACCTGACCGATGCAAAGTCAGCAAATCTATGACCAGGCGAAAGGAATGCAAGCATGGATCGTCAACATTCGGCGCCAGCTCCATCGTTTTCCCGAGCTGATGTACGAGGAAGTTAAAACCAGCCAATTGGTAAGGGACACGCTCGATGAGCTACATATTCCCTACCGCGCACCGATTGCCAAGACGGGAGTTCTGGCGACGATTGGCACCGGCAACAAACCCTGCATCGCCTTGCGGGCCGATATGGACGCCTTGCCGATTCACGAAGAGGCGGATGTCGACTTTCCGAGTGAGGTCGACGGTAAAATGCATGCGTGTGGCCACGATTGCCACACGGCCATGCTGCTGGGGGCCGCAAAGATCCTCAAAGAACGTGAAGCCAAATTGCCCGGTACCGTTCAGCTGCTGTTTCAGCCGGCCGAAGAAGGGGGGGGTGGCGGGAAACAAATGTGCGATGCGGGAGTTCTCGACGATCCGCCCGTCGAAAAGGCCTTTGGCCTGCACGTGTGGCCGCTACTACCGATCGGATCTATCGGCTCATGTGCCGGCACGATGCTGGCTGCTGCGGGCCAGGTCCAGATTGTGGTGCGAGGCAAAGGAGGACATGCGGCCATGCCGCACTATTGTATCGACCCCATTACAACCGCGTCGAAGATCGTCGTAGAACTGCAGACCATTATTTCCCGCGAATTCGATCCTCTCAATTCGGGTGTGGTCAGCGTGACTTGTTTTCACGCAGGCGAAGCCTGCAACGTCATCCCACCAAGTGTTCAATTGGCCGGTACCATCCGGGCCCTCACTGCAGAACGGTTTGCCACCCTCAAGCAGCGAGTTCAGACGATCACGGAACTGGTCGCTGAAGCCAACCGATGTGAGGCAGAGGTCCAGTTTCCCGGGATTGACTACCCGCCAACCGTCAACCACCCGGAAGTGTGGCAGTCGGTGAGATCGATCGCGCGTCCTTTGATTGGAGAAGATCAGGTGCACAACATGTCACCGCTGATGGGAGGCGAAGATTTTGCCTTCTACGCCGAAAAGGTGCCGAGCTGTTTTGTGGGGCTCGGGGTGCGCAATGAAGACCAAGGAGCCACGTTCAACGTCCATCATCCAAAGTTCAAGGTCGACGAGGACGCTTTGCCACTTGGTTCGGCACTTCACGTGTGCTTTGCCGTCGAGTCGCTCGCTGAACTGTCGCTGGCAACGTCGTGAACGCACCAAGGCAAGTACTTCGTTGGCCCGTTGGGATTCTGATCTCACTTCCGGTCCAGGTCTTAGCCACGTCAGCCCGTGGTTTTTCCCGGGCCGTCAGAACGCCCGGGTTGCGATAGGATCGGTACCCGGCGAGGCGTCGGTCACTCAGGCATTCCGGAGGAGTGGTGTTCGGCGATCAACCACCTCTCCCCCTGCCGCGCGTAAACAAAGGTAAACCTGGCTGGTACTGACTCGCCGTTGGCAAACGAAAACGTGTAGCGGCCCGAATTGATGGCGATATCGCCGAACAGGCGTACGTTCGCTTCGTCGACCTCGCCTGTTGGCTGTTTCTTGAGAAAACTGACAAAGTAGTCCTTGATCTCCTCGTGACTATGGCGGACGTGATTGGACATGGTCGGCACGAGAATGGCATCGCTTGCATAAAGGACGGCCACGTTTTCCGGATCTCCTGTTTGCAGCGCGGCGTTCCACTCATCGAATAACGCGATAACATCACCGTCGGTCATCAATCAGCTCCATTTGGATCTTGAAATTAAGATGCGTTTTTCATCAAAGGCCAGAAATGTTTTGGATATGTAAGTCTAGACATTCGGGTGCCGCGGCGGCACGGGTTGGCAACGGGGTACATTGGTCGGCGCCGATGTTGATGGTTGCCTGCCGCGAGGGCGTGGCCTCGATTTTATCCTTCTCGAGCAGGTGCACAATAGCACGCAAATCGGGGCACGTGAAGCCCGCAGAGGTTGCGTTCTCGCTTGTTTGGACTGACCGCTTAACTACACAAGCGAGTAGGCTTGTAATGTGGAGTAAATCCAGCCCGTGGCGAACCATTAGTTGCGATGCGCTAGCTTCGCGAAGAGGTGCAAAACGAAGATTATGAAATGCGATCCCTGGCCAACTGGGTCTTGGGACTCATTGGCGACGAGAGCGACAAAATTCTTCTACGGAGGGCCTATTTGTAGTCATGCTGGACATTGGCATGGTGTAAAACTAAACTCCTTCGTATATACAAGGAACTTTGTATTTCAAGGAAACCGTTGAAAAAGTGGCAAGTCCAATGGCGTTTCTGCGACACCTGGCAATCCGCTGTAGCGACATGGAAAAATCACGGGAATTCTACATCAAGTGTATTGGCTGGAAGTTTGTCGGCTATCGCCCAAATCAGCCGGTTTTGGATCTTTCCGATGGTACCAACAACGTCACTTTGATTCAGCAACCAGCCGATACAGTTCGACCTGAACAGGAAGAAGGCAACGAGTACGTTCATTTCGGCGTGTTCGTCGAAGATTTGCAAGCATGCTGGGATCGTTGTAAAGCATGGGGCGCGAAGATTTCGAAAGACAATATCAAGCAGCGCAACGAAGCAAATCAGGAAGAATGCCCTCCTGATTCGTTTAAGGTTTTGGATCCGGATGGAAACATCGTCGACGTAACGGCGAATCGGGAAGAGTGGTGTGGTACCACCCTCTAGCATCAAGCGAGGTCCCACACCGCGTTGGGAGCCCGTTTTGTGTTCAATAGTGAACAACAAGGGTTTCGAGTTCACGGGCTTCTGCGGAATCAATCGCTCGTAAATTATCAAGAATCCCAGCCGCCGGCCATTTTGTCGTTGTTGTGGTCGCGGTGCCTGGTTGAGGTTTGGCTGGCGGGGGCGACCAGCAAAACACCGACTGGTTCGGAATTCGGTTTGACCTCGAACCAGTCGGCGTGTTAGAACCGACGCTGTTCCGAGGCCGGTTCGGCTTCGTGCCTCAACTCAAACGCGAAATATCGGTTTAAACGCATGTCCTCAGACGGAAGTGGCAACTGGCGAGACAGGGGATTCGATCCAGAGAACATCCCCTGGGATGAAATCGCCAAGTGGTTTTGGCTGGTTTGGGTTGGGCTGGCAGTCGTCATCGTCGCATCTGTTGGCATGTCCATGGTCTATGACATCGAAGCGAGCGACGAGGGTGTCGTGCTCAGGTTCGGCAAGAAGTTAGAAACCGTTCAACCGGGCCTGCACTGGAAAATGCCCTGGCCGATCGACACGGTTTACAAGGTTCCCGTGCAACGTATCCAGACATTGGAGTTCGGGTTCGCAACCGAGCAACCAGGTCGCATGACGCAGTACGCTCCCGAAAGCAAGGAGGATCTGGCGGTCTCGGAGATGCTGACCGGCGATCTGAATCTGGGCAACGTCGAATGGATTGTACAGTACCGTGTGAACGACCCGGTACAATATTTGTTCGAGATTGGAAGTACCGAGAACATCGGCCGGCGGGTGTTGTCCAGCGGTACCCAAACCGAGGTGAACCCGTCGGTACCCGATACGATTCGCGACATTTCCGAATCCGTCATGCGAAAACTGGTTGGCGATTCGAGCATTGACTACGTGCTGACAATCGGACGCGACCAGCTTGCCACGGAAGCCCAGGTGCTAATCCAAAAGGAACTGGACGGATTCGAGGCCGGCGTCGATATCATTACCGTCAAGTTACAGAGCACTTCACCACCCACCTCGCTGGTTCAGGATGCGTTCCAAGAGGTCAACCGTGCCCGCCAAAAAAAAGAAACGGTGGTGAACGAAGCACAGGGTGACCGAAACAGCAGGATCCCCGCTGCCCGAGGATCAAAGGAGAAGGCAATTGCGGAGGCAGAAGGCTATGGGAATCGGGTCGAACTTGTAGCGACGGGAAAAATTAACGCGTTTCTGGCGCAATTGGCTGAATACAACAAGGCGCCGGATGTGACCCGTAAGCGACTCTATCTGGAGGCGATGGAAGTAATCCTGACGAATGTGGGCAATAAGACAATCATCGATGAGTCCGTACGAGGAGTGTTACCACTGTTAAACCTTAACCAAGGCACTGCAATTCCTGCGAGCCGGCAAGGAGTTGAACAATGAAGAATAAGATTGCCGCAATTGTCATCGTAGTGGTCGTCCTTGTCGCGGTTGGTCTATACTCCAGCGCATACGTGGTTGAGGAAGGCCAACAGGTCATCGTTACCCAGTTCGGTAGGCCGGTAGCCGCAGTGGAGAAAGCGGGATTGAATTTCAAGTTGCCTTTCATCCAGGAGGTACACTTCCTGGAAAAACGGTTGCTTCCTTGGGACGGAGCTCCGGAGAGCATGCAAACAAGGGATAAGAAACGAATCGACATCGACGTCTGGGCACGCTGGCAGATCATCGATCCGATGACGTTTTACGTAAAAGTGCGGACCGAGCGACGCGGGCAAAAGATTCTTGACGATTTAGTTGATTCGGCAGTCCGCGATGTTGTTGCCCGCCACAAACTGATCGACGTCGTTCGTAAATCGAACGCCGATCTCATCTATGAAAGTGAAGAACTAGAGCACAGGGCGGGCGATATGGTTCAGGGGAGAGGACGTGACGATGTCGAGGAGGAGATTCTCAGCGGCGTCGACTTGACAGAATATGGGATGAAACTGACCAAGGTCCGGATCAAACGGGTCAACTATGTGGAATCGGTACGCCAGGCGGTGTACGAACGCATGATCTCGGAACGATTGCGGATCGCGCGGCTTTATGATTCGGAAGCGATAGAAGAACAGAACAAAATTTTTGGCCAGACACAAAAAGAACTCGATCAGATCGAAGGCGAAATGGAGAAGGAATCGGCTCAGATTCGGGGAACTGCCGATGCGAGGGTCATCGAATTGACCGCCCAAGCCTATGGCCAGTCACCAGGGTTTTTCGAGTTCCTCCGCAGTCTGGAGGTGTTTAAAGAGGCACTCCAGGAAGATACCAGGTTGATCTTGTCTACGGAAAGTGACCTGTTTCGATTGCTCACGGAATCAGGCGATCTGCGGCCCGGATCTGTCTCGACGCAGCCATAGCCCCAGTACAAGCAGCCATAGCCCCAGTACAAGCCGTCTTTGGCGGGAAGTCTCTTCGGCCGGCAGTCCGACTACACGGAAGGCGATCACGGAGCGACTCTGCGGGAAAACCAATGCTGGGTGTCAGCTGGTGAGATCCAAAATTCCGTTGATGGCAGAATTAATGAACCCACCGATCCATGGTAAGTTGCTGACCTGCACATCATCGGCCTGGTCAAGCTTCACGGCAATATCTCGAAGCTTGGGTCCGTACTTTTGGAGGTCTTTGGGCAAGGCGTCATCCCAGCCTTCGACAAGCATTTGGATTTTCTCCAGTTTTTGTTGATCAAGCCAAATGCCTCGGCAGGCCGTGCACCGATCAATAATAATCCCGGTATCACCTCCGTAGTTCACCGCGTCGGTTGTCCCATCGCATTTCGGGCACTTTAAATCACGGTCAACCTCTTCTAACACGACGCCTGTGATCGTAGTTGATTCGGCAATCGCTCGTCTTTCGTCTGGATCGAACTTGACCTCGCGAATACGCACGATTTTTCCAAGCTCAGCTTCGTCGAGCCATTCACCATTGCAGTTGCTGCACGTTTCGATGGAAATACCTTCATAATTGATTGTCGCCAAGTGAGTTTGGCAGTTCGGACATATCATACTCATGGCTCCGTAGATGGAATCAGTTCGGTTGCACCTCGATCGGGAGGCCCGGCCGTCGCCGCCACCTCGGTTTCGAATCACTCGATTGTATCAAAAGCACCCAACTTACGAGAAGCTTCGAATCTTAAGCCGGCGATGCCTCCCTGCGACCGTGCCTTGGTGGGCGTTTCATCCTTGTTTGGCCCGGTCACCAAGCGAAAGCCGCAATTTCCCTTAGGCCCAAGGCTATGGACCCGTGAAGAGAAGCTCGACTTCACGCGGAAGAACAACGGTGAAAACCTTGCCTAAATCCCCTCGCTGTCGACCTCGCAGACTGTCTCGTCGGTGGAACCGATGGTTTCTTTAACCGCGTTTTTCTTCGGTTTCGCCTTCACAAAGGGATGGCGGTCTGCTTATCGGTGTCGATTTCCGGATCAGCAGGGCAGCGACAACGGCAGCCGCGAGGGCAAGCAAGTTGACCGAGAGGACTTGCTGGTAGACTGAGAGGGCATGGTCTTTACCAGTTCCCAACAGCAGCGCCGGAAGAACCTGTAGGACAGCTCCCAGGAAACATCCCGCAGCGTTGATCAGGCCGATGGTTGTTGCTGAATACCTTTCCGGGACCGCGTCGCAGGCCACACCAAAAATGACAACCGACGTACCGAGCATCATTCCGGTAAAGCAAAGATGTATCGCAATCATCGCGTAGGGCCACACCAACGGGATAAATAACAGGCCCAGCACAGCGATCAGCGAACCGACCGCGCCGATCAAGAGTAGCGGCTGGCGGTTCTTCGTGCGGTCTGCCAAAAGTCCCGACACGGGTGCCGAAAGAGCCATCCCAACAAAGATCCAGCTGTTCAGATTGACGGCATCTTTTTCGTTGAAGCCAAAGGCCATTTGCAGACGGATGTCCCACAACCCGCCAAAGCCAAAGAGAACTCCAACCATACCGGCATAAAATACAATAGCCAGTACAACCTGGCGGGTGCGCAGCAGGATCCTAAGAGCGGTCCATAAATGGACTGTCGTACTCCTATTCTGCATATAGGGAGGCCGGTCCCGGACCACGAGCCCGCAAAGCATGCCAATCCCGATGCCGCAAAACGTCAGCAGAATCATCACGTCTCGCCAGGAAAATTGATTGGCGAGTAACGCGCCAAATCCCGAGTCGCCGCCAACTGCCCCAAGGCCAAAAAAGAAATCAATCAGCCCCATTGCTAACACAAACCGGGCTGGATGAATCCAGCGGCGTCCCAGCAGGCCCGCCGCCGGGAATCCGAAAGCTGCCAGGCCACCTAAAGCCGATCGAAAGAGCAGGGCGGTGCCAAACGAGTCTGCGTGGGCAAAGCCGTATGCCGTGATTCCACACAGCGTGGCCGAACTGGCAAGCAGCAAGCGGGGGCTGAAGCGATCGAGCAATAAACCCGCCGGAAGTTGCATCAGGCTGTAGACGAACAGAAATGAGCCGGAAACCACGGCCGATTGAACAAGGTTAAGCGACAGCGACTTATCGATGCCCGATTCAAGCGCGCCGTAACCGATCTGGATAGCCAACTGGTAGATTGTAAATGTGGTTGCAGCTCCCCAAATACACCAGGCTTGCCACTGAGAGGGAAGTTCGTATTCCAGACCATCGTAGCGCCGCATATCAAAAGTTCTCCAGGTACCGCCACCAATGTACCCGCTCCCGCCGCAAAAATAAGGTCTTGTCTCACGTCAGAGGTTAAAAATGGCTGCCTGGAAAGAGACAGACTTTTAACGTCAAGCCCATGATGATTTACGCCAACCTCGCCCACGAGAACCGCTTCAGGACCTCCGCTCGATTCCACCGAGAGGCGTTAACGTCTCTCGGGTCGTTGCGCGGTGGTTTCACAGTCCGGCAGCGACTTCATCGATGTCCGATGCTGAGGGTGGCTGATCCGGTGCTGAAGATAGCCGCCCGTCACCAGGATAGAGTCTCGTCGATTGCCAACTCGAGAGCCACGTCCAGTGTGTGCTCCCTGGGCTGTTTGTGCTGTCGACGTACGGCCCTTTGCCAGGCCCCTTCCTCCATGCGATCGTCGTTTGCCAGCGCCGGTGGAACTTCGAGGGCGGCGTGAAGCGGCTGGAACCCCCGGCGTTTTTCTCGCAGCAGTTCGCCGATTGGGAAGCCGAACTTACCCGGCAGGTCGGGTTTAACTGGTCGGCCGGACATAACCGTTCTGGGCAAGTGGGCGTAGCGGGTCACCCGTTGATCATCGGCGGCCTCAAAAAGGAGATTGATGGCATCGTCATGGGCTTTATGGAGATTGCGCTGGAACTGTGCACGACTCATTGTTGTAATCTCATTTTGCTGCCCGCTCAGAGCCGAAGAGGTAGCCATCACCTGTGAGTCGGAGATCGGAATGTTGACCTCAGCAATTGCAAGTTCAGCGGTAACGGGATTGTTCATGGATGTGTTCACCGCTGTGGTCGAACCAGTACCCTGGTTGTCTTGCCATACGGTGTAGTCAGCTGCATCGACAACACCATTTGCATTTCCGTCTGCGGAAAGGTCTGTGACAGAGCCGAAGGAGTTGAACCAGGTCAAGTAATCGGTAGTGTCGACCTGGCCATCGCGGTTGTAATCGCCAACAACGTCACCAGCCGAAAGATCGGTGGTGTAGATAGCAATTACTTTTGTGTCACTGGTGGCGTTAAAGCTGATGGTATTCTGGCCGATCGTTTGGCCCACGCCATTGAGTGTCCACCGCAAAAAGTTAAATGGTTTCGGGCTTACACCACTGACATACATCAGCGGGATTCGGGAATTCCCGAACTCTCCAAGCTTCGACCCTATCAACCCATCGTAAATACGAACTCTCTCGTACCAATCGAGAATATGAATGTCAGCAACGCCATCAGCGTTTCGGTCGGCCCCAAAGGTTAGGGAACTATTGTTGATGTCAGGATCGGAAATGAGCGTGCCGAGATAATCACCTGTCTGATAGTCGTAATAGCCAATATTGGAGTACGTGTCGTCAACATTTCCGTATAGTTCCAGTTTGCCATCGCCATTACGGTCAGGGCCAAATTCTAATCCGCCAGTCCTTCCGTGGTTATAAATTGTTAGATTCGGGGAAAAGCCGCCGCTTAGTGGAAACCGTTCGTATCCGACGCCCGGGCGGCTTGTCCAGAGGTGGCCGTCGGGGTCGATTTCCATATCCTGGATCTGGCGACTATTATCGTTAGCTCCGCCGAAAAGCACCGGGGTTTGTCCAGGGGCCGCACAGGTGTAAACATTCGAATACCATTGCTCATCAACCGCAACATAAAGCTTTTCGGAGTCAAGGGCCAAGGCCCTTGGTCTGCCGTCAATCTGGCAGAATGTCGAGGCGGTCCCCCAGCTGCTGTCGCCAAGGTAGGGGTAAATCAGAACGGGGTATTTCCCGGCAACAGAAGTGTCCGAACCGACGTACAAGTTGCCGTCGGCGTCAAATTCCATGGTCCTTCCTGAAATCGAATAAAGCGTTTTCAGTAATCCACCATTGGAATCGAATATTTGAATCCCTGTCATTCCCTGGGTTGCAATGAATCCAAGGTGATCGGATGAACCAGGGTCCCCGGTTTTGTCTGGAGCGATGAGTGTCACCTGGGAATCTTCGTTAACTTGTGTCGAATAGTTTGTTAATCCGCTCGATCCGCTGATCGACACCTGGGCCACCGGGACTGAAAATATGTCGAGTGCTACCTGCGTATTGCCAATCACAACGTCCTGCTGGCCGTTGAGTGCAAGGTAGACATCAAGAGATGCATCGGCCTTTGCCACCACCGTGGAAGTATTGCCGCCGCTGGTGACCTCGTATGCGACGCCGGGCTCGATCACAAATTGCCCGGCACTCACGTTCAAAATGGTAAATCCGTTGCCGTTGAGTTGGACCTTCACATTGTCCTGGTCGTATTGCTCGACACGAGCGTTGACCGTAGAGGTTGCCGTGACCGTCAGTGGTATCTGCTCAAGAACGGCAGATTCGTTTTCGAGAAAAGTCAGCTCGGTGCGAACATCACCACCAATGGTGGTCAGGAAATCATGGTGTGCTGGTGCCCCGCGGGCATCGAACTTGTGGACCACGTGGAGGTCGTTATCTCCCGCCCAGCCGTAGATACCGGAATTCATCGTGACAACTTTTTCATCGCCACGGACCATGCCAGAATCTATTTCCCTGAACGTGATAGGAAACTCCATCGACGCCAGTGATTGATGGGTAAGTTCATGCCCAACCGTGTAATAGATGAAAAGTTCTCCCCAACTCAGCTTGTCCAGCATGTCGTAGTAGATGTGTTTTTCCGAAAGAAACGGGCCGTTTGCCAGTGCGGTCACGCTTGGAGCAAGATGCATTTCCGGCCCCGATGCTACCTCGTTGTCGAAAATTATGTAATCTTCTGCTGTCATGCTGCGGGTGAGTACGCCATTGTTGGCAATCACAACTCCACCTTTGTCCCTGATTTTTCGCGCGTATTCGATCAGCGAAGGCTGCGACAGCAGGACAACCGAACCCTTCTTATGTGCGATCTTCTTCGTCACAGTATTGATTTCAGCCGTGTGCCCGTCCCAGGTGCCGTCGTAGGTATACTGGCCGGTATAAGCAGCCATGAAGCCGTCCATAAACCCACCGTCAAATCCCATGTCGTCCATCAGGATGTCGACGCTGTCGATCAGGGCATCATGGAAACTATTGCCTGGTGTCGGATAAAACCCCCACCAGCGCCAGCCGTCAGCTTGATGCTCCGCTCCAAATGCCGAGCCATCACCCCAGGAGGCCTGTGTCCCGTTTATTGAAATCACCTTCGAATCGGCAAACTGGTCGGGATTATTCGTGGTGTACAGGCTGTGAGCGATGTGCAACGCGACGTCGAAGTCAGGATCATTGGCGTGGATCTCGGCGACCTGCTCGCTCAAGAGTTGCATTTCCAGCGGGAAATCCCTGAACTCAATACCTTCAATATGAAGGTTCGGGTCATCGGCAATCTCTGAGAGCGAATGAAAGAGACCAATCTCAAGACTTCGTTTGTCAATAAACTCCTGCGTGGGCACGTCCCGTCGCCCGGGAACATGCGGTGTTTGCGTAATGAACCCAGGTGTTTTTTCAATTCGCGCTATGCGTCCTTCGACCGTGCGGAAGGCATTGACGAAATCGTAGTAGTCCTTTGATCCGGTCGGGTAGACAGCCCACTCCAAGGTGTAGGAGTCTCCCGGTGCGAGGGCGAATTTTTCGGTGCCGACCCCGGCCGCATCTTCCCAGTCGACATAAACAATCGCCTGAACGATGAACACATCGTCGACCGGCACAATTCCCAAGCCGGTGTTGTTGTCGGTGAAAAAAGTCGATGGCCCATAATCGGGGACGGCGATCTCAATTTGGCGACCGTAGCGGTCGTACCCCGAGAGCAATGATTGGTCTACTTGTCCCGGGCTAATCGGAACCTCGTTGTAGATTAAAAGGCCCAAGTCCTGGTTCCAATCGTTTGTGTAGGTGTCTTCAATGGAGACATGCGTTGGAAAGACCTCGATTTCTCGGTCAACAGAATAATAATTTCCACCCGCTGTAACCCGGTACCGGTTTGCTCCCAGGTTTTGCGTATTGACTTGCCATGCGGCCTCGCCCGCAGCCGTATCTGCGAGGTGATTGTAACTGCCCTCGGGCCAGGAAATGCGGCTATGGAACGGGTAGGAGGTGCCGTTGATGGTCACGTCGAATCCACCACCACCGTTCAAAGAAAATCCGTAAGGCGTAAGGTTGTCGTCCGACGGCAGGGCACCGACCGTGGTGGTTGCCGGAGACACCACCGGGGATGACGCAACCGGTAAGGAAAACGTGAACTGGTTCGTATAATTGATATCCGCTAGATCCGCAAACGTGACGTCGACCACGTAATCGCCGTTCGCAAGCCCACCCACAGGTAAGTTCACCTCCGCAAAACCCGAGGTAGGAAGGGGAGCGTGTCCACGTTGCACAAGGACATCGTTGGGGGTTTGTGCGCTTGCAATCGTCACATCGAAATGTCCGAAGTACGGATCCAGCCGAACGTATTCCGCATCAACAACAATGGTTGGTTCATCGTCATGCAAGTAGAAGTAGGAGGTTACCTGCGGATTGACAAACAAATCGGGATCAAATCCATACTCATGGGCCTCATCCAGAAAGTGAGTTTCTGCTTCATGGGGCGACAATACGTGGTCGTACACGCGAACGCTGTCAATCAATCCCTTGTACTTTGGCAGGTCCGGGCGATCCTTGGTGCCCATGATAAAATTCCCGAAAGGGCTGTAGCCCGAAAAACCAGACTGGCGAGTATTTACCAGTTCTCCGTTGATCGACATGTTCATCGTTCGCGTGGACTTATCAAATGTCGCTACAACATGATTCCATTCGTTGACCTTGACATGCCCGCGGACATTGTTCGCCCCGCTGCCAATGTAGAAATAGGTGAGTTCCGTGTTGTAGTAGGTCAGCAGATAGCTGTGGAGATCTGTGCCCATGATCACTGCTTCACCATGGGCCTTGCTGGTTGGCTGGATCCAGGCTTCCAGCGAGAGTGTCCCGCCGATCCCAATATTTTGATTGGACCCAAAGTCCCCATAGTCATCGCGACCGTCCAGGCTGATGGCATAACCGGTCCCCTGTTGAACCCAGCTTGGGCCAAACAGTTGACCAGTGTGGCCGTTGCCGCTGGAGTCGGTGGCCAGATTGCCAGCTCCTTCATCGAAGTCCCACTGGGCCAGCAAGGCCAACAGCAGGCGCTGCTCCAGTGGCTCGACCGCCAGGCGTCGCTGCCGCCGGTCGCGCCGGCTTTCGGTACGAAGCTTGCGCGACGGGGTCTCCCGCCCGAAAGCTCGCCAAGGCGATTTCCAATTCTCAAATCCCGCAGCCATCGTCACCTGTTTCCACGCAAAAACACCGCCCCAGCAGCTTTTAGCATTATAATTGGAATTTACCAAAATTAGCAAGAAAACCGCTGGACGCAGTCTGTTTTCGTCCGGTCGAGCCGATGCCCACTAGCGTAGCCGCTGTGCTGATCGACGGGGTACGCAAACCCGGCTGGAGGCTAACACGGCCCCCGCAAAGCGGAGTGACCGTCGATGATAGCGACGGTACCTGGCTACTAAATTCAAAAATGCGAATCTCGAGCTTCCGAGCAAAACCAGAAATCTCCAACCGCTAAAGAAAAAGCTGCCTTTCATGAACTGACTGAGGATCACTGGCGTCGATCGGGCGACGCTCAACGCCTGAGCGGTGTGGGCGTACACGTTTTCGATGTCAGTCAGGCGGGACCGCCGTAATGGTCAAGCGATGATGTCATGGGCAACATTGCCGTGGACGTCGGTAAGACGGAAATCCCGTCCACCGTAACGGTAGACAAGTTTCTCATGGTCCAGGCCAAGTAGGTGGAGGATGGTTGCGTGGAGATCGTGCAGGTGGACCTGGCCTTCGACGGCTTTGTACCCAAGCTCGTCGGTTTTGCCATAAGTCAGTCCGCCACGAACCCCGCCGCCGGCTAACCAGGCGGTGTAACCGTCGGCGTTGTGGTCACGCCCGATGACTGGCTCGCCGCCAAACTCCTGTGCCTCGGGGGTGCGACCAAACTCACCGGTCCAAACCACGAGCGTTTCTTCCAGCAAGCCTCTTTCGGCCAGGTCGGCTAACATTGCGGCAATTGGCCGGTCGATCTTCGAGGCGGCCTTTTTGAATCCGTCGATTCCTCGGTGATGATCCCAGCCTTCGGTATTGATCTGCACAAACCTCACGCCCGACTCGACCATGCGTCGTGCCAACAGGCACTGTCTTCCAAAATCGTCCGTCAAATCGTTGTCGATTCCATACAGGTCGAGGGTTTCTTTCGTTTCGCGGCCCAAATCCAATACGTTGGGAACGGCTTGTTGCATCTGGACGCTCAACTCCAGTGAGCCAATCACTCCCCGCACATCGTCGGTTTGCGAGAGAAGTCGCCTGCTCATCGCCTGGGCCAACTCTAGCGACCGGCGACTCGCCTCGGAGCTCAGGCCGTGGCTCGGCGTGAGGTTCCGGATGGATTCCTCCTTGAGGGGTTGTCCGCCCCAGCCGACACGAGTTGCCTGAAGTGTGCTGGGGAGAAACGCGCTCCCGTAATTGGCTGGCCCTCCAAAAGTTCGTGTCGGCTTGATCGTAAAGAATCCCGGCAACTGTTCGTTTTCGGTTCCCAGACCGTAGAGTATCCACGACCCCAGCGAAGGTCGCACAAATTGGAAGCCCCCGGTGTGCATCATGGGAACGGCCAACGGGTGGGCGCTGGTGCCCGTCTGCATGGCGTTGAGCACGCAAAGCCGGTTGGTTTGTTGGGCCAGGTGGGGAAAGGTATCGGCGACCCACATTCCGCTGTCACCATGTTGGGCAAACTTCCAGAGTGGCCCCAGGAGTGTTCCGTTCTTCTGACCTTTTTTTCCTGCCCTCACCGCCAGCTGCGGCTTGTATTCGAACGATTCGAACTGCGATGGGCCCCCATTGAGGAATATGAAAATAACCCGTTTTGCCTTGGGAGCGAAGTGGGGAGTTTTGGGAGCAATAACGTTAGTAGCACCCAGGTTGGGCATCAAGCCGGTTATCGTAAGTGCTCCAAGCCCACTGGTTGTAACCGTCAGCAAATCGCGACGCGATAAACGTAATTCTGAGGAATCGCCAATCTTGTTGGTCATCACAGCCGCGCGATCAAGAGGTTAAGAGGTGGGGTGAGACACCATTATTGTATCAAAAGCCAGTCCTTGTGGCACTACTGGATATCGACCAGATATCGAAACTCGGCAGTGTTAAATAACGTGTAAAACCAGGCCGCCCAGGCATCGACGTCAGGATGGTCGGCGGGCGGAGTGGTTTGTTGGATCTGCTCAACCAGCTCGAGCACCCCGCGTTGCTCATCCTCAGAGATTCCCCGCGCCAATGCCCAGCGGACTGCCAGGTCGGCTCGCTCGGCGTTGTTGGTTGCCTCCGGTGCTGCCAGCAGACGCCGGGCTGCATGTTGTGTCTGTTCGGCAATAAAGGGCGAGTTGCGAAGGTAAAGTGCTTGTGCTGGCACACTTGTTACCGAGCGTCGACCGCTCACAAGGCTCGCGGAAGGGAAATCAAACAAGTCGAACAATTCCGGCACGTAGTCGCGTATGACCGGCAAGTAGACGCTCCGATGGTTGCTGGGCGGCTGGAGATCCTCGGCCGGTAGGTTATCGATGAGTTTGTCGCCAAGCGGCGTGACCGATGAACTGACAGGTTTTTCCAGCTGGAGTTGGCCGCTTACCGCGAGTATGGCATCACGAATCGTTTCGGCTTCAAGTCTCCGCGGCGTCGCTCGCCAGAACAGGCGGTTGTCGGGGTCGATGTTCATGTTGGCTGCATTGCGAGCGCTGCTGAGTTGATAAGCGCGGCTCAGCATGATGGAACGGATCATGCGCTTGACAGACCACCCATCCTGTGCGAATTCCAGAGCAAGTGCGTCAAGTAACTGGGGATGGCTAGGCCTGTTGCCGATCACTCCAAAATTGTCGACGCTCGTGACCAAGCCGCGGCCAAACAGGTGATGCCAGATGCGATTGACCATCACGCGTGCAGTAAGAGGATTCTGCCGGTTCGTAATCCACTGGGCCAACTCCAAGCGGCCACTGCTGCGCCGGTCGATTTCGGGTGAATTTTCCAGATGAAAATGGCTCAAGAAGCCACGCGGCACTACTTCGCCCAGGTTGAAAGCGTCACCTCGGATAGCAATCTTACTATCTGTTAGTTTGTACTGATCGCGGGCACTCATCGCGTATTGCGGCCGCGGGGGGCGGTTCTTCTTGACCTCCTCCAGCCTGGTCTCAAGAGCCTCTATTTCAGACTCAAGCCCCATCACTCGGTCATCTGCTTCCTGCAATTGCGCAATCGCCTGCTGGAAGGCTTCTTCTGCTGTGGGTTGGGGAGTGACGCCGGCTGTCAGCGCGGTTGCCACCTGGCCTGCCGCCTTCTGTAATCGCGAGATTGCCTGTTTGAGGGCTTCTTCTGCCGCGGGCTGGGCCGTGGTGCCGGCTGTCAGGGCGGCCTGGTTCAACTCAGCCAGCGCCTCGTTTAGTTGCACAAGCGCTTCGGCGTCGCTCTTTTGGGTTGAGGCAATTTCTTGCGCCTCGGTTGCTTTTTTCAAGGCCTCGCGTTTGGTAGCAAGTTTTCCATCGACCTCCTCGACCTCCTTTTTTTCGTATTCCTCAGCGGCAGCGTGCAGAGCCGCCGCGTCGGGTCCAATCGGAAGCAACTCGGTGGGATAACTGCTACTGCTTTGTTCGATTGTCCCGTACATCCCCTGGGTGCTGAGAAAGATTCCCGCCAATGCGTAATAATCCCTGGTCGAAATCGGGTCGAACTTGTGATCGTGGCACCGCGCACAGGACACGGTCAATGCCTGTGTGGCAGAAAAGACGGTGTTGATCTGATCATCGACTACGTCCAAATAAAACTCGCCGGCCGAGTTGTGGCGTTTGGGGCCAAATGCCAGGATGCTGGGAGCAATTTGGCGTGCTTCAATCGCTTCACGGGATTCGTTCTCGCCGACTGGCATCAGGTCTCCGGCGATCTGCTCTTGAAGAAAAAGATCGTACGGCTTGTCTTGATTCAATGCGTCAATCACGTAGTCGCGATAGGGCCATGCATGCGGATAGGTAAAGTTGTATTCCATTCCGCTTGATTCTGCATAACGAACTACGTCGAGCCAGTGCCGGCCCCAACGTTCCCCAAAGTGCGATGAACCAAGGAGCTGATCAATCAGGTTGGCGAGTGCATCGGGAGAATTATCGGTGACGAAGGCGTCGACTTGCTGGGGCGATGGGGGAAGTCCGATGAGGTCGAAAAAGACTCGGCGAGCCAGCGTCCGACGGTTTGCATCGGGAGCAGGTGTCAGGCCTGCGGCCTCGATCCTGGCAAGCACAAAGTAATCGATTGCGCCGCGCGGCCAGTCAGGCTGCACGACCTCCGGCGGGTCGACTGCCTTGGGCGGTTGAAATGCCCAGTGCTCTTGTGCCGGCCTAAGGGGCTGGTCGTCAGAACTCGATCCGGCCTGTTGGCGAGAGTCGGGTGCGCCGAGGCGAATCCACTTTTCAAAAGCCGAGATGACCTCGTCGGTAAGCTGATGATGGGGTGATAAGGTCGAGTCGTTTTTGGCTTTGCGGAGGACGTCCAACAAAAGGCTTTGGTTCACGTCGTGCGAAACGAGTATGGGGCCCGAATTGCCACCGCGGCGAATGCCCATCGGCGAATCGAGTTCCAATCCACCGCTAGGTTCTTCACGTTCGCTGGAGTGGCATTCGTAACAATGTTGAACCAGGACCGGCTTGATCTGCTCGTCGAACAGCAAAATCCCAGCGGGCTTGGGTGCATCCTCCGGAGGCTCTTCACTCAACGCGAACGTACTCGAAAGCGAGACTGAAAGCACCGCAACCAGAGAGAACGCCATGTGGAGCATAGTCCGGCTCTCGTGATGGGTGAGGTCAAGTGCCATGATGGAACGATCGTCTTGCGAAGTGCCAACTGGGAGCCGTCCGGTGCCGAACCAATCTCGGTGGCGGGAACCAATCATACCGCGGGCTTCATTTGCGGCTCTGCATACCGTCATTCTACAAGATGACTGACAAATCGAGCTGCTGACGAAAGCAGGGGTCGTAATGGGTGGGTACGGGTGTTGCGATGGGGCTCCTGTTGGCCCGCCATCGGGCCAACAAAACGATGTCTCGGCTCCACTATGCTGCCCGGACCCCACTCTATTGAGCCTATTATCGCGACGCAGGGCTTGTCAAGAACAGAATTCTATTGGAGGGGAAAAGATCGATTTGCCTCTCTGTAGAACTTGATAGTCTGGTTCTCGGCAAATCTCTTCGGTTGCTTGTTCGCGCCGTCGGCAGTTAGCAATGCGGGGTCCGAATAACTCGCCCTGGGACGTTTGGAAAATGGATCGTGTTGCAACGTGGGCGGACGCGTTTTCGATGTCAGTCTGAGCCAGGCCGTGGTTCTTGCTTCAGACGAGTGACGTGATTCGAATCACGATCGATCAAACCAGCGCGGTCTGGAACTCGACCGTGCAAAAGTCCAACCAAAGATAGCGATTCCTAGCAGTAACAGCGTGGTTGGCTCGGGTACCGACGCCCCGGACCCGCTACCGAAAAGGTAGCGTTAGGTCTCGATCCTCTCTGGCGAAGCAGAACTGGCCACCAGAGTGGCCAGGATCAAGTTCGCGTGGGACAGGTTCCACTGGCGACCACTCAACGCAGCTGCTGCCTCTGTCCGCTCTTAAGTAACTGGATATCCCAGTTCGTCAGCGGTCCGACCCGGTTGTACCCGCGATCACTCGTAGGTGGCCAATGTTCTTTCTCATGAAGATTCTCCATGTTCGCGGTCAACCCGGTAACCGCCGTTGCTTTCCAATCGGTTCCACCCGACAGAAAACTGCCCCAAGTCTTGCCGTGATCAACCGAGGTCATCAAAGGGATGTGGTCAGAGGGAACCTTTCCGTATTGAGCTTCAAAGGAATTCTCGACCGCTTCGGAATGTCCGAAATAGAGCAGGCGCCCACTGGGAAGTCGGAATGGATTACTGCCGTGGCCCCACGCGGAAATCCTGTTGTCGGGCCACGGTGTCTGAAGCTCGTGCCAACTGTTGCCGCGGTCGGTTGAAGTCCAGGCATATGACGCAGGCGACAACCCATCGCCACCATAATCATGTGGTACTTTGGTCGCCGGAAAGCCACAAATTAAGTTGCCGGTCTTGGTCTCGCAAAATCCGCCCTGGTGCATATATCCTGTTACACCGTACTCGTGCGCCGCGATGCGACTCGATGTTTCAAATCCAGCCGGCAGGAGTTGCTCAACATGGGTAATTCCGCGCGAGTAGTTCCAAATGTCGCTGGCCGCCGCGACGGTTTCTTTCGGTTCGTCCCCGGCTGCACCAAGAGCGGAAAAGAAAACCAAAATCACGATCAGTAAAGCTGCCCGCTGCGCTGCATTTCTCATAAAGACGACCTGGCGATTTCAATGATTAACACTCCTATTGTGATTAAACCCCCCAGCAACGAATTAAACAATATCTGGATCGGAGAACAAAGCGACTGAACTGGCAAGAGCCTTCGGCGCGATGATGTCCGGGGTGTTCACCACCGTTGCCATGACAGGTCGGTTGTGGAAGCTCATGGGGCTCATTGCCCGAGCGGCCACGCTCGATGAGGCACGCCAGCAAGCAGCCCGTAAAAAAAGGGGGTAGTATCGCCGTGACAAGTGTTTGACACATCATCTCGCTGAATGCGCAGGTTCACTCTTGGATCATCGCGCAGGTAAAGTCATCTATCCATACAACGCCCTCGGCGCTGTCATCGTAAAGGATCGCCTCTACCATCAGGAAAGCGGTGTCATCCTTTATCCCCGTATCGACCTGAAGAAACTGCCACTTGCCGTCTGTATTCTTAACACCGCGGTTCGCCGCGTAGTGACGTAAAAATTTCCCTTCCTTGTCCAGCGCGGAGAAGACAATGTAAAATCCGCCTTGTTTGACATCCGCCCGGTAACGGATGTTCATCCGATAATGGCTGCCCGGCCGGGTGTCAAACCGCTGCCACAGGCCTACCGTGTGGCCTGGCGACGGTTTCTTAGTCATGCGCACGCTGGCTTTGCCCGTATAGGCCGTGGTGGTATCTACCAGCAGGCCATCCGCGTCAAATTTATAATCTTCAGGCAGATAGGCACCCTCGGCTGACCACTCATCGGGGACACGATATGCGAATGTCGATATTTCGAAACCGGAATTCTTCAACAGGTTAACGCCGACTTTTTCCTGTCCAGGGATCAGAATGCTGGCGGGGTCGCTGACAATCGCCTTGAACGTCGCAGGTGTGTCGCCGCCCGCCAGAGGTGTGTTTTGGAAACTTTTTATACCTAGCTCTTCGACCAGCGGGAAGAAAGCGTCAAACGCTTTCTTGCGGAGCGGGTTGTCGGCGGACGCGTAGCAGAGGACACCCAACTGGTGTGTCAACCGAAGCATCTGCACTCGGCGGAGAAGAACAGGGGTGCCGGCTACGTTCTTTTCCGCGGCGTCAAACAATCGGTCCATCTGTTCGACAACTGTCCATTTCAACAGCGGCGCGCTGCTGAGGGGTTGGTGTACACCGGAGTAGGCGGAAAAGGTTGTTCCCGTGGTGCGCTCGTAGGAGCTTACCGATTGCAGGAGCACTACGATCTGTTCGATCTCGGTAGAGGCAGCTCCGTAATAAGTCTCGCAAAACTCGCGTATCCCCTCCCGGATATCAAAGTCCGTGTCCCACAGCAGTCGCGTGCACAGGTAAGAGGTCAGGTGCCTTAGATTGTCCGTAACAGTCCAGTAATCGTTGCGCGGCGGGTTAAATCCACCCATCAGTTTATCGCCGTCGGAAGCCGGGTTGGTCCTTGCCGCAACTTCGGGGGATTGTATAAACACGCTCTGCGCACCCCTGCGGTGGAATTCCCGGAGATTTCGGGAGGCCGCAAAGAGTTTCATGTGAGGCATCCAGGGATAGTTCTGGTAGTGGTAAAGCCATACCTGCAGCATATCCGTCCGCTCCAGCCACTGGTCCAGCCGTCCCATTAAATCGTTGTCGCGATTGGCGTCGCACTCGTCGAACGCGTGTGCCTGGCAGGCGCCTATGGGTGCCCAGGTAACCTGGATGTTCGGGTGCATTTTGACCGATGAGGGATACCCGACGTGGCTGTACGCGATGATGTCTATGATGGCGTCAGGATGCTCCTTCACGACCTCTGCGGCGACCTTGTTGTAGAATTCATGGTAAGTTCCGGCGATGCCTACCCTGCTGTCGCCCTGTCCGATGCGCTCGTAGGATGCTCGGCACTCAGCACATTGACAAGAGAGATGGTTGTCGGTGTGTCCGAGATTGATGATGGGACGGTATCCGTAGTGGTCTTCCTGCCCGCGAAATTGGGCCTTGCTCCACTCTGCGATGTATTCAACAAATCCGGGGTTCGTAATGCAGTAAGCTCGCTGACTCAAGGATTTATGCAGCGATCTTTTCCCGTCGATTTGGGCGTAGTACTCCGGATGCTCGTCGTACAAGCTCGCGGGAACGTAATTGAGTCCGTGTCCGCCGTGATGCGCGAGCATACTGGTTAGCCTTGCGTCCGTATCGCCTACGGCGGGCGTTCCCCCAGCTACCAGGGAGCGGTTCAGCCTGTTCCTGGCAGTCCAATTGGGATCCCAGTAACTGACCGAGGCCGCCGTACGCCACAGGAAAGCCGGTTTCTGGCGGTCGGCAATGGCGCCGATGGTCAGGTCGGGATTCCTGGGAACGCGACTGGCAGCGGGTGTAAACCACCTGCAGCCCAGATGGTCCTGCAGGAATCCGTACATCCCATTAATGCTGCCTCTGGGAGGCGTTCCGGCGATGACAAGCCGCGTGCCGACCGTACGTATTTCGTACTCATCCAAGGAGAACTCTCCCGTCAAGCCGGCCAGGTCAAGGTCGGTCAAGCGGCCATTGTCGTGACCGATGACAATTTCGTTCGAGACAGGCGGCTGGGTATCGGTCACGACGGGGAAGACAGCTCCGGTTATTTCCTTGAGAATAGCAGCCATGTCCGCTGCTACCGCCTTGGTGCTCACATCGGCCTGCCCGCTAATGACAATCCGGTAACTGGTGTTGCCATCGACGGCAAGGGTTAGCCTGCCGACCGGTTCCGCGTCCATCCGTGCACCGTTGAACAAGACAGCCGTGAAAATGACAATCGTTGAGAAACGCATTGTTTGAATCCTCTTCTTGCGCCTTTGGGGAAAGGCTCGCGATTGGCGGAGACGGCAGATTTCGGGTCTTTTACTACTATACCCGCACAACCACCCATTCCGCCATCTTCTGGGCCTTCGCAGTCCGGCGCTGGCGTGCCGACTTGGGGGGTTACTGATTCCTGATAGCCCAAAGGGCATCAAACGTGCGGAGATAGATCGTACCGTTCGAAATAACCGGGGAGGCGGAGATCGCTTCGCCAATCTCATTCTGGGAAACGATTTCAAAGTTGCGACCGGCCTTCACGACGGTGACCTTTCCGTCGCGGGCCGTCAGGTAGATGTGTCCGTCGGCCAGGACGGGGGAAGCGCGGTGCCGGTCGTTATGAGTTCGCTCCATGTAAACCTCCTCGCCGCTTTCGCGGTCGAGCACCAGCAGCATGCCATTTTCGCGGCAAAGATAGACAAGATCTTTGTCAATCAAGGGCGATGGCACATCGGGGGTGTTTTTCTCGCGTATCCACCGGATGGCGTCTTCGCTGGCAGTGAGATCACCACGCTGGTCGGCCCGGATTGCAAAGACCGGACCATTCTTCGCCGTGGGGCAGACAACGATGTTTTCGGCAGCGGCCGGTGATGCAACAAACCGGAGTGTCGGGTGATAGCTCCGCTCGGAGTCATGGTGAGGATTGAGACCACCGAGACGCCAGGCTTCAGAACCGTCGTTGAGGAAATAGGCAATGGTGTAGTCGGCGCCGTGTGTGATCAGGTACGTTGTGCCAGAAAAATTGTACAACATGGGCGACGCATAAGAGTGTTCGTTTTCATGCGCTGCTGCGGTTACCCGGTCAACCTGCCAGAGTGGTGCCCCGGTCGCGGCATCGAGGGCGACAATACTTGCTTCCTGGGTTTCGGGGTCACCATCACCATGGATCAATTGGACGAAGAGTCGTCCGTCATGCAGCACGGGTGTTGCTGCCATACCGAACGCGATGTCGAATTTGCCATAACGATCTTGAAGATCCAGCTCCCAGACCGGGTTTCCGGTCATGGTGAAGCACGCCAATTTTCCCGTGGCCATAAAAGTCCAGACGTACTTTCCATCGGTAATAGGGGAGGGCGATGCGTAGTTTCCTTCATCACCCCGAACGTCCTTATTGCCTTGATCGATTTGGCGGCGCCATTGTTCTGTGCCATCAGTTCCCGCGCAGAGCAGTACCAAGTGCTCTCCATCGACCGTGGTCAGAAAAATCTGGTCCTCCCACACCACCGGTGTTGCTCCAGCTGGCCCCGGTAGTGGAAGCCGCCAGGCGACGTTGTGGTCAGGCGACCAGGACGTGGGCAGATCCTGCTCGGTCGAGATACCATTACTGGTAGGCCCGCGCCACGAGGTCCAGTTGTCGGCCACAGCGAGGTTCGCCCCAATCACCAGGAGGAACATTGTGAAAAGAGGTCGCTTTAAGGTCATTGTCCGCTCTTTTTCTTGGATCTTGTGTTTGAGTTCACCGGTAGGGCTCCCCACAAAATGCCCCTCTGCTTTGCCACCTCATGCTAGGGCATTGAGTTTTGCGCTGTCCAGTAGAGACAGCCTGTTCTCCCCTGAGGCGGCTACCCAAAACCACGTGTACGACCGGGAGGTTGCTTGTTCTGTTCGAGCATACCAACACCCTAGCCGAGTTTTCATCTGGTGCGGAACTCCGGTTTTG
The DNA here is from genome assembly GCA_963578605.1 of Planctomycetota bacterium. Lineage (GTDB taxonomy): Bacteria > Planctomycetota > Planctomycetia > Pirellulales > Lacipirellulaceae > JAKVCB01. Next base: position 23,194 of record CAUZEA010000090.1, read on the forward strand.
AAAAAATGGCCGATACGAGTGACGGATAAACTCGCGCCGTCCTGAAAACCATGGCGAACGGCAGGCAGATCGCCATGGTTTTCTACGCACCGTGGGCAAGGTTGGTACGCAAGTTGTAGCCGCCCCGGCAACGTGATGGCATCTTGTTGCTACTTAGAGATTTTCCTGGCACAAGAAGGCGTTAATCGCCCAAGGATTCCTCGTGGTCCGCCGGAGGAGACGGCAAGAACGAAAAAAACGGCGAGCAAGAATTCTGAGGAGTTATAAGCCCTCACGGGGCCTACTGCCGAGGTCTGTGGGCAAGCAAAGCGAGCACGCCAAGGGTCACTAAGGCGTAGCTGCATGGCTCAGGAACGGCCGCACTACTGCCGGTGCTCGTGGCATTGAAATTCTGTGCCCACTGGGTGTAGTGTTCGACGTCGACGTTGCCCGCGATGTCGTTGTTCTGCAGCACACTGCTGTCGAGTCCAAGATTGTCTCGGAACAGGGTATAGTCAGCCGCATCGACCGTGCCGCTGTTGTTGTAATCGCCGGTCAGGTCACCGGGTATAGGCCCTATCGGATCGATGGGATACATGCCCGGCTCAAGGCGAATCAGGGCATTGAGCAAATCTGTTTTTGCAGCCGCGTTCCCGCCAGGATTAGCAGCCCCCCCAAAACGGCCGAAGATCATTTCTGCCCGATCAAAAGTTGGCGGCAACGTAGCGCGAGCCACTTCGAGTTCTTTCACCCCATCTATATAATAGGAAATGATGTCATCGTTGCGGCCAGCCAGCCCCTCGGCCTCGTTAAAGATATGACCCGTGTCTGTACCCGGATCAACGACGATCTGATAGGTGTGAAATCCATCGGTCGGATCGACCGTGCCAATTTGCACCGCGGCGTCAGCAAATTTTCCGCTCTGCCAGTACGCATAGGCTCCCTTGGGGTGAACACCCAGGCCATCGTAAAGCTGAATGTGAAAATGGTTGGTTGCATCCTGGGCAACAAAGACGGCTTCACTGAGGTGCGCTCCTTCGAGCAGGTGGATCTCGTACGTAGCAGTCCAACCGCTGGGATCCAGATACAACTGCTCAATTGGCGAAGACCCATTGGCCGGATGGGTACCGATGATTCGGTAATAGTTGCTTCCCGAACCGTAGGTATGTCGCCAGTTGGGCTTGCCGGTGGCGTCGGCAAAGCCTGCTGTGGCAGCGCCAGGACCTAATGTCCAGCCTTCGTCGGCCGGGTCATTGTCGCCGGTATGGAGCAGGTCGGCCTGAGAAGCCGACGCAAAGAGCACCAACGCGAGGATGGTTGGTATTAACCGTACGTATTTTGATAACATAATCCAGGTACTCTCCTTGTGCAGTCCACCCGTTGCGGTTAAATTTCCACATTCCAAGGCGAAAACAGGTGTATTTACTCAGCTAACAGGTATATTTACTTACAGTTCCAGCTTACCCAAAAATTCCGTCGTGTCAACCTTGTGGTCCGTAAAGTCAGGAGAACTGCAAAGTCAGGAATTGAGCAGTTTCAGTCCAATGGCGGGGCTCCAGGCGATGTAGTCGGCCGCTGCTCGGACGGGTAGATCGGGGTCAGATCTTAGCCGATGGATCGAGAGAGCGGC
>CAUZEA010000091.1:0-23833 GCA_963578605.1 Planctomycetota bacterium
CTTCGGGATCACCTCTTCCGGACCGTGTTTCTTACCTCGTGGCATCGCTTGCCCTCCTTGAAATGCGTCCTGACACCCCGATTGTCTATCAGGGCGTGGACTCGTTTAAGGGGGCTGGGTCAGCACCGCCTCCCCGCTAAGCGTGCAGGCCGACCAGGTGGTAGAAACTCTCTCGCTTGTCCAACACCGGCCCAATGCATTTATCATTTAGAAATACTGGCCGATGGCAGCGACTTTGTGGTAAAATTCGAAATCATGCAAACGAAATATACGATCGGGCTGTTGAGTTGCACACTGTTTCTTCAGTCTTTCTCCGTCGCACGAACCAGCGCCGCACAAACTAACACGGTTTCAGCGCAGACGCTCGAACAACAATTGTTGGAGGAAGATCTGGAGCAACTTGTTTCAGACGCGCGTCAGCAGGGCGATGCCCAACGTGGGGCAATTGTCTTTTACCAGCCCTATATGTCCTGCACCAAATGCCACGTCGTGGGCAAGCAGAACAGCCCGCTTGGCCCTGACTTGTCCAAGCCGAGGCGCAACGTAACCGACGTGCAACTCGTTCAATCCGTGCTCCTGCCGTCGAAGATCATTGAAAAGGGATTCGAGTCGACTACGGTGGAGATGGTCGATGGAAAAACAATGGTCGGACTGCTCGTCTCTGACGACGCTAACAAGCTGGTGCTCCGCGACGTGTCGCGGAACGGTCAGCTTGTCACTCTGCAGCAGGACGCTATTGAAGAGCGCACGGCAAACAGGTTGTCGATTATGCCTACCGGGCAGGTGAATCAACTTGCCAGCCGACAGCAGTTCCTTGACCTGATTCGCTATCTGATTGAAATACGCGACGGTGGACCGGCACGGGCCAGGGAACTCCAGCCTGCGCCGTCGCTGTACGCCGCCCCACCGCTACCGGAATACGAGAAAAACATCGAACATGCCGGAATGATTGCCGACTTGGATCCGGAGAGTTTCCAACGGGGCGAGGCGATCTACAACCGCTTGTGTGCCAATTGTCACGGTACGCACGACAAACCGGGATCCTTGCCGACATCGCTGAGGTTTGCAACTGGACAATTCAAGAACGGTATTGACCCCTACACAATGTACCAAACACTGACCCGCGGGTTTGGCATGATGGTCCCGCAATCCTGGATGGTGCCTCAACAAAAGTACGATGTGATCCACTTCATTCGTGAGGATTACCTCAAGCATCACAATTCGACGCAATACTTTCACGTCGACCAGGCTTATCTGGATCATCTACCAAAGGGCACAACACGTGGCCCCGAGCCATCCGACATTCTGCCATGGGAGCAAATGGACTACGGGCCGAACCTGAACGCGACCTACCAGATTCCCTGGGACACCCGTAATTTCGCCCACAAGGGAATTGCCGTTCGTTTGGATCCCGGTCCCGGGGGTGTCTCGCATGGAAGGCACTGGATGGTTTATGACCACGATACCATGCGCGTCGCAGCGGCGTGGACCGGTGAAGGGTTCATCGATTGGCGCGGTATTCACTTTGATGGACGTCACGCCATCCAACCGCGAATCGTTGGCCGGGTTGAATTTGCCAATCCGATTGGTCCCGGATGGGCCAATCCGGATGACGGCCGTTTTACCGATTCTCGACTGCGCGGTCGTGACGGGCGCCCCTACGGCCCGTTGCCACGACAATGGGCGCATTATCAAGGACTCTACCAGTACGGTCACGAGATCATTCTGTCTTATACCGTCGGCGATGCAGCTGTGTTGGAGATGCCTGGCCTGGTTAACACGTCAGCCGCTGTCGTATTCACGCGCACATTCAATATCGGCCCGCGCAACAAGGACATGGTGTTGCAGGTCGCACAACATCGCAATGAAAAGGCAATGTTGCAGTCCATGACGGTCCCAGAGGGTGACTCTGGACAGCTCGCTATTTTTGGACCCGAGCCAACCGGAATAGTTGAGACACTCCGGGCAGAAAACACTCTTTCCTTCGATGGCCAAATGTATTTTGAAGTATCGGAATCCGATGAAATCGATATGACTAACAGTGATTATTCGATTTCTGCACGGATCAAGACTCGCAAGGATGGGAGCATTTTCTCGAAGACCACGGCCTCTCCCGATTGGGTAGTGTTTGCGAAAGCGCTGTCGGTACGACATGGCAAACTATGCTTTGGGATTTGCCGAGTTGGGACAGTCCAATCGCAGGGCACCGTCGTCGATGATCAGTGGCATGATGTGGTGATGACATGGCAACACAAAACCAGCCAGGTACGGCTATACATCGATGGCAAACTTGACGGCCAAGGCAATCTGAGGCCGCGCGAGGAAGTGCTGGGCCACGTGGTTCGTGTTGGTTACACAGCTCCGATGTATCCGGAGACCGAGTCATTCTTCGACGGGCAAATCGCCGACGTGAGGTTCTACCAAAAACGACTACCGCAAGAGGAGGTGCTTGAGCTGAAGGAGGGAAAAGATCCGGAAGACAGGCTGGTAGCGCAATGGGAGCTGATGCCGGTGAAAGGGGATCGGGTTGCCGATACCTCGGGAAACGGACACTACGGAAAAATTACGCGTGACGCGCTGGGGATTAATCTTGACGCGCTGATCACTGCCGGAATGACCAACTTTCCGCCGGGTGCCGAGTGGCTTGACACCGGAAATCGCAACTTGCGGTTGAAGATCCCGGCCGGCCAGGAGTCGTTGAAGTTCACCCTGTGGGTCACTCAACTCGCAAAAGCCGCTGATGTGACAGAACTGGTTTCTTCCCTGTCAATCGACAATGCGGCGATGGACTTGTCTGCGCTCACCCACGGTGGGCCGCAGCGTTGGCCGGAAGTACTGAAGACCTATCCGGTCATCGGCGATGACGACGGTCCGTTTGCCGTGGATGTGCTGACCCATCCTGTCGACAACCCCTGGTTTTGCCGCATGCGATTGACGGGGATCGACTTCTTTGCAGACAGTGACCGGGCGGCGGTTTGTGCTTGGGACGGAAACATCTGGCAGGTAAGTGGACTTTCCAAACTGCCGGCCAGCCACCCTCCCGCTACGACGGAAACCGCGGCGGGAGCAGCCGGCACGACGAACACGGTCGACGCTCAGCTCAGCTGGCGCCGCATCGCATCCGGTCTGTTTCAGCCGCTGGGCTTAAAGATCATTGACGGCACAATTTACGTCATTTGTCGCGATCAAATTGTCATGCTTCACGATCGGAATGGCGATGGCGAAATCGACCACTACGAAAACTTTAACAGTGACCATCAAGTGACCGAGCACTTCCATGAATTTGCGATGGGACTACAGGTCGACGACGAAGGCAATTTTTACTATGTAAAGTCGGCGCGACATGCAGCCGCGGCGCTTCTGCCTCAACATGGGACGTTACTGCGAGTGAGTAAGGATGGCCTGCAAACAGATATCCTGGCCACCGGTTTCCGAGCAGCGAACGGGGTCTGCGTCAACCAGGATGGAACGTTCTTCGTCACCGATCAGGAAGGACATTGGGTTCCCCACAACCGTATCAATTGGGTCACCGAAGGTGGGTTCTACGGCTATATGCTCGGTTACCACGATGTAACCGATTCCTCCGATGACGCAATGGAGCAACCGTTATGCTGGATCACCAAAGAGTTTGATCGCTCGCCGGCTGAAGTGTTATGGGTCGACAGCGAAGCCTGGGGACCACTCCAGGGATCGCTGCTCAATCTTTCGTACGGTTTCGGCAAGGTCTACGTTGTACCCCACGAGAAAGTCAATGAGCAAATGCAGGGCGGCATGTGCGAGCTTCCTATCCCACAATTTCCCACCGGGGTGATGCGCGGTCGGTTTCATCCGATTGACGGACAGCTATATCTTTGCGGTATGTACTCCTGGGCGGGAAGCCGGCAACAGCCCGGCGGAATCTATCGGCTTCGGTACACGGGCCAACCGGTTCACCTGCCGCTTGCCCTCAAGGCCAACCGCAAGGGAATGGCGATCACCTTTAGCGGCAGGCTGGATCGCGCGACCGCCACCGACGAGGCTAATTACGCCGTCAAAACTTGGTCCATCAAGCGTGTCGTCAGCTACGGCTCGAAACACTACAACGAGAAGCCGTCGCAAATCACGGGCGCCGTGCTATCGAACGACGGTAAAACCGTTTTTCTAGAGATTCCCCAAATCAGACCCACGTGGTGTATGGAAATTAAGTACTCGATCAAAAGTGAACGTGGTGAGCCGATCGATGGCGTGATCCACAATACCGTTCACCAGTTGCGGGACGAATGAGTTGGATACGTTACGGTAGGAATGGACCTTTCGGGCTGACCTCCGCACAGATCCCAGCAAGCGGAACTATCGCATCCGGCTGCTACCTCGCGTGGGTGACCTGCAGGCGCTGTTTGAGGATGACTGGTGTTCGGTTTTCTTGACGTGAAACAAACAGCAGCAGGATGCGGTCAGCGGCCGTGCGGGGGCAGAAGACCCGCGCCCAGCGCAACGGCCCAGCGGATCCGCCAGTCTGTTCCAAATGATTCACACACGTGCAGACCGGAACGAACAAACCTTGCATCCGCCGAAACTGTGGTGGTGACTTGCGGGGGACTCTTCCCACAGAGTGCGCCGGCGTTAGCAGCCCGCTCAGAGCGGTCGGGCAGGTCCCTTGGTGACTTTTGAAATCTTAGTGACTTTCATAACGTGCGTCGCCGGCCCCACAACGTGACGGCCAGCAGGCATAACGCCAGTGCCGTCGGTTCGGGCACTGCGGCCAGTCCTGCACTACTGCCGGCCGTATTGCCAAAGTTAGTCTTCCAGGCGTCGTAGTCAGCCACCCCGACAGGCCCCACGGCATTCGGATCACGATTGGCCAGATCGTTCGCGCCCAGGCTATCCCGCCAGACGGTGTAGTCGGCCGCATCGACCGCGCCGCTGTTGTTGTAGTCGCCGACGAGTCCGTCGGACGACTGAAACTGGACCAGGCCTGTATAGGTACCGATCGTGTTGGAATCGGACAGGTGGAACTCGAAAACTAAATCCTGTTTTGCATCGGGATCGTCGAAATCGTATAAGGCACCCAACGAAATTGGAACCCCCGTTGCCAGCTGAAGAAGCGTCTGGGAACCGCCGAGATTCAATTCTGACAAGTGACTGGATAACGGGTTCGCTTCTTCCCAATTCGCGTCGCTGTCGGCCAGACTCGTCCACCCGTTCGAGTCAAGCGATCCCGAAGGCGAAATAATCGAGTACGCATCCATGTCAACATCGAATTTCGTTGGATTGATGATGACGCCCGTACCTGTGTTCGGATCAACCCGCAACACCAGGGTATTGGCACTGAATTCCACCGTGCCCGATCGGGTCACGCCGTCGGCCGCATGATACTCAAAAGCCACCTCCGCCGCCTGGGCGAACTGGAGCGAAATGGGATTACCGAGACTAATCAACTGTTCCGTGCCAATGACGCGCGACCCCTGAAGATTCAACTCCGAGAGATGCTTGTTGGTCGGGTTGGACTCTTCCCAGCCCGTCTGACCGTCGTCCTGGAAGCTGGACCAGCTATTCATGTCCAAAACGCCGTCAGGCGAGTTGATGGAGTAGCCATCGATATCTACCGTTGTCGTGGTCGAAAGATTGTTAATCGAGACCGCGCCAGTGATCGAATTGACCGCCAGTTGCAGTTGATTATCAACGGTGGCCCGCACCACTTGACCGTTGGTGCCGCCCTCAACCGTGTTGATAAACATCGCCACGCCCGGAGCCACCGAGATGGAGGAAACGTTGAATCCGCCCGTAATTTTCGCCGCGTCGACCAGATTCCAGGAATTCCCGACCGAGGGCGTGATCCCGGTAAACACCGGTACCACTGAACCGGCCAGCTTCGCGGTGCCGGTAGTCGACAAGGGCGAGTGCGTGTTGGCGTCGGTAATTTCGGCCGTGAGCACGTGGCCACTGCCCAGGTTGAAATTGCTGGCCTGAAAAGTGGCGCCAGGACCGACGATGCGGGTGCTACCCTGGAGATTTGGTTCGCCGGCGGCAGTCAACGTGCCCCCGCTCTGGATGATCAAGGTACCCGTTACCCCGACCGTGATGTTGCCCACAAGACCGGGTCCCAAAACCACGTCCAACCTTCCCCCATTCTGGATCTCCAAGGATCCCGGCCCCACATTCAAACCGCCGGGGTCTCCTGCTCCAGTGTCGGAGTTCAAAAACACCGCATCGCCATTGTTAATCGATGCCTCCTCAGCGAACGCCACCTCGGGGACGGCTCCTCCGTCCCAATTTTGGCTATTGTTGTAGTCGAGGTCATTGGAGCCGGTCCAAGGGATATCAATGCCCAAGATCTGGCCCCCGGCCAGGGACACCAGCATTGCAGCGGTGAGGGCCATCACACGAGTCGTCGTGAAGGAGGTTATCGAGCTATCCACGGCAGGTCTCCTTTCGATGTTATTGTGCACGATGACCGCGGTGCCGCACCCGTAGTGCGACCCCGGCCAAGACCCACAGCGAAAGGGTGATGCTCGACGGCTCGGGAATACCTAGCGCGTTTGCAACTACCTCTGGATAGAGGCCCTTAAAATACCCAAAGTCATCCAGGTCGACATCGCCGTCCACGTCGATATCACCGTTGGCATAACCGACGGCATTCTCAAAATGGCCTTGCATGTGGTCCCGCAGGATGCCGAAATCGAGCTCATTTATCACGCTGTCATCATTGAAGTCGCCGAGAAGTGGGCTGGAATTCGTGCTGACCGACGTGAACCCGCTGAAGGGACCGCTGGTTAACTCTGTGATCGCGAAGTTGCTCGGGTTCGCCGTGAGTCCGCCGATCGTCATGATGCCGTTGTTGATCAGGCTCTCTATATCCGCAGCATTCCTGTTGCCTGGGTTGGCGGGCTTGGTGGGGTCGTCGTTCGTAAGCACGTACAGCACCCCGGTACTGTCCTCCGTGAAGTTGAAAAACGTGTTGCCTACGGCGTTGGCCTCCTGCTCGATATCGAACCGATCCGTCTGCAAAATTCCGCCCGCAAGGTTGTAGGTGGCTGCCTCCATCTCGCCGATCATCAACCGCCCGGTTGGGTGGGCAAGCACGGTGACGGTGCCGCCGTTCTGGTTAAAGGTAGCCGGCTGAAATCGACCTAGGTGCATTCCGTTTGCAATGCTGATTTGCCCATCGTTGAGCGTGTAGGTCGACGTGCCGGCCCCTGCACCTTGACCCCAACCGACGAAGAGGCGTTGTTCCATCAGGCCGCCGTTTTGGGTAATGTTGGAGTTCCGCATCTTCCACCCTTGGTCTGAATTGAGCTTCCCGCCGTTTATGATCAGATCGTGATTGTCCATGTAGTTAGAGCCATCCGGGGTCCCAAGCGCCTCGCCAGCGTTGATAGTGCCGGTGTTTCCAAATCCGGGTACACCGTTGTCCCAATTGGCGGCATCGAAGTAGTCGCCGCTGGAAGCGGTGAAGGTCGTTTGCGCCGTTGCCACTGTGGCCAACAAGCCCACGATTGCGCTCAAAACGACCAATGTCGTCTTCGCTGTTTGGAACATCGTTTACTCTCCTCGTAATCGTTGTAGATCGTTCACCAACACTTGGCCCGCAAAGACAAGTCGACCCCCTACCTATCGCCACGTTGACGATCTGACAAATCATTTCGTCGGTCGCACCCGATAACTTATCAATTCCCGATTCCGCTTAACCCGATTCCGCTTAATCTCCTGACTTATTTATCTTACACCCACAACTCCTGATTTGGGCCAATTGTAGAAGAATAATTGTCCATGCGAGAAAAACGGCTCGCTTGCGAACTCGGTTTCACAACAGGTGTTCTCGTGTTTTTGGTAAATTTGTCAACTCCATCTGGTAATGTCCCCCGACGGCCGGTTTATGACCGGCCGTCGGGGACGGATCCACTCGAATTTGCAGTTCAATTAACGCCGCCGCTGTGGGGCGACGAAAATGGATAACAGGCCCAGGACGACAAGAGCGCAGGTTGAAGGTTCGGGGATCCGTTTGGTCTCCGTGAACCCAGCGTAGACGCCAGTAGTTAACTCGGTGATCGAGAAGCTGCTCGGCGAAGTCGGCTCGCCGCCCAGCGTGATGACGCCGCGGTTGATCAGGCTCTCTATATCCGCAGCATTCCTGTTGCCTGGGTTGGCGGACTTGTTGGGGTCGTCGTTTGTAAGCGTGTATAGCACCCCGGTACTACCCGCCGTGAAGTTGAAAAACGTGTTGCCTACGGCGTTGGCCTCCTGCTCGATATCGAACCGATCCGTGTGCAAAATTCCGCCCGCAAAGTTGTAGGTGGCTGGCTCCATCTCGCCGATCATCAGCCGCCCGGCTGGGTGGGCAAGCACGGTGACGGTGCCGCCGTTCTGGTTAAAGGTAGCCGGCTGAAGTCGAGCTAGGTGCATTCCGTTTGCAATGTTGATTTGCCCATCGTTGAGCGTGTAGGTCGACGTGCCGGCCCCTGCACCTTGACCCCAACCGACGAAGAGGCGTTGTTCCATCAGGCCGCCGTTTTGGGTAATGTTGGAGTTCCGCATCTTCCACCCTTGGTCTGAATTGAGCTTCCCGCCGTTTATGATCAGATCGTGATTGTCCATGTAGTTAGAGCCATCCGGGGTCCCAAGCGCCTCGCCACTGTCGATAGTGCCGGGGTTTCCCGATGTGGGTACGCCGTTGTCCCAATTGGCGGCATCGAAGTAGTCGCCGCTGGAAGCGACGAAGTTCGTTTGCGCCATTGCAATTGCGGGAATCAACAGACAAACAAGGCTACCGATCCAAATAGTAGTCGAGCTCATGCCCGTTGCGACGTCTGCGGCCCGAGACACTACTTGGAAACTTGTCATTTTCCTCATCAGATCTCCCCCCTTCTGGGTTCAATGTTGCTAGTGGCCGACGGCAGTTTTACGAGATATAAAACCTAAAAACCGTCGCCGCTACACAACACCATCGTAAAAATTCGACAAAACAAACGCCATACCCCAATGCCGCACTCGCGACACAAAGGTATCGCCTTTTAGCACTTATTTCAGTTGAACAACGATTGGTCTGCAGTCAACCAGCGTGCTCCCCCGTAGCCGTATACTTGAAAAGACGATAATCACTAGCCGTCAACAGTAAGAATCATTATACAAACGGACCAAGTTTCAACCAGTACCAAAATTGTAAATTACTTTGAATGTTTTAAAATAAGTGTAACAATTTATGGCGTAAGAAGTTACATCAACCGTTGTAACCATGTCTGCAGCATGAAACCTTTGAACGGTCCTCATCGCGAGGAATCGACCCACAAATTCTCGTGGACGAGACGGAAATTGTGCGGAGCAGAAAAGCCTTGGCAAGCCAGATTGCTCGGTTGCCACGTAATGACATCCGGTTACTTCGCCAACGGCACAATGGGCGCGTTCCAGCCAGCCAAATCCTCCGGCCTGGTCCCTGGTGCACGGCGTCCACCGCCCCGTCCCCAGGTCGGCTGAAACGGGCCGACGAAGTCGACCTTTAGCTCGGGAGTGATCTTGTCTTCCAAGCCTACCGCCCAAATACAGCCGTTGATCAGCAAACGGCGGTAGCCATCGCTGAGGATGTCATTTGATGCTCCGTAGGTACTTGTAAAGACGCGGCCTGCTCTCCCATCGGTGCCGCTGTACGCACGTGTCCAGGCACCCGGGACCGGTGGCATCTCCTTGATTGGTGGAGCATCGGGCGTCATTCCCTCTAAGGGCTGCGCCATCGCGAGCACTTCACTTGGCTGCAGAGGTTTGGCCTTGTATCCCCCGCACTGGGCCCACATGTCTTTCACGCCACGGAGGATCGGGTGATCCTTTTTCTCTGGCACAATATCCAACCTCGTGCTTTGCACCTGATTTTTTCCGTAGTGGCCGGCCCACTTTTCACCCAACACCTGGCGACCGAAGCCATCTTTGTATTCATCGCCGGCGTATCCGTTGTTGTATTTCCCAAACGGCCCCGAGAGTCCCATGAATCCATGCGTGGATGTACGCAATCCAACAATTGGCCCACCCCGATCCAGGTAATCGACAAAGTGTTGCATCTGCTCCGTCGGCCAGCTTTGAAATCGAGTGAAAACGACCATCAAGTCCGCGGTCTTCAGATGCTCGATTCCCGGCACGTTATTGGCCCCAGGCTCAATTTCCCCTTTCTGATTGACCCCAAATACGACGGTACATTTGAAGCCATGGTGTTTGGCAAGAATCCGTGCCAAAGCAGGCAAGGTCTCTTCGCCTCGATATTCATGATCACTGGCAATAAAAACAAGGTGCTTGCCCTTACCAAGACCAGCGTCGCCCTCGTAAACAACGGGCTCGGCAAAAACGGGGGAAGCCATGATCAACAAAAGAAGAGAAATATAGGGTCTCATAATGAAGTTCCGTCAGATGTTCCGTCAAAGGTGCCAAGGTAAGGAATTTTAACCGCCGCAGCTGGATTTTGCAACGACGTGGCAGGCGTCTGGCTGGTGCGGAACGGCCGCAATTCCATTTCTCGACACGGTGCCGAAAGAGCGGCGTCACGAGTACGCGGTCTTCAATTCGCCGCATCTCTTGCAATGGCAGCGGTTGAGCGACATCCCGCTAACCTCCACGAACGACGGCCGCGTAATATTAACCGGCAGCTTCGTATTCGGCGATCAAAGCGCCGACCTCGATCGTTGCGCCCTGTGCGGCAACAATCCGCGTTAGTGTACCCGCCGCCAATGCCGGCAGCTCGGCAATCGCCTTGTCCGTCTCGACTTCGGCCAGAATGTCGCCACGGGAAAAACTCTCTCCGACGGCAACGCACCATTTCATGATCGTTCCTTCCTCCATGGTTTCTCCCAGGCGCGGAAGGACGATGCTTTCTGAATTCATGTTTTGACCAACCTACTCACTGCAGTTTCAATATCAACGACCGACGGGATCGCCGCCTTCTCCAGGGCCGGGGCGACCGGAATTGGAATATCATGCGCCGCCACCCGCACGACCGGTTCTTCCAAGGTATGGAAGCACGACTCCCCGATTCGTGCAGACAGTTCACCGCTGACGCCGGCGGTGAAACTGTCCTCGGTCACCACGACCGCGCGTTTTGTTTTGTTGACTGACCGGTTGACCGTATCCATGTCGAGGGGATTCAAGGTCCGCAAATCGATCACTTCCAGGTCAATGCCGTCGCTCTCAAGTTTAAGGGCGGCCTCAAGGGCATACGTCAGCATGCGGGAGTAGGTGACCAGGGTCGCATCGCTGCCGCAACGGCGAACGGCGGCCCGGCCCCACGGCAGGGCCGCGCTGGGATCAAACGGTGCTTTGCGGGTGTACAGGCTCTTGTGTTCGATAAAGACAACGGGATCCTCGGAGCGAATCGCTTCGCGCAACAGGCAGTATGCGTCGGTCACGGTTGCCGGCATCGCCAGCCGCAGTCCGGGCGTATGCATGATCCAGGCTTCCAGGCTTTGCGAATGTTGTGCGCCTGCCGAGCGGCCTGTGCCACCCTGGGTCCGGAGCACCATCGGCACAGCCATCTGACCGCCGAACATGTACCGAATCTTGGCCGCTTGATTGGCGATCTGGTCCATCGCCAGTGCCACAAAATCGACGTACATCAATTCCACCACCGGGCGAAGCCCTGTCATGGCTGCGCCAATGGCGGTGCCGACAATGGCTGCTTCTGAAATCGGCGTGTCAAAAACCCGCTCCTCGCCGAACCTCTCCAGCAATCCCCGCGAGACGCCGTAAGCGCCGCCGTAACGGCCGACCTCTTCGCCAATCAGAACCACGGTCGGATCTCCCGCCATTTCCTCTTCCAATGCCGATCGCAGCGCGTCCCGATAGGCTATCTCCTTTGCTTGCGGGAAAGATTCCGTCATTTCCGCCCCCCGTTCTGCGCTGCTGGTTCGTCCAAAGCGTAGACGTCTTCAAACATGCTATTCCGGTCGGGCTCGGGTGCCTCCAAGGCGTAATTTAACGCCGCGTCCATTTCCGCTTCGACTTCGTTTTCCATTTCCCGAAGCGCTTCTTGATCACACAACTTCTGGTCCAGCAGGAATTGTTTTTGGTGCTCAACCGGGTCGCGCTGACGACCCAACCGCTCTTCCTCCTCGGAGCGATAGGGACTTTTGTCTAATCTTGCGTGACCGTAAAACCGGTAACAGTCGACCTCCAGAAAGCAGGGATGGCCTTTGCGACAAGCGGCGATCAATTCTCCAGCGACTTCATGGATCTGCGCGATGTCAGTGCCCTCAACCTCTCTACCATCGAGCCCGAATGTCTTTGCCCGCTGGGCAAACTCAAGGGATGCGCTAGCGAGGTCGATTCGGGTCGCCATGCCGTATTGATTGTTAATGCAGACAAACATCACGGGCAGTTTCCATAGCGCAGCCAGGTTCATACTTTCGTAGAGAATGCCCTGCTGCATCGCTCCATCGCCGAAAAAGGCGACGGAGACACGATTCGTGCGCAAACACTTGCAGGAGAGACCGGCGCCCACAACAGTGGGAATACCCCCTCCCACGATGGCATTGGCGCCCAAATGGCCGAGTGTCGCATCGGCGATATGCATCGAGCCGCCCTTGCCTTTGCAGTACCCCGTCTTGCGTCCGGCAATTTCCGCCATCATCCGCTTGGGATCCGCTCCCCGCGCCAGGAAGATGCCGTGACCGCGATGATGTGTCGTGAAGGTGTCGCCCGCTTCCATCGCGAATCCAACACCGCACGCCGCAGCTTCTTCCCCAATGGAAAGGTGCAACATCGAACCGGCTGACTGGCCGCGGACAAAAAGCTCACCGACACGCTGCTCAAAAACACGGATGCGGAGCAATTCTTTGAAGTAAACCAGGTGCGTTTCTGAATCAGGCATGATTGGTTGGAACAGTGGTTAATTCGACAAGGCGAACGCTTCGCGTCCAACCCGCACAAGCTCAGTTGCGATCGAGACGGCAAACGAGACTGCGTCCCGCAAGGCCATGTTTGCGCTCAAACCATGAAGCAGGCCGGCATTGAAAGTATCGCCGGCGGCGACGGTGTTGGCGCCAGGGACCGGCGCCGTCGACAGGGTCCCTGTCCTGCCATCGGCGCAAGCGAATGTAGCCCCTGCCGGGCCCCTCTTCAAGACGACGACTTCGACACCACAGTCCAGCGCTGGCTGCGCAAGCGTTACGGGACCTGCCTCGGGAAACCAATCCCCTAACTCCGATTCGGTGGCGCTGAGGCAGTGCACCTTCGTAAACAGGTCGAACATTTGCGCCTTGCCAACTTGGTCAGCAAACCAGGGGCCAGGGTCGAACACAATTTTCACGTGCCGATCGCGCAGGTCGGTGAACAGAGAGTTCAGCGGGACTGCATCCGTTGTACCGATGCCGCTGTAACCCGAGGTGAAGAACCAGCCAAGGCCTGCCGCGGAGGTAATGGCCTGAAGGGAAGCTGCCCAGTCAATCGATTCTCCGGGGTAGATCATCCCCGTTTTCAAGCCACCCACTGCGGGGGGCAGGATACTGACCGCCGTCGCTGTTGCGTCCGGACCCACCAGGTCGACCCCGGCGAGGGCCAACTGATCGCGGAGGAACTCTCCGAACAGGTCATGCCCGACCCTGGCGTTGAGCTGCACGGTGTGCCCCATCTTCGCCAGCAGATAAGCTGGCCAGCCGGCATTACCGGCCAGCAGGGGGTTGGGCGCTTCGGCAAGGACCTGAAGGTTACATGTGCTCTGGCCGTCTCTTTTCCGAACGTTGCAGTCTGTGTTCTGAACGACCAAATCCACGGCACAATTTCCCGCCAGATGGACCGGGGGCAGGCTTTCGGTCACGACGGTTCCCCCTTGAGCCTGCCCAGAATATCTCCCCCGGCACGGCTGATAAAGCTCATGATCGACGTGGCGACGAGAATCTGCGCCCCCGCCGCCTTCCATTCCTGGAGCGCCTTTTCGTCTCTGGAATACACCGCGAACCACTTGCCCGAGCCCGCGCACGCGTCGCACACGGTCCTTGCAGCGCTGACCACGTCAGGGTGCGCGCTGTTGCCGGCAAGGCCCATGTCGACTGCAAGGTCGCTCAGGCCCATCATGGCGCCGCCAATACCTTCGACGGCAAGCAGTTCAGTGATGCGCTCCACGCCGGCGACCGATTCGATTTGCGGCAAGGTAATTACGTTGCGATTCCCCTCTTCGAGGATTTGGCCAACGTCCCTTTGCAGGTAGTCGGTGAATCCCTTCCGGTTGGTTACCGACCGCGAACCCAGTGGTGGAAACTTGGTAACGGCCACCTGCTGCCGAGCTTGATCCACCGTTTCAGTCTGTGCGAAAACGATGGCTTGTACCCCTGCGTCCAGCAGCGGTGTGATTCTCGCGTCTCCAGCCGACGGCACTCGAATGATGGCCGCCACATCGCACCGGCGCGCCATGCGCACGTGCTGTATGGCTGTGCTCAAATCCATCTCCCCGTGTTCCAGATCGAGCCAGATGAAGTCGTATCCCAATCCGGCAAGCAACTCGGTTACACACAACGGAAAGTCCGCGCCCATGGCCGGCCCGATGACACGCTCCTGTTTTTGCAAACGGTCTGTCAGCTTCCAGGATGTGTGACTCATGAAGTTGAATTTGATGGGGACGAAGAGACGTTGTCAATGATTAAAAGGGATCTGAGTCACCTCGGCCGGGATTGCGCCGGTTTGGACATGATCTCCGTATCTCCGTTGTTTGCCGGAGTCACCGCCAATGATATCGCAGCAAGTTATGCACTGCAACGTCAACCAGTATCCTGATCATTGTCGCGTGTTGGTAACAGCGGTCTGCTCTGCAGACGACCAACGAGTTCTGGACTGGCGTCCTCTCGCATCTCTTTGACCTGGTCGTCGGCTACCGGGTCATCTTTGTTGTTCCGCGCACGCAGCGGCGCGACCTCGCCAAATTGACCATCTGGACGCGTGCGGATGCGGATAATGATCCTCACTGGCAAGCCCAGAAGTGCGGGATCCACCGGGCGAAGTCGTGAGTGGGCATTTGCTAACGGGTAGACTCGTTAATATACGAAACGCAAAGTTGAGCTGCCGTCCTAATGTCGGTATTTGCCAAACGCACACCGTGAAATTCATTTCCTAACCGTAAAAAGGGCTGTGCTATGAACAGATCGAAACACCGACGCGAATTTTTGCAGCAGGTGGGGGGCTTTGGGCTGGGTGGTCTGGCGCTAGGAGTTAACGTGGAAAGTGCTCGTGGGTTTTCCGCCAACGACACGATCCAAATCAGCGCCATCGGCACGGGTGGCCGTTGCCTCCGGCTCATGCGTAATCTCAAACAGTTGCCCGGTGTTCGCCTAACGGCCGTGTGCGATGTGTACGACGCCAACCTGGAAGAAGCCAACAAGATTGCCGACCCGAACGCCTTCGTTACAAAATACTTTCCCGAGCTTCTTGCCCGCAAAGACGTCGATGCAGTCGTGATTTCCAGCCCTGATCATTGGCACGTGCCCATGACCATTGCGGCGTGCGAGGCAGGAAAAGATGTTTACGTTGAGAAACCATTGACACACATCCTGGCAGAGGGCGCACCGGTGATTGAGGCCGCGAATAGAACCGGGCGGATCGTTCAAGTGGGAATGTAGCAGCGGAGCTTGCCGCAAATTATCCGGGCTCGTGAAAAACTCAGAAGTGGCCAGATCGGCACGGTCTCGAAGGTGCATCTGACCTGGAACCGCAACCGGAAATTCGAGCGACCGAATTACCAAATTGACCCCAAGACGGTCGACTGGAAGGCCTTCCTGGGTAACGCACCCGATCAGCCCTTCGATCCTTATCGATTTCGCACCTGGCGTTTTTTTTGGAACTTCGGCGGCGGCATTCTCACCGACTTGATGGTGCACCACCTGGACGTAATCCATTGGTTCTTCGAGTCCAACCAGCCCGCGCTGGCCACCGCGATCGGACACAACTACAACACCGCGGGTCTATGGGAAACGCCCGATACTATCCATTGCCTGCTCGATTATCCGGACGAGAAGTACCAGGTCTACTTTGAGGGGACGTTCTCCAACGCCCGCAACCGCGTGATGATCGAAATCATGGGGAGTGACGCCACTCTCTACATGGACCGCGGATGGTATGAAATATTTCCAGAACATAAAGGTGGTAAACACGAAAAATGGGGGCCCGGCGACGACGTGCGTCGAGGGCTCGACTTCTACAAGAACCCCGATGGCGGGATAATTCACCTGGCCAATTGGCTCGAGTGTATCCGCACCGGCAAACAGCCAAACTGCACTGTGGAAGATGGAGTGCAGGCGGCAGCGGGAGCGCATCTTGGCAATCGCGCCTACCGGTCTGGCAAGGTCGTTCGCGCCGGGAACTGACTACAGCTCTTTGATCTCGATGTCCTTGTACCAGACCTCGCTCGGGGGGCCAGAATGGATCTGCAGTCCGATGAATCCATTTTGCTCAATGTCATCATCCGGTTCGACATAATCCACAATTCTTAATCCGTTTATCCATAACTGAACTCGCTTTCCTACGCAGCGGATGACATAGTCGTTCCAATCATCAGGCTTCAGTACCTTTTGCAGCTCGTTATCGTCGGGTGCCGCGAGTACCTTTCTGCGGCGAGATTCGTCGTAGAGCTTTCCCCACCAGCCGCTACCTACGTCGGCCTGGTAGCCGACCATCTCGTGATGATCGGGAACTCGTCGACTACGGATCTGAATCCCGGCGTTCAGGCCCTCGCCAACAGCACGGACTTTCAGACGCATCTCAAAGTTGTCGTATTCGGTCGTCGCACAAAGGAATTGATTAAGCGGAATCGATTCCTTTAAGGTACCGCCGACAATGGCACCGTCTTCGATACGGAATATTTTCCGGTTGCCTTCCCAACCTGCGAAAGACTTGCCATCAAATATCCGCACATAAGGTCTGCCGTTTTCGGCACTCGAAAATGCCGAAAGTATCAGCACAATCGCCGTTGAGATTGGTAAAGTACGCATCGTAAACCCTTGGCGCTGGAGGCCGCACTACATTCCCTTTGCGTGAGTGGGGTCATGGTGCTCAATCCGATTGAAACGTGATGAACTACGACGGTAACGTCAAGCAGATCCTATCTGCTACCACCTGATCGAACCAGATGGTGTGGTGCTGATAAAGCTACTCGACAACCCCACTTGCAAAGAGGCCGCGCCGGTCACGGCTAATCAGGCCGTCGACTTGGGTGTTTGGCCGGCTGGTGCACTGTTTAGCGGCCGGTCAACATACAGGGATCACGCAGCAGTACTGAGTCTCGATGCCGTTAACGTTATGATAGGTCCAGAACTGGCGAAGCTGTCACCAGCGGCCATTTGCAGTTACGGTCGCACTCCGGTGTGAGATATCGCGGTCGGTTGATGATATGATCGACATCGAATAGGTTAATAATATCCCTGCAATGCAAGATTTGTAAGACGCCTTGTCAAGGAGAACGGCTTACTTGATTAGTCTCCGCTTTCGGAACAGGTCTGAAGGGAAACGAATGAACATTGGAGAAGATATGACTGGAAGAACTGGAATAATGGCTAGTCGCTATAAGCAAATTTTTCGGACGGCTGGTTCGTCCAAACGCATTCAAAGCCATTTCGTTTTGGCCTTCATCTTGTGCGGCCTGTTTTTTTCGTTGGGGAGGCCGGCGGCAGGAGCCGACCCGGATGACTTCTGGAAGTTCTACGAGAAACATCCCCACATGCAGGATTACTTTCCCTTTGGTGTCTATGGCGGAGCCCAGGGCAACTGGACACCGTGGGGTCACTCACCCCAAGCGTACACGCGAATTCTCACCGGCCGCATGGCAGAGAACGGATTCAATGTTATCTGGGGAGGAAAAACTCCGTTCGCAATTCAGGAGGATGAGGGTGGCCCTTTGGTCCCTGCACCTTTTAACCGGTGGTTCTACGGGCAGGAACTTCCCTTGAAAGAGATAAAAATCTTTCCCACCCTGATTAACTACATGCGGTTTAATAATGGAATTTTGGCGAAGTTCCAGCGGGAAGCACCTCCACTGAACGAAGCGGAGCTGGCTGAGGTCGAGGAAGATCGAAAAGATTTTCTGGAGTTCGCCGGAAACCTGGGGAAAAAATATCCCGAGAGCATTATTGGCTTTATCTCCGATGATGAACCATTGCACCTCGCCCCGGGAATTGCCGCGATTCGTCTGATCGAAAAATATACCCAGCTTCCGGTGACCACCTGCAAACCCTCCTGGGGTGGCTTCAAAAGATTTGTCGGGCATATGCAGCCGATGACCGCCGACTGGTATCCTACCTGGGATGCGACCAGGGATAGCTGGTCGATCGCGAAAAAATTGCGGTGGCTGCGGGAAAACCACCCTGACCGGATCTTCTATTTTATTCCTCTGGCCGCGGCCTGGAGCATTCACGAACCTACCAAGCCGTGGTTAAAGGATTCCCGGCCCTCCCGGACCGAACTCCGTATGCAGTTCTGGCAGGCGCTTGCCTGGGGGACAAAAGGTTTCTTTTACTTCCATGTGGGGGGTCCGGTGATCCAACCTCAGTGGGCAGGAGGTCAGGACGGGCTTCTTAATTATCTCCTGTGGCCAAACGACGAACTCTGGGATGAACTGGGAAGTATTGGAAAAATGATAACCACCATTGGCCCGCTGCTTATTTCCTGCCGGCCGGATGTGAGCATGCCGCTGGAGGTCTTCAGTGGGCAGGTCCGTTATCCGGAATTTGAGGGCCCGGCCATTGATTATGGACTCCTGCAATGCATCAAGAATGACCGGTATTTCCTGATACCCTGGAACAACAGCCCCGACCGTCAGCAAAGCGGCACGATCCTACTTCCCGAAGCAATCCTGAACGGACGAAAGGTTTACGATCTCGTCAATCTCCGGGAGGCCGCCCTGGAGAACGAGGACGGCAAGCAAGGCGTGGCGTTGACCCTCCCGCCGGGGGGAGGGCAGATATTTCTGATCGCAAACGCTGAAGAGTTTGAACTCTGTCGCCAGACAATTCTGCGTCACAGGGTAAGGCATCCGCGAATCGTGGCCAGGATGCATCACCAGATAGCCGAGACCAATGGGCTGAACCTGAAACGGCCGGAGAATGTTACCGGGCTGTTGGAAGCAGCGCAAGAGGCCGAGTCAGGGCATAACTGGGTGAAGGCGGCAGAACTCTATCAGCAGGCCACCAATGCCATCAGGAAGAATGAAGCGGCGCTTCCGAATCGTGTACACGACGCTCGGGCCCACTTGGATCGGGTTGCCGAGATTCTAACCCAAACCGAAGACCTGTTCAGAACGCATACCAGGGTTCTCGATTTATCCTCAAGCTCGTCGTTATACGCTGCCCATGGGACCAACAAATACGCAGGCCATGAAATTCGAGAGTGGGCGGGTCTCACCAACATGTACCTTGATGCCTTGATCCGGAGCCGGGAAGGCACACACAGGGCAGCGTTGTCTCTGGCCTTCTTAAATACAGTCCTCACCCTGGAAGAGCTGGTGGAGAAGAATCATCAAGCAGTCAAGGCCGCCATCGAGAAGCGACTCGGTGAAATCCGCCAGCCGATCAAGCTGGCCTTCATAACTCCCGACAGGAACGAGGTTGGATACCACATGCTCCAGTCCTGGGCCTATGAGAATACTTCACCCACCTGGATAGCACCCGATGGGAAGGGGAAGTTGACCGATGAAAAAGGGACACCTGTGAATCTATCCGACTACGATGTGGTCTGGATTCATCAGCTGCGGTATGCCCAACCGGTGCCAGCAGGAGAAACCGTCGACCCAATGCAGGTACTGATGCCGGAACTGGTCAACGAGCAAACTGTCCAGGCGATGAAGGAGTATGTGAACCATGGGGGAGGACTGTTTCTCTCGGGCATTTCCGGCATTTATGCGCTATCTCTTGGGATAGAAAAGACCATGCCAAACCGCCTTCGGGAGAATGGCTACATGCTGAAAAGTTTAAGTATCGGCCTTATTCCTGCGACCGGGTTTGAGAAACATCCGGTCTTTGATGGGTTGGCCCAAGATGGCTTCTTCACCAACGGGAACTGGCCCGAAATGAATCTGGTTTCGGAGTGTGCGTGGGAGTCGAAACTTCCCTCGGGCTTTACTGTTGCTAACGAACTCGATCAAACTTACGGCAGAGTTCCCGGCTATGCTGCGATCGTGGAATACCGGCTCGGCAAGGGTACGGTCATTGTTTTCGGTGGCAAGTCCTGTGACTTCACTCCCGGGCTTGAGTTTTCGTTGCCGAAGGGGAATCACCGCAGTGCGTTTCGCCGCAGGACGCGTCAGATCGCACTGAACACTCTCAGCTATATTGCTTCTGAAAAACAATTCGAGTCGGATCCGGCTGCCATTGCCAAGGTCTCCAAGAAGGACGAGCGGATCTATCTCCCGGTCCATGACTGGCTGTTCCGCACCGACCCCGAAAACATCGGTATGAAGAAGCGATGGGACAGGCCCGGCTTCGATACCGGCAGCTGGAAGCCTATCCCCATCGGTGTCAACTGGGAGTCGCACGGCTATGACTACGATGGTTACGCCTGGTATCGACGGACCTTTACTGCTGCCAACAAACCGGGGAGTCGGGCAGTACTCCATTTCGGCGCCGTCGATGAGGAAGCGGTTGTCTACATCGATGGCAAGCTGGCAGGAAAACACCAGGAAGGGGTGGAGGGATGGCGCAAGCCCTTTGAATTTGACATTACCGATTTTCTGACCAGTTCGCCGGAAGAACACCTCATAGCAGTTCAGGTTCTCGACAGTACGGCTGCCGGCGGTATCTGGAAACCTGTCTTTATTTCGTATGAGTAGAAAGTTTTCGGCATTTGTTACCGTTGTGGGAAAGTTCACGATGCGAAAAAGCAACTTCATGCTGACATCCAAACGCATTCAAAGCCATCTCGTTTTGGCCTTCATCTTGTGCGGCCTGTTTTTTTCGTTGGGGAGGCCGGCGGCAGGAGCCGACCCGGATGACTTCTGGAAGTTCTACGAGAAACATCCCCACATGCAGGATTACTTTCCCTTTGGTGTCTATGGCGGAGCCCAGGGCAACTGGACACCGTGGGGTCACTCACCCCAAGCGTACACGCGAATTCTCACCGGCCGCATGGCAGAGAACGGATTCAATGTTATCTGGGGAGGAAAAACTCCGTTCGCAATTCAGGAGGATGAGGGTGGCCCTTTGGTCCCTGCACCTTTTAACCGGTGGTTCTACGGGCAGGAACTTCCCTTGAAAGAGATAAAAATCTTTCCCACCCTGATTAACTACATGCGGTTTAATAATGGAATTTTGGCGAAGTTCCAGCGGGAAGCACCTCCACTGAACGAAGCGGAGCTGGCTGAGGTCGAGGAAGATCGAAAAGATTTTCTGGAGTTCGCCGGAAACCTGGGGAAAAAATATCCCGAGAGCATTATTGGCTTTATCTCCGATGATGAACCATTGCACCTCGCCCCGGGAATTGCCGCGATTCGTCTGATCGAAAAATATACCCAGCTTCCGGTGACCACCTGCAAACCCTCCTGGGGTGGCTTCAAAAGATTTGTCGGGCATATGCAGCCGATGACCGCCGACTGGTATCCTACCTGGGATGCGACCAGGGATAGCTGGTCGATCGCGAAAAAATTGCGGTGGCTGCGGGAAAACCACCCTGACCGGATCTTCTATTTTATTCCTCTGGCCGCGGCCTGGAGCATTCACGAACCTACCAAGCCGTGGTTAAAGGATTCCCGGCCCTCCCGGACCGAACTCCGTATGCAGTTCTGGCAGGCGCTTGCCTGGGGGACAAAAGGTTTCTTTTACTTCCATGTGGGGGGTCCGGTGATCCAACCTCAGTGGGCAGGAGGTCAGGACGGGCTTCTTAATTATCTCCTGTGGCCAAACGACGAACTCTGGGATGAACTGGGAAGTATTGGAAAAATGATAACCACCATTGGCCCGCTGCTTATTTCCTGCCGGCCGGATGTGAGCATGCCGCTGGAGGTCTTCAGTGGGCAGGTCCGTTATCCGGAATTTGAGGGCCCGGCCATTGATTATGGACTCCTGCAATGCATCAAGAATGACCGGTATTTCCTGATACCCTGGAACAACAGCCCCGACCGTCAGCAAAGCGGCACGATCCTACTTCCCGAAGCAATCCTGAACGGACGAAAGGTTTACGATCTCGTCAATCTCCGGGAGGCCGCCCTGGAGAACGAGGACGGCAAGCAAGGCGTGGCGTTGACCCTCCCGCCGGGGGGAGGGCAGATATTTCTGATCGCAAACGCTGAAGAGTTTGAACTCTGTCGCCAGACAATTCTGCGTCACAGGGTAAGGCATCCGCGAATCGTGGCCAGGATGCATCACCAGATAGCCGAGACCAATGGGCTGAACCTGAAACGGCCGGAGAATGTTACCGGGCTGTTGGAAGCAGCGCAAGAGGCCGAGTCAGGGCATAACTGGGTGAAGGCGGCAGAACTCTATCAGCAGGCCACCAATGCCATCAGGAAGAATGAAGCGGCGCTTCCGAATCGTGTACACGACGCTCGGGCCCACTTGGATCGGGTTGCCGAGATTCTAACCCAAACCGAAGACCTGTTCAGAACGCATACCAGGGTTCTCGATTTATCCTCAAGCTCGTCGTTATACGCTGCCCATGGGACCAACAAATACGCAGGCCATGAAATTCGAGAGTGGGCGGGTCTCACCAACATGTACCTTGATGCCTTGATCCGGAGCCGGGAAGGCACACACAGGGCAGCGTTGTCTCTGGCCTTCTTAAATACAGTCCTCACCCTGGAAGAGCTGGTGGAGAAGAATCATCAAGCAGTCAAGGCCGCCATCGAGAAGCGACTCGGTGAAATCCGCCAGCCGATCAAGCTGGCCTTCATAACTCCCGACAGGAACGAGGTTGGATACCACATGCTCCAGTCCTGGGCCTATGAGAATACTTCACCCACCTGGATAGCACCCGATGGGAAGGGGAAGTTGACCGATGAAAAAGGGACACCTGTGAATCTATCCGACTACGATGTGGTCTGGATTCATCAGCTGCGGTATGCCCAACCGGTGCCAGCAGGAGAAACCGTCGACCCAATGCAGGTACTGATGCCGGAACTGGTCAACGAGCAAACTGTCCAGGCGATGAAGGAGTATGTGAACCATGGGGGAGGACTTCTCCTGACAGGGATCTCCGGTCTCTACGCAATGGTGCTCGGAGTGGAAGAAACAATGCCAAACAGCATCAGGGAAAACAGCTACATTACACCTGTGTTGGCCGCTGGATTTGCTTCCGCCGACGGTTTTGAGCAACATCCGGTCTTCAAAAACCTTCCGGCTGAGGGATTCTTTACGACTTGCAATTTCCCGTACCGTAACCTTTTAACCGAGTGTGCCTGGAAAGCAAGAATTCCCTCAGGCAGCGTGATCGCCAACGAATTTGTGGAATATAAAAAGGGTGACGATCCCAACAGCGGTTCTCCGAACAAGATTGGCGAGTATGCGGCTATCGTGGAATACTCACACGGAAAAGGGAAGATCATGGTTCTTGGGGGAAGGTCCTGCGATTTTACTCCACTAGCTCCCTATCCCGGTGAGCACTCCGACTTCTTGCGGAAAAGAGGCCGGGGTACTTTGCGAGACCAGATGAGGAAGCTGATGCTGAATGCTCTCATTTATTGCACCGGCTCGTCTGAGACAGATCTGAACAGGCAGAAATTTTGATTCTGCGTCTGACAAGATTACACCGGATATGGTATTCTCAACGTTGTGTTAGCAACGATTGTTAGAGGTTAGCAACGATTGTTAGAGGTTAGCAACGATTGTTAGAGGTTAGCAACGATTGTTAGAGGTTAGCAACGATTGTTAGAGGTTAGCAACGATTGTTAGAGGTTAGCAACGATTGTTAGAGGTTAGCA
>CAUZEA010000092.1:0-22898 GCA_963578605.1 Planctomycetota bacterium
GTGGTCTCCTCCGATCCCAATTTCCGTCCTAGCGACCTTGAAATTGGGGGTGATGGGGCGATCTACATTGCCGATTGGCACAATGCCCTGATCGGCCACATGCAGCACAACATGCGCGATCCCAATCGCGATCATACGCACGGCCGTATCTATCGGGTAACCGCCAAAGGACGCGATCTCCTGAAGCCCGCCAGGATGAAAGGAAAACAGGTTGCCGATGTTTGTGAATACTTCTTCGAACCGACCAATAGCATGAGGTATCGGGCCCGGCTCGAGATGAGCGGGCGCGATACGCCCGAGATCGTCGCAGCGATTGAAGCGTTTGCTTCCAACTTGAACCCGCAGAACGCGTCGCCAGACCGAGATGAAGCCCAAGCGCTGCTGGAGTGTCTCTGGGTTCTTGAAGAACACCGCCAGCCCAATACGACTCTTGTGAAAAAGGTCTACGAAGCCCGTGAACCGCGCGTTCGTGCCGCCGCCGTCCGAACGCTGGGACACTGGGCAGGTCAAGTCGATGGGTGGGAACCAATTTTGATGGCTGCGGCACAGGACGACTCACCGCTGGTAAGAGCAGAAGCTGCCAAGGCTGCCGTTCAATTCCAGGGACCAACTGCTGCCGAGGTGGTTCTTGAGGTTGCCTCCCGCCCAACCGACCCAGAGTTGAATGCCGTCATCGACTACGCGACTGGCCAGATGGACATTGATGCACTCGTGAAAAAAGCGGTCCATTCAGGCAACCCGCTGTCGCAGGCTGCGCGCACTTACGCTCTGCAAACTTCTGCTGTCGAAGACTTGCTAAAAATGCACCCTGACAAGGAGGTTTATCATGTCATCCTCCACCGCAAGGAAGCCAAGGTGGACGAGTTGGAAACTGCATTGAGTAGTTTAGCCAGGTTGACCAACCGCAACGAATTGGACCTGCTTTTGGAGTTATTGAGCAAGGACCAGCCACAGTCCGGCCTCAATCTGGCGGGGTTTGGGGAACTGTTGGCGAAATATTCTCCGGCCGAACTTGGTACGGTTCACGACAAACTCCAGGACCTCGCAGTCAATAGTGCGACACTGGAAATGAAACGCCTGGGATATGCTGCCTGGATCCGTGCTGATGGGTCCGTGGATGATGCCTTTCTGGTTGCGTCGCAAAGCGAAGACGGGCTGCGTGGTTTTCTCGAAGCCGTGTCGAACATTACGGACAAAGCACGGTACAACCTTTATGAAAAAATTCAGCCGCTGGTTTTTGCACTTCCCGCCAGTCTGACCACCCGTGAAAGTCAGATCGGTCACGAAAACCGTGGTATCCAAGTCGATTACTTTTACCCCAGCCCCAACGATGTAGCCGTAGAAACATTGTCCGACCTGCAGCCATCCGCCAGTGGGATTGTCAAAGAGATTTCGTTGGATGTGCCACAGCGGAAAGAAATCGACAAATTCGCACTTCGATTTTCAGGTGCCATCCAGATTACAACTCCCGGGAAATACCGGTTCTTTACCAGGTCGGACGATGGGTCCCGGTTGTACATCGATGATCACCTGGTAGTGAATAACGACGGATTACACGGAATGTCGAAAAAGGGGGGCTTGATCGAACTTGCGGTCGGTTGGCATCCATGGGTTGTGACTTATTTTGACAACGGTGGGTTCGAAGGGCTGGAAGTGACCTGGTCGGGACCCGGATTCGACGAGCAAAAGATTCCGTCGGATCGGCTCGCGATCGACGGTAACAAACCATTGCATGAAGTGGCAATTCACGCTTTGGGAACTCTGCCAGGGCACGAATCGCAAAAAATTGCAGCTTTGACAAAGGTCATAAAAACCGGCAGGCATCTTCCCACAGCGATCAGCGTGTTACGCACAGTTCCTGCCGATCGTTGGCCCGAAAACCAGGTTCGCCCCTTAATCGATAATCTCATCGGCTATCTCAGCGAAATGCCTGCCCGCGATCGTACTGGCCAACGAGCCCAGGAAGCGGTCGCCCTGGCCAAATCGCTGTCAACCATTTTGCCTCCCGCTGACGCCATCGAAGTGGAATCACGCCTGGAAAACCTCGACGTGCGGGTGATTGCGATTGGAACGATCGCCCACCGCATGATCTATGACAAAGAAAAGATCGTGGTACAAGCGGGCGTGCCCGTTGAATTCCGTTTTTCCAATACCGATGCCATGCCGCATAATTTCGCAATTGTGCTGCCAGGAGCTCTGCAAGAAGTTGGTGAACTCGCTGAAGCGACTGCCCGCGACCCCGATGCCGCAGACCGGCATTACATTCCGAAATCCGATAAAATCCTCCTCGCCAGTCGCCTGTTGCAACCTGGGCAGGACCAGGCACTTAGTTTTAATGTCCCCACGGAACCGGGAGTCTTCCCATATGTCTGTACCTATCCAGGACACTGGCGACGGATGTTCGGTGCGATCTACGTCGTGCAGGATCTCTCCAAGTACCTGGCCGACCCCGCTCTTTACCTTGCGGAGAATCCACTACCTGCTGAAGATAAGTTGCTCACCTTGAACACACGTGCGCGCGAATGGAAATTCGACGAATTACGTACTGAAGTCAACGAATTGGGGTCCGGGCGATCGTTCGAAGTTGGTCAAGAACTCTTCAAGGTCGCCAGTTGTGTGGGTTGCCATAAGCTCAACAATCAGGGGCAAGTATTTGGTCCTGACCTGGTCAAGTTGGATCCTAAAAAGAAAACGGCAGAGTACATTTTGCAGTCGACCCTGGAGCCATCGAAAGATATCGACAAGAAGTTCGAGTCTTACACGTTCCTGCTCGATTCGGGAAAAGTCATCACAGGAATGATCGTGGCCGAGAATGACCGGCAGGTGAGCGTGGTCATCGATCCGCTCGCCAAGGACAAGCCGACGGTCATCGAACGGGATGAAATCGAAGAAATGATCAAGTCCAACGTCTCGCTCATGCCGGCGGGTCTGTTGAACAAACTTTCGCGGGAGGAAATACTCGACCTGATTGCTTATGTTTACACTGGTGGGGATGCGAAGCACAAGCTCTTTGAAGGGCATGACCACGGCCATCATCACCACTAAAACGCCCCGTCGGCCCGCAACGGTTTGCACGGGGCTGTTGGCAGTTGGATTCGCCAGCCCGATTTGCACTGCAGGATTACATTGGACACGTAACGCAAGAAATGGAGAAAACCGTGCGACCTGCTTCGACATTAGGATTGCAGCCATCGTTTGGATTTGGAGATCGCATTGGCCTGGCAACGCCGGGCCACGTCACGGCCATGCGAACAGCCGGGACAGGATTTGCCCCGATTTTTGCCCAGCAGTCAATCCGCGAAATGACGCGCACATCGCGCAGTCCGCAGGACGTCATGGATGACGCACTTGCTGCTTTAGAGGCAGTTCGGTGGGGAGATCCCCACGGGGCGGATGCCGATCACCTCAAAACACAAGAAGACGTCAATCGTACGGCTGCTGTCGGTTTCACGTTCTTTACAATCGATCCCTCCGACCACGTTGACCAGCACGCCGACGATTATGATGAAGCAACTCTACGCGAGAAAATTGACAGCCTCCGCGACTCGATTTCCTGGCTGGACTCCTACACACAAAAGCCAATTTTGCTGGCGACTGGTGTGAAGATTCATTTTACAGAAGGTGAGGTAATGCGGGCAGCTGTTAAATATGGGACTTCCATTGAAGCTGCAATTCAGCTCGCCGACTACATTTGCCAGATCCAAACCGAGGCAGAACGTGAATACGAAATTGAACTCAGCATCGATGAAACCGAACAACCGACCTCGCTGGCCGAACATTGGATCATTGCCGACCAGTGCTTGCTGCGGGGAGTAAAACTCGTTTCTCTCGCTCCCAGGTTTGTGGGTGATTTTGAGAAAGGCGTGGATTACATTGGCGATGTCGAGGTCCTTGAGCGGTCTCTGCAGGATCACGCTGCCATTGCCCAGCAGTTGGGGCCCTACAAACTGAGTTTGCACTCTGGTTCCGACAAACTCTCGATGTACCCTGCCCTTGCACGTACTACCCAAGGACGTTTTCATGTCAAGACAGCAGGCACGTCTTATCTGGAGGCGTTGCGGGTTATCGCGATTCATGAGCCACGGCTGTTTCGCGAGATTTGTGATTTTTCCAGGGCACGCTACGATAACGACCGGGCAACCTACCACGTCCACGCAACCCTGGAAAATGTGGCTCCCCCAAGCGAACTGACCGACGATCGGCAGTTAGAACAAGTCTATCTCGAACGCTGGGAAGATGTCCCCGAGGGGCAAGGTTTTACCGAAGCAGGTCGGCAAATTCTGCACTGCACGTTTGGGTCGGTGCTGACAGATCCCGGTTTGGGTACAGCCTTCAAGGATTGCGTGCGCGAGCATCGCGACACGTATGCCGAAGTTGTCGCCGAACACTTTGGCAAACATCTTGCCGCGTTGCAGTCGGGCTGTTGAGGTGACCTGGGAGCTGGAGCCACGGGCTCTACCGTGTTGACGAATACGGACCTTGAGATCGAAATGTTTTATTAAACCGTTTTTTGGTAGGCTCCGGGCGCTGGACACTTGATCCCGAGCGAGCCGCCTTCTATCATCGAAAAAGGGCTGAAGACCGATCAAAGGCCTTTTGGTAATAGAACTCTATGATTCTGCGAGCGTTTGTCACGATAAGTTTGTGCGCGACGGGAGTCTCCCTCTCGGGGGAAGAACCCGTTCGCTTCAACCGAGACATCCGGCCGATATTCTCGAAAAAGTGCTTCCAATGTCACGGTCCCGACAATAAGGAGCGCAAGGCTTACCTGCGACTGGACCGACACAGTGGTGACGATGGTGCTTATCGTGACCGCAACGGTTCACGGGCCATCCAGCCGGGATCTCTTGGTGGCAGCGCGCTGTGGTACCGCATCAACACCACCGATGCAAACGAGGTTATGCCGCCACCGGGTGCTCACATTCACGGAGCTTTGACTGCCAACGAGAAAAATCTCATCCGACAATGGGTTGTCGAAGGGGCCGAGTACGACGACTTCTGGTCGTTCGTACCTCCTCGACAGGCAACGCTTCCCGAGCCAGAGAGCGGACCATGGCGCAGCTCGCAACCAATCGATCGTTTTGTCATGGCACGGCTCGAGAAGGAAGGCCTGCAGCTCAATCCTCAGGCCTCCAGGCGAATGCTTGTTCGCCGAGTTACATTTGACCTCACGGGCCTGCCACCCACCCCCGACGAAATTGCAGTCTTTCTTAGTGACCCGTCGGAGCAGCCCTACGAGACCCTGGTGGATCGGCTGCTGGCGAGCCCCCGGTACGGTGAGCACATGGCGAGGTTCTGGCTCGATTTGGTCCGCTTTGCTGACACCAACGGCCTTCACCACGATCACTATCGGCAGATGACACCCTACAGAGACTGGGTCATCCGCGCCTTCAACGACAACTTGGGCTTTGATCAGTTCACGAAGTATCAAATTGCGGGGGACCTCTTCCCGGAGCCAAGCGTGGATCAGCAGATCGCCTCGGGATTCAACCGTCTCCACCTGATTATTGATCATGGCACGGCCCTTCCCCAGGAGAGTTTCACACGCAACGTGATCGATCGAGTGACTGCCGTTGGGACGGCCTTTCTCGGCCTGACCGTTCAGTGTGCGGTCTGTCATGACCACAAATACGATCCCATCACACAGAAAGACTTCTATCAGCTCTTTGCCTTCTTCAACAACTTCGATGGTGATCCCGAAACGGCGATGACTCGAGGTTCCTTGGAGTTCCGACGTGGTATTCAATCTCCCTATATCGAGTTCCCCACTCCAGAGCAGACAAGGCAGCTGAACCTCATCCAGGAAGAAATCACGCGGCTCGAAAAGCAAATTGAGAATCCAAAATCGATCAACGAATCAACCGATGGAAGCGCGCGTGACAATGTTACGAAAAAACTGCAGCAAGAACTAGAAGAGCGACGCAAGTCGCGGGAAGCCATCGAAGAGGAGATTCCCGCAACCCACGTGATGAAAGAACGGGCGGAGGTTCGGCCGGCTCACATTCTCATTCGGGGGGTCTACGATCAGCCGGGAGAACAGGTTGAACGTGATACACCCGCCTTTCTACCGTCGATGAAGAGAAAAGACGGACTGCGGACACGCATCGATTTTGCGGAGTGGCTCGTCGACGCCTCCAATCCCCTCACGGCCCGTGTAACCGTCAATCGGTTCTGGCAGCAGTTCTTCGGCATCGGGATCGTGACGACTTCAGAGAATTTTGGAACTCAGGGGGAATGGCCAAGTCATCCGGACTTGTTGGACCATCTGGCACTCGAGTTTGTGCGCTCCGGCTGGGACGTCAAGAAACTGGTACGTAATATCGTTCTCGCGGAGACCTACAAGCAGTCGTCCAAGGCTGCACCGGAGAGCTACGCTTCGGACCCCGACAATCGGCTGCTCGCACGTGGACCGCGCTTCCGGCTCGATGCCGAGATGATTCGCGATCAGGTGCTCTCGGTCGGCGGTCTCCTCAATCCAGCCTTCTACGGCAAGAGTGTCAAACCACCGCAACCGGCAGGCCTCTGGACCGCCGTGACGATGCCAACGTCCTACCCGCCGGCCTACGAAGCAGACACGGGGGATCAAATTTATCGCCGAAGTGTCTACACCTTCTGGAAGCGCGCCGTGCCACCGCCCCAGATGACGATCTTCGACGCACCCATGAGAGAGAGTTGCATTGCCCGGCGCGAACGTACGAATACCCCGTTGCAGGCGCTCGTTCTGATGAACGAACAGCAGTACTTCCACGCCACCTTGCAGTGTGCGAAAAAGCTCTTGACGGAGCCTGGGCTCAGTGAAGATCAAAGGATCCAACTCGCGTACGAGACGGTGACCTCTCAGCTCCCTGACGCGCGCGAGATGGTGAGCCTCCAGAACGCGTTGCAAGACTTCAGGCAGGTGTATGCGGAAGACGTGGTTGCCGCTCGAACCATGACCGCGAATCTCACCGATGAGGATATCTCTGCAGAAAAACCGGTTGAGCTGGCAGCCTGGACGATGCTCGTTCACTCGCTCCTGAACCTCGACATCACCAAGACTCGCCAGTGAGCCAACCTATGACCCTTCTGCAAAAGTTCAACGACCTTCAAAATCGCCGTCGGTTCCTGAAGGGATCCGCAATGGGACTTGGCGCCGCGGCACTCGGTTCGATGATTTCCGAATCGGTGGCCGCCGGGGGAGATGGCGCAACGCATTTTCCTCCGAGAGCCAAGCGCGTTATCTTCCTGTTCATGGCCGGTGCGCCAAGCCAGCTCGATCTTTTCGATTACAAGCCCGAGCTGGAGAAGCAGTTCAACGAGCCCTTGCCCAAGAGCGTCAGCAAGGGACAACGTGTTACCGCCATGACGAAAGGGCTTGAACAGCGAGTTGCGCCGTCGATATTCAAGTTTCACCGCACGGGAGAGAACGGCATCTGGATGTCCGAGCTTCTGCCGCACCTCTCCACGGTGGTAGACGATCTCTGTATTATCAAGTCCACTCACACCGACTCCATCAACCACGACCCCGGCAAAACCTTCTTCTGTACCGGGTCGGAGATTCCCGGCAAGGCGAGCCTCGGATCGTGGTTGAGCTATGGCCTGGGCAGCCTGAACCGGAACCTGCCCGACTTTGTGGTGTTGCCCTCCGCCTATTGGACGGGTGACCAGGCAAACATCCAGGCACTCTACAGTCGACTGTGGGGCTCCGGGTTCCTGCCGTCGAAGCATCAGGGAGTCTCGTTTCAGACATCGGGTGACCCCGTCCTCTTTCTTTCCAATCCTGCCGGGGTGAGCCGCGCCAGTCGTCATCGAATGCTGGATCTTGTCACTGAACTCAACCAAGCGCATCTCAACGAGATTGGGGACCCCGAGATTCAAACGACAATCTCCCAGCAGGAGATGGCCTTTCGCATGCAGGCCTCGGTGCCGGAGCTTACCGATCTCTCTGGAGAACCACAGCACATCCTGGACAGGTACGGGCCCGAGGTACACAAGAGTGGCTCTTTTGCGCGCAATTGCCTTTTGGCCAGGCGCATGGTAGAGCGAGACGTGCGTTTTGTGCAACTCTTCCATCGCGGCTGGGATCACCACTCCGGTCTCCCGCAGAAGCTGCGCGGACAGGCTTACGATGTCGACCAGCCCTGCGCCGCGTTGCTGACCGATCTGAAGCAACGTGGTCTCCTGGATGACACCCTCGTGGTCTTTGGTGGTGAGTTTGGTCGAACCAGTTTTTGCCAGGGCGAACTGACCCGCACCGATTACGGTCGCGACCATCACCCGAGGTGTTTCACCACCTGGATGGCCGGTGGTGGCATCCGCGGCGGTATCACATATGGCCAAACGGACGACTTTAGCTACAATATCGTCGAAAATCCAGTGCACGTCCGCGACTTCAATGCCACCATCCTTCACCAGCTTGGGATCGACCACAACCGACTGACGTTTCGATTCCTCGGGCTGGAACAGAGAGTGACGGGGGTGGAGGAGGCGCACGTCGTGAAGGACATTCTCGCCTGACCTGGCAGGTCGCAATAATTCACCTCTTTCGTGGCCAGCCGTATGTGGTACGGGTTGAGATCGTCTATGGAGGGCCACCCGAGTCCGCTCTCCAGAGAGGGAACACCGCACGATTGTCCTGGCAGGGACAACCTAGCGGGACCAGCACTCCCTGTTTTCCTCCGGCTCGTTCTCTTGACCCATTTTTTGTGGTGCGCTGTTGTGCAAGTTCTTCGGATTGGGTGTCGGCCCTGCCCTCTCCAGCGTGATTTTCGGCGCGTCCGTAACGGGGCTGCCGGGGCCTTTTCCTGCTAAACCGGGTGATCGTCCGTCGTGAGACCGCTCCATGAGCTAGACCTTCAAAAGGGTGCCTATGGAAATGCTTATTTACGGTAGAAACCCGCGCAAGCCGTGCGGCGAAATTTTTTACGTTGACGAAACGACGTGGTGGCCGATCCACGCGCTGATGGTCGAACTCTGCCACAGTTTTCTCGACGAGGCTGAACTGGAGGCGATGAAGTCCCGCCACGGGGAAGGGCCAACGGACCAGGTTACCTGTAATGGTATCGCAGCATGTTTCAACACCTGGATGGAACACAATGTGTGCGGCGCTCGCTTTGATGGGGCCAGGCTACAAGTCGCAAGCCAGGGCTGGTCGATGCTGGCCGATCCAGCTGCACGCTATGCCGATTCGTCCTGTTACGTAAGCGATTACCGACTCAAGCTGTGGGTCAGGTTCCTGCACCATTGTGGTGGTTTCGAAGTGTGTTGAACAGAAAAAAGAGGACCCACACTCCCTCCTCATTGAAATCAGCTACGTTCATGGCAGGGTCACAAATTTGCCGCCGAATGCGCCTCCCTTACGAGTCGTGAAGTAAGCCCTGCAGGCAGTGGCCCCCGATCGAGCATCTCGGTGGCCGTCTCCACGTGCTCGGGCTCGCCGAACCCGATAATAGCCGACGTCACACCAGGGTGGCTGATGACAAATCGGAGTGCCGCTTCTCTGGGCTGCATCTTTTCTGGCAGCACCGCCTCACATTGTTTAGCTCTCAATTGATCACGCTGGTAGAGATCGAGCGGGAAGAACCTGGTTGTGTAGGTGTATTCACTTGGAGGGTTTCCGACCAGTGCACCTCCCGCAAAGACGCGAATCACAAAGACCCCCATTTGTTGGTCGGCGCATTCACTTATGATGTTGCCGTAGTCAGCCTCCGGGAAATCAGCTGGCATCGGTTGCCCGGCACTGGGGTTTACCAGGCTGTAGGGTACCTGGATCGTGGCGAATTCGCCCGACCGAACCACTGTTCGCATCGGTTCAGGTTGGCCAATCCCGGTAAGGCCAAGATGGCACACGGCACCATCTTTAACGAATGGTTGCACTGCCTCGACGATTCCCTGGGGGCCGAGCAGATCGGCAGGAGTTAGGGACGTCGGCTCGTCGCCACGTTGGGCCGTTATGGAGTTGTGAATTTGCAGAAGCGAAATCTGTTCGACACGTAGCCGCTTCAGACTCTCGTCAATGGATCTCTGAACATTGGCGCGAAGGTTGTCCAGGTGATCCGGCATAAGCCGAACCTTGGTTGCCACGTGAACCTTTCGGGCCACGCCGAGTTCTTCCAGGGCCCGCCCGAGATTTGACTCCGAGGTACCCCCACCGTAGGTAGCGGCTGTGTCAAACCAGTTGATACCGAGGTCAACCGCTCGCTCAATCACTGCGCATTGTTGACGATGGTCATCACCGGTCATGAGCCCCGAAATTGGCCCGGCTCCAAACGACAACCGCGATACGTGAATGCCTGTCTGGCCTAATGGTACGTGTATCATGAAACGATCTCATCGGCCGTCAGGAGTTTCTGGAAACTATGGTGCCCAACCCAGCGGAGCGAGGATATCGATATCACTGACAACATCAATGATGGCCGGTCGACCCGAATCGAGCGCTTGATCAATCGCCGGTCCCAGTTCCCCTGGCTTTTCAACACGCAGTCCAAGGCAACCCATAGTTTCTGCCACTCGAGCAAAATTCATCGATTTGAATTGCCACATCTCCAAACCGCGAGTTTGAGGGCTTTCGCCATAGGCATCGCTGTAGAGGATTTTCTCCATGTTCAGCGCACTGTTATTGTTCACAATGACAACAACCGGGATGTTGTAGCGGAGAGCGGTTTCCATTTCTGCCATGTGGTAGTAAAACCCACCATCGCCGCTGAAACATACGACGGGGCGATCAGGGGCAGCACACTTGGCACCCATCGCTGCGGGAAATCCCCAACCAAGCGAGCCAGCTGCCCGAATGAAAGTTTGTCCACAGTCGTTCAATTCAACGTAAACCCCGGTCCAGATGCCGGCGTGTCCTGTTTCGGACACGAGTATGGCATCTGCGGGAAGCGCAGCGCTCAATTCATGGCAGATGCGTTCTGGTCTCAACGGCACCTGTTCCGATTTCATGAGCGGCTCGTGTTCTTCACGCCAGGCCTTGATAAATTGATGACACCGGCCCAACCAGTCTTGCCGCGATGGCACGGCAGACACTGCGTCGATTAGCTGCCGCAAACCAGTTTTGGCATCACCACACAGAGAAGCAACATTTGGATAGTTCCGCCCCAAGCCATCCGGGTCAATATCCAACTGAATGACAGGGGTCTTGACCGGCGGAACCTGCCAGTTGTTGGTGACTTGACTGCTCGTCAGACTGCCGACATAAAAAACCAGATCTGCTTCGACGAGGATTTGATTTGTGCATTTTCTGGAATAAACTCCAGGCAAACCTATTGCCAGCGGGTCATTTTCGGGAATCGTCCCCTTTGCATTCAGAGATGTTGCTACCGGCAGCGAAAGCTTACGGGCAAGTTCAAGCACTTCTTCTTCCGCTCCAGAAAACTTAACACCACCGCCAACCACTAGAACGGGTCGTTCTGCCTGCTCCAGACAACGGGCAGCCCGCTGAACGTCTTCGTCATTGGCAGCAGGCCGAAATGCCGGCAACCGATGAAAGGTCGATTCAAAAATTCCGTCAAATTGCCCGTCATTTTCGATGACCTGCCCTGTCAGGCCAGCACATTCCAGGTGGACTGGCTGGGGGCACCCGGTCGTGGCAGACCGAAAGGCCTGGCGAAGCAAATCGGGAAGCCGGTCGGGACTGTCGACCTGAACATTAAACTTGGTCAATGGTTCAAAGACGGCAAAGTCATCGATCTCCTGGTAGACGTTTCGATATTTTCCCTCGGGTGATTTTCCGCCGGTAATGGCAATGACAGGTGATCTGGCCAGGAAAGCATCTCGCAATCCGGCTGCCAGGTTCGCGGCACCAATCGTTTGAGAAAGGCAAATCCCCGGTTGACGGGCCACCCGGGCATAGCCATCTGCCATGTAGGCAGCCGCTTTTTCCCCATGAGTCATCACCGGCACAATTCCCATTCTTTCCATTTCGACCAACGCACGTGTCAGTACAACGGGTACAAAAAAGACATGGGAAATACCCGCGACACGCACGGTCTCGGCAACGTAGGTTGAAGCATCTATTTTCGCCATAAATTTGCCCCGCAAAACAAGATCTATTGCATGTCGCGAATCCGACAAATCTCCAAGTCAGCCCTGTTCGTTGCCAGACAAACTTGCATGGAACAATTTGACCAGTGCTAAATACCGCTGGTCGCGACAAGCCATTTCGTCCTGAACTGAACCGGGAGTGTAATCAAAAATTCCTTTGCCCGTCTTTACCCCAAAATTTCCTTCATCCACAAGTTGTTGCACTTTCTTCGGGACTTCCTTGTCTCCACGCATGTACTGAATCATCAGTTTGTAGGAGACAACATTGATGTCGAGGCCTGCAAAGTCATTGACCTTAAGCGGTCCGATCGCGGCCAAACGCATTCCCATGCTGCCACGAATTGCCTCATCAATATCTTCGGCACTTGCGATGCCCTGGTCGAGCAGGTCCCAGATTTCACGGTACATGGCCGTCTGGACCCGGTTGACCAGAAAGCCAGGGATTTCCTTGTTAATACGAATGGCCTTTTTACCAATGCTCGAGAGAAATTGATGTGTCGTACAGGTTACGTCTTCAGAAGTTTTCTCGCCTGGAACCACTTCGACAACGGGTACGATGTGGGGCGGATTAAAGTAATGCGTGACAATGGCTCGTTCCGGGTGTTTCATGAGGCTGGAAGTTTGTGTGATCGGAAAACTGGAACTGTTGCTTGCCAGAATCGTTTCGGGATGAACGTCAGCTTCAAGACGGGCAAAAAGTTCTTGCTTGACCGGGAGGTCCTCGGCAACCGCTTCGGTGACGAAATCGGCCGGGCCGACCGCTTCTGCCTCCGTGGCGACAACACGAATTCGTGCCAGAATGGTGTCAGCCGCGCCTTGTACGAGGAGGTCCGCTTTTTCGAACTGTGTCAGATTTGCACGAACCCGCGCCACGAGCGAGTCGCACACAGACGCCACTTCGTCGAAACAGCAAACCTCATAACCAGCAACGGCGAAGTTTTGTGCAATACCATGACCCATGGTTCCAAGTCCAATGACTGCCACGGTATTTATCGTATCTACATTCATGGGTTGAGCTTTTCCAGGTCTGAGTCAAAAGTCAGGCTATCACCTCCGGGAAGAAAATGACCCTGTAAAATGGCGTCGGCTGCCTGCTGACAAACCTGCAGATATGCCATGCGGATATCATCCGACATCACACGCCGGGTTTCATACAATTAATTGTGCTGGGTAGCTGTTCCAATGCGAATACGCGATTGCTCCGGTACGCTGTCAAACGGTGTGTCACCCATAAAGAGGCAACCAGCGTTTGGGGACTGGGCCTGCCGCTCAACAGGCATGTCTTCTGTGGCGGTCGTCACAATCAATTTCACTTCTCCGCCGTTTTCGATCAACAGCGGGCAAGTCGCTCGAGGGGATAAGGAGGTTTTCCAAACAGCCTGTTGCGACCCGTCGGCCAGACAAAATTGTCGTACTTCACCATGGGGTGCACCGCGAGGGTTATAGAACGCGATAATCACACCTTGCCCGTCGGGGGTGGCAATCATTCCGTCGGGGAAATCGTCAAAACGTTCGAGGTTCAACACTTCCCGAGGCCCACTCAAGGTCCCTGAGGAAATCTCCAGGGTGTATTCGACCACTTTTTTGGTAGGAGTGTCGATATCGAGAAAGCGAACCTGCTCACCCTCGTCCAGTATGACTTTGCCGTTCGAACATAATTGGTCAGACCGGAGTTGAAAAAGACGCCAGTCACTGCCCCGTAAAAAACACAAGCCGGCTTTTTTCTGGTTGCGATCGAGCGTTTTGGACCCGAATATAAGGCCACGAGAAAAAGCAATGCCGTCGTTGATGATAGTCCTTTCCACACCTGCATCGACCGAATTACAAAGTTCCGTCCACTGGCCAGATTGGGTGTTGAACACACCGACGCGATGCTCCAGCCCAACCACAAAGGTGTCGTCTTCGGCGCATGGGGAAGCAAATCCTGGTCGCCCGTCCAGCGGATAGGTGTGGTTCTGATTAGTCGAAAGGTCAAAAATGTTGAGTGAACCAACGGTCGAATCCAAGCCGTGTTGGATCGCAACCCAGCTGAACCGATTCTTCCCACAAACGAGCGGGCCCTCGGGCAGGTGAGCTAACTCTTCATTCTCGGGGCGATATAAGACATTACAGTCGTACGATGGCATCGGCCACTCCATGAAATAAATGAACTTTGCTGAATCTGTTGAAAGATTCCAGGCGATTGCCAGCAGGTCTGTTGAGTGGGTTGACCACTGGCGCGGTCCTTCTTGTCCGGGGACCTTGCTTGCCCGGGAACCCTGCTGAGACAGCGTAGCATAGATGAACTCGAGCCGTGCTACAAACTGTTGATAACCTGGGAGGTAACTTTCTGCGGTGTTCGAAGGGAAATCGATTTCGCTTGCCCACCTGCGTTTGACGTGCACCGTGGCTGCGCAAACCCTCCCTAGCGTGGTACGCTCTTAAGAGTCGGGGCAAAGTGTCAGCACAACTTCCCATCGAATGTGTTCTTCTGCAGGGGGAGAGTCAGGCCTGGCTTTGAGTTACCCAGTGTGACTTGAAAGAAAAAAGGAGAAGAAATTGCATGAGTGACCCGTTGTTTTCAGTAAAAGATCATGTGGTCCTGGTCTCGGGGGGAAGTCGTGGTATCGGCCGGGCGATTGCGGCAGGTTTTGCCCAGCGCGGGGCCCGCGTGGTCATTACAGGGCGTCAGCAAGATACGCTGAACCAAACCGCCCGGGAAATCTCCCAGGGGGAGTCCACGGTCCAGGCCCTTGTGTGCGATGTGCTCGATGGCAATCGCATTGAAGAAGTGGTCGAAGAAATAGTTGGCCAATACGGTCAGATCGATACCCTTGTGAACGTCGCCGGAATCAACCAACGCAAGCCGGCAATTGATTACACGGAAGATGAGTATGACCGTATCATGGGAGTGAATCTAAAAGGTGCCTTTGTGGTATCGCAGCGGGTCGGACGCCACATGTTACAGCGAGGTTCAGGCAGCCAGATCAACATCAGCTCACTGAACAGCCACCGCACGGTTAGTCATCTGTTGCCCTATGCGCTTAGCAAGATTGGCATGGACCAAATGACCCGGGCGCTAGCCATGGAATGGGGCCAGGCAGGAGTTCGTGTTAATGCCATCGGTCCAGGATTTGTCGAAACCGACCTTACAAGAAAAGTTTGGCAAGATAAAACAATGGAAGACTGGCGGGCGGCCAACACACCGCAGCGGCGTATTGGGAAACCTGAAGATATGGTTGGCACAGCCTTGTTCCTGGCCTCACCCGCATCGGCTTATTTGACCGGACAGGTAATCTACGTCGATGGTGGGATGACCGCGGGCCGGATGTGGCCCTTCTCGGCCTGAATTGATGAGCTGCCTTTGCTGAAGAAAACGCGAAAGAAATGATACTCTTAAGGCGGAAATTGTGATTGTCGGTTGCCGGAAAAATCCATCCCCTCCACCAACGGGGAGTAAAAGTACCATGACAAAACCTCGATTTTCCCTGGTGTTGTCCTTCGTGTTTGGCTTGAGTGGAATGTTGTCGGCAAAGGCACCCGATGGCAACGTTCAAGAACTCTTTAATGGTAAGGATCTGGAAAACTGGACTTGGGTTACCGAAAATCAAGACGTGAAGAAGGAAGATATTTGGAGTGTTAAGGATGGAATTCTCTATTGCCAGGGAACGGTACCTGGCTACATTCGCACTAACAACGATGATTACCGTGACTACTTGTTGACGGTCGAATGGCGTTGGCCAGAGGGTGGCTCGGGAGGCAATAACGGTGTTCTATTACATTCTTCCACCCCTAACGCGATCGGTGTGTGGCCAAAATCGATCGAAGCGCAGCTGGGTAGCGGGAATGCAGGTGATTTCTGGGTAATCGGTACCGAACTCGATGTGCCCGATGAAACAACCCGCGTGAAAGGTCGCCGACACCTTAACCTTACCGACGGTTCTGAAAATCCGTTCGGCCAGTGGAATCGGATGGAGATTACCTGTCGGGGCGATGAGATCGTGGTAAAGGTCAATGACGATCTGGTGAATCATGCCACCAACTGCAGTGTAACCGAAGGTGCGATCAGTTTGCAATCCGAAGGAGCACTGGTCGAATTCCGCAAAGTAGAGTTGAAACCACTCCCGTAAGACTCGAAGTCCTCAGTGGCCCTGATCGGCAATACCTGCCATTGGAACGTCAACCGAACCAGGTGGAAAACAGGCAACTATGGATAACCGTCAACTCACGCCTGCCGCATTGGAAGCCTCACGCAACCACCTTGCCCAGCATGGCTATGTTGTGCTGCCGGAATTGTTGAGTCGTGACGAGGTCGAAACAATCGGTCATCGATTGAACGAATTATTCGCGCAGGAACGTCAAGTTCCGTTCGAGCCGCAAAACGAACCTGCTGCCGACACTGATGATTCCGCTGCCGTGGCCAAGCTGGCCGATTTTTTATCAAGCAATTACGCGATTAGCCGTGCCGAGTTGGACCGGCTCATTAAACGTATTTTGCATACGCGGGCTCATGAATTGCAAACACCCTGGCCAGTCGACATCGCTGAAGTCAACAAACTCTTTTTGCATCTACCCACACTGTTTGACGAAGACCGCTCGCAGCGGATTTGGAATCTTCCCAATAAACTCGACGCGGCTGCCGGACTGATCGAACACCCTGCAATCCTTGAACTTGTCCGCGATACATTGGGCGCCGGTTGTGTGCTCTCCGACTGTAGCGCAACCAGCATCGGGCCGCACACCACGGGCGGTGCCTGGCATGTTGATGTACCGCTGGGGCAGCTTGACGAGCCGCTACCCGATTTTCCCTTGACCACCCAGAATGTGTGGATGCTGGACGATTTTACCGCCGACAACGGTGCCACGCGGGTCGTTCCCGGGAGTCACCTCTCGCGGCGCAAGCCGCAGTGGTCGGAAGGTGGTATGGAAGGCGAAATCACTTTGACGGCGCCCGCCGGTTCCGTTGCGATTTGGCTTTCGAACACCTGGCATCGCTCGGGGCCGAATGTGACCGACCAGCCACGCCGGGCAATCCTCTGTTACTATTGCCATTCCTGGATCAAGCCATTCAACGATTATCAAGCGGGGATTCTTCCTGAAAAAGCACGCACCTTTTCGGCGAACCTGCGGTACCTTTTGGGATATTCGGCCCGTGGTCCGGTGCGTGGTTGACCAGCCCCACTGCGGCCTTCGCATTCTCCAAAGTGGGCCCGTCCGCACCCGCCTTGCTGTCTGCCGACGTCCGATACAACGTTAAAAAGGAGTTTCAGACCAACGCTTTTTTGGTTACGCTCCACACAAACCACGAAGAGTGAATCCTGTCTTTGTCGGCAACCCCTCGCAGCTTGCCTGGAAAGGAACCTTTTTTGGCCGAAAATCGACGATCCATCACAGGAGATGCCGCTGGCACGGCTCTGCTACACCAGCCAGTGCTGGTTACCGGTGGCGCCGGGTTTATCGGCGGCCATTTTGTGCGCTACCTGATGAATACAACAGATTGCGCGGTCTTGAATTTGGATCTGCTGACCTACGCGGGAAATTTGGATTCGCTGGCCGACCTGCAGAATAATCCTCGTCACCAACTGGTGCAGGGAGATATTGGTGATTTGGACCTGGTTGACGATTTGTTACGACACCATCAACCACAAGCCGTGGTAAATCTGGCAGCCGAGTCACACGTCGATCGATCGATCGATACCCCCGATGATTTTATTCAAACCAACGTGGTAGCAACAGGAAATCTCTTGAAGGCCTGCCTTTCCTATTGGGAAACCCTGCCCGTTGAAGCACAAGATCGTTTTCGTTTCCTGCATGTATCAACCGACGAGGTTTATGGCTCGCTGGGTGTGACTGGTATGTTCACTGAGCAAACCCGTTATGCACCGAACTCCCCCTATGCTGCTTCAAAGGCAGCTTCAGACCACCTGGTCCGGGCTTACCACCATACTTACGGCTTGCCGACGATGGTGAGCAATTCATCGAATAATTATGGTCCCGCACAGTTTCCGGAAAAATTGATTCCGCTGATGATATTGAACGCCCAGGAGGGACTGCGATTACCTGTTTACGGAGATGGCACCCATGTTCGCGATTGGCTGTATGTGACGGACCATTGCGAGGCGCTCTGGACCATTCTGCAAGGTGCGGTTCCGGGAGAAACCTACAACATTGGGGCGAACTCTGAAAAAACGAACCTGGAAATTGTGGAAACTATTTGCGACGCGGTCGACGAACTTCTTCCCGGGTTGGCCCA
This sequence comes from Planctomycetota bacterium, assembly GCA_963578605.1. Classification (GTDB taxonomy): domain Bacteria; phylum Planctomycetota; class Planctomycetia; order Pirellulales; family Lacipirellulaceae; genus JAKVCB01. Next base: position 18,257 of record CAUZEA010000092.1, read on the forward strand.
TGCTCCCTCCCGCTCATTAATTGACTTTGTGACCGACCGGCCAGGGCATGACCGCCGTTACGCCATCGATGCAACCAAGCTCAAGTCGGAGCTTGGCTGGCATGCGTGTACCAGCTTTGCCGAGGGTATTCGTAGAACCGTAGCTTGGTATCTGGAAAACTCAGCTTGGGTTGCCGGAGTGATGACCAAGGGTTACCAGCGGCAACGCCTCGGCTTGCCAACGGCAGCTTCAGAGACTGGTACCGGGGCTTTATCGCCCACGAAGGCAGCCCCCGAATATGTCGTGGGTGAGCAGATTGAAGGAGTGGTTGTGCGGGACGTACAGCGATTCATCGACGACCGCGGTTGGCTTGTGGAACTCTTTCGCAACGACGAACTTGCGATGGGAAATCGCCCGGCAATGGCCTACCTCAGTGAGACAATGCCCGGGGTCACGCGGGGTCCCCACGAACACGTTCACCAAACGGACTGCTTTGCCTTCGTTGGCCCGGGAGAGTTCCAGGTTTATTTGTGGGATTCCCGCCCGTTGTCGAAAACCTACGGGGTGAAAATGATGGTGCAATGCGGCGCGGCCCGGCCTGCCTGCGTCGTGGTACCTCCCGGTGTGGTTCACGCTTACAAAAATACCAGCGATGTTTCGGGATCGGTTTTTAATGCCCCTGATCAACTTTACGGCGGGCCGGGTAAAAGCGGACCAGTCGACGAGATCAGGCATGAAGAGTGTGCTGGCTCACCCTATCAACTGGAATAAATGGGTTGTCTGTGTGTTGCTCGATGACTAAGAATCACAAACCACTACGATTGTTCTGTTGTTATGTCTGCTTCGATTGAATCAACCCGAAAGGGTATTGTCCTGGCTGGCGGTGCCGGAACGCGGTTGCACCCGGCAACGCTCGCCATCAGCAAGCAGCTTCTCCCGGTTTACGACAAACCGCTGGTTTATTATCCGCTGTCGGTTCTGATGCTGGCAGGGATTCGCAAGATCCTCCTGATTTCGACCCCACACGATTTACCGCAGTTCGAGCGACTTTTGCAAGATGGCAAGCAGCTGGGAATCTCAATTCAATACGCGGTACAACCCCACCCCGAGGGCCTGGCCCAGGCGTTTGTGATAGGACGAGACTTTGTTGGCGGCCATCCCTCGGCACTGGTGCTTGGCGACAACCTGTTTTATGGGCAAGGTCTCCAGCAGATACTGGCTCGTGCGATTGCGAGAGAAGAGGGCGCGACTATTATGGCGTATCCCGTCAGCGATCCCCGGCGGTATGGAGTTATCGAGCTTGATAACCACGGCAAGGCGGTTTCCCTGGAAGAAAAACCGCAGGTTCCGAAATCAAGGTTTGCCGTTCCCGGACTCTATTTTTATGACAAACACGTTGTTGAGATTGCTGCGTCGTTGCAGCCATCGGCGCGTGGCGAACTGGAGATCAGCGATGTGAACCGGAAATATTTGCGGCGAGGTTGTTTAAACGTGGAATTACTCAGCCGCGGTTTTACCTGGCTCGATACGGGCACACCACAGTCACTCCTGCAAGCAGCCCAGTTCGTCGAAGTGATCGAACAGCGCCAGGGTTTAAAGATTGCCTGCCTGGAGGAAATCGCTTTCCGGCAAGGTTTTATCTCGGCTGCTCAACTTGCCGAAATCGCGACGCAGTTCCAGAATGATTATGGCGAGTACCTGAAAAAAGTGCTGCGCGAAGCGTGATCGGATGACGTTTCCAGCGCCAATGGTTGAGCCGCTCGCCAGCGACAAGCCACACCGGGACAAGGATTTCAAGTTGGCAGACAGAACCGCACAAATCGTGGTGACTGGCGGCAAGGGACAGCTGGGCGCGGCACTGGCTAAAGGTCTCGGTTCCAACGCACTGGCCCTGGATCTGCCCGAGTTTGACCTCACGAAACAAGCAATCGTTCGTGAACAGTTGCTGCGGTGGCAACCTCAAGCCGTGATCAATACGGCTGCCTACACTCAAGTCGATCAGGCAGAAACAGAGTCGGACTGCTGTTTTGAAATCAATGCCCAGGCGGTTGAAACCCTGACAAGGGTTTGCCGTGAAATGGGTTGCCCACTCATGCAGATCAGCACCGATTACGTGTTTGGAGCTGATTGCGAGCGCCGCACTCCTTATGCTGTTGACGATTTGCCCGGGCCGCTGAGCGTTTATGGTCACAGCAAACTGGCGGGTGAGCAGGCTGCCCGGCTGCATGAGCAGCATTACATTGTACGCACAAGCGGGCTCTATTCGGTTTCTCCAGAAAACCCGCGTCAAGTGAGAAACTTTGTCGACAAGATGCTCATCCTTGCCCAAGAACAAAACTCGTTGCGGGTTGTCGATGATCAAGTCTGCGCGCCAACTTACGTACCACACCTGAGTAGCGTACTGCTGGAAATTCTCAAGAGTGGTCAGTATGGTATTCACCACGCAGTCGGCACGGGTGAAACTTCATGGTTCGGGTTTGCCACCGAGCTGTTTCGACAGGCCCAAGTTCCTGTTTCGATGGTCCCGATCTCTTCAGCGGAGTATCCGGCTGCGGCATCTCGTCCGTTGTACAGTGTCTTATTGTCGAATGGTTGGTCGTTGCCAACCTGGCAGGAAGGGCTGCAAGATTATTTGCAGCTTGCCAACCTGGAACCCCATTGAATTGATACTTGTGACCTACGACTGCGGCATTAATTCGTTGATGCCTTTCGCCCATTCGGCATACTTCCGGCGAAGGGATTCGGACAACCGGCGATTGGGCAGACGGGCCGGGCCACACGGAAATCCGACGCTATCCATGGCGGTTTTGATAAAGTTGCCCTCGCCCCGACAACCAGCTTCGAAGCCCTCAAAGAGAAGCTTGTAGTAGGAGTCTTCGACAATCCGGAGCCATGGCAACGCCTTGTCGTACTGGCCAGCCTGAAGCCACTGGATAATCTGGGCGTTTTGACGTGGGGCAGCGGTCACCGGTTGTGACACATAGCCGCGAGCCCCGTGCATAAAGGCACTGGGGGCCATCATCGGGCCCATATTCTGGACGATCGACAGGCGCTCGCCGAATTCTTCGATTACCTCAAACCAATGGTGGACCGATGCATGAGACCATTTGAGCCCAACCACGTTCGGCATGGCATCACAAATCCGCTCGATTAGTGAACGCTCGAACTGGAGCCCCGAGGCCCAGGGCGTTGGATAAAGGCCAATCCCGCACTCAACCGCCTCGGCCACGTCACTCACAAAGGCAAACGCGTCGTCCGGTGTGGCAGCGAAGTAATACGGAAGTTCAACCTGCAAGCCGTCGGCACCTATTTCGTCAGCGTGCCGGGCCAGTTCCACGGCCGTGCGCGTGCGTGTGTGTCCCACGCCAACGAAGATCGGGATCTGCCCACGGGCTTCTTCGACGGCCGTCTCTGCCACCTGCCGGCGCTCAGCCTCGTCCAGATGCATCGCCTCGCCACCAGCACCGAGAATCGTGCAGACGCAGTTGCCCGGGCCCAGCCCCGCTTCGCAGTAGTAGCGGATCAACTCGCGCAGGCGAGGAAGGTCCAGCGTCTCGTCGTCATGCATCGGCGTCGGTGCCGCGATAAAAACACCCTGGTATTTTTCCTTGCTTTGGTCGTAGCGCATGTCGAACTCCAAAGTCACCTGAAGGATTGCCAGCTCGATGATCGTTGAGCAATTCGCGTTCGTCGCAAAAGTCTATCGTCAGCCCGACCGGTTGTCCATGGCCTCTCGACCGCCCGTTACCAAACGCCAGGTGCGGACAGTCGGCTACCATCCTCTTACGCGTGGGGCGTTGCAAACGGACTTGCAAGCCCTATTCCCTACGCTGCTCCCAATCCTAATCCGAATCCATTTGGCACTGGTGATTTAGAAAAACGTGATCCGGACTCCAGGGAAGCTGCCAAAGCCAAACTTGATGCGGACTTTGGAAAACAATCTCTCTTCCCAAGCCCACAAACACGTCGCCTCGACTCTGTGACTTTTTTCCCCCGCTTCTCCCGCCCTTGCTCGCCTTGAACCGCGTACCGGTTGACGGAGTCTGGTGGGACGTGATGCAAGTCAGTGCGTTCGACTTTGAAATTGCTCTTTCCAGCAGAAATTCATGGCGAGTTTTGCGGGCAGATGGAAGAGTCGTTTGCACGGGTATCAGAACGGGACTTTACCCAATCGCCAATTTCTTGTCTGATCCAATACTGTCAGGTCATGGTCCGGTTTCTCGTGCTCGGCAAAGAGTTAACGAGTTTCGTTCGGAGAGTGTCCGTTCTTTATTCTATCTTTGAATCCAGATTGAAATATCTGCTGCCCTCCACATAGGAAAAATTGATCGAAATGGAAAAATCACCCAATCGAATCTTGAGGTTCCTACGGTTTGCATTTTGGCTGTTGGTTTTTTGCTCGATTTTGGCGGTTATGGAATGGAACCAGTTTGTACACGCTGACCCAGCCCCCTTAAACGCATCCAGGCCATGATAGATAATCATGGTGTCAGGACGCATTTCAAGGAGGGCAAGCGATGCCACGAGAAAAAAACCGGTCCCGAAGAGGTGATCCCGAAGCTTCGCGAAGCGGAGGTGTTGATCTCTCAGGGGAGTACGCAAGAGTTAGCTGCGAAGCAGATTGGTGTCACGAAACAGACATTGATTCGTTGGCGGAAGGAA
>CAUZEA010000093.1:0-22681 GCA_963578605.1 Planctomycetota bacterium
CGAGTTCCATGGCGTCGGTTTGCGGGTCTACCCTCGGGTTGATGGCGGCTGGCGTTCCGATCACGAATCCTGTGGCCGGCATTTCTACCGGTTTGGTCAAGAATGGCGACCAGTGGGTTTTGCTCACCGACATCCTCGGTGATGAAGATCACTTCGGCGATATGGACTTTAAAATCGCTGGAACGCAAAACGGGATCACCGGTATCCAACTTGATCTGAAGATCAACGGAATTAGCGAAGAGATTATCCGGGCGACCCTTGTTCAGTCGCGAGAGGCGCGGATGGAAATCCTGCGGAATATGTTATCGACCATCTCGCGTCCACGTGAGAAAACGGCCGAAAGTGCGCCACTGCTGAAACGCACGAAGATCGCTCCCGATAAAATCGGTATGCTGATCGGACCGGGTGGCAAAAACATCCGCAGCATTCAAGAGTCTGCCGGAGTGACTATCGATGTTGATGAGGACGGCACGGTGACCGTTGCAGGGATGGGACATGAAGGCGTGCAGCAGGCACTCAATCGCATCGAGGCGATGACAGGGAATGTCGAAGTTGGTCGTGTTTACGACGGGGTTGTCACCAGCGTCAAAGACTTTGGTGCTTTTGTGGAGATCCTGCCCGGACGAGACGGCCTCTGTCATATTAGTGAGTTGTCGGACGAATATGTCTCGAGTGTGGCCGATATTTGCCAGATTGGCGATCCAATGAAAGTTCGTGTGATTGCCGTCGACGAACAAGATCGCGTTAAATTGAGTCGACGCGCTGCCCTCGTGGAAGGTGGTGCCGATAGTGAGGAGCAAATGGCGAGTGTCGGGGCCGACTCCGGCAGTGCCCAAGGGTCACGTGGCGAGGGAAAAGGTAACAGTTCACGTGGCGGTGGCGGTGGCGGTCGTAAACGCGAGTCGCGCAGCTAATTGGGAATATTGCCAAGAAGGTGAAACGTCCGCCCGGTGATGTGCCGCCGTATGTCGCCGGGCGTTTTGATGCGCCGAACACCTGATTCGGATCTCCTCCCCACGAGTGTTGGTCTTGCCCGACCGCAAACAACCCTCCATCGACAAGTTCATGGCGACTTCCCATCTGCACAAACCGGATGACCAATCTGCCGAGGCCATCGAGCGGTTGATGGACCAGTACACACAAATTGCCCGCCTCGCTGGCGCCTTGGCACACGAGATCAAGAATCCCCTCTCGACGATTCGCCTTAACATGGAATTATTGCTTGAGGATCTCGACGATGCCGAAAGTCCGGGTCAGCGTCGGGCGGTCAAACAGGTCGAATTGGTGCAGCGCGAATGTCAAAGATTACAGGATTTGCTCGATGATTTTTTGAATTACGCCAAGGTCCGCCAACTCGATTTAACACCAACCGATCTCAACGCTCAAATTGACGAATTACTCGATTTTTTTGCGCCGGAGACCCGGTCAACAGAGATCGAGGTCCTACGGTATTTCGACCCGGAATTGCCACATGTGAATCTCGATCGCGAGGCCTTCCGAGGCGCCTTCTTGAATTTGCTGATCAATGCCAGGCAGGCGATGCCCCGCGGAGGCCAATTGACCGTCAGAACCCATGGGCAAGGAGACAACGTTGCCGTGCGGGTGATCGATACCGGCGATGGGGTGGACGAAAAAACCGCTTCCCAAATGTTCGAGGCGTTTTTTTCCACCAAACCGAGTGGTTCCGGCCTGGGGCTGCCGACCACCAGCAAAATCATCGAAGCCCATGGCGGGCGGATCAGCGTCCAAAGTGAAGTGGGGCATGGAACGCAATTCACCATCGAATTGCCGGTGTCGCCCCGTTTGCCCGAAAACCCTGCCCGTTCCCCCTAGGATTCGCACAACCAGCCCACGTTGCTCTTTTTCCATTGGCTTGGAAACCATCGGTCGGACATTCTTTTCGTTTCCCTTCCAACACGCCCCTTTGCACTCATAAGAGTCGCTCGTATCATTCTCCTTATGATCGCTGCCAAGACCACCGCTAGTACCGGCCCACCGATCAAAGTCCTGGTGATCGACAACGACGCGGCCCATGCCGAAACCATTGCCGACAGCCTCCAGCGAATTGGCTACGATTGCACCGTGGCCACCAGTGGGTTGGAAGGAGTTCGATTGTTGGAGAACGGCACGTATGATCTCGTTGTCACCGACCTCAAAATGCCCGGGGTGGGTGGCTTGGAAATCCTTTCCAAAAGTCGTGAAGTTCTGCCGGATGCCGAGGTGATCCTGGTGACGGGACACGGTACGATTCAATCGGCAGTCGAGGCGATGCGGCATGGGGCTTTCAACTACCTGCTCAAGCCGTTGGATCTGAAACAACTGCGGGCAGTGGTCGACAATGCCGCCACCAGCCATTATCTCAGGCGGGCCAATGCCGAACTGCATCGTCGCCTCGATGAAAAATTTGGCTTCGATGGCGTTATTGGCAACAGTTCCCAGATGCTCGATGTCATTGTCCGCCTGCAACGCATTGCACCGACGGATGTAACCGTACTTATTGAAGGTGATACTGGGACGGGTAAGGAACTGGTTGCCAAAGCAATCCACCAGAACAGCCCGCGAAAAAAACGTCCCTTCGTGCCCTTGAATTGTGCCGCATTGAGCGAGAACATTCTCGAAAGCGAACTCTTTGGACATATTAAAGGGGCGTTTACCGACGCTTCGACCGACCGGGTTGGGAAGTTCGAGTATGCCGATGGAGGAACTCTCTTTCTGGATGAAGTTGGCGACATGCCGTTGCCAACCCAGATCAAATTGTTGCGCGTGCTGGAAAGTGGTGAAATTACGCGTGTGGGGTCGAATGAGCCGGTCCAGGTCGACGTGCGAATCCTCTCGGCTACCAATCGTGACTTGGACAAGTTTGTCGCCCAGGGGAGTTTTCGGGAAGATTTGTACCATCGACTGAAAGTGGTGACGATCACCCTCCCGCGACTGATCGATCGGCGCGAGGATGTGCCGCTGTTAATCGACTATTTTGTGAAAGAACATTTGTCCAGGCACGGCAAGAAGATCAACGGGATTTCCACGGCTGCGCGCCGCCGACTGTTGGCTTTCGACTGGCCCGGAAATGTTCGTCAGCTCCGCAACGTTATTGAGAGTATGGTCGTTGTCGATTACGACGAAGTGTTGGATCTCGATGATTTGCCGGCTGAACTGGCCCCCGACGATGCCATAGTCGAGCGAAATCAAATGGGGGGACTGCATGAACTCGTTGGCAAGTCGATGGACGAAATCGAAGAGTTGTTCATTGCCGAAACACTCAAGGTGACGGTTGGCAATCGTGAAGAGGCTGCCAAGATGCTGGGGATTGGGGAACGCACACTTTATCGCAAAATCAAGCAGTACGAATTGTAAATACCACAAACACCGCGGCGTCATGGAGGCCGACAACACTTACCCGCAGTGGGACGTACCAACCTGCTGTCGGGTGGTGGCCTGCCGCCCAACGACTTGCCTTTAGTCACCATGCCACACATTTGCCAATTGTCACCGGCGGTCGTTAACAAAATTGCCGCTGGTGAAGTGGTCGAACGACCAGCCAGCGTGCTCAAGGAACTACTGGAGAACTCCGTCGACGCCGGAGCTGGCCGGATTGACGCCTCCCTGGAAAAGGGAGGGAGCGAAGTCATTCGTGTCAGAGATGATGGATGTGGTATCGACGCCGATCAACTCACACTCGCCGTAGCTAGCCACGCAACCAGCAAAATCAAATCGGCAGAGGACTTGTTTTCGGTCGGCACGCTTGGCTTTCGTGGCGAAGCCCTCGCGTCCATTGCCGCGGTTAGCCGTCTTACGATTCGGAGTTGTACCCGCAACGCCAGTACAGGAACGGAATTGGAGGTCGTGGGTGGGGAACTTCAACCCGTGGTTCCCGTCGGGTGCCCGCACGGTACGACGATCGAAGTTCGCAACTTGTTTTACAATACGCCTGTCCGTCAAAAGTTCTTGCGATCGACACAAACCGAAGTGGGCCACGCCACCGAGGCCTTTACGCGGATTGCATTGGCCTGTCCACAAGTCCATCTGACGTTGACCAACAACGGGCGGCTCGTGCATGACTTGCCTGCCGACGATTTTCGTGGACGAATTACGAAGTTTTTTGGAGAAGAAATCGCTCGAGGACTTATCGAGGTCGAGAGTGAAAATGAGGGTGTCCGTCTAGACGGCTATGTGGTCAATCCGCAGCAGAGTCGGGCCAATAACCGCACTCAATACCTGTTTTTGAATGGTCGCGCCATTCGAGACCGGGCACTGCAACACGCGCTCATCGAAGCTTATCGTGGCTTGCTGCTGAATGGTCGCTATTCAATTTGCTTCTTGCGACTTGAAATGCCTCCCGAAGTGGTCGACGTCAACGTGCATCCCACAAAGCAAGAAGTTCGTTTTCAGGATGCAGGTCGGCTTTACAGCCAGTTGCTTGGGACTCTCCGCTCCAAATTTTTGACCACCAATTTGACGGCTCGGGCCGAAATCGAAGAGGCCCCATCGACAGCCGCCTGCGAGGAGACAAGCGGTACAAGCCAGCTCGTGGCTTGGGCCCGCAACGAGCTGGGACGACAGACGGAATCAAAGTTCACCAGCCCAGTGGCAGAACGGCAGAACGACTTCCAACCTGCCGGAACGCCCCTCGCGCTGCATCGGCTCGATGGCCCGCAATCCCTCGTTGGTGGCGTGGCTGGTTCGCCAGGGGTTGATCCGGTAGCGGACAATCCTGATTCGGGGGTATCACGGCCCGTTGGGAAGCCGTCTGCACTGCAGATTCACAATCGCTACCTGGTGGTGGAGACCGACGCTGGCATGGAGATTATCGACCAGCATGCCTTACACGAACGGATCCTGTACGAGCGGATTCGCAAAAAAGTGGAGAACGCACCGCTGGAATCGCAAAAACTACTCGTTCCCGAGCCGGTCGATTTGACGGCCAGCGAAGCGGCTCGCATTCTGGAGCATCGCGACCTGCTGCAAAGGCTTGGTCTGGACGTTCAGCCATTTGGCGGCGAGACGGTCCTGGTGGCCAGTTATCCGGCCATGTTGGCCAAGATCAGCCCAAGCGAGGTGCTCCGCGAGTTGGTGGAGTGTCTGGAAGTGGCTGGGAGTCACCCCGAGCCAACCACCCTCCTGGATGATTTGCTGCACAGCATCGCCTGCAAGGCCGCGGTGAAGTTCGGTGATCCGCTGGTTTCGGCTGAGATCGACACCTTGCTGGCCGATCGCCATCTCATCCGTGAGAGTCACCATTGCCCGCACGGGCGTCCTACGACGCTGATGTTCACGCGGCAACAACTCGATCGACAATTCAAACGGATTTGATCTGCATTGCGATTTACCGCAAAATGGAAGCGGCTGGTATCACGATCGGGTGATACCAGAGCCAGCCCCTTCCCCTTGAAAAGTGGTCAACCTGCCCATGATCTGCGTCAGCATCGGCCGTAGTCGGCATAAGCATATGATGATTGAGCACAGGCATCTGGTTGACCAGGGAGCAGAGCTCGTCGAATTGCGTCTCGATTACGTGACAGCGCGAGTCAACATTCAGCGCCTGCTGAAGGATCGCCCGTCGGCAGTCATCGTGACGGTTCGCCGCCAACAGGATGGCGGGAAGTATACCGGTACGGAAGAGCAGCGGCTCGTGATGCTTCGTGAAGCGATCGCGATGGGGGTCGAGTATATCGACTTGGAGGAAGACGTCGCCGCAGAGATTCCGCGGTTTGGCCCCACGAAACGGATTATTAGTTATCACAACTTCCGCAAAACACCCGAAAAACTTCGCGATCTACATACCCGGCTTGCTTCGAAAGATGCGGATGTCGTGAAAATTGCCACAATGGCCCACAATCCACATGACAATCTCCAGATGTTGGAGATGATCCAGCAAAGTGAGATTCCGACCGTCGGCATGTGCATGGGGGATATTGGCACGCCGTCGCGCATTCTGGGGCCGAAGTTTCGAGCCCCATTCGTTTATGCTACCTTTCACCATGAACGGGCGTTGGCCCCAGGGCAACTTAGTTACGACCAAATGGTGCAGATCTATCGTCACAACGAAATCAATGAAGATACGAAAGTCTACGGCGTGATTGCCGATCCGGTGGCTCACAGTTTAAGTCCCCAAATCCACAACGCCGCTTTTACGGCGGCAGGAATCAACGCGATTTATGTTCCCTTTCGCGTTCCAATCGATGCGCTCGATCAATTCGTGGAGGATGTCGGGCGGTTGGAAGTGCGGGGACTCAGCGTCACGATTCCTCACAAGGAATCCATTGCCAGGCAACTTACGAAAGTCGATCCGGCAGTGAAAGGAATTGGGGCCGTCAATACGGTATTGTTCAAAGACAATGAAGTGTTGGGTTACAACACTGATTACAAGGCAGCGATGGACAGCATCGAAAATGCTTTGGGAGAGGTGGGTCGCCGACCCAGCCCGTTGAAGGGTAAACGAGTACTCGTGATGGGGGCAGGCGGGGTTGCCCGCGCCATTATGTACGGTCTCAAGCATCGTGAGGCCAAAGTTTGTGTTGCCAGTCGAACACGTGCCCGAGCCGATGCGTTGGTGGCGACGTTCGGGGGAACTTCGCTTGACTGGAGTGTGCGGCATCAACAGGATGTCGAGATCATCATCAACTGTACGCCCACGGGTATGCACCCCAATGTTGACGAATCACCCTACAATAAATTACACCTCAGGCCAGGGTTAGTTGTCTTCGACACGGTCTACAATCCCGAATCAACGTTGTTACTCAAGGAAGCGCGGGCTCGTGGTTGCGAGATTATCACCGGGGTGGAAATGTTCGTCCGCCAGGCAGCTTTGCAGTACTTTTTGTTTACGGGCAAGGAAGCTCCCACCCAATTGATGCGCGACACGCTCAAACGGGTTATCGGGCCAGTGAAGTTCTGAGAGGATCTCCCCACGCATGTCAGTGCCCACGCGGATCTTCCTGATTGGCTATCGTGGTAGCGGAAAGACGACCGTTGCCCGGTTGCTGGCCCCGCAACTTCAATTCGACTGGGTCGATTCGGATAGGGAGGTCGAATTGCGAGCCGGTACCTCAATTGCTGCTATCTTTGCCGAGCAAGGCGAAGCAGCCTTCAGAGAACTTGAGACCGAAGTGCTGGTTGAACTGTGTCAACGCGAGAGGACTGTGGTAGCGCTGGGCGGCGGCTGTATTGTTCGTGCCCAAAATCGTGATTTGATTGCCGCTGCTGGACCTGCCGTCTGGCTTACCGCCCCGGTGCACGTTCTTGGAGATCGATTGCAGGAGGATCCCCTCACCGCCTCAATTCGACCTGACCTCACACCAACGGGTGGGCAGGGCGAGATCGAGGTGATCCTCAAAGAGCGCATTGGGCTCTATCGTCAATCCGCCACGTGGGAGGTTGACACCGAAGACAAAAATCCCGCGGAAGTCGTTGCTGCCATCCGTTCGCAATTGGATTCGGAGCGTTAGCCACGAGCATTGCCCGCGTAACCCCAGACGTTTGATACCTCGCTGGAAACACCACACCATGGATTGGTTGCTCGGCATCAAAATGGAGCTTCGCCTTGGGGTAATCTTTGGTTTAGGGATCTGCTGCGGCGCTGCTGCAAATCTTGCCATCAACCGCTGGGCCTGGCGATCACACACGGTCAGCCCCTGGTCGGCAGGCCCGGCGGAAACTGCTGCCCGTACCTGGTTCGATTGTCTCCCGGTACTCGGCTGGCTGAGACTCCGACGCGAAGCGGGTTTTCATGGAGTCGGATTCTGGATCCGGCCAATGTGCATCGAGCTCTTCTTTGCAGCAGCACTGGCGGGGCTGTACTGGTGGGAGGTTGATCAACTCGGTCTGATCGCGGGGCAAGTTTCTTTGAAACCAACTCCCGGCCTGCTGGTACCCGGTTGGGTACCCCACGCGACCTTCCTCAGCCATACGCTCCTCTTGTGGCTGATGGTCGTGGCCAGCTTTATCGATATTGATGAGAAGATCATTCCCGATGAAGTTACCGTGTTGGGTACCCTGGTCGGGGTTAGTCTGGTGACGCTGGTCCCAATGTCGCTGTTGCCGAACGTATCGGGGCCACTGGCGGATCCCCCCCAAGTTGGCGTTTTGCTCAATGCGGTTCCTAATCCGCTGGGTCCTCTGGCCGGTCGTATGTTTGTCGAGCCGACTACCGCGGTCGCACCACACTCCTGGCCACCCATTCTGGCAGCCCGACCTAACGGGTGGTCCTTGGCCGTTGGTTTGGCAACGTACTGGCTCTGGTGCTTTGCGCTGGTACCCCGGATCTGGCGTGGCCGACGTGGAGCCATGGTTGCTCTGGGGCTGATCACCGCTCGGGTTACACGCGAGCTGGCTCGGCCCCCGCTTTTGGTCATTGCTGTTGGTGGCAGTATCCCGATTCTCTGCGTGTGGCTGGTTGGTGGAGGACCATGGATCGGTATGCTCACGGCGCTGATTGGCTTGGCAGGAAGTGGTGGGGTCGTGTGGGCAGTGCGGATCGTGAGTTCGGGGGCCCTTGGTCGTGAGGCGATGGGGTTTGGCGACGTCACCCTGATGATGATGATCGGGACCATACTTGGCTGGCAGGCGTGTCTGATCGTATTTTTTCTGGCACCGCTGGCAGGTATTTTGGTGGGACTTCTACAACTCGCTCTGCGGAAAGACGACGTGATTCCCTATGGGCCATTTCTGTGCCTGGCGGCACTTGCCGTCATAGTCCTGTGGGTCCCAATTTGGTCCTGGGCCGAGCCTATCTTTGCAATGGGGTGGGTCGTACCTATTGCACTGGGTGTTTGCTTGCTGCTCCTGGCACTGCTGTTGGGTATCTGGGCCCGCATCAAGAAGCTACTTTTTATTCAGGAGTGAGCCCGCGTACGAACAGGGTCTGCTTGCTTTTCATCGCGGTGCCGCCTTCGAAAGCGGAAGAATGCTAGCAGCACTTTGAAAACGAACCGCACTTGCCAGCACCAAGGTGCCTTGCTACGCTCCGGCCGCTTCTGTCGAACAATCCCTGGTTTCAGACCCTGGTCCCTGGGTAGAAGTCTGTTACCGGCGAACAAAAAAACATTACCCCACATAGACTTCAAACGGTAGGGAACGTCGTCGTGCGATCGTCCCGGGCCAATCGACTCGCGTTATTCGTCTCGCTTTTGGGTGTGATCGGCTGCGGGAGACTCGTGTTTACCCCGACCCCAACGACGCAGCCGGTGGTGACATTAACTCCCGAACAGCAGCAGATGTTGGCATTGCAGCAGCAGCAGTTTCAAGAGCGTGTTGTGCAACTCGATCGCAGTAACCAGGAGCTGGAGTCGTTGCTGGCGCAGTCCCGCCAGCAAACACAAATCTTCGAGGACCAGCTTGCCGCCACCCAGGATCAGCTTCGCGGTACGGCCAACCAGCTCGCGACTGTACAAGGTGACAATCAACAGCTCCGCAACAAAACATCAGCCCTGGCGGCCTCAATTCAGCGGCAGGCAGGTGCCGAAATTCGAGCCAACAATAGTCTTTTGCGGACGTTAACCATCACCGATCTTCCTGGCGTTCAGGTCCGACAGGATGGCGACGTGATTCGTATCGAGCTACCCGACGAACAACTCTTCTATACGGCCACACCGCAGCTCAAGCCGGCCTCGGTCAGCTTGCTCAAAAGTGTGGGAGCCGATTTGCTGCGGAGCTACCCGCAGCAACTCATCGGCATCGAGGGACACACCGATAACAGTCCACGGACCTCACCGCAATACCCCACCGGGCATCATCTTTCGATTGCTCAAGCGATGGCTGTCTATGATACCTTGACACGCACGTTGGGAACGCCACCCGGTCAACTTTTTGTGATTGGACACGGATCTAATCATCCAATCATGACCAACGCGACGGCGGCTGGGAGAGCACGTAACAATCGCATCGAGCTGGTCATCTATCCCGAAATAACGCGACGTTGATGGCCCGGCCCGTTTTCGGGTGTTTGACCGGCACGATCGGGTGGTCGGGTAGCTCGATGATTACAGCCGGTGTCGTCGTCTGGTTTGAGGGTACAATACTTTCGGTGATGCTTTCTGGCCGGGCATCGCTAAGATGGTTCGCACCGTTGTTTCCCGGCCTCTCGACCCACTTCCGAAACCGTGACCAACTGCCATGATTGCCATCATTGATTATGAAATGGGAAACCTTCGCAGTGTGCAAAAAGGTTTCGAGAAAGGCGGATATCAGGCGATCATCGCGAGCGATCCAGCCGTGGTTGATCGTGCCAGCCACATCGTGTTGCCGGGTGTAGGGGCCTTCGCCGATGCGGTTGCGGCACTCCGCCGGCGAAACCTGGTCGAACCGGTTCGGGCCGCGGTCGCTGCGGGGAAGCCTTTTTTGGGTATTTGCCTGGGCCTGCAACTGCTGTTCGAAAAAAGCTACGAAGATGGTGAGTTCGAAGGTCTGGGCATCATTCCGGGCAAAGTTGTGCGATTCAAGGTGCCAAAAGATTACAAAGTTCCCCATATGGGCTGGAATCAGGTTGTATTTCGCCGTCATCCGCCAATTTTTTCCGGTTTAGACGATGGAACCTATTTCTACTTCGTCCACTCCTACTACGTCGTACCGAGTGACAAGTCGGTGATCGCCACCGAGACCCACTATGCTGAACCTTTCTGCTCTTCAATCTGGAAAGACAACCTCTTTGCCACTCAGTTTCATCCTGAAAAGAGCCAGGCTGATGGCCTGCGGGTGCTGGCGAACTTTGCGGAACTGTAACCACACCAGAGGGCCGGTGCCGTGCCTGGAAAACCTATCCGGTCCGGTTCTGTTTACCATCGACACGGTCGGTGGCACCGCCGGGCACCCTCCGGCGGGGTCTTAAGTTGTTGGGCTGTTGTGGGCCGTCAAGGCGCGGTTGGGGTTTCTACCCCTACCAATCACGGTCCAACCCGTAAGTCCTGGTCTTAGTGCAGCACCCGTGGAAAAAGTGGTCTTTCACGACGGCGTCAGCAGAACAGTTCCTGGTGACTGGCTTGGCCGCCTGAAAATGGGTTCACCCAGCAGGGCTAAAAGCTGGCAAGCCGTTTTGTGTCAATCGAGTACTGATGTGCCAATCGGCCACGGCTGGATCATTTTCGGGCTTCGATATCGCCGGACTTTAACGCCCTATTCTCCTTGCCTGTAACAAGTTACACACTGTGGAAACGACTTTGGCCACTTGCGATTTGGGGCCAGTTGTGGGATAGTTCTGGGTTCTGCTTCTTATCCCAACTCTAATCGTCGAACAAAATGGCTTTGTGATGGAAGTTTGGCCTGCGATCGATCTCCGTGGTGGCATGTGTGTTCGGCTTGAGCAGGGTGACTATGCGCGCGAAACAGTGTACGGTCAGGATCCCCGAGAAATTGCCCGGCAGTTTGTGGAGCAGGGGGCTCGATATCTACACCTGGTGGATCTTGAAGGGGCCCGCGAGGGCCTGCCGGTCAATTTGCCGACCGTTCAAGAGATCCTCGCGTCGGTTGATATCACCTGTGAGCTGGGTGGAGGGATTCGCGATGAGCAGTCGATTGCTGAATTGCTCGACTTTGGTCTCGAACGGCTGGTGTTGGGGACTTCTGCCTTGAAGAATCCCGATTGGTTTCGGAAAATATGCGAGGAGTTTCCGAGGAGGCTTGTTTTGGGAATTGATGCCCGCAACGGCCGGGTTGCCACCAATGGTTGGTTGGAAACGAGCGATGTAGCGGCCATCGAATTAGCATCCCAATACAAGGGAGTGCCGCTTGCGGCGATCGTCTACACCGACATTGCCACGGACGGAATGCTGGGCGGGCCTAATGTTTTGGCGATGCAGGAAATGCAGAATTCGGTCGACGTACCAGTGATTGCTTCCGGGGGAGTGACAACGGTCCAGGACGTCTGTCGATTGGCTGAGGCGGGCATGGCAGGTTGTATTATTGGGCGGGCACTTTATGAGGGGACTCTCACCTTGTCCGAGGCGATTGAGGCCGCTCAATGAGATTGCCTTGGCAATACGGTACAGCAGTAATAAAGTAATTGATATTCGCTGTTCAGGTAGCGGCAGTTGCCTCACGCCAACGGTAATTCCGCCGCCGAATCCGGAACACCTAATAGGAGTAACCATGACCAGGAAAGTCGAAGACATCCGCAATATTGTCGTCTGCGGGCATGGGTCATCAGGCAAGACATCCCTCGTCGACAAGCTGCTTGTGAAAACAGGGGCCGTCAAGGCCAATCCCAGCGTCGATGAGGGGACCAGCCTGTGCGACTTCGACGAAGAGGAAAAACATCACAAGCATTCGATTGAAGCCTCGCTCACACATTTCGATTATGGGGGCAAACATTTTAATGTCATCGACACACCTGGTTATCCCGATCTGATTGGCCAAACCGTGGGCACGTTGCGAGGCGTTGACACGGCATTGATTGCCATCGAGGCGTCAGGGGGGGTTAAAGTCAACACGCGCCGCGTCTGGCACGAGGCGGAGAAGGCAGGACTCGGGCGTATCCTCTGTATCACGAAAATGGATGCCGATAATATCGACTTCACCGCACTCATGGACCAAATCAAGGAAGTCTTTGGTAATCAATGTGCGCTGTTCAATGTTCCGATTGGTCAGGGGGCGGATCTGACGGGTGTGGCGAGCGTTATCGAACCACCCGCCACTGCCGAGGGAGCGTTGATCGCCCCGTCAGAACTCAGCGAACCGCTCATGGAATCGATCATCGAGGCAGATGAAGAAGTCATGGAACAGTATTTCGAGGGTGAAATGCCCTCGAAAGAGACCCTTTCGCAGCTCACGGTCGAAGCGATCAAACAAGGGACCTTGACCCCGGTCGTATGCATTTCGACCAAGAAGGATGTCGGTTTAAGCGAATTGCTCGACGTGCTGCAGGGTGCAGCGCTGCCGCCAACGGCAGTCAAACGCACCGCGATTAAAGAGGACGATGAAATTACGCTGAAGGCGGATCCTGCAGCTCCTCTGGCTGCCCAGGTCTTCAAGACCCGCATCGATCCCTTCGTACAGAAGCTGAGCTTCATTCGTATCTTTTCGGGGACACTTTCGAAGGACTCGACCGTGCCTTCACCCGGTTCTCGCAGGGGAATCAAAATAGGCCCCCTCCTCTCGGTACAGGCCGACAAAACCGAGAATGTCAATGAAGCGGTCGCCGGGGACATTGTGGCGGTTGCGAAATCAGAAGAACTTCATACCGGTACAACATTGGGTGATGTTGAAATACCGGCCATACAGTTTCCGACGCCAATGGTCGGTTTGGCCGTTGCGCCGAAGAGTCGTGGCGACGAAACGAAACTCTCCGGGGCACTCCACAAGATCACGGAAGAAGACAGCACCATCCTCCTGGAGCACGATCAGGAAACGAAGGAAATGGTGCTCACCGGCATGAGTGAATTACACCTTACACTCATCCAGGAACGACTCAAGCGACGGGACAAAGTGGAAGTCGACACCAAAGAGCCAAAGATCCCCTACCGCGAGACGATTCAAACGATCGGTGATGGGAGCTATCGACACAAAAAACAGTCGGGTGGGGCAGGGCAATTTGGTGAAGTCCACATTCGGATGTATCCCTTTCCCGAAGACGAGAATGTCGAAGAGTGGTCGACTAAAGCGAAGTTTCCTCAATTTAAGGGCAGTCACTACCACGAAAAGAGCAATTTTTTATGGGTTGATGCGATTGTCGGTGGATCGATTCCCAGTAACTTTTTGCCCGCAGTCGAAAAAGGTTTCTTGGAAAGAATCAGCCAGGGTGTTGTCGCTGGTTACCCAGTGCAAAACATTTGTGTTGAAGTCTATTTTGGCAAAGATCATCCGGTCGATTCGAACGAAACGGCCTTTAGAATTGCGGCGAGCAAGTGCTTTTCCGAAGTCTTTCAACAATCCCGGCCAACACTTCTAGAACCGGTCGTGAACATGCACATTACGGTCCCAGCCAATAATGTGGGTGATGTATCGAGTGACTTGCCAGGACGACGTGGCCAAATGGTGGGGATGGATTCGGCCGGGGGAGGCATGACGACCGTCGAGGCTAGGTGTCCCCTTGCCGAAGTGACCACCTACGCCCGCACCCTCAGTTCCATGACCGGTGGGCAGGGGAGCTATGCGATGGAGTTTTCCCACTACGACCTGGTGCCAGCGAATATCCAACAGGAAATTGTTGCCAGAGCCAAGATCAAGAAAGACGAAGACTAAGGGTCGTGCCATCCCTCCCTTGGCTGGTTGAGTTGTGTGTAGATGTGACGGCTTCCCGCTGGCTGGGGGCCATCGTGGGGCCCGCAGCGGATTGGCGGGTGCTGGGGCAAGCAGGCCCTTGGTCGACTGGTCCGTGGTCGCAGGTAGCGGTACCGCGAAGTCAACTCCCCCTCGGGTGGGATGGGCTGGAAAACAACGCCCTTCGAATGTACGACCCTCTTGTTAGCACTGGCCAGCGGGCCGCTCCCCACCTTTGAGGAATTTTGCCCGATAGACCGTTTGTTCTTTCAGCCGCATCCGGCGTTCGAAGTGAGTGTGGTAATCGAGGTCATGGCTTGCGGGTAATTCGGCAGGCCAGGAGGGCCCGCCGAGCTGGGTCGTTTTTGAAATCAATGCCAGCGATTCGTCGAAATAGTCTTGGACGTCGGTCCAGAAGTGGAGCGTTCCTCCCGTGAGCAGTGTTCGTTGGACGTCGGCAAGAAACTGCTCGGTCATCACGCGACGCTTTCGGTGGCGTTTTTTCCACCACGGATCGGGAAAATAAACATGGACGGCCGAACACGACTGGTCGGATAGCGTTTCACGAAAGATTCGCAGGGCGTCGCCACTGACCATGATCGCATTGTCAAGTTTCCGCTTGGCCAGTCTTGCCGCAGCAAAACGTGCATACTTGTGGGCGATTTCAATACCCAGGAAATTGCGGTCAGGAAATTGCTCCGCCGCGCGCTGCATGAAGAGTCCCTTGCCACTTCCGACCTCGATTTCCAGCGGGCCGCCCCCTGCGAAGAGTTCGGCCACGTCCCACAGGCAGGGAAGATCATCGAAAGTCTTCAGGTGGTGTGACAGGTCCAGTGTGCGATCGGGGCTGTGGAGGGCGTGTCTACCCATAAGTTTGTCAGTTGATAGCAAGCGGGTGACCAAAATGCAACACGCCGCGTCAGCGATCGATGTCATCAAGTTTGAACGATTCTTCCGTCTCTGTCTTCCAATCAATCTCGGGCGGCGTTGCCCCCATCGCAAAAATCGGGATCAATACGATTCCCGCCACAAAGCCGCCAATGTGGGCCCAAAATGCGATCGGCAGGTCGATCAGGCCATTGAGCATTCCAAGCCCGCTCACCAACTCCAGGAGGAACCATACTCCCAGCACCAACAGGGCCGGGAGATCGACGATAAAGACCATCAACACGAAAATCAAGGTTCGCACTTTGGCAGTAGGATACGAAACCGCGTATCCACCCAGTACGGCAGCAACTGCCCCGCTCGCCCCAATCACCGGTATCGTGCTGTGGGGATCCACAACCCAATGTGTCAAGCTTGCCAGGATGCCGCCAAGCAGGTAGTAGATTCCATACACCAGGTGGCCGAGGCGGTCTTCGATATTGTTCCCGAACACCCACAGCATCCACATATTCATGGCCAAATGCAGCCACCCACCGTGTAGGAACATCATGGTGAAGAGGGAGCCAACCACTTGCGCCGAACTTGACGGCAGTTTGACAGACAGCTTTTGGGGAACCGCATTCTTTTCCCACCGCCGCGGTTGTTCGACCACGTCGACAACGACCGGTCGACCGTTTTCCAACTGGCTGAGTCGCTCCGGAACAAACCCGTTGTGCATGACGACCAAAGCAGTGTTGCGCGTGTCAAGACTGCCAAGCCAGAACATCACCACGACGTTGGCAAGGATAATCAAACCCGTCACCCACGGAAAGCGACAGTGCGGGTTGTGGTCGTAGAGAGGAAAGAGCATACGAACGTGCCGGGAGGCCTCATGCAGCAGCCAGCATGCGTCGCGAACGTGTCCCCCGCCACTTGACTGTTGCTCACCAATTACTTGTTTTGCAGCATATTGAGCGGAATGGGAATCCCTTGGATGGTTCCGTCACAGACAAGATTCTCGCCAACGAAGCATTGGAAGCGTGAGCGGATCAGGGCATGGCGGCGGACCTGCAGTTTCTCACAGGTAAGCACCAGGCGGTCGCCCGGGACAACCGTTCCGCGAAAACGAATATCGTTCATCCCGCCGAAACCAAGCATTTCGGCACCAATCAAATCGTGCTTTTGGACATGATAGCTGCAGAGCTGGGCTGCCGCTTCGCACATGATGACTCCTGGCATCAGGGGCATTCCGGGCATGTGCCCTCGCGCCCAAAAATCGTCTGCGGAAGTGTCTTTGTAGCCAACGCAAATCCCGCTTTCCACATCGTCGTAAACGATGGCGGTCAGTTGCTCCATCTCAAACCGCTGCGGATTGATGTGGCGAATATCCTCAAGGTCCGCAACGACGTTGTTGAGGTCGTACTCCGCAGGGTCAATAATCAGTGACTTGTTGGCCACGTTGGTACTCGGTCAGATTGGTTGGGGAGACGGGACGGCGGGCAGCATGAACGGCCAGTTGAACGGTCGATTTTTTGGGGCCTCCGTGCAGGTCTGCTGGGAGCCCGGTCGGCATGCCAAAACAAAGCCAATCCCCCGGTCAGGCAGCTTAAGTCTTCACTTTTTGGCGCCGTTGTTTACGGGGTCGGCTACAGGAGGGGCGTTTGCCATGATTGGCTTTCTTGACTTTGCGTCCAGGTTTTGACATCGGGGGCTCCTCAGTATAAAATGGGCGCCGCATCAAATGGGCGCTGCGCGAGCGGATCAGCTCTAGGGGGCCAAATTTGCCTGCCGAAGCGTTGCTTCGAGTACACTAGTGTAGCAAGGTGAAAGCAGGACTGGAAGGTGTTACGCGGGGCCAGTTTGGCAGACCCAGTTTGCCTCCCCCCCTGACCCCCTTGGAGAGCACTCCTGTTGGGGTAACCTCCCGACCGAGGAGACGATTTTCGTGTGTTAACTTGGGTAACTTGCCGGTGGGCTTTTTGGGGTCCAAAGTGGGGTTGGGAGGGGCGTTGAGAGGCGAAAACTGGTTTGCGAGTGGCCGGAGGCGTATCTCTGCGGCAGCGGGGCCGACAAGAGCAAGCCGCTGGCCGCGGAGCTGGGAGAACGGTTGCCGGGGAAACTTGTGGGTCACGAGTCGGCCGAGCAGATCACACTCTTCACATCACTCGGCTTGGCCGCCAGCCCAACCTTCACTTAAACACGGACCCCACGGTGGGGGCAGGTCACTCCGCGTAGCATCACTTCTGTCTGTGGAAATCAAATTTCCTATCCTTAATTTCGTATCCTTTCACGAATTAACATGCCGGAGAAGATCAGGCGTGCAGTGACACCTGCCAGAATGAGGAGACGATAGTCAAAGGAACATCGCGAGATACTTTATGGTTCAAAGCTCCCGGTTCGGCCCGGGGTCCTGAGTTTTCAATAGGCAGGATCAACAGGATGGTGATGATGAAGAAATTTGCATCAATCAGCAGGGTTGCGACAGGTTTCACCGGGGGGCCAAGGTTCAGGATGCCCCATTCGATCCTGTATGTTCTGTTCGCAGTGGTCGCCGGTCACATGCCACTGGATGCCTGTCCCGTTCTGCAATCAGATAAATCACGGGGAAACAATGCACTGACGAATTCAATTGGTATGAAGCTTCAGCAAATACTGGCAGGAACGTTCCTGATGGGGTCGCTTCCTGGTGATCCAGGGGCGGAGGAAGATGAAATGCCACAACATAGAGTCCGCATCACGCGCCCCTTTTATTGTGGTGTGTATGAGGTCACCCAGGGCGAATTCCAGTCTGTGATGGGAAGGAACACCAGCTTTTTTACCAATCAGGGAGCCTTTCGAGAAACGTTGAAAGATGAAGATACGTCACGCTTTCCTGTTGATGGAGTCACCTGGTATGACGCCTGGGAGTTCTGTCGCAGGCTTACCGAGCTTCCCGAGGAAAAAGCAGCGGGGCGCGTGTACCGACTTCCCACGGAGGCCGAGTGGGAATATGCGTGTCGGGCAGGAACCAGAACGGTGTTTGCATATGGTAATGAACTTTCCGCTGACCAGGCGAACTTCAATGGTAATTATCCGTTTGGTGAGGTTCCCGCGGGACGGTTCTACAATCGTACCGTTGCGATCGGGTCCTATGCTCCTAACGCCTTCGGTCTGTATGACATGCATGGGAATGTTAACGAATGGTGTTACGACAAATTCGATCGTGATTATTACAAGCGGTCACCGGTGGACTCCCCACGCGGACCCCGTCGCGGAACCTCACCTGTCATTCGAGGGGGTGACTGGTACAGTGATGGGCGGGATTGCCGAAGTGCTTTTCGTTATGCTGATATTCCTGACGGCACGTTCTACGCTTTGGGATTTCGTGTCGTGTGTGAACTGGCCTCGAGCGGGGCTGTTTTCCGATTGCCTTTCGAACCTGTAGCTACGGCTGAAGCGGAATCGCAAAAGAGGGCTCGGCCGCTGACCTTGCCGGACGAACCGGCCCCTGCTTCAGGAGAGGAGTGGCCCCATTGGCGCGGTCCACGGGCCGATGGGAGCTGGTTCGGACCGAAACTCTCTGCAACCTGGCCCGCAGGTGGTTTGCGCCGCGTATGGGAAAGTCCGCTTGGAGGTGGTTATGGTGGCATATCGGTCGCCGGCGGACGGGTTTATGTGATGGATCGTCAAACCACACCCGAGGAAGTCGAACGGGTACTTTGTTATGCCGCGGTGGGTGGAAGACTCCTGTGGTCGAAAAGTTATCCCGTCAATTATGAGAATATTGCCTATGGTAGTGGGCCTCGAAGCACACCCACAATTCATAAGGGACGGGTTTATACGCTGGGCGCGACTGGACAATTGCGATGTTATGATGCGATTTTCGGGACCGAACACTGGTCCCAGGATCTGGTCGCAGACTACGGATCGCGGATACCGATCTGGGGATTAAGCGCATCGCCTGTTATTTTCGAAAATCTGGTTATCGTGCATGCGGGAGGAGAGCCCGGTGCATGCTACCTCGCGTTTGACTTCGAATCGGGACAGGAGATATGGAGAAACCTGACCGATGCGGCTGGCTATGCGACCCCTGTTGTGATCCAGCATCAAGGGCTCGCGCAGCTTTTATGCTGGACTCCCGAGAACGTGCATGGGCTGGATCCCCGTAGCGGTCAATCCTTGTGGGCAGTGCCCTTTATCGTGAATTACGGGACCTCAATTGCCGATCCGACATTTGACCGGGGGGTTGTGCTGGTGAGCAGTTATTACGATGGGAGTAAGGCCATTCAACTTTCTGCTGACCCGCAGGGAACAGAAATCGCATGGCAGGATCGTCGCAACATGCGCGCCTTGATGTCTCAACCGCTCGTGCAGAAGGGCTATGGCTATATGATTGACAAACGACATGGGCTCACTTGTTTTGAATTGCAAACAGGGAAAAAAATCTGGGATGATGACAATCGCATGACTCCCAAGGGGCGCAACCCCCAGGCGACGTTGGTCTGGATTAACGACCAGGACCGGGCGATGGCCCTAAATTCAGACGGTGATCTCATTCTCATGCGTCTGGGACCGGAAGGTTATCATGAAGAGGCGCGTGCTAATGTAATCGGCCGTACCTGGGCCCACCCGGCTTATTCCGGAAATTGCATTTATGCGAGAAGTGATACGGAAATTGTCTGCGTCTTACTCCCGTGTGTCGATCGCTAGGTCAGGCAGGAGACGTTTTCTGGTGATGGGCGTGCCTCGCCTTTGAGGTGGTTGCTCGCGTTCACGTGCCAGCCCATTCCGGTCTAGGGTCGAGCGGTGTCCGTGGAGTTCAAGCCGCTCGATTATCGTTTGCCGCGCGCGCGGTAGAAAATCTATTTCGACTGCTCAACAAGCAGTTGCACCGTGTCGGCAACCAGGTGCCAGTAGGCGACATCCTCCGCGAAGGAAGAGCTTTCCAACGCGGGAACCGGATAGCCCGGGATCTGCAGAACCGCGTTGTACTGAGCAAACTTCAGGTCGATATAGATCCGATTGTCGCCTTGGGGAAGCTGGTCGAAGGAGGTGGGATGCAACAGCTCACCCACTTCTCCGTAGACTGCCGACTTGGGAGGTACGTCCTGAACAAGGGTGAAGCAGAGGATTTGCTTGCCACCAACCCGGTCAACCACGTTGGCAAGTCGGGGCGGGTACCAGTTGTAACCGACGAACAAGGCCACATCGTCTTTGCGTACTTCGTCCTCGAATTGCGGATAGTAGGCATTTCCCTCGCTGTAGACCTTAAAGAGGCCGGGGTCGCCGCGGAGGCCATCGGGGTTGACACCGTGGATGAGCAAGACGAACGGTTTGCGGTCACTCCTCACCGCTGCGGCGATCCACTGCGCCGCTTTGCGGAACTGCGGTCGTTGTTCCGGGACGATGCTGCTCACGATCTCTCGCAGGTGGTCGAGGTACGTGTTCCCGAACCTTGCCTTCGCCACGGGCTCGACGTTGAACGCGGGGATGAACTTGTAGTCGTGCAGCAGCGGAGTGTTCCATATCTGGGGACTTTCGTACGTCACCGAGAGCAGGATTCCTGGGATCTTGCCGCGGCGCATGAACGCGCTGATGAGTTCGGCCTGAAACGTCCAGAGTCGCAGACGATTGGCGATGTTTCGGCCGGAGCAGATTTTCTCGGGCCACCCCGGAATCTCCACGATGCCGCCATTGGGGACGTCGTGCCGGATGAAGATGAGGTTGTCGCGCCGTCCGAACTTCTCCCCTAACTCTTTGGCGGTCGTTGTCGATCCGAAGAACACGACAAGTGCCCCGTCGCTCAGGAGTTGTTCAATGTACGAATTGAGCTGGTGCCTCTCCTGCTTCTCGTTCTCGTAGCCGAGCATGACGACGTCCTGGCTCTCGACCTGTTGAACGGTGAAGTGGTCCACGAACTGCTTCGTTCGATAGTAGGGGACCTCATCTTCGGATGATCCTGCTCCGGGATCTTCGGACGATTCTCCTCCGGGTACAGGTTGGCTCACCGGTTTCGTAGGCAAATACTGGTGTGCGAAAGCGATCCCACCGGCACGCCAGACCGGCTCCAATGCGAAGCCTCGATCTCCGGCGGACAACAGCTCTCCGTCACGACCGACTATCCTCTCGGCGGCGGCTTCGGCGGCCCGGGTGATTTCTGGAAGCGAGCTTCTGGTGGCCTCGATCTCCGTCAGAACGAAGTTGACATAGTGGTCGCCGGCTTGCTCGACCTCGATGAGGCCCGCGGTTCCACCTGTATCCGCTTCGCCAGACAACGGCTTCACGCACCGAAACCCGGTGAAGAGATTCAGATCGTCCTGCGCCGTGCCCTGGCGGTCGGCGCTGCGAATGTGCAGCGCGACGTTCGCCCACGATCCACCGCGGCGTGCCCGTAGCTTTTGGTCCGTGGCGTCTGCAGCCTTGCGGTCGGGGTACGGTGCCTGGATTTCAGCGCACCACTCCCAGGCATTGCCGGCCATGTCGTGAATTCCAAACGGACTCACCGACTTGGGGAACGCTCCCACGTGTGAAGTCAGCGGGAACAACACCTTCTGGTCTCCCTCGTACCACTCGGCCCAGTCTTCTGCGTTCCGCAGCGGCCTGCCGGCGTGGAACGACGAATTGTTGCACTGGAGGCGATCCCAGGAGTTCCCCCAGGGAAACACGCGACTCGGCTTTCCAGGTGCCGGCTCGGCTCCACGCGCGGCGTACTCCCACTGTACCTCTGTCGGCAGGTGTGTTCCGGCCCATTGGCAATAGGCTTCCGCATCGTCCCAGCTCACCTGGACCACTGGGTGGTTTCCTTGACCCTTGGGGAAATCCTTCCCTTTCCAGTACAGCGGGGTTCTGTGTCCGGTGGCATCGGTGAACGCCTTGTATTGGGCGTTGGTCACCTCGTACTTGTAGAGGTAGAACGACTCGACCGTTTGGCGGTGCCGCGGCCTTTCGTCGAGCGTGTGTTCTTTCCAATCCTCGGGCAAACCTGTTTCACGGAAGTCCTCGTCGACTTCGCGCGAGGTCGTTCCCATCAAGAAACTGCCGCTCGGGATCAGAATCATTTCGGCGCCGTCTTTCTCATTCTTCAGCGTCGGCTGCGGATTTTTTTGCTCGGACTGAGCCGAGCTCGCGAACACCAGGAAGAACAGCCAAACCGAAGCACCATATGCAGATCGGACGAAAACTTGCTTCTTCATGGGTGTCATCCGGAAAGAGAGTATGTGAGGGATAGAACATTGCCACAACGCGAACAGAATTATATCAACAGAATCGGTGCGGGGTCAATTAGCCCGAGTCACGAACTTGCCAGTGCACCTCATGTCAGTCGCCAGGAAAGCGAGGAAGCAAAAGTCGCTCGGGTGCCGCGTCTTGGCGTCGGTGTAGCCGGGGAACACCGTGTTCAGCGTCGCGAGGTCGTTGCCGAAGTGTCGCGTGAAGCTGATAACGTTTGATGTTCGCGCCGCTCCCTTCATTCCCCCCCCCCCCGGAAACCATCCGGCACGGTGCGCGCGTTGCGAAGTACTTACGGTCTTTTGTCTGCTTCCAGCCACCCAAGCGAAAAACGGGTGAACGTGAGAAACTTGTAGCCGCCTCGCTCCCACAAGAGACCGACGTGGCCGTCTTTGGTGATCGTCATATCTGAGTAGGCGGCCGG
>CAUZEA010000094.1:0-22593 GCA_963578605.1 Planctomycetota bacterium
CCTGACCGTCGCCCCGTTTGATGAAATGCTGTTTCCAGGAAAGCGATTCCGACTCGATGAGGATACGGTTCTCGCTGACCGAGCGGCCCGTGTCCGGCTCATGCAGCGATACGTGAACGTACCCATAGTTGAATCCCTCCGGCACGGGAAGTTCGATGCTTTCGGTGTGCGACTTGCCTGCGCCGACGCTCAGTCGGCACTCTGTCTGTGCCGAGGGCGGCTTGCGGACTTGCAAAAGCTCCACGCGTAAATCCACATCCCGGTCTTCCGTGGAGAAATTGGTCAGCGTCACAGCCTGTCGACATACCGCTTCTTCATTGTTCCGGACTATTCGGCCGCGTCCCGCTCGCCGGACGTCCCAGGCAAATGTCCCCAGCAGGTCGGGTCGTTCAAATACCGCCTCACCGATCACGTTGACTGGCAACCAGAATTGTGTCTGTTCCAGAGTCGGATAGCACAGCAAGCTCTCTGGCACCCCGTGCTCAGGCACGCGGGCTATATTGAATTGAATTCGACGTAAACCGTCCTCGCGATGGATGAGCTGGCTGAGTGGAACTTTGAGCACCATCGAGTATTGCCCGGGCTGCAGTCGGGTCGCACAGTCGATCTCTCCCGGCCACGCTTCCTTCCCGCCATCCTGGTCTTCAAGGATCGACGACGCAGGCTTGCCATCGGCGTAACAGACAAAAATCCCCGCACGTTCTCCGCTCTGTTCAGGATCAAGGACGATCTGCACATTCTCTCTTGCAAGCTGCTCTTGTGTTTTGTCTCGGAGAACGCTGCACCTCACGGCGACATAGAGGCTGTCCCCGTCATGCACCATCGCAAACGTCGTCCCCGGCGTCGGCTCAGCTCCAGGCCGACCGGGCGTCGTGAACTGTTCATGCCACAGCAGCTTCGCCCAGGCACCGGTCGAAACATCGCCGGTTATTTCAGGAGCGGCGTCAAGATATTGAATCTGGACCATGGTTGACGGGATTTCTTCAAGAGGTGGCGTACAAGACGATGGCGACGCGACCGCTCGGCGGGCCGTGTTATCTGTGCGGAAGTATAATGAGACTGCCTCAAGGTCTCCAGCGGATCAGCACGCCGCCGGTGAGGTCGTTGCCGTAGCCGGTGAGGATTGATCCGTCGGAGAGCAGCGTCGAACTCAGATGACCGCAGAGACCGCGGATCCACCGTTCGTCGTCGCAGAACAGGAAATCATCGAGCACGATCATGTGCTCGACATCCCAGGTCTCGCCGTGATTGTGACTGATCACGGCATCGCACCCCCGCCGATAACTGACCAGCTTGCCGTCGCGGAAATCATTCCGTCGGATGACGACCATGACCAGGTCGCCGCCCGGCATGCAGATCAGCGTGGCATGGTGTCGTCCGCCGTCAAAGACCATTCGGTAGGGCGACCACGTAACTCCGTCATCCTTGGAAATCGAAACGGCCGTACCTTCCAGGCGGTCTTCGTAGTGCGGGTGGTCTTGGAACTGCAGCGGCACCCAGGTGCGCAGTGCCGCCACCAACCAACCATTGGTCGCACGCACCAATGATCCTTCGCCGCAGCACCGATCGTACGTTTTTCCGTTGTAAGTCTCGGTGCTGCGCCATACTTCCGGACAATCCACGCGAGGCCAGGTGCGGCCGCCGTCTTCGGACCAACGGATGTACTCGGTGACTTTCCAGTTCGGTGTCGCGCCTTGCAGAGTTTGCCCTGTCTGGGCGATGCGGATGGCGTTCCCCTGTTCGTCGCGATCAACCAGCGGATTGCCCTCAAAGCCCAATGATTGGCCGTCCGGCGCAGGTGGCACCTGGACACGATCTTCCCACGTGCGCCCATAGTCGTGGCTGAACAGCCGCATGCGCCTGGTTGTATCACCTGATTCAAACGTGATGACGCCATTGCCGAGGTACGCCAACATCATCGGGCGGGTATGAAGCCCGTGCAGCACAATATATTCACCCCACGTCGTTCCGTTGTCATCGCTGATGGTGATCAGCGTCTGCTCCTCCGGTCCCGGCCCTGATGACCAGGCAGTCGCGGCACAAAGGACCTCGCCGTTATCCATAGTGGCCAGGCCGAATGGGACGATCCTGTGTCCTTGATACGGTCTCAAGAGTTGCTGCTGCGCCGCGATACAGGTGTAACCGCCCTGACCGTCGCCCCGTTTGATGAAATGCTCTTTCCATGCAAGCGGTTCCGACTCGATGAGGATACGGTTCTCGCTGACCGAGCGGCCCGTGTCCGGCTCATGGAGCGACACGTTCACGAATCCATAGTTGAATCCTGCAGGTACGGGAAGTTCGATGCTTTCGGTGTGCGACTTGCCGGCGCCGACACGCAGGCGGCACTCTACTGGTGCCGAGGGCGGCTTGCCGACTTGCATAAGCTCGGCGCGTAAATCGATGTCCCGGCCTTCGGTGGAGAAATTGGTCGATATGACATCCTGGCGACAGACCGCTTCTGGAAGGTTCTGGTCGATTTGGCCGCGTCGCGCTCGCCGGACGTCCCAGGCAAACGCCTCCAGCAAGTCGGGCCGTTCAAACGCTGCCTCGCCGGTGGCGTTGGCTGGTTTCCAGAAGTTTGTGGCTTCCAGCGCCGGATAACACAGACCGCGCTCAGGTATTGTTTCAGCCACCCTCGCCACATTGAATTGAATTCGATGTAAACCGTCCTCAAGGTGAATGAGCTGGCCGAGCGGAACTTTGAGGATCATCGACCAGGCGCCGGACTTGAGTTGGGCCGCATAACCGATCTGGCCCATCCACCCTTCCTTGCCTCCGGCTTGAAGTTCGATCGCTGATGAAGCCTTGCCATCGGTGTAACAGACAAAAATCCCCGAGCGTTCTCCGCTCCGTTCGGGATCGAGCTGGATTTGCACATTCTCTCTGGCAAGTTCCTCCTGGGTTTCTCCTTTAAGAGCGTTGGCCTTCACGGCGACATAAAGGTTGTCCCCATCATGGGCCATTGCAAACGCGGTGCCCGGCATCGGGTCAATGTCGGGCCGACCAAGCGGTGTGAACTGTTCGTGCCACAACAGGTTTTCCCAGGCGCCGGTCGAAACATTACCGGTCATTTCAGGAGCGGCGTCAAGATATTGAATCTGGACCATGGTTGACGGGCTTTCTTCAAGAGGTGGCGTACAAGAAGACGTGGTGTACAAGACGATGGCGATGCGACCGGCGGCCCGTGTTATCTGTACGGCAGTATAACGGGACTGCCCGAAGGTCTCCAGCGGATCAGCACGCCGCCGGTGAGGTCGTTGCTGTAGCCGGTGAGGATTGATCCGTCCGAGAGCAGCGTCGAACTCAGATGACCGCAGAAACCGCGGATCCACCGTTCGTCGTCGCAGAACGGGAAATCATCGAGCACGATCATGTGCTCGACATCCCAGGTCTCACCGTGATCGTGACTGACTATCGCATCGCACCCCCGCCGATAACTGACCAGCTTGCCGTCGCGGAAATCAACCCGGCGGATGACGACCATGACCAGGTCTCCGTCCGGCATGCACATCAGCGTGGCATGGTGTCGTCCGCCGTCAAAGACCATTCGGTAGGGCGACCACGTAACTCCGTCATCCTTGGAAATCGAAACGGCCGTACCTTCCAGGCCGTCTTCGAAGTTCGGATGGTCGTGGAACTGCAGCGGCACCCAGGTGCGCAGCGCCGCCACCAACCAACCATTGGCCGCACGCACCAGTGATCCTTCAGCACAGCACAGGTCGTACGTTTTTCCGTGATACGTCTCGGTGTTGTGCCATATTTCGGGACAATCCACACGAGGCCAGGTGCGTCCGCCGTCTTCGGACCAGCGGATGTATTCGGTGAGTTTCCAGTACGGTGCGGCGCCTTCCAGGGTATACCCCGTTTGCGCGATGCGGATGGCATTGCCCTGCTCGTCGCGATCAACCAACGGATTGCCTTCAAAGCCGAACTTCTGGCCGTCCGGTGCTGGCGTCGCCGGGATGCGCTCCTCCCATGTGCGCCCGTAGTCGTGACTGAAAAGCCGCAGTTGCTCCGTCGTGACCGGAAAATCTATTGCCGCGCATCCATCGCCCGATTCAAATGTCACCACGCCACCCCCGAGGTATGCCAACATCATCGGGCGGGTGTGAATCCCGTGCAGGACGATATATTCACCCCACGTCGCTCCGTTGTCATCGCTGATGGTAATCAGCGTCTGCTCTGCCTGTCCCGCAGTCCGTGGCCAGGCAGTCGCGGCACAAAGGACCTCGCCGTTATCCATGGTGGCCAGACCGTATGGGTTAATCCTGCGTCCTTGATACGGTCTCAAGAGTTGCTGCTGTGCGGCCAGGCAGGTGTAACCGCCCTGACCGTCGCCCCGTTTGATGAAATGCTCTTTCCATGCAAGCGGTTCCGACTCGATGAGGATACGGTTCTCGCTGACCGAGCGGCCCGTGTCCGGCTCATGGAGCGACACGTTCACGAATCCATAGTTGAATCCTGCAGGTACGGGAAGTTCGATGCTTTCGGTGTGCGACTTGCCGGCGCCGACACGCAGGCGGCACTCTACTGGTGCCGAGGGCGGCTTGCCGACTTGCATAAGCTCGGCGCGTAAATCGATGTCCCGGCCTTCGGTGGAGAAATTGGTCGATATGACATCCTGGCGACAGACCGCTTCTGGAAGGTTCTGGTCGATTTGGCCGCGTCGCGCTCGCCGGACGTCCCAGGCAAACGCCTCCAGCAAGTCGGGCCGTTCAAACGCTGCCTCGCCGGTGGCGTTGGCTGGTTTCCAGAAGTTTGTGGCTTCCAGCGCCGGATAACACAGACCGCGCTCAGGTATTGTTTCAGCCACCCTCGCCACATTGAATTGAATTCGATGTAAACCGTCCTCAAGGTGAATGAGCTGGCCGAGCGGAACTTTGAGGATCATCGACCAGGCGCCGGACTTGAGTTGGGCCGCATAACCGATCTGGCCCATCCACCCTTCCTTGCCTCCGGCTTGAAGTTCGATCGCTGATGAAGCCTTGCCATCGGTGTAACAGACAAAAATCCCCGAGCGTTCTCCGCTCCGTTCGGGATCGAGCTGGATTTGCACATTCTCTCTGGCAAGTTCCTCCTGGGTTTCTCCTTTAAGAGCGTTGGCCTTCACGGCGACATAAAGGTTGTCCCCATCATGGGCCATTGCAAACGCGGTGCCCGGCATCGGGTCAATGTCGGGCCGACCAAGCGGTGTGAACTGTTCGTGCCACAACAGGTTTGCCCAGGCGCCGGTCGAAACATCGCCGGTCATTTCAGGAGCGGCGTCAAGATATTGGATCGGGATCACGGTTCAACGCTTTCTTTAAGACGTGGCATACAAGAAGACGTGGTGTACAAGACGATGGCGATGCGACCGGCGGGCCGTGTTATCTGTGCGGCAGTATAACGAGACTGCCCGAAGGTCTCCAGCGGATCGGCACGCCACCACGAAAGGTGTGCGCGTTCGGCGGGTGCATACCCGAAAAGCACTTTTCGGTGGTCTGTTGTGGCGGGCGAGGTCTGCGCGACCCGGTTGAGACCTTCCTTGTTGGTCCGATGGACCTCGGCTAAGATGCCGCCAAATTCACCAAGCAGGAGACGAGCATGGATCCCAACGACGGTTCCTCGCGCCATCGGCCCGCCTATCACATCACCCCGGCTGTCGGTTGGATGGGCGATCCGAACGGGCTGATCTATCATGACGGCCTCTACCACGTCATGTACCAGCACAATCCCGACACCGTCGACTTCCTGGGAAACGATACCTGGCGCAAGATGGAAAAGGTCCCCTGGGGCCCGACCGCCAATCCGGGCGTTCCCAAAGGTATCTGGGGGCTCTACTGGGGCAACGCCCACTGGGGCCATGCCGTCAGCCGGGATCTGGTCCATTGGGAACATTGGCCGGTGGCCATCAGTCCCACTGCCGGCGGGTACGATGCCGGCGGGTGTTTCAGCGGCGTCACGGTCATCAACGACGGCGTGCCCACGATCGTCTACAGTTCGATCACCAAGACCCCCGCCTCGGGAATACGTTCCCTGAGGGCCCAGAGCATTGCCACCAGCAGCGACGGGATGCGGACCTGGACGAAATATCCCGGCAACCCGGTTCTGGCGGACGTGCCCGACACGTCGGGCCTGATGCACGCCTGGCACGACCCCCACGTCTGGCAGGAGCAGGACACCTGGTACATGGCCGTCGGCTGTGGTTTTCAAAACGTTGCCGGCGTCATCCTGCTATATCGATCACCCGACCTGGTCCACTGGGAGTACATGCATCCGCTCCTGGTCAGTACCGACGTGGAGAAACAGGGCGATCGCTGGCTCGTGCCGGATCTCTTTCCCCTGGGTGACAAGCACGTCCTGCTCTATTTTGCCTCGACGCCCAGTGGTGAGGTATTCACCGCGTACGTGGTCGGAAATTACGTCGACAACTGCCTGATTCCGGAGGCTCAAGGCGAGCTTGGTCCGCGGCCGGCGCCATCGGCGATGGCCACACGAACCTTGTGCGACGCCCGCGGGCGACGGATCGCTTTCTCCCAACTCGGAGAAGAGTGTGGCCCTGACGCCAAGCGCAACGCGGGCGTTAACGGGGCCCTTTCTCTTCCCTGGGAACTGACGCTGAGCGATGATCTTGTGCTGGAACTGGCACCTGTCGAGGAGGTCTGTTCGGCCGGCGCCCCGCACTGGTCGTTCGGTCGGCAGAAACTCACACACGATGAGCCGTTCTGCCCGGAGGGCCTCGCGGGTGACGCGCTGGAGATCGTCGCCGAGATCGACCTGGGCAGCGCCAACGAGATCGCTCTAAAGGTGCTGGCCTCGCCGGACGGCGAGGAAGAAACCGTGGTGCTCTTCAACGCCCGCGAACGTCGCCTGTCGCTCGACAGGAGTCGGGCAACGTTGAGCCGGGAGCACTGCGAAGGTGCCGTCCATGACACCTTGGACTTGGCCGGCCAGGGGCCCCTGCGCCTGCATGTCTTTGTCGATCGGACGATCGTGGAGGCGTTCGCGAACCGCCGCGGTTGCGTCTTCGGCCGAATCCCGCCTCCCCATCAAGACAGCACCAACGTCTCGCTCGTCGCCCGCGGCGGCGAAGCCACTCTCCTGCAGCTTGACGCCTGGCGGAAAGATTCTGTGCCGATCGTCGATCTCCGCAAGTGACCGGGTCGAATAGGGCCGGTCGGCACTTGGGAGGCGGCGATTACTTGCGTTGTGCCCCATGGCAACTTTCCTGCAGCTGGCGGACAATCAGAGAGGCACCAGACAGTTCCCAGGTACTTCACTGGTTGAGTGTCCAGGAAATCGCATTCAGCTTTGCCAGTTTGTGTATGGCGGTCATCGTGTCCAGTACGTAGTGGTTCAAGGCCGCGAGGACTCCCAGGTCACAGCGGTCCTCAACACAATCGACCCAGGTTTCGGTAGCTCGAGTGAACAGGGCGTGGGCTTCGTGCAGATTAGCTTCGACGGCGTCGGTCGCCTCGGCATACTGAGAGACATTTCGTTGCTTGTGGGCGTCGGCTGCCGTGGCAGCGCATTCCGCAGCCCGCCGCATGGCAATCCGTCCGGCCATCCAGTGGTCGGCAAACTCGGCCTGGCGGGCCAGGGCATGCACGACCGGGCGGCCCGGCGGCCTGGAGAGTCGCGCTGCCTCGGACAGGAGAAGTGCCGCCCGGGCATAGGTGCGGCGGAACTTCTCAAACCGCACGAGGTCCTTCCTGATACCGGTCAGTTCCAACCGCGTGGGTACCTTCCACCATGCGGTGATGACCGACGGCGAGATGAAGCTCACGCAGTCTGTGTTTCGGTGCATCTGGGTCGTGAGTCGCTGGAGGATGGAAAAGGCTTCCAGCAGTGGCCCAAGCGCCCGCGGGCCACAGATCGGTGCGAACTGATGTTCGTACGATTCCTTCAGGGTCAAACCGTGTTGCCAGGACGCGTGCGCGAGGAAATGGACCGCCGGCAGGAGTTTGCTGTGGGAAAACTGTCGGGTGATGAACCCGTGCATGTGATTTTTCCGGATCAGATCGGCCATACCTTTGACCGATGGGCCGGAGAACTGCGGCACGATGCCAACGTTGTCATCCTCGGTGGACAGGATCATCGCGAACTTCAAGTGGCCGTCGCGCGCCGGCGCGAGCGTGTCGGCCCGCTTGATGGCGTAGGACGGCATGTATCCCATGGATGCGAGATAGCGCGACCCGGAGCGAAAAATCTTCGGCAGAAATCGATGCAGCTCAACGCTCAAGCCGTTGGGAACAAGTGTCGGAACACGACGTCCCGGTTTGGGTGCCCGTTCATTGAGTAAATGATCAAAAACCCAGAGCGTGCAGATGTCAGACATCAGTTCTGACTCGGCCCGCGCGGGTGAGAATTCGGCGTTGCCGCGTGCTTCCTTGACGAGTTGGTCGAGCGTGGCAACGGCGCCGATTCCGTACTTGCGGTCGAGCTGGTTCCAGGCAAACCGCACATCGGCTCCCGTCTGGCGAAATTCACTCGTCCCGAGAATGAGATAATCGCACGGGGCAAGCGCTTCAAGATGTGTCTGAAGGCTGTGCCGCAGCAGGGCGAGGTACTGGGGATTGCGAATCGTCATGCACCGCGCCATGTCTTTGGTCATGCCCTCGGTCCACTCGCCATAGCGCAGGGTGGAGACGGGACCGGGGTCGGGCCGGCGCAGAAACTTCCGGTCACTGAGGGCAACCAGCTTGTTCTTGATCGGTTCGGGGAAGTCGGTGAACACGACCTGGGCATTGACCTTTATGCCGCGTGTGTGGGCCATTCGGCACAATCCACGGAGGTAGGTCTTCCCGGCTCGGATCGTGGCTTCGTAGCCATCGCAAAACGCCAGGTCAGAGTTTCCGAACTCGCCGCGCTGGGTGTCACCGGAGTGCTCGAACAGCTCGTAACCAATCCAGTCCTTGCGGATCGGAAAGCGATAGCCGTAATTGACCATCGCTTTGTTCTTTTTCGCACCTTGCCATTCGATGTGGACGAACGGGTCATAGGGACGCTGCACGATCATGATTTCGTTGAATCTCATCTTCACGAGCTGATCGAGCAGCGGCTCGACCTGCTTGAGCGACCATTGGCATGGCGTGTTCGGCCAGTCGTTGTAGGTCCGGAAGCCTCTCTGTTGGATCAGGGGTTCGCGCGTCGCGGGCTCCGGGAATCGCAAGCGTCCCGGTGCATCTGGCAACACGTCTCCGTGCAGCAAGAATCGCACGCCCCAGAACTCCGCCAGTTCGTAAACCCCCCACACCGCAGCCGTGGGCGATCCGCCGACGATCCGGAA
Organism: Planctomycetota bacterium; assembly: GCA_963578605.1. Classification (GTDB taxonomy): domain Bacteria; phylum Planctomycetota; class Planctomycetia; order Pirellulales; family Lacipirellulaceae; genus JAKVCB01. The sequence continues at coordinate 9,269 of CAUZEA010000094.1, forward strand.
TGTCTGGCCGTCGGGTTGGAAGGCATAGCCCTGATCACTGAGCTTGTGCCCTTTTTGGACCTGAAGCTGGATCGTGAGGCCGCGATCTCGTCCTGGATGGACGCGGACGGAGGGATTCATGCCGAACAGTTTATCCAGATATCTGACCAGATCGCGCGCAGCGCGGCGGACTTGCGGATGGCAGTTCGGGCCGACCAGGACCTGGGTAACTTTCATGATTGCCTCTACGTGTACAGCATGACTCTCTTTACGTGTACAGTGCCAGTCATACAGGGTCTCAACGGCGGCTTTCTTCAAGACGTCGGGTACAAGACGATGGCGAACGAATAACCGTTTTGGAACACGTCTTTGCCTGCCCTGCCGATAACCTGAATTCCCTAAACCCGGGGACTGCCACTGCGGTTACGAACGACGTTAGCCACGTCGATCAGCTGCAAACATGTTGCCGCTACCAATCCGCCACACTGCCGTCGCGGTGAAAGCATTGTGCCGGAAATTCTTGCTTGAACGGGTGTTTTTTCACCTCAGCTTCGTTGATTTCAATGCCCAGGCCGGGGTGGTGGGACGGGCGGACGATTCGGCCTTCCTGTTCAACGGTAAAACCTTCACTCACGATATCTTGCCGCCAGGGCACGTCGGCGTGGACCGCTTCGCAGATGAGGTAAGACGGCGTGGCGAACCCGAGTTCGAGCGACGCGGCTGTGCTCACCGGGCCCTGCGGATTGTGCGGCGCCACCGAAACGCGATACGCCTCAGCCATCGCCGCGATTCGACGCACCTCCGTCAATCCGCCGCAGTGGACAATATCGGGCTGCAGGATGCTGGCTGCCCGCTTCTCCAAAAGATCGCGGAAGGCATCCTGGCTCATGATCCGTTCGCCGGTGGCAATCGGCGTGGATACAGCCCGTGCGATATCCGCCATCGCGTCCAGTACCTCCGGCCAGCACGGTTCCTCGAGAAAATAGAGCCCATAAGGATCGAGCGCCTTGGCCAATTTTAATCCCATCGCCGGCGACGGACGTGCGTGACAGTCGATCATGATGTCAATGTCGTCACCGACCGCGTCGCGCATGGCAGCCACGCATTGCTCGGCAATTCGAATCGGTTGCAATCCCTCTATGGGCATCAGCGGCGGTATCACCATCGTCTTGAATGCCGTAAATCCCTCGGCCACCAACTTCTGCGCCTGTTCGGCGAAAAGCTCAGCTGCGCTGTCCGGCTTCCCGTAGAAATCCCCGCCTTCCAGATGACCATATGTCCGAACATAATCGCGTACCGGCCCGCCACAAATTCTGTGACACGGCACGGCGTGAACCTTGCCGAGAATGTCCCACAGCGCCAGATCAATCCCGCTGATGGCCGTGCTCCTTACCGGACCGCTGCTGCGCCAAAAATGCTGTCGGTGCATCATCTGCCAGAGATGCTCAACGCGCGTCGGATCCTGACCCATGATCAACTGCGACACATCTTCAATCGCCCCGATCACCGATCGTGTATGCCATTCGAGAGTGGCCTCCCCCCATCCATGCAGGCCGGCCTGATCCGTCAGGACCTTCACGAAAATCCAATTCCGCATCCGTGCATTACAGACGTGCGTTTCGATCGATGTGATTTTCATGTTGCCAGGATAGAACAGCCACCCACCAGCGGTAAACCGGAATGGTGCGGAAAACTGCCGTTCAATCCACCTGTCTCCCCGAAAAACCTGTGTCGTACTTGTCGAATACGGACTTGCCGTCTTCGCCGATCGTCAATCGAATGGTTGGGCACAGTTTAAGCAACCCAGGCAGGTGTACTCAAGTTTGGGATTTCACTTGACTTTTGTCATCGGTCCGTGCGCTTCAACCTCCTAGAATCGAGGGGCTTTCTTCACGCCGAACCAGTTGCATTGACCGGGGTTCCTGTTGAAGTCGGGAGGAGTAGGTTCGCCACCCGGGATCTTTGCAGCCTCGGGGGTGAGTCGGAGGCGGTCCCCCTTGCATGTGGAGATCTCGAGCGTCTGCCCGTCAAGCAAACGGGTGTCTCCTGTCGAAAGGCAGGTGACTGTTGCCGGCGTGGGCCACGGGTTGTGGACACGACACGTGCCGCCGACCTCGGACGTGATATCGATAAAGGTGACTTTTTGGTCTGCGAGCTGCGCAGACACGATAAAGGCACCTTCGGCCCGGAAGTTTTCGAACCAGGCATCGTGCCAGCGATCGGGCACGGCGGGAAAGACCCGCACGACGCCCGTCCAACTCTGAAGCAGCATTTCCAACACGGCAGCAGCAGCACCAAATCCGCCGTTGATGCTGAATTCCCTGGGCCATCGATCGGGCCATCCCTCTGGAGCGGTGGGCTCGGCGAGGTACAAGAAGAAGAATCCCCCCTGTCCGTATTGCTTTTCGTCGTTGTTCATATTCAGACTGTTTTCACTCGGAAAAGCGTCTGCATAACGTTCGAGAAACATGCTGGCCATGTTGCCCTTATAGATTCGGGAGGCTATCAGTGACGCCCAGGACCATACCTCTCCGATCCACTCGCCGAATCCCTGTCTGAGCCAGGTGTTGATCGAACGGCTGATCAGGTCTCTTTCTTCTTCGGTGCCGTCGACGTCCATTTGGCCCAGGGGATGGATGGGCATAAGGTGCGAATGATGCCTGTGCGAGTGCGACAGAGGCGTATCTTTCATGATCATCAGCCCGGTTTGATCTTCCGGGTAGGGCGTGAGATGCTCCAGGATCTCTTCCCACTTGGGGACGTCCGGGTCGCTGAGCCCGAGGATGTCTTGGGACTTCAACAGGGATTCGGCCAGGAACCGGATCAGGGCAAGAGAACAGGTCACGTCCCACCCCATCAGATAGTCGAACTCCGGCGAGGAGTCCCAGGGCAGATGATAGAGCCCATCCTCACCTTTCTCCAGGTAGCCGACGAAGAACTTCATGAACTCGCGCATAAAGGGGTAGGCCTTGTCCCGGAGAAAGACCTCGTCCTGGGAATAGAGGTAGTGCAACCAGAAGTGGTGGGCTACCCATGGTCCGCTTCCCGTCCAGAAGCTCCATTGAAAGGTGCAGGGAACCGCGGCCCCATTGGGAGCGATGGCGCCAAGTGCCATGGCCCCATCCCAGCCGTAGAAATCACGACAGAATTCCTGAAACCGGGGGAGCATCTCAAAAAAGACGTCGTACAGGGAGTTGCCGAGTTCCAGATGGTTTGAGGTGTAAACCGGCCAGTAGCTCTGCTGCAGGTTCAGATTGAGATGATAGTCCGGGCCGCCAGTGACCCACACGCCTTGCGTGGTTACGGGAGTCCGGCCAATGGTGTTGCAGGCGAGCTTGTACATTTCCACATAGTAGAGGTTCTCCAGCCTGGGATCGGGTATGGTCAAAGCCGATTTTTTCCAATAGTCCTGCCACCAGGAGCTGTGCTGCTCATGCAGAGTTTGGCTGCCAGATTCCAGGGCCTCGTCCATTCGATTCCTGGCGGCCGCCAGCGGATCGCCATCTGCGCAAAGCTCAACCGAGAGCAGGAGTGTGAAGCGGCGCTGGCTCGGGTCCTCCTGCAGCGCCCACATCACGCAGTAGGCTCCGCTATTTGGGATCTGCTGAACGTGCCAGGAAAGGATTCCCTCGCTGCCGGTCTCGGCTGGGGGATACCCCCAGGCTTTGAGGGTCTCTGCATGGTTTGCGGTGACGTGTGCCTGGGGACTGTGCAAGAGCTGACAGTTCACCTCGGGCGTGTACTTGAATGTGGCGTCTCCCTCCAGGTCCACCTCCAGCACCAACAGGTTCTTTTGCGCGTGAATAAAGCTGGAGAAGCTGGCCTGGCCATTGTTCAGGAAAATGGTGCCTGTTGCCGTGGCATCAAACAGGCTGAGCCTTCCCTCAAAGGCCGTCGGCTTCGAGCCGAATTCGAGGCGTATTCCGCCCACAAAAACATTCGTCGGATAGGGGATCTCTTGACGCGTATTGTAAAGCCCTGCTGCCTCTTCGACCTGTCCTTGGTCGAGAAGCTTCCTCAGGGACCGGTAGTTGCCATCCGGCCCAAAGTCCAGGTTGTCGCGCTGGTCCCAGGCATCCATCCTGTTGAGCGTGAAATGGGTTGGAGCGCCGTCGCCCCATATCACGGCACCCAGGTTGCCGTTGCCAAGCAAAAATCCCTGCTCCCACTCCAGGGGGGCAGCCTCATAGATCATGTCGTGCTGCTTTAGGAGCGCTTCTATGTCCAGCGGTTTTGTCTGCATGACCCCACTCCCAATCACCTTTTGGTCTGTCTTCTACTGGTTGACAAAGGTCCCGCGGCAGCGCGTGTACGTACGGCATGGTGGCGTGGTGCAATACTTGCCGTGTTGGCATCTATTATCGGTCAGCCTTCGTCGTAAAGCCTGGCCGTGTAGGCCTCGTGTGCGGCTTTGCGCTGCTCGTCCACCCTGGCACGAGCGCCTTGATAATTACCGACAAAGGCGCGTCGGTCGCGGTCGGTACGGTTGGGGCCGGCGCGGTGTGGGGTTTGGATGTGGTGAATCGCCGCGCCGCCCCGCTTGACCAGGGCGGGGACTTCGGGGTTTCGAGCCGGATCCAGTTCTACAGACAGCTGCTTGCTGAATAGGGGCAGGTTGGTCTCGAAATGGTCCAGATCGCCAAGCTCAAATGCGCCTTTGCGGTAATGCATCGCTCCGTTATCAAGGGTCACGTCATCCAGGGCGATCCACACCACGACACCATCGGCGGGATCGAAATGGAGATAGGCGTTGTCCTGGTGGTAAGGCGTTTCGGTTCCCACATGGGCGTGCTTGTAAAACACCTCGCTGGCAAGTGGCTCTGCCTGCGTCCCCAGGCACGCCTCGACGACTTCCAGCGTGGCGGGACGTGCCAGCATTTGCTTGAAAAAATCGTCGTGGAGATCAAGGCTGGTGAGGTGCTTGATGGGACCGTTGTCTCCCGCCTCGTAGAATACATACCGGGATGACACGCGGGGCACCACCTGGTCGATATACCGGGTGAGTTCGCGTTGCATGGTTGTCAGCTCGTCGGGGGAGAGAAAATTCTCGACCAGCGCAAACCCATCCCGTTGAAAACGGCTCGCAATAGATACCAGATCATCCACTGTCGAAATACTTCCTTCCCGGGCCAGTCTTTTTTCGGTTGTGCTACCGTGTCTTTACAACTCGCCTATTTCATCTTCGCAAGCCGCTATTTCACCAGGCACGCGACTGGTGTTCGTATCCGCCAACCTTTTCTTGCTGTGTGTCTGCAGTTCGTACAGCGATTGGTATCCGGTATCGAGTCGCGGGATATATGGCGGGGGACCAGTGCACCGCGCAAAGCGAGCCGGTTTTCCACGAATCTGTCGGTCGGCGTCGACTGCCCCGCTCGCACCGACACATTGAATCGGAAACGAATCGGCGGCACGGTACTCGAAGATGAGGGTTCGCCGAGGCTTTGATGAACGGTTTGTATGCGAACTGTGGGGGGTCATGCAGTGCATGAAAATCACGCTGCCGGCCGGCCCTTCCAATGCAACGGGTTGTCCAAATCGCTGCGACTCCAGGTCCTCGGTGATCATCCCGGCGAAATAACCATCCGCCCCGTGGTGGTCGAAAAAATGAGTGTGGTTCCTCGGCAGCACCCGCAGGCAACCGTTTTCCTGGGTGGCGTCGTCGAGGTAGATCAAAAGGGTGACCAGGTCATCGTTGGTGTGAGGAAAATATGCCAGATCCTGATGCCATTCCACCACCGATCCAACCTCAGGTGGCTTCATGTTCATTTTGCTGTGTTGCAAGTTAATGTTTGGACCAATGAGCGACTGGACGCAGTCAACCAGTTGGGGTGTGTTGGCAAGTTGGTGGAACGTCTCGTGCACGTCGTACGGATTATAGATTCGCCGCACCACAGGGCAGTCTTCCAGCGACTCGGGCTCCAGTTCGAGAAACTTGCTGCGATCTTCGCTCCTAAGTGCCTCGTCAGTCAGCTGGCGGATGGTCGTGTCCACCCGATCGAGCACGTCGGGGCCAAAGAACGATGGTACGACCAGGTAGCCTTCCTTTCGGAATTGTTCGACCTGGACGTCAGAAAAGTCGTGGGCATCCATTTTGCGTTACCGACTTGTGTTGAGACACTTGACACTTGACACTGGACACTCGAAACTCGGCCCTCAACACCCGCGGTTCGCCATCAAGGCTATGTGGTTGTAGGGAGCCAGGTGGTTGTGGGGAGCCAGATCGGTTTTACGATAGCATCAAAATTGGTTCGCGCGAAGCATCAGGCAGTCGATTGGAGTTGCGCATGCAGGAGAAAGCTCATTGTGCGGTCATTGGTGCTGGTTGGTGGGGCACGACGGCACACGTTCCGGCTCTGTTGCGCCATCCCCAGGCGGAACTGGTGGTTGTCCACCATCGTAACCAAGAGATTGCTGAGAAGATTGCCCGCGACTTTGGAATTCCCCACGGTGTGTCCTCGGTTGAGGATGTCCTTGCCCTCGATGACCTCGACGCCGTGGTGATCAGTTCCACGGTCAATGCGCATTACCCACAAGCCAAAGCGGCATTGGAGCGGGGCCTGCATGTGCTGATCGAAAAGCCCATGACACTCACTGCCGACCAGGCTGGAACACTGGTCGAGTTGGCAGACAAGCAGGGTGTCCAGATGTTGATCAGTGCGCCATGGCATTACACCGAACATGCTGCCGAGGCGCAACGCTTGATCCAATCGGGTGCGATGGGTGACATTAAATTGATTAGCGTACTGATGACGAACTTTTGCCTCGGTTTTTATCGTGGGTTACCTTGGGATACTATCTTTGGAGATGCCGACGCGTTTGAGAACGCCCAGCCACCCTATCTCAAACCTGAGCAGGCAGTGAGCAGCGATCCAGCGATCAGCGGGGGCGGTCAGATCTACAACCAGATCGCGCATGTCGCCGGGCACCTGGCCTACCTCACTGGCGAGGAACCTGTCGAAGTGTTCGCCCGGTTTGACAATTACGACACGCCAGTGGATGTCTTCAATACGCTGAACGTCAAGCTGGAACGGGGCACGCTGGTATCGATCGCAAGCACCGGGGCCACTATGCTGTCCGAGCGGAACTATGAGGTCCGGATTTACGGAACCGACGGTATGCTTTTTATGGAACTGTGGAAGGGAACTATGCAGTATCATGCTGGCGACGGTACGGTGACGAATTATCCGAATCTTCCGGACGATTCCATTTACCCGCTGACCGCGCCGACGAATAACCTGGTCGACGTCGTCTTGGGCACAGCACCGAACCGCTCGCCGGCGACGCTGGGATGGAGTGCCATGAAGTTGATCGAAGGGGCGTGCGAGTCCGTGCGCAGGGCCACGAATGTGATCGTGAAGTGAGGTTGATGCGATGAAACTTAAACTCGCATGTGCCGATTTTACATTTCCATTACTACCGCACGACGATGTGCTGACCTTGATTGCGGCGCTCGGCATTGGTGGCGTGGACATCGGGTTGTTCGAGCGGCGGTCCCACCTGCAGCCTTCCGACCAATTCAAGCATGTCAGCCGTTCGGCCCGGGTCCTCAAAAAGAAGCTCGACTCACGCGGCTTGAAGCCTGCCGATGTGTTTCTTCAGGTTGACGACGATGGCCGATCTTATGCCATCAATCACCCCCAGGCTTCGCGCCGACGCAGGGCCCGCGAATGGTTTCAGCGCACACTGGACTATGCCGCCACCTGTGGCGCCAAGCACGTCACCATAGGGCCCGGTGTGTTCTTCAAGGACCATCCCAGGGCACAGTCGCTGAAAATCGCTCGCGACGAGCTTGCGTGGCGCATCGAACAAGCAGCCCCCTACCGGATTACGATGGGTGTAGAGCCGCACATCGGCTCGGTCGTGCCACGACCGAAATCGGCACTACGCCTGATCGACGAGGTGCCGGGACTGACCTATACGCTCGACTATGCCCATTTCACGCGGGTTGGCATTCCCGATGTCGAGGTTGAACCATTGATCGCTCATGCCAGTCATTTTCACGTACGAGGCGCACGACGGGGTTCACTCCAGGCAACTTTCCGCGATAACACGATCGATTTTGCGAGGGTCGTCAAGGTGATGAAATCGACCGGGTATCGGGGATACCTCGGCCTGGAGTATGTTTGGATCGAGTGGGAAAACTGCAACCGCGCAGACACACTGAGTGAGACTATTCTTTTTCGCGACTACCTGCAGTCACTCAATAGTACAAGTCGTCACAAGCCTCGATCACCCTAAGTCGTTGCTTGCCAGCAATCCAGCATCAACCCAGGCCTGCCTGTGAGCTACCCCCTGTTCAATGAGCGAACCGTTCAATGTCCAAAACGGGAACAGGGTCCTCTATAAAACCAACGCTCATTGACTGGAAAACTCCTTGGACCCAACCATGGCCACACATACAACGAGCCTCTTGCGTTATCACCTGCGGTTCCAAGTGCTCCCCGGGAATAATACCGAGAGGGATGCCTCGGTTCTCGCCCGCTTTTGCACGGCACATGGTATTGAGGAAGTCGTTCTGTTTTTCGCCGCCGAAGAATGGAACAACGGACTGTTGTCTGAAGAAGAGGAAGATTTGTGGTTCGAAACCATCAAGAGCGTCAAAATGGTTCTGGACAAGGCAGGGGTCATTGTAAGCCTTAATCCCTGGATGACGGTGCTGCACTGCGATCGCGGACGCAGCTTCCCTGAAGATCGTCAATTTAAACCTATGGTATCGCCCACCGGCAATGTAAGCCGGTCGTGTGCCTCGTTCGCCGACCCCCAGTGGCGCACTTACATCGACCGACTTTATGGCCGCTTTGCGCAGCTTGGCTTTCGTGTGATCTGGATCGAGGATGATTTTCGTTACCACAACCACGATCCGCTTGATTGGGGAGGGGGATTTGAGGATGAGGTTCTTCACCAATTTGCGGACCGCGTCGGCCAGCGAGTCAGCCGAACCGAGGTCGTCAACAACGTGCTCATGCCGGGACCACCGCACCTGTGGAGAACGAAATGGTTGGAGCTGTGGCGTGATATTCATCTTGAGGTGGCCGAGGGCCTGGCTGGAGCAGTCGCCGAAAACGCCCCCGGCGAAACGAAGATTGGTCTGATGAGCTCACTTCCCAGTATGCATAGCGCAGAGGGCCGTGAGTGGCGGAGGCTTTTCGATGCTTTGATGATCAACGGCCAGGTCGTTCACCGGCCCCATTTTGGCGCATACCGCGAGTCCCCGGGAAGAGGCCAGGATGGTTCGATCATGATGCTGGATGTGCAAAAAAGCTTTAGACCCCCGGGTTGCGAGGTCGCGCCTGAAGTAGAGAATTTCCCGTTCACCAGTTGGACCAAGTCTGACAGTATGACCTGGTCTGAGATGGGTTTTTGCATGTTCTACGGTTCGGACGCATTGCTACTGGACCTGTTTCCGTTTTCCGGGAACCGTGCCGACAGAGAACCGGAATTAGGCACACTCCTGGATAACAGCCGTCCGGCCCTGGAGTGGATCTCTGCAAGATTCTCTGACAGCTTGGAGACCTGCGGCGTCGGCATTCCGTGGGCAGAAGATGCGCAGGCACATGTCCGCACTTTAAAGGGGGAGGATATGCAGGAATTAAATGCCTCGTCCTTTGGTCCCGGCCATTTCCTGCTGCCATACGGTGTCCCTGTTTCAGCAGGTTTTCAGGAAGTGAATGCTATTTTCGGGAGTTTGGCCTGGGCCTTTGATGAAGAAAAGATCCGGGAACTGCTTTCTGGTGGACTCTTACTTGACGGAGTCAGTGCTGACATACTCTGTCAACGCGGATTCGGACAGTACATTGGTGTGGAGTCCAAAGGACGGGTCAGTCGAGAAGAAGCCCCGTATTCCATTGAAAGGGTCAATTCAAAAAAGACCGGTGTTACCGAAGGGCATTATTTCAACACGAACCACCTCGAAAGTATTTATGTGCTGGAACCTTTGGCTGGAGCCGATGAGTGGACCACGGTCCTCACGCCCGAAAGAAAACGTTTTGGAGCAGGTATCGTGGTTTACGAGAACGAACTGGGTGGGCGCGTGGCTACTACCAGTGCTCCGGACCCCGCGTGCCTGCCTCGCAGCTTTCAGCGGCAGACGATCACCCAGAAAACGGTGGCGTTTCTGGCTGGGGGGAAATTCAGCTCAGCCATGGTGAGTGGAGTTCCCTACCTGATGCCCATCCATTTCAAGGGGCAGGGACGACAATTTCTGGTGCTTTTCAATGGCACTCCTGATGCGGCGAAGCCCTCAGTCCACATGTTTGCGGCTGACAAACCACCTGTTGAGGCCACCCTTCTTGCCCCTCTGAAGCAACCGGTCCAGGCACTAGTCGATAGTGTGAATGAAGCCGCAACGGTTAAAGTAACCTCCCGGGACGAACTTCCGTATCGTGGTTTTCTGGTGTTCCAATGGTGAGGGGACGTGACCAGGTGACTGCGGACATTTGTTTTCATGAACAATGCGGCTGAACAGGCTGTCAGGAACTCAACCCAATGTCAAAAATCATTAATGTTGCACTGGCTACCGAAGGTGCGGTTGCCGTGGCAGACTCGGAGTTTTTGGGGGATGCGTACTACCACCGGGCCGGCGGGCGAATCAAGTTCGTGAATGACGGCGTTCGGATGGTGCCCGGGGACGACACCAGCGTTTCGACAGGGGCTGCGGTAGCGGATACGGATCGCTGGGTCCCTTCAGTTTCTAAACCGCATCCTCACTGGGTTTGGATCAGGTTCCGCCAGCCGGCGCGTATTTCGCGCGTAGTCGTTCATCGTGCCGACATTGCCGACTATCCGGTTGATTTTTCCGGGGAGTACAGTCCCGACGGTGGCCTGACACTCGGGACGCTGTTTGAGGTTGTTGACAACCGGATGGACAAGGAGACATTCGCAGTCGCGTGTTCGTTTGAGCCAGTGGTTACGGATAATTTTCGCCTGCGGGTCGACCGATCCTCCGATAAGGATCATCCGAACGAGACAGAGATCTCGGAGATCGAGGTTTTTGGCCATTTTGTGGACGAAGAGGCCGAGGGCCAGTCTGAAATGAAGGCAGGTGTTTTGCCAGATAAGGTGCTTGAGCCCACAAAGCAGAGCGAGAGGTTCTTCAGGACCCGGCATACCAAAGAGCTCATTGAGTTGAGCTCAGCATGGGTCCGTTTGGCAGTGGCACGTGAACGGCCTGAGATCACGTTTCTGTGCTGGGACAGCCTTGGTAAGGGCAATCTGTACACAAATTTGCTCAAAACCGGGGAAAGGGGCGGCGGGCGTTTGATCAGCACTCCGCTTTTCTCACCTGAAGTGGCTTTGAAATCACGGGGCCCTGCGGAGTGCGAAGGCAACGCGATAAGTTACGAATTGGAGTGCCCCGACGGCGGCTGTGCCCGGTGGGAAATCAGGGTGGAGGAAAAATCCGTTCAGCTGGCCTTCCATGGGGCCATTGGTCGAACGTCGATATTTAAGACGCCTCCCGCACTGAAACTTGCCTTCGACATTGTGCCAACACCAACAGCCCCCGTTGCCAACCCGGTGCCCGGGATGGGAGCTCCGCTACCCTGTATCCTGCACGCGCCAGACTACGGTAGTTTGCTCTTAAATCGAACCGACAGTGGCTGCTCTGCCCTGGAGGGGCGTAAGACGCGTTCCGACCGACTTTGGGAGGCGACGATCGTAGACCAGGCAAGTCGCCGTGAAGATGGACTTTACGCCACGCCATCCGGGGTTTCTGGCTGGGAACTTTCCCTGTCGGTCGAGACGGTCAAGCCTGTGCCTGCTTTGAGCGACGAAGATTCCCGCCTGAAAACTTTACCCCGGCACTGGCTGAACAACTTCCAGTACCAGGAGGATGTGGGCGTCCTGGCCAACAATGTGATCAGCGCCAACGCAACCACCAGCTGCATGCTCCACTACATTGAGCCTGCCGTGTTCACGCCTCCGATGGCTGGCGGTGTAGAAGCGATCCAGGTCGGTCGAGAGACGTTGGATCGCTACTTTTCCGGTGCACGCGGCTACGGGACCGAGGCCGATGCGCCGTGGATCTTCCTCGATTCGTATCCATGTTTTCTGATTACTGCCTGGGAAGTCATACGTGTAACAGGAGATCTGGATCTATTGAGGCGTTGGCTACCAGTGCTCGAAGGCTATGCTGCCCACATCAAGAAACAGGATCGCAACGACGATGGTTTTCCTGAGTCCACCAAACCGGGCACTCCGGCCGAGGAGTGCATATCGCCGCACTCGAATATTGCGGACCAGATAAATTTTGGCCACAACGATGCCTATTCATCGGCGCTTACCTATCGGGCACTGAACTGCCTTGCCGATCTGGAGCGGCTGGCGGGTTGCAATGAGCGGGCCGAGTTCTATGAGAGTGCTGCCGAGAGGATCCGTGCCGGTTACATGAAGAAATTCTTCAACCCCGAAACAGGAATCATAGCCGGCTGGCGGGATAGCGATGGAGACTTGCATGACTACTGGTTCCCGTGGGTCAACGGTGTAGCCATTATCTACGGACTGGTGCCCACCGATGAGGCGAATGCGATCGTCGACAGGTTGGAAGCGAAGATGCAGGAAGTCGGTTATGACCGCTTCGATCTGGGCCTTCCCATCTGCCTGATCCCCATCCGCAAGTGCGACTATGGCGTCTTAGGGCCGAAGGAGTTCCCTGTGATGGGTACGTCCGCGAATGAAGACGGCAGTGATGGGTTCGGGGAACTCGCAAATGGCGGTACCGGGGCGTTGCTCGCGTATTCCTACATCCAGGCGCTCTACCAGCTCGGGCGGAGGGAAGAGGCCGATCGTATCCTCTGGCCGATGATGGAGAGATACGCAGTTGGGGGATACCAGAATCGCGAAAAGCCAGACTCTGCCAGCGGCGGGTACTCAACGGGGCTGGAGTTCATGCACTGGAACGGAACCCCCTCGGGCTATGAAGGTTTCCTGGCAGATTCTTATTTCGCTCAGCTGGCGATTTTCACCGGGTACTACGGTATCGGGTTTGGCCCGGAGGGTTTTCGCCTGGAGCCGTGGTCGCCGCTGAAAGGAAAGCGTGTAAAGCTCGGCTTGAAATACATGGGAGAGATTGTAGAAGAGATCTCGTGACTTCCACATTCAACAGGTCGACGCAGGACTGACCCACGTTCGGATCGCCCGGCGATTCGGCCAAATAGCATAGGCAAGTATTGAGGATATTCCATGACTGAACTTGCTATCGCCACCGGCCCGCAGCCTGACGAACAGGTCCTGTTCGCGGCCAACGAACTACAACGGTATGTCTCGAAGCTATTCGGAGTGACGGCTGTTGTCTCACCCGAAGCGTCACCGGCCGAGGCGGTTGTGTTTCTCGATGCCACCGCCGCAGG
>CAUZEA010000095.1:0-22424 GCA_963578605.1 Planctomycetota bacterium
GATGGTCAGATATTTTGGTCAAACTGTCGGTCATCGTAGGCTCTGTGAGTGTTAGGGAAAGGTTGGCCAGGGTCAGTAGCGGCGGTATTGCAAGGAGTGAACGTGTGGTATTGTAATGTGATCCTCGTTTGTATCAATTCAAAATTGCGCGGTTTTGCAATGGCCAAGACGTTAACTTCAGAGAGTCTTCGCGGCGTATGGGCTTTGGTCCCGACACCTTGGGATGCCAAAGACCACCTTGATGAGCAGGTTCTGCGGCAGGACGTCGGCTACTTGTGTAGTGCCGGGCTTACCGGCCTCTATACGACCGCTTCGTCCGGCGAGTTTTTTGCAATGGACGATGACGAGTTCTTTTGTCTTGTCAGCGCGGTGGTGGACGAGGCAAGGTCTGCCGGGGTGCCAGTACAAGTTTGCTGCTCCGCGCCCAACACACGCGGCTTTCTTCGCCGGGCCGAATACGCGGTTGAGGCCGGGGCGGACGCAATCCAAGTGATTTTGCCGTACTACATTCAGCTCGATCTTGAAGAAGCTTTTGCCTTTGTCGAAACGGCGGCTCGTGCCTGCGGTGACGTTCCGCTGGTGCACTACAATACCGGGTACGCAAAGCTGACGTTCGAGGCCGAAGACTACCGGTCCCTCAAGGAGCGGGTGCCAACGTTGATCGGAACCAAGCTGCCACGAGATGAGCCGTTGTGGATCAGCAATGTGTGCCGGCTTGTTCCGGATGTGAGCCACTTTTGCGGCGAATATGCTTTTGCCGCAAATTTTGCAGGGGGCGTGCGGGGAATATACTCCTGGTTAGCGGTGACCAACCCCCGCCTGATGGTGCGCTGGTACGAAACCTGCGCCGGTGGCGATTGGAACGAGGCTATCCGGATCCAGCAACTGGTCAACCGATTTAAACTTGAAGTCAAGACACGATGGGCCGGTAAAAGTGATGCCGCGGTTAACAAGGCCGATGCAGCGCTGAACCCGAATATTCACTGCGCGTTGCGGGTTCGGGAACCGTATCGCAGTTGCACCGAGGAGGATCTGGACCGGGCTCGCAGTTGGGCCGAACACAATTTTCCAGAATTGCTGGAGCTATAGGACTTTTCGATGGCAACCAAGCTGCCGATCCTGGTGTACCACCGTGTGCATGCAGACGACGAAATTACGGTCGAGAACGACCAGGGACGGATTGACCTTGGCCAGTTTCGGCGCCAGATGCAGTATATTGCCGATGCCGGCATATCGGTGGTCACGCACCACCAGCTCGCAGACTGGTTGCTGGCAGGGGCGGTTTTGCCCGATCGTGCCCTGGCGATCGATTTCGATGACAATCGCCTCAACGTACTTGAGAACGCGTATCCGGTCCTTCGTGAATTCGGTTTCAATGCCACCGTCTTTGTGATTACGGATCTGGCGAGTGGTAAAGTGGTGTTTGGCCCACAAGACTACCCCGCCATGCAGTGGGATGAACTGGCACGGTTGCGTGACGCTGGCTGGTGCATTGCCCCGCACACCCGGCGCCACCTCTGGCTTGCCGGCCCCGAGCGTGCTCCTCGAGACGACAACGAAGCGTGGGACGAAATGGCGGAGTCGAAACGGGAGCTTGAGACACGACTCGGGATTGAATCGCCTTACTTTGCGTATCCCAACGGTAGCTGCAATGCCACGGTTACAGGAATGGCCCGCAAGCTGTTTCGAACCGCCAGGCTCTGGTATACAGCAGTCGAAGGTCCCTGGCCCCAAAATAGCCGAACCACCGATCCTCATCGGCTGCTGGGCATCAACATCGCGAACGGTCTAAACTTCGACCAGTTTTTCCAGATTGTAGACGCTGCCGAATAACGGGAACCTCCACAGTCCGATTGTCTCGGGTATTCTTGCATGGGAAAATTCGCTGCCATGAGCTACGAGACCGTCAATGAGCGATTCCACCGAGACGGTTTCACCGTCCTTGAGAATTTCATGCTGGAAAGTGAGCTACTAGCGGTGGAGGCCGAGTTGAGTACGCTGACGACTCGATACCGCGATCGCATTGATCCAGAAGATCTGTTCTATGAAGACGACGGCAAGACGATTCGACAAATCGAATGGCTGAACAAGTGCGGAGAGTTCTTTGCACGGCTCAGCCAACATCGCCGATTTTCTGACCTGATCGAGGTAATCTTCGGCGAACCATCCGAGCATGATAACTTGTCCTACATGGCAAAGCCGGCACGCGGTGGTGCCGCTGCGCCGTCGCACCAGGACAATGCTTACTTATCACCTGGTTCCTGCTCATGCCTTGACATTCTGGATCGCCCTTGACGAATCCAACGAAGGAAACGGTTGTGTTCGGGTTGTGCCTGGATCCCACAAGATGGGCATCCTTCCTCACCTGCCCAGTGGAGTCAACGGCTTGTCGCTGACGCTTGTTGATCCACCGGCCCCGGCAACCGAAGAGCCAATTCTTTTAAAACGAGGTGATTGTTCCATTCACCACTGCAATACGATCCACCGGAGCACCACCAATACCAGTGAGTGTTCCCGCCGTGGGCTGTTACTGTTTGTGCGTACCACCCGCTGTATCGTGGACCAGCAGGTCAAAGACCGCTATGAATCCGTACGGCAGGCCATGATTACAAAACGTGATGGCGGCAATTGATCACCGCATCCGTATTACGGGATGCCAAACACGAACCTACAAGGCACTGAGTATGAGCGAACAGGTTTTGGATTTATTCTGTTTGACAGGCAAGGTGGCATTGGTGACAGGCGGGGCGCGCAATTTAGGTCGAGATATGGCCGAGGCACTGGCCCAGGCGGGTGCCAACGTGGCGATCACCAGCCGCGACCTCCAGCAGGCAGAGCAGACTGCCCAAACTATTGCCACTGTAACGGGGCGAATCGTCACTTCCTACGAGCTTGATGTTACCGAGGAAGCGGGGATTTGCTCGGTGATCGCGGCCGTCATTAACGACTTTGGCCAGCTGGACATCCTGGTTAACAATGCCGGGAATGCCCGTAACGCTGCTCCGCTGGAAGAACGTTCGCTTTCGGACTGGCAGTACACGTTTGAGACCAACTCAACGGCCACGTTCTTGTGCACGCGCGAGGCGGCTAAACACATGATGGCGCGCAAGGAGGGTGTGATCATTAATGTTGCCTCCGTGTCTGGAATGTTGGGCAAAGACCGGCGGGTTTACGAAGGGTCGGACATGATTGGTGTGACGATCGACTATAGTTCGGCAAAGGGAGCGGTGATCAACATGACGCGGGATCTGGCGTGCTATCTTGGCCCCCACGGAATTCGGGTCAACTCCATCAGTATGTCGGGATTCGAGCGGGGGCAGCCCGCCGACTTCCTCGAGCGTTATAAATCTCAGCACCCACTGGGCCGAATTGGCAAGGATGGCAAAGACATGAAGGGTGCCGTCGTCTACCTGGCCAGTGAGGCCTTGGCATGGGTCACCGGCCACAACCTGGTGCTGGATGGCGGATTTAGTGCATGGTAGGGGAGGTTGGAATTTGGGCCAGAGACGGAGGTGGGAATCGGAATGCAATCGACAAATCGTGGCGAGACGGCAGGTCCGCTGGATATTCTTATTGTTGGCGGCGGGTCGGCCGGAAGGCGGCACTTCCGATACCTGACCGAATATGGCCAGCGGTGCGCGGTTTGTGATCCAAATGAGGACTGCCGTGTCCTTAAAGAGTTCCCGGGCACCGAGCATTTTCGTGAGTTTTCCAACATCAACCTGTCACGTTTCGATGCGGTGGTTATCTGCACGCCGCCGGCACTGCACATCCCTCAACTCATTGTAGCCGGACAGGCAGGGTGCCACTTGCTGAGCGAAAAGCCGCTGACCGTGGTTAACAATGATGGACTCGAAGAACTCCAACAGGTTGTCGACGATAAAAATCTTGTTGCGGCTGTTGCCTTTCCCTATGGCAATATGCAGGCAATGGATCGTATTGTTGAGCTTCACCAGGAGGGCCAGTTGGGTGAAATCCGGTCAATTCATATCCACTACGGTGACAATATTCTCAGGCCACGGCCTGATTTTTTTGAAACGTACTATGGCCACGACGATCAGGGGGGTGGCTGTCTTCAAGACGATGTCATGCACTGCCTCTTTGGGCTGGAGTTACTGCTGGGGCCGGAACTGGCCGTTACATGCCAGAGGCACAAAATAGGCATCAAGGACGTAAGTGCCGATGACACGGCTTTCCTGTGGATTAGGTATCCGGGTGATATTGTGGTATCGATCGATTCGACATTGCAGTGTCACTGGCGCTACAACGAATGGATCGTCAATGGCGAACAGGTATCGGTCCGATTTGATGTGGACCAGCCGGCTATTGAAATCTTCGATCCCCAGACTGAGCAGACCACCGTTGAAAAATTTGGAGACACCTGGGATGAGACCTTCCGAGCGAACGATCACAATTTCGTAGACAGCATCGTGGCCGGGTCGAGTGTGCGATGTACGCTGGAGATGGCAATCACCAATCACCGCGCGGTGCTGGCCGCACGGAGATCTGCCGAACTGGGCCGCGAGATAACGCTTGCTGAACTGTGACCGCAGGGGGCATCGTATCCCCAGATTCGCGACTTTTATTCAAAGGCGCCGTTTATTCAAAGGCATAGTACTCGCACAAGGGGCAGATCTTTTCGCGTTCCCTGTCGGGATGCCTGGCAAGTACCGCAGTCAAATAGTAATGTTTGCCAGGTTCGACGTGGAAGTGAACCTGCCGGCCCGAGCCTTCGGCCACGCGATGTTCACCAATTTCGGCGACGAACCAGCCAATTTGATCTTCGCTCCAAGGCCCGCCGACGATCGTGGCGTCGACGGTGGTTTCGTGGGAGACCGTAAAACGTGCGATGATCGGGTGCGACTCGCCGGCCCAAAAATACGAAAAACCAACCGTATCATCAATGCCTTCAAAATGAGGCAGTTCGCGCGCCTGATCCTTGTAGAAAACCTTCACATCCTTGACATCGAGTTGCACCCCTTCCAGCACGATTTGTCCATCGTCATCGCGGTGGTATGCCAGCCAGGGATGGTCCTGGCGATATTCGCGGATTGCACCGTCGTGCGGACCACTCATGGGAATCTGTCCGATGAACGGTTCTGGATCGATGATGGTGCCATCCAGCCGGTGGTTAGCCGTATCCCAATTCTGCACCACGATGGCGTTTTTAAAACGGCTGACGAGAATCTCTGGAAGTTGGGTACCGGCCCAGCGGGCAAAGTTTTTCAGCAGCAGCTCTTGCTGATCGGTTTCGGTGGGAAATCCGGCCAGGTAGACCACCTGGTCGTTGGCCGCACCAACCGGCTCCCCCTGCGGCGAAACCAGGACCGCACTAGCCGAGGGTCGCAGTTGCAGGTTGGCTGGCCTGAGCATTTCCAGTGACGACATGCCGTCCAGCACGGGATGAGTCGTGGTCACCTGGCAGTCGACCCCTGCCGGGACGCCTTCTTCGATGAGTTGCTCGAGGCTTTCCCGCTGCGAGGTCACGGGGTAGACATTCGGCAAGTCGGCCTGTTCGTAGTTGGGCCCGACGGTTGCCGGGGCGCCAAACACCAACAACCGGCCACCGCGGTCGACGAATTCGCTGAGCGCCTGCCTGGTCGCAGGCGAAAGGCAGGCGTCGACAACCACGACACCCCGACATTGCCGCAGGGCCTCCTGGAGATTACTGGTTTGCTCCTCGAGCACCTCGTAACAAGTTAACTGAGGACGCTCTAACAAGGGGCAAAGTCGACTTAACCAGTTTCCATAACACCAACCAGCCATGCCAGGAAAGTGACGTGCGTTGCTGGTCACCAGCAGTCGCAAATCGGGCATGACGGGCTGGCCAAAGGTTTCGTAGGGAGCCGATCGGTCCAGCTCGCTGCGCAGCTGCGCGACCATCCGCAACAGCCCGGGTTGTTTGGAGAAGACAAGACCAAAAGGTTCGTTGACAACCGACCAGCCTCCTGTCCGGTCCCAACTGTGCAGGTTGAACATACGAAAGTTGTAGAACAGGCCGCGATAGACGAAGTGCTGCACTTCTTCTGGCCGTAGAATGCAGTATTGCGACTCTCCATAGCGGACCAGGTGCGGTTCGGTAAAACCGATCGGTTTGCCGATCCCGTGTAGCAGTCCTCCGGTAACATGAAGTTGTCCCATGCCGTCAGGCTTTCTGGCATCCCAGGTGTGGCTCCAGGAAATGATGTCCAGGTCGCTATCTTTCAAGCCGGCAAATTCGACGGCATTTATCTCGCGTGTCCCTGCTTGTTCGCGGAGCCAGTAACCGGTTTCCAGGCGGGTCATCGTTACCGCGTTGGGAAAGTGTTTTTTGGACAAAGCAGCCAGCCGTTTTTGCATCATGCCGAGTACCAGCGAACTGCGAAATCGGGCTGCCATGGTGCGGATAAGCCAGTTTGGATCGGCAATGTCGATTGCCTTGAAGTTGGGATAGGCGGTGTCGGCAACCTGGTTGAAATCAGCGACGCTTGAAAACCTGGTGTGGAGGTACTTGCGGAATGCAGTCTTCGTGTGGGGATTGCCTCCGTAGTCAGAAACATTATCGACCAGCCCTAGATGTGGCTCATTACCGAGGTGGAATCCCAGGAAAACTGGTTCGTCCTTTAAAAAGGAAAGCGCTTCAAACGTTTTGTCCAGCACGTCGTGCATCTTCGGATGCGACAGGCAGCTACAGGGCAACGGATTTCCGGAAAGATCACATTCCGCCCAGTCGGGTACGCCTTGCCGATACCATTCGGGCGTGTTTTTGGTAATGTAACGTTCGAAGAAACTTTGCAGGTTCAAACTGTACACTCCAGCAGCCCGATATTGATCCAGCAATGGCTGCAAACGAGTTTTCATGGTTTGCTGCCATTGGCGTAGTTCTTGATCCTCGATCTCGAGCAGATTAGGCAACACGAACGACCCGCGATGTTCTGGGTCCGCGCCAGATGCCCTATCTGGAACGTAGCTGCCGCGCAGCGTACGCACCGTAACCGGATCGGCATAGGACGCCATGTGTTTCAGATCAGCAGAGATGTCGGCGCGACCCTCCTTGTCGACAGCAGGCACGCCAGGCCAGTAATCGACCGTGAACACGGGGCGACGGCTGATCGTGCGTTTCCATTGGAAACCTCCGACCGGCGTAAAAGACGGTTGCTGCGGGTCGGGGACCTTATCGGCGCCACTGGACATTGCCGCTGTCAGCAGATTACCGGCCAGTGCCATCAAAAGGGCAAACGGGTAAGATGTCCAAAAAATGTGTCGAGGCATGAGATAGTGAGTTGGTTGAAGGTTATCTGCAATCCATGCGCCCGCAACGATAAAGCCACTCGATACTAGCATGAATGCTTGGCGCCGATCACACTGGCTGAACGGCAAAGTTTATCGACAACGGCGCATTGGTATAGCGATTACCCCAAGGATAATTAAAACAAATCCGGCGGGTTCAGGAACAGCGGCACTCCCCTCCTGCAAGCTGTCAGCCAAAGTGTTACCAAAGTTCGACTTCCAGATGTCGTAATCCTCGTAAGTCACAGCACCTGGTGTGACGTTGGGATCTTCATTGGGAAGTGCGACCGCAGTACCAAGGTTGTCCCGCCAAAGAGTATAGTCAGCCGCGTTCACCGTACCGTCTTCGTTAAAATCTCCCAGGAGTTGATCGCTTGGTTCGATCAAAAAGGGAGCAGTCGCGTTGGCCAAAGCATCCCAATAGACCGGGTCGATATACTTGCTGTTTGGGTTGGAGGGGGCCCCGCCAACCGGCAGGGCAGAGGGGCTGTCCAGCCACCAGTTACCTAGCCCCTCCCAGAAAAGTACGTAGCCATCGCCGTACTCCATCGCGTCAGACACGGCATCCTCCAGCGCGGCAGGTGAGTAGTAATTGCTATCAGGATTATCGGGATTGAACTGCCCGCCGGGTGAGTTTCCTTCGCCAGGGCCGTACGAGGTCCGGATCGTGTGTCCAACCTGGACCTTGGCTGCATAAAGTTCGGGGACCGCCGAAAGTGATTTGGCTTCAGTATTGACGAGATCTTCGGCATACTGAAATTCGTTAGCCCCTTTTGGCTGGTGGGTCCAGCTGTTGGCATCCACGATCCTGGTGCCATCGCTGGTTGATTCAAGGATGCCGTCAACAAATGGCACGATCAGGCCAAACGGGGCTTCCTCAGTGTTCTGCCAGCGGTTCAGGGGATCGTGAAAGACTTGCTTGGCGGCGTAGCTGCCTGCATGGAAGAACATGATGGTCGAATCGGGATACTCTGCGTTGATGGCCGCACCAAATTCCTGGCCCCGCTGTCGTACTATTGCTTCGACTTCGGCAAAGGACTTGTCTCCATAGACCTCTGGAAGGCTCCCGGGCGCCGCCGGAGCACCGGGGTCCTTAAGCTGGTTGTAACCCCACAACGTGTAAGAATACACTTCCGGGTCGATCAGGATGCCTTCCAGCCCGCCTTCTTTGGCAACCCTGGCAATCTGGCCAATGTTATGTGAGATATGGGACCACCATGAGTCATCAAACCAATCCATCACCTCGGTTTGGTTTCCCATATAGACATGGACAAAATTTTTATTCAACTGGTCGGAAGCGGGCATCGCCTGGAGGTCTTCGATAGCCGGCTCAACGACGCTGTCGGGAATATCGATCCGGCGCATAATCGTCTGACCAACATCGCCTGCGTCGCTTTCTACCCTTTGCAACCTCCCCTGGGGCAAACGTATACCGCTGGGATTTGCAAGCCACGTTGCGATTCCGGTGAACGGGCGCAGGTCCAGGTTCCCAGCGATGTTGAGCTGCATGTACTTGGTATCTGGTGCATTGCCCCCAGACGTGAGGAGCATTACCTCCTTAGGTGCCGGAGGTGGCGGTCCAAACGTGTTCAGTCCATGGGAAAAGTTACCGCCAACCTGGGTTGCACTCAACACCTCGTCATAAATCAGGGTTCGATAGAGCTTGCCAGTGGGGTCACCTCCAAACACATTGATGTCGGCTTCGCCACCGACGGTGAGCTTGTTGGGAGAGCCTGCCAGCGTAAAGAAGTTGGCTGCTTGCGACTTGTATTGATTGCGGGACAACCCACCGCCAAAGCTGGTGCCGCTCATCGGCTGACCGTCTCGATATATTTTCCAGGTACCATCGCCGCTGGGATAGTTTCCATCCATGACATACACCCACTGATGCAGTCCCTCGACACTCGATCGTCTTGCATCACCACCTCGATACGCACCGTTGATAATGTCGGAGTCCTTGTAACCGCCAACGTCATGCTCTGCCGATTCGGATTGTCGGAAATCGAAGGTGAGGCGGCTATCCGAACCGTCAATGGAAGAGCCGCCGAACAGGTTGAACCGGCTTTGTTCATTTTGGGTACCAATCGCGTTGCTGGAGTCGAAATCAAACCAGATTTCGATGGTGAGGTCTCCACCGTTGGCCTCTGACAATTGGGCGAGAGTGTTCCCGCTGCTGAACGTCGGAAAAGTTACGTGCGAGGTTGCAGAACTTCCGCCGGGCAGGTTGACGTAGCCTGAATCACTGCCAGACGGTGAGACCAACGTCGCTGAGGATCCCAGAACGCCATTCCGGCCATTTCCAGTCCGGTCGGTCAGGTTGCCCAGGAAGTAATCGTGCTGCAGAACCAACCCGTCAAGTTCGATATCTGCCTGAACCGGCTGGGCGGTGAAGATAAGGAGCCATGCGAGTCCGCCGACAAAAACCTTTTGGAAATCTGGCATGCTCAAGCCCCTCGGTCACCATCTGAGTTTCCCCCTGACTCTATAATAGCAGATGGTTTGGGGCTTGACTAACGTTTGGAGGCTGTTTTTTTGTCGGTCACTGAGTTGGGCCTGTGAATCGTTTTACCCACTGGCCATTGAGTATTTCGACGAAAGATCTGTGCCCAATGTCAAGTGCTGCGATTTGCGGACCTGTGGGCACGGATGGGGCGAAACCAGTGGTAAGTAAACAGGCCAAGTGCGGTGGTGGTACCAAGGATTCCAGCGGCCCAGAAAGGGCCAGCTGAATTGAAATCGGCGGAATTAGGATCCCAAATCTGGGGCGAGATCCAGGCGTAAAGTGTGCTTCCCACACCAGCACAGGTGATCGCAAATCCGATCGCCGTTGCGCGCAGAGCGGGTGGCACATTTTCGGCAAGGTATCCTGTGTGCGACCAACGCATGAACTGTCGTACAAATTCATAGATCGCAACGCAACCGAAAAGCTGCCATACGACCTGGGCGGATCCTATACTCAGGGATGCCAGCGAGAACGCACCTAGCATTGCCACGGCTGCGATACCCGATGCTCCACGGCCAGCGAGCCAACCTACGGCAATGCCTCCGGGAATCCACATGAATACTTTCAATAGTTGAAGCCAGATCCAACCTTGATCGGCACCACCTACACCAATCAGGCCCAATTGTTTTGCCCGGTAGGGCAGGAACTGGTTAGAGGCCTGAAACACCGGGCCACCAAAAATACACAGCGCAATGACCAGGGCCCAATAGCTGGGGGTTTTCACCAAGGTTGAGAGGTCGCTAACTGTTTGTTGCCAACCGGCGGGTTCATTGCGCTCGAAGCGACCTGGCCGTTGCGACCAAAAAAGGATCATCACTCCGCAAAACAGCGTGGTCCACAGCAGAAAGAAGAACATTGTCTGGAAGTCCTTCAGTTGCGGAGCCGATGCCATTTCGGTAAAGTTAAAAAACCGTGCCCAAAATTCAGACCAGTTGGATTGCTCGATCAGGCCCAGTAGTTCCTGGCGGTGAATGAATCCGCGCGCGGCAAAGGGTGCAAGCAGGCTTCCGAGGGCAATCGACACCATCATCCAGGCGTTGGAAAACCCTTTTTTTTCCGGTGCAACCATCTGAAACATTGATGCACCGGCGGTCCACATTAAGGCGCCAGTAAACCCCTGCCAGAATGCTAGTGGTGCGATGATGTTAGCCCCCGGATGTATCATGAGTGTCAGGGGGATTACGACTTTCCCTGCCAACGCTGCCCCCCAAACAAATCTTTCTCCATACCGTCGGGACAACAAGCCCGCAGCCAGCGGGCCGATGAGCCAGGCTGTGATCTTGTATTTCACCAGCTCTGCCCAAACATTCAACGGAAAGTGATCACCGATTGAGCTGGCAACCTCGCTACGGGCCTCGAAGTAGAGCGGCAACGAATATTCCAAAACAGAGAGATAGAAGAAACTCAACGCCGCCACCGGGACGATGACTCCCAAGCGGGCTGTGCCCGGATTGAGATCGTGTTGAGGAAATGGGCGTGACATCAATCAGCGAAGTGCAATTACAACCTTCGCGCTTGCGGCGATCCGAAAGGAGTCAAAAAACCCAGTCAGAGGCCTGATTTCGAATCGCTGCTCGCAGGTCTCCCGGTTGGGGGCCACCTGACAAGTCCCCATGTGTCTCTCCCCCTTGTGGAGGCTCATACCGCCTGACGCACTAATTGTTCTTGAGTACTGAATTGCGCGCGTTCTCTAAAGCCTGCCAATACACGGGCGGCACCCAGCGACTCTTCTTCGATATGGGGGCACCGTCAGCCACAACAGCGTCGGGCCTATCGAGCCACCAGTTGGCCCGGTAGTTCCAGAATAGAACGTAACCGTCGCCGATTTCCAACGCCAGTTTCAAGAGTTCTTCCAACTTCTCAGGTGAGAAGAAGTTTGTCTCAGGCGCCGCGGGATCGTACATCCAGCTTTCGTAGGGGAGCGGAACTCCTTTCTCCTGTCCGATTGCTTCCTCCCGGGGATGGAGCCCCAGCTGATAGGTAAATCCAACTCGCATTTTCTGATCGAAAAGCTCTGGCACCTCCGAAAGCGATCGAGCGTCTTCCTTGACCAGTTTGCGCGCCGCTTCTAACTGTGGGCGATCAATCCATCCATGTGACTGGCTCGTGCAATCGACAATGATTGTCTCATCGGTGGACCCTTCCAACATGCCGTCGATAAATGGCACCATCAGGCCAAAAGGGGCCTCGTCGATAGTTGGCCATCGCTCCAGGTGGTCATGGAGTACCTGGCGGGCCGCGTAACCCGAGGCATGGAAAAACATGATAACCGGGCCTGCGAATTCCGCGTTAATTGCCTGGGCGAATTCCCGGCCGCGCTGGCGTACCTTGTCCTGTACTTGATTGACAGTTTTTCCTTTGTAGAACTCCTTATTACCCCGACGGTAATTGTAAGTGCCTCCATCCGTTTCGGTCAGCATCGGGTAGCCCCACCACGCGTAGGAGTAGACTTCCGGATCGATCAGCAGTCCGCGGCAGCCTCCCTGCTTTGCAACCTTGGAAAGCATGCCGATATTGTGACAGATCGTGTTCCACCATTGGTCGTCAAACCAGTTCATCGGCCCCGGAGCGTTGCCCGTGATACAATGAATGAGGTTTGAATTAAAGCGATTAAAGTCAGCCGATTGCAAATCGGCAATTGCAGGCGCAATATGCGATTCGGGGATTCTCTGCCGATGTACGAGCGTTTGACCCACGTCTGCCCTGTCGTCCCCACTGCTGTGTCGAGCCAGTCTGCCACTTGCCAGGCGGGTCGTTTCAAGCTTACCTTCGATCTGAAGGGGGACGGGTGTCGCAATCCAGGTGGCCACTCCATCGAGTGGGACCCTTTCGAGCGTCGCCGCGTTTCGTGAGAGATAACAGGTATCTGGAGCGGCGGATCCGGAAGTGACAATCATCACTTCTTTGCCGGTGGCATCGAACGGCAACATCACCAGGATCAGAATGATGTATGCAGCGAGGGTTGCAGATCGTGCCATGGTCAACGTCCTTTCAATAGAATAGCGGTGACGAGCCGCCGGCACCAAGGAACCCACAGTTGTTTCGAGCCATGCGCGAGTCCTTCCCTGGTCATTTTGGGACAAAATGTGCCGACTGGTGCCATCTGAATGCCTTGGAGGATTTGTTTCCTTGACTGATTTTGGCGACTCAACGCGTCAGCCAGATTGCGGGCAACAAAGCTCCGATTGCCAGCAATCGATTCATGGCAGGCGGTGGCGAAATGTGACCTGCCAATTAGGTTATCATGTGTTCCCGCACACGTCAAAAGAGAGATGGCACACAGGTGTCGGCCCGACTTTGTTGTGCACAACATCCAGCCCTGCCGTGACGCTGGAAACCAGATATTTGGCAGGTCACGCGTTTGGCTGTTTGAACTAATTTCATGCACGGGCTACATTGGGGTTGTTGGAGTTGCACGAATCAGGTTCATATCAGGAGTCTTTTCCATGATGGTATCGTGTCGTAAAACGAAAAAGTCGAGTTTTGCAAACATTTGGATCGGTGGTTTCATCATTCTACTTGGGTCGGTTGCCGGATGGGCAGTGGCCAACGAAAGTGAGAATACCCAGGCTTCGCGCGGGGATCACGATGGCCATGAGATTCTTCGATTCCGACGCATCCGCGTGGAAAGGCAGCCGGTAATTATTGACGATACCAACCCGCTGTTGGTCCACTCTGGAGAGCTGCTGTTGCTAGCCGGTGCCGGGGGGCAGGCTGTTGTGAGCCGCGACGGAGGTATCACGTGGAAGGCGGCCAAACCGATTCCCGTCGAGGCCGGAAGTGTCGACGGACTGGCGGTCCGCGATGGATCGATCGTGGCTGCCGTGAAATCACCAGAAGAAACCACGATGTTTGTCTCTCGTGAGGGAGACTCATGGATAGAAACGTCAGGCCTCCCGCCGCTGTCAAAGAATCGCCCCATCCAGCTTTCGTCTGGAGATTTGATGGCAGCGGTCAAACTACCGCCTGAGAAAAATGGCGATGGTGCCGATTCCCGCACCGCGTTGGTTGAATCGACCGATAAGGGAAAGACATGGAGTGATCCGCGGCCAGTTACGCGGCCAGGGCAAATTCCGGGAAACCTGGTTGAACTTCCAGATGGTCGACTCGTGCTGAGTTACGTTGAGCAGACCGATCCCTATGGGGCACGAGCGATCGTCAGCGAAGATGGCGGGGAGAGTTGGGGCAATGAAGTATTTGTCCTGGGAGCCAGTCGCTACTGCCCCGCCATCAAACCTCGTCCGACGCTTTGCGAACCGTCGACCGGTGTCAGCACGATTGGCTTGCCAGATGGAACACTCGTATCGGCGTTTGATCGCGGCCAGACCCGGCGGCATAAAGACGCGATCGGCGATCAACCTGCAATTAAGGTTGTACGATGGAAACCGTCCGGACTCAAGAAACCACCACTCGCTTACCCCACCTTGCGGACTACCAAGGTTGACAAGAAAGGCTACCTTGATAACGGCATGATCCGCATGCGACCGGACGATCGGTTTTATGGTGGTGACTATGTCGAAGAACATGAAATGACGGTTTTTCGCCGGCTACCCGCTGAGCAACTCAAGTTTCCAACCATCGGCACACATGGTGTCGTCGTTTGCCGTCATCCTGACGGGAGCCTGCTGTTTACATGCCGCGATCCAGTCATTTACCGGTCGACGGATGAAGGTCGCAGTTGGCAGAAACTGGCAGACATCGAGCAGATTGACAATATCGGGCGCTGGGCTTCGTGGGGTTTTGGTGTCTCCAGCCGTGGCACATTACTTTACAGTTACGGTGAATTGCTACCGGTGGGACAGGGCTACATTGCTCGTTCGGACGACAATGGAAAAACATGGTCCCAGGTACCGTTAGATCCGGTGCCAATGGACAAGATGGGACAGGGTGACAGCAGTCGTATTATTGAATTGTCCGACGGAACTCTCATTACAAGTTGTGGAAATGCCTTCTGTGGCGATGGGCTGAACCACTGGGCCACACATCGTGGTTATTCGGGCGACATCATTCTGCGCTCGACCGACGATGGTAAAAGCTGGGGGGATGGAACGGTTCTCCCGCCCGGTTCGTGCGAATCGAATTTCGTGGAGATGAGCTCAGGCAAGTTGCTTATAGCAACCCGGTACCAACGTGATGCAACTGTCTACGATTTGTTCACCATAACTGGCCCACAGCCACTCCCGCTTGATCCAAACAGCAGTCGCGATATGCCAGTCATGCCTGCCGACGAGGAATATGCGACCCACCCTTGGTGGGGTCAACCAGGTATCGAAGTGGGGCGAGGTCGGTACAAGAACGAGGCGGTGATGATATCCCATGATCTCGGACGCACTTTCAGCACTCCTGAACTGGTTACCCGAATGAGCATGGTTTCGGCAGACGTGGTGCGGATGCCGGACAATCGGGTCGTGATGGTTTATCAACATAAAGACCCTCCCTGCGGCGTTCGCGGGTTGGTGAGTTGCGATGAGGGAAACACTTGGGAAACCGAAAGGTATATCCTTGGTTATGGATTGAAACGGGCTGGCCGGGCGAGTTCCGTGGTGCTCAATGATGGCAGGGTCTATACGATGAATTCCTTGGGTGGTGAGGTCGGAATTCGCGCAACCATCTGGAAACCAGAGTGAAATTGGACGATGAATGACTAGCCAGATCGACTTTATGCGGCAGCCGGCCATCGACCTGCACGGACACTGTGGGCACTACGGTGGTTACTCGGAACTGGTGTCCCGGTTGGTTGACGCGCCGCCGGAAGTCGTGTCGCGGCGAGCTGCCGAGGCAGCAATCCAGCTCACGGTGGTCTCGGAACTCAGTGCGTTTGACCCTGCGGCGGATCAACCTGCCGACGTCGACGCTGCCAACGGGCTTGTTGTTCGAGCCGCAGAGGAGTTTGGCAATCTTTGTTTTTATGCGGTAGCCAACCCCAAACGTGAGAACTGGGAAGCAAAAACCGACGCCTTGTTATCCCATCCGAAATGCGTTGGGGTCAAACTGCATCCCCGCTGGAATTACTGGCCTGTGGCGGAGTACGGTGACCGGGTCTTTGCATTCTTGAATGAAAGAGAAACGTTAACCCTGTCGCACACGGGCAACGCCGGCAATGAACCAGAGCAATTTATCCCTTTTGCCAACAAGTACCCACAGGTCAGGCTCATTCTGGCCCACATCGGCCACGACGAGGTTGACGAAACACGGGACCGTCAAATTCGCGCAGTGCAAATGTCAACGCAAGGAAACGTTTGGGCAGATACCTCCTCGTCCAAATCAGTGACCTCGGGGTTGATCGAATACGCCGTCGAGCAAATCGGCGCTAATCGTATCCTGTTTGGTACCGACACGCCCCTCTATTGCTGTGCCATGCAAAAGGCACGGATTGCATATGCCGGGATTTCCAACCAGGACAAACGCAAGATTCTTTACGACAACGCGGCAGAACTACTTGGGCTGTCGAACGAAACAGGTGGATTTTCGTGATGAAGCATATTTTGTTTTTCAATTTCGTGTTCGTGACCGTGGCGTTCGAGGTCGGGTCTGCCCAAACGACAACCCAACTTCCCACCGAGGGAAGCCCCTACAAAGTCAATGCGGCCGATTTCACCGGAGACGGGGTGATCGATCTGGCCGTGTCGTACTACGGTGCTGGTGTCGTGGCAATCGAAAAAGGGGATGGCCAGGGGAATTTCTCGCACCTGGCGGTCAACCCGATCTGCGAGGGTTGTGATCCGTCGCATGAAGGGGGAACTTACAATATCGCTCACGCGGATGTCGACAAAGACGGGTTGCTGGACTTCGCCATTGGCTGTGACGGCCGATTCGTCGTAATCGCCAGAAATCTGGGGGATGGGAAGCTTCAGCGGATGCAGGTATTTCAGACCGAGAGCGCTGCCAAAGGTGTCCGTTGGGCTGATCTTGATAACGATGGAGAGTTCGATTTTCTATACACGGCCCGAGGAACTGGCCGGGCGGACGATACGGATGAGGGCAAGTTGTCAATTCGACGTGGGCTTGGCAACTGGAAATTTGGACCGGAAATCAAGTTGGACGCCGGCATCTCTGCTTACTACGTCGAAACAGGTGATCTCAACAACGATGGCTATGTTGATATTCTGGTACCCAATGAATTGGGGACAACCGTTTCGTACTGGATGAATCCGGGCAAAACTGTTTTTGATAGTGCTCAACCCATGCAGCGACAAGTGTTGCCCACATCGGGCATTAAGGTTAACGATGTTCGTGCCGCCGACTTCAATGGCGATGGGTACCTCGATGTGTTGACGGCTAACTGGATTTCATCGAACATTTCCCTTTTTCCAGGTAAAGGTGACGGGACTTTTGGCGACGAACAACTCATGCCGGGTGGAAGGAACTGTGTCTTTTTTGCCGTGGACGATTTCGATAACGACAAAGACTTGGATTTCGTGGTCACCCACTGGACTGGCGATTATGCGTCGGTGTTTTTGAACCGGGGCGATGGTCGGTTTGCCACCAGGACTGACTATAAAACCGGCAACGGCAATTACGGAGTCGATGTACTGGATGCAGACGGGGATGGCAACCTCGACGTGGTGACTGCCGATTTTAGAGAGCACACCCTCTCGATGCTAAAAGGTAACGGCGATGGAACCTTCCAGCCGGCAACGACTTCGAAAAAAGGAGTTCAGAAAAAGAACGGATCCTGGGCTGTCGAAAGCTTGTCAGCATTTGACGGCATCGGTCTCGACCGCATGGACGCTATCTATCGGTCAGGGGAAGAAGCTGTTTTTACCATTCAACTGGCAGGTAGTCCTGAGGACGTCGAGGTTTGTTTGAGCAACGATGGCTACAAGGTTTACCAACAACATCCGTTGGTTCTCAGCGACGGCAAAGCGGAAATCAGGGGATCACTCCCCGAGCCAGGGTTCCTTCGTTGTCGCGTTAACTACGACCGCGACGGCAAGCCCGGTTTCTTGTTGAGGACTGCGGCGTTCGAGCCCTACAAGGTGCAGCCCACCACCACCGAACCTGAAGATTTCGACGAATTCTGGGGCGCGCAAAAAGAGGCGCTCGCCGAAGTTTCCTGGGACGTGCAACTCGAGGAGGTTCCTCGGTTTGGCGAGGGAAAGCCTTATCAGTTCTACGAGATCTCGTTGGCGAATATCGACGATTCTCGAGTCAATGGGTATTTGGCAAAGCCGAGAACAGGCCCCGGGCCCTTTCCAGCTATCCTGTCGCTGCAGAATCATGGTGGCGGTGCATGGAGCGTGCCACCCTCCTGGGTGACCAGCTTTGCAGAAAAAGGCTTCATCGCGATGGCCATCAACACGCATGATGTGGAAAACGGTCGTGATCGAGAATATTATGCAGAGCTAAATCGAGGCCCGCTGGCAAGTTATACGTTAAAAGGGTTCAGGGACCGCGATACCTACTATTTCAAGTCGGTTTACATGCGAATTGTCCGCTCGATCGACTACCTGACTTCACTGCCCGAATGGGATGGCAAGACGGTACTGTTGACCGGTAGGAGCCAGGGAGGTGGGCTTTCGCTGGTGGGCGCGGGGCTGGACCCGCGCGTGACGGGTATCGTTTGTGCAGTGCCAGCACTTTGCGAACATGGGGCACACAAGTTCGGTCGCGCCGCGGGGTGGCCCCGGTTTGTTCCCAACGATGAACACGACTATGGCAAAAATTGGAATTCGCCAACGTCAAACGGCCATGGGCCAGTGAGTGAAATCGTGTTTCAAGTATCTCGCTATTACGATGCTGTGAATTTCGCGCGCAAGATCCAATGTCCGGTTGTGATCAATTTCGGTATGATCGATACCGCGGTACCGCCGACTACCGTCTTTTCCGCTTACAACGTCATCGGCAGCCCCAAAACAGCCATCCTGAGTCGGGACCGTGGTCACGGCGCTGATCGGGACCCAAAATACCGGCGAGATGAGCGAATTGTGGAGATGGCAGCCAAAGCCGGCTCGCAAGTGGTCGTCATGCCCAAGGATTATGGGAAAAAAGCAGATTGACCACGACGGCTCTATGAACAAAGCATTATCTGACCAACAGATCGAACAATTCCGTGAACAGGGTTTTCTCGCGGGACTTCGTGTCTGGGACGACAATACGGTTGAGCGGGCCCAATCCCATTTCAGGCAAGTGACGGCCGAACTGGAGTCGAAAGGCTTGACGCACAACGACGTCAACGGCTGGTGGGCCATTAACCGCACCTACTGGAACCTGTGTTCGACTACCGGTATCCTCGACTGTCTTGAGGACCTGCTTGGCCCCGACCTGTTTGTCTTCGAAGGTCAGTACTTTCTCAAAAATCCTGGCGATGGGACGACCGTGCCATGGCACCAGGACATTCAGTACTGGTCCCTGATGCGTGGTAAACCAATCGTTTCCGCCTGGGTAGCCTTGTGAGATACCGATGCTTCCAACGACTGCCTGCAGGTCATCCCGGGATCCCACAAAAAGCTGTTGGAGCACGGTGCGGGCACCCGGCCGACCGATGTGCTCCAACTGGCAGTCCACCCCGCGGACATTGACGATCGCAACGTCGTCGACATCGTTTTGAAAGCAGGCGAAATGTCACTGCATACCGACGCACTGGTTCACGGATCGCGTGCCAATGGTTCCGACCGCATTCGCTGCGGGGTGACGATGCGGGTTTGCGCACCCAACTTGTCGGTGGATCTTGCCAAGAATCCTTTGTTTCATTGGATCCGGCTTCGGGGTAATGACCCAGGCGACAACAACCCCAGGCTCGAATTGCCCGGCGAGGAGTGCGTGCCGACGGAGTACAATCAGTTCGGGCAGGAAGAATGAAGACCAACAAGCACAGGGGCCACGTGGCTACTCGGGTCGACCTACAAACAGTACCCTGGCCGCGATCACCCTCGCATTTCGTCCAGTGCGCTGCGCGTTCGAGCGGCCATCTCGTCGATTAAATCGTCCGGCATGTCGGACCACCACGGGAAGCTGATCATGTTATCGTAGAAGCGGTCGGTTTCTGGGATGTCGGCGTTGGCAAACCCGAATTTCTGAAATAACTCTGCACGATTCAATGGCCAGTATTGCACGATGCACGTGAGTTGATACTTTTCACGGATCAGGCTCATCAAGTCATCGCGCTGGCGACCGTACTGCTGACCGTCGTATCGGGCTGCCATCAAGTGGTATGCGTGTTGGCATCCATCTGGGACGTATTGGAAATTGAGTTCCGGGTAGTCTGAAAGACCAGTCAAGAAGCGAGCGGCTTGATGACGACGCTGCGCGTTGATTGCGTCCAGTCGACCCAACATTATTCGCCCGACCGCGGCGTTAGGTTCTGCCAAGCAGTAGTTCACCGGCCAGCAACCGGGGATTGGTTCGACAAGATTGCCTCCGGCCGGCACCCAGTCTTTGTCACGTTTTCCGTCAAAAGACCAGTTGCCCATCCAGCGCATGCGCCGAGCTTGAATTCCATGTTCAGCGTTCCGGACCGTTAATATGCCGCCCTCGCCCAGTGTTTGCATGTTCTTGTGTGTTTGAAAGCTAAAACAGCCGAAATCGCCAATCGATCCCACCCGTCGATCTTTATACAACGCACCAGGCGCTTGAGCGCAGTCCTCAACGACAGTGAATCCATGCTTGTCTGCCAGGGACATAATCGGGTCCATGTCGGCCGGCAAACCGTACAGGTGTACGACCACGACCACCTTCGTGCGATCCGACACAAGCGGTGCAATCGTCTCGGCACTGACGACGCGTGTGTCGGGATTGATATCTGCCCAGCGGATTGTGACGCCATGGCGCGCAAATGGCACGGCCGATGCTACATACGTGTGGGCAGGCATGATGACTTCGTCACCGGAAGAAAGTCCAGCGAGAACAGCGGCCAGTTCCAGGGCTGACGTGCAACTATTCACCGCCACGGCATCGGTGCTACCCGCAAATCGCGTAAAATCGCTTTCAAAGGCATTGTTCTCGACTCCCCCAGTGGTTCCGATTGCAAGGCTGTTCGCCTCTCGTAATACGCGCAGCAACTCTTGTTCTTCCTCGTCGGTTAACCGTGTTTGAACGCCCGGCATCACAATCGGAGTTAACGCATCGGTGTTTACTGTCGGCATGAATGGTCCTCATGAAAAGACAACAAGTTTTGAAAGTATAAATGGATCACGACGGTGGACAATTATCCCTTGGTACTGGTGTTCGTCCGGCGTGACCAGGGCTCGCCGCGTCAGTCTCCGAAAATCCGGATAAATTCCAGTCCTGTAGCTGAATAGTTGCAACCACGCCTCATTTATATATGATTCGTTTGTGATATAGCAATGTGCCTGGTGAAATTCAAGAGGAAATGGCGGCGCAGCAAAAAATCAAAAGCAACGTGACAGGTCACACGTAGCTCGGCGTTTTGCCCGCCGGAAATGATGCCGGATTGGGTAAACTCCCGGTGGCCAGTTGCGACCGAAAGAGAAGCTGCCTTACGGGTAGAAATCTGGCCGCGTGTCGTGGCGAGAGCCGCGTTTTTTAAGGTTTGAATTCTAAGAAAATCACCTTTGATACGAAGCCCCCCCCTGCCCCATTGCTCAAAAATTACCGTTTGGGTTCCCCATGATTGACGTAACCTGGCAAACCGTCGCTTCAGGGATCGTTTCTCCGGAGGGGCCGGCTGTTGACCGTGACGGCAATATTTTCCTGGTTAGCCGCTGGACCGGTAAGGTGGTGCAGGTAACCGCCGCAGGAGAGGTTCACGAGTTGGTCGATACGGGAGGAAAACCACAGTCGATTGCTTTGGTTCCAAGTGGCGAGTTATTGCTGGCAGATGCAAAAAATCATTCCCTGCAGCGAATTACCCGGCAAGGCGAGTTGTCAACGATTGCTAACACGGTCGATGGTGACCCACCGGAAGAATTTTTGGGGCCCAACGACCTGGTGATTGGCGATGACAAAGTGGTCTATTTGACCGACCCGGGGTTGGATATGGAGAGCCCTGGGCAGATCTTGCGGATCGAGTTGGATTCGGGCGCGGTCACCCGATTGGTCCATGGGGTCGCATTTCCCAATGGTATTACAATCAGTGGGGACGGTCGTTGGCTGTATGTGGCCGAAAGCGTAACTTGTCGAGTGCTCCGCCTGGAACTTTTCGATGGTGGCCGCCGTCTGGGACCGGTGGAGGTATTTATTGAGTTGGACGGACACCTTCCTGATGGGATCGCCTTCGATGCCGAGGGGCGATTGTTGATTGCATGCTGTGGTGCCGGAGTCCTTGACGTGGTCTCCCCCGACGGTCAACTCGTAGCCTCAATCCCCGCGGGTGGACCTGGCTGCACGAATTGTGTCTTTGGCGGTGACGACTTCCAGACACTCTACATGACAGAAGACGAACAGCAGGCACTTTTGAAAACTCGCTGGCCGGTGCCTGGGCAGCGGGCGTATTCGAGAAGTTTATAGCCGCAAGTCATCCGCGTGGGCCTTGGGACTTGAGTCGGGCGGTGACTACTTTGGAACGGATGACAAGATTGACCATCGCCGCGCGGCCGTGACTGGCCAATCACGGCTGGGCAAGACTGACCACCCCCCCATCTTTGTACCAGTCTGAGTGAGAGAATCGGGGTTAAGTAACTCGGCTGTGTTCTGGAGGCTGAGGCGTAGCCGAAGCTGGAAGAACACAGGGGAGCCGCATACGCGGCGGGGG
>CAUZEA010000096.1:0-22172 GCA_963578605.1 Planctomycetota bacterium
CAAGCTGCACATGCACCAGTTCTGGACGATTAACCACACGTAATCGCAAGTTCGTGACCCGATCGTCGCCACCATAAACGTCGAAGGTCAGGTCATCGCGAACATTTTTGAACACGTAACGGTAGGCTTGATGTTTGTCGCGACCGGCAACCGCCGAGCCAACACGGGTGAGGTAATCCTGGCCGCGGCGGCCATCTGGCAATTGAAATCGAATCTGCACCTTGCTGGGGGCTTGTAGTCGACCCTCGATATCGGCGTGGACCGTCAACTCAAAGTCATCGTGGCGGGCCATGGTAGCGATCCGATAACCATCTTCTTGCTCCGTGAAGTCAAGCACCGTCAACCTTACCTGCCGAGGCCAGGACTCGCCCGAGAGGGCAAGTCGCCTGAGAAAGATGTTCGTGGTGTTTTTGGCAAAACAACCAAACAGGGCGATCGATACCGCAAGAAACAACGCGATAGCAGCAGCCCGACGCACCGCACGCGTATCGAGCAACCTGCCAAGTTGGATCTTCGACACCGCTTCGGTGGCAGCCACACATGTCCGGCGGGAAAACTCCTCCCGCAACGGGTCTGGTGAACCGTAGTCGCCAGCCAGTGATACAGCCGTGGCGACATGATCCGCCAGCCGCGGGTCGCTACGTTCCAACAAAAGCGCCAGGCTCGTATTCGACAGCGGCGCCACCAGACGCCGCAGGAGATACCGGTAGGTAACCAACAGCAACACAGCAACCGCAACAATCCATCCCAGCAGGCGGAAGTCAACACCGGGCTCCAATCCCCAATCGACCAGCAGGCCAATCCAAAACAGGCACCCCAGGCATACCACAACTGCAGCCACTCCCTCCGCAGCGACATACAGCCGGATTGACCGCCGCAAGCGGGCAAGCACGGCACCAACGGCTGTGGGAATCTTGATGTTCGTAGAAGATGAAAGCATCACAGGAGTCGAACCAGGAAATGATCGAGGGAATTAAATCACCGGCGATGGAAAACTCTTGAACCTTTTGGCAATCAGGCGAGACGGCACAACCGTCGGAGGATCCACTCCAAAAACAAAGCACCACAAATCACACCAAGTAACCAATGAACCTGGGCCCGGGCAAATTTTTCATCGGGCGCGCCATCGAACACTCGGGTTTCCGTGCGATCGGGGATTCGGGCAGCGACAGGTAACACGTCGGCATCACCCTGAAGGGCGACCGTCAATTCCGGGTAGTAAGCCCCCCCCGTTACGTCGGCAACGGCAGCAAGCAGGCTGGCATTGCGTTCAGGGGCCAGACGCTCGAGGTCCGTAGCCCGCACCTCAATTCGCCTCATCAACTGTTGGTCGACCCGATCTGGCACGGTGAGCATGATTTCGTAAATCCCTGGCTGACTGGCCGAGAACTGTCCCACAAAGACACCGGGTTGATCAGCCATTGCCGTCAAACTGATCGACTCGGTCAGCTGATCGGGACGAATCAATTGGACAGGAGTCGACGCTGCCAGCAGCGGTTCGTGCTGTTGGTCGGTGAGGCGTGCCCGCACAACGACCGTTTCCCCCAAGTCAACCCTGTCGCGTTCAACCATCAAGGCCCCGCGTGAGGAACCTCGCAAGAGGCGACCCTGGCTGACGTGCCGAATGACTTTGGTGTAGAAGGTATCGAAATAGGTAGGGTCAACCATGCGAAGTCGCCACAATTCAGGACTTCCCAGGTAGAAAACACGTCCAGCGCCATAGAAATGCCCGGCGAGGTAAACGGGGTGATTCTCCCCACTGCCGAACTCCGGGTTCGCAAACCGCCCATAAACAGTGGCCCCGCGCTTTGGTCCTTTGACTGCAAAATATCCGTAAACTCCAGACCAACTTTGCCAGGCGGCCAGGCTGTCGGCAGCCGTCCCCTCCAACCACAAGAACTCAGCTTCCCGTCCCGCACGATCGAGTTCGATGGGCCAGGCAATTTCGCCGGCAAAATGACCGTCGTCCAGCAGGGTAAACCGCCGCTGAAATTCGACCGGATAAAGCGGTTTGAGGGTGGCATGCTCCGTACTCCGAATCCAGCGGGCAGTTTGCACCGGTCCGGCAGTGCAAATAAGCCCTCCCGCTTCATTGGCAACCCATCCATCAAGCAGTTCGATTTGGGCCGCGTCAAGTTTTGTCCAATCGGGATCGATGGCGACAACACAGTCGTACTCGTAGAGGTCGTTTTTTTGCTTCGGGAAGCCCTTGAGGATGCGATCGGCCTCCTGGGAGATATCTGACAACGCCGACTGCAAGAGGACGTCGACCTCCATGCTGGGATCCCGGAAAAGCAAAGTCCGCAGGAACCGGTAATCACGTGAGGGGCCCCCGGCAACCAGCAGTACGCGTGTCTTGCGGTCGACAATGTCAACCTCAATCTCCCGACGGTTATCTTCTCGATTGGTATCTCCGGCGAGTTGATTGATTTCAACCGCGTATTTAAATCTTCCCACCGCGGGCGATTCGAGCTCGAAGCGAATCGGAATCAACTCGCCACTGGCTCCCAGCACGATGCGTTCTCTTGCAATCTGTTCACGGGGTGCTGCCGGGTCGTCGGCAGGCTGACGGGTCAGTTCGGCTTGAACCGTACGGCCTGCGAACCCACTCCCTTGGACATGGGCCGTGACGGTGAGCAAATCGCCGGGGAACGCGCGGCGCGGGGCAACGAGATCGCTGACCAGCACGCTCCGCTGAGGCTCGACCGAACCAATCCCCACGGTGAAAACGGGTACACCTGTCGTTTGCGCCAATTCAGCGGCGGCAACTGCTTTGCTACCAGCGTTTTCGACTCCGTCACTGATGAGGACGATCCCGGACAGAGAACCCTGGCGAGGCATCTCGAGTTCCAGTCGGAGCGCATCGCCAACACGTGTTTCGGCGCCACGTGGCTGGAGCATTTCCACCCAATCGTACTGCTGCTGCTCGGAGGAATCGGCTGGCGCAACAGCGGTTTCGCCATCACCAGCCGAATCAGTTTCTCTGTCGAGCATCGCAAGTTGCACCACTTCTGAATCAAAACCGGCTACGATGACGTTGTTGCTCTTGCGCAAATCGTCGAGCAACGGGGATTCCTCAAGAGCAGCGGCTACGCGTTCATACCGTGCTTCAACGGACTTGCCGTCGGTGATCCCCATACTCTGGCTCACATCGACAAGTACGACGACTTCACCGTCAGCAACGATTTCGCGCGTGGTGCGTTTCTCCAATTCGAGAAAAAAGAAGAGCAAGCCAGCCAGTGCCGTACAACGAAGCAGCAACAACCCCCAGCGTGTGCCGACACTTAACTCCTGGGTATCGCGGCGGTACAGCAATCCTACGCCGAGCAAAAGCACCAGGGTTACCAACACGACTGCAACGAACAGAAGGCGGGGATCGCTGGCCTCGCGGATTCGCGCGAATTCGTAGCTCTGGCGTTGCGATTCCGCAAGCAGGGGAGCAAACTCGAAGCCAAAACTGGTAAGCAGGGTGCTCAAAGGCCTCTCACTTTCGTCGTGGCTGGGTGGTAACTTGCCAGATAGGCCAACAGTTGTTCGCACAGCAAACATGTAATGAGTACGGCGAGCAACGCACTGCTCATAGCAAAGCCAGCCGTTTTGTGTTCTTCAACACGAAGCTGGTCGGCATAGTGAAATTCGAAGCGTGCAGGGGCTAGTTGCCGCTCGATCTCGGCACGATCCAGAATTTCAAGGTCTCCTTCGAGACGGGGAACATTCACAGCAATTGACCGCAGCTCCTGCTTACCATCGACCGAGGTCAATTCGACCTGGTACAACCCACTGACGGCCACGTCGTCAAGTCGGGCCGTTAATTTTTCATCGACGACCTTGCCTTCGACGAGAATCTCTTGGTGTGGGCGACCGTCATGAGTGGGCAACCGAAACCGCATCGTGGTGGCATACTGGCTTTCGTCGACAGATAATTCAATCGGATGACCAACTTCGCAATCGGGTTCGCTCACTTTTGTCGCGGTGAGGTAGCCCATCAACTCGTTTGCCAACACGGGAAACACCGGATTGAGACTCCAATTTGACCAGGCCCCTAACGCCGTATCCGCAGGTGAGAGTTTGGTGAGGTGGGCCACAACCACCCCATTTCCATACCGTTTTTCGACGACCAGTGGCGCACCTTCGCGAGTTTCGGCCAGGAGGGTCGTTTGGGGATCGATTTCAGCGTCCCACTCGGGAGTGACGGCATAGTAGTAGTTGATCATGACCAAGGGTAAAAAGCTGTTACGTTCACCCGCAAGTGCTCGAAAGAGTCGATGATCTGCAACGCGTACATCAGGCGCACTGTTCCCGTGGTCATCCAAGAGTTGTGTTGGCAGTTTCAGGGGCACGGGA
The DNA here is from genome assembly GCA_963578605.1 of Planctomycetota bacterium. Lineage (GTDB taxonomy): Bacteria > Planctomycetota > Planctomycetia > Pirellulales > Lacipirellulaceae > JAKVCB01. The sequence continues at coordinate 4,345 of CAUZEA010000096.1, forward strand.
AAGAACCCATTCCCTTCCCGATACAGTTTTTGGTTATAGTATTTCCGGTCCACATTTTCCCCGAGGAAGATCGCCAACCCACCGCCAACCCGTACATAATCTTGAATCTTCTCTTCTGCTGCAGGGCTCAACCGGTCAACATCGAGCAGGCAAATCGCCGCAAAGGGATCGAGCGATGCGACGTCCCGCAGAAATGCGGGTGGCTCGACGCGTGGTTGCCAGCCTGTTTGCACGGTCCCACCTGGGGCAATCGCCTTGGTGAGATAAAAAGCGTCCTGACCATCGAGGGACCCGTCGATGACCAAAATCGGTACGGCCGCCTGCAACTCACACGCAAAAAAGCGTTGATTGTCGACCGTCACCGCATCGGCCTCGAGAGCTGCCTCAAGTTGATGCGTCCCGACTCCGGAAAATTGTGTGCGAAATCGCCGCTCTACTTCTTCCCCCGGAGGAATCTCCGGGAGGATAAGCGTCGGCAAGGCCGAGCCATCTTGCACCAGCCGCACGGCGACATCGCGTGCCGTTTGCTTTCCATAGTTGACCACCGAAACGACCATCCAGGACTCAACGCCTGCGGCACGTAAACCGGATTCCGCAGCCAGGGAGGTGACGGCAAGATTCGGTCGGGGCCGGCGTACGCATTGCACCAGATGAAGATACTCATATAATTCATTCAAATCGACGAGCAAATCGCGCAACTCATCACCGGGCTGGAAATGGCGGGCCCGCAAATCACTAACCACATGTAAGACTTGCGTTTCCTCTCCCGCAGTCTGGGGGAGTCGAGCCGCACCGCGGAGCGCCTCGGCAGGCCCCATATCGTCCTGGGTCACCGCAAGTGCCGCCAAGGTCGATTCAATTTTTTTCTGGAGTGGATCGCCTACCGGCTGATGGTAGAGTTGGGGCTCAGCTCCGGCGGTCAAGCTCGCCGCTTCGCTGAAAGTGAGTAACGTTACCCACTGCTTACCGGCTTGCTGGCTGGCCTGACTGAAAATACGGCGGACGACCTGTTTGGCGCTTTCGAGTGCATTTCGTTCTTCAGCCTGGTCGCTCATGGAAAAACTGTCGTCGACCAATACGACGTGATGGGTGGTATGGGAGCCGAAAAAGCGTGCCCAAGAATCCTGAAGCATCAACCCGCCGAGCATCAACACGAGCACAGCAATGGCTACCATCCGCATCAGCAAGAGGAGTAGCTGCCGAAAAATAATCGACGTTCGGTTACGTCGCTGGCTTTCCCGCAGGAACATCATGGCAGCCCAGGAAATGGGCTTATGCCGTCTCAAATTAAGGAAGTGAATAATGAGCGGGACCACAACCAAGGGAAGTCCCACAGTTACCAGGAGGGGATACAAAAATGACATATCAGGGGACCTCGTTGAATCAGACGCCGCGGCGTAGACTGTTCATTCGGCGACTGAGCAATGTCAGCAGAGCTGCATCAAAGGGATCGCTGGAACGTACCAGCGCGTATTCGACGCCGTTGACAGCGGATCCTCGCCTGACGGCGGCGAGGAACTGGCCAAGCGAGCGAAGGTATCCCTCGCGGAGCGCACGAGGATTACAACGGAGTTTTTCGGCCGACTCCATCCCCTCAAACCGCGCCGGTCCCGCAAATGGAAAATCCAATTCATCGTCATCCATGATGTGAAACAAGAGAACGTCGTGTCCCCGTTGGCGCAGGACCTGCAACCCCGCCAGCGTTTCTTCAACATCGGCGAGCAAGTCGGAAACAACGATCATCATCCCGCGCTGTGGATACCGCTGGGCGGCGGTCCGAAACATGGCTTCGAGCGATGTTTTCTCACCCGGCTGCACTGATTCGAGTGACCGCAAAATACTGGCGAGATGAGCTCTGCCGGTGCGTAGTGGAACGGCCTGGCGAACTTCTTCTGCAAAAGTCAAGCAGCCAACCGCGTCTTGCTGCCGCAACAAGAGCAAGGCCAGGGCGGCAGCGGCCGTGGTGGCATATTCATACTTGGTCATGGCGCCACGCCCGTAGTTCATACTGGCGGAGATGTCGACCAACAACGTTGCCCGCAGATTGGTATCCTCTTCGTATTGCTTGACATACAAGCGATCTTGTTTGGCCCACACCTTCCAATCAATGTGGCGGAGATCGTCGCCACGGGTATATTGCCGGTGCTGGCGAAACTCGAGCGACTGGCCGTAATAGGGACTTCGGTGCAAACCGCTCATCAAGCCTTCGACGATATGTCGTGCGCGAATCTCAAGTCCTCCCAGACGGCGAACCACCTCGGGAAGTAACAATGTTCGATTGGCTGTCGCCATTTTCGAGTCACCCAGTTTAACGATGGCTATCGGACGGATGCATTGCCCCTTGCAGTGGTAGCCTGTTTGCCCGACGTCTGCCAAACAGCGGGGTCGGTTGGCCGTAGCTACGTTCGGTTTCTGCCCTACGATACGAACAACTGTTGAAAGCGATCATCCCGAGCAAGTTCATCTTCGTGGGAGGGGGTTGTCTCCAGCAGCCGGTCGATGACATCATCGCTCGTGATTCCTTCACTTTCGGCAGCAAAGTTGGCCACAATCCGGTGACGCAGTACGGGCCTGGCAAGTTCCTGAATGTCCTCGGTTGCCACGTGCGGGCGCCCCGCCATCAAGGCCCGCGCTTTGGAACCGAGAATCAAATACTGGACCGCTCTTGGGCCAGCCCCCCACGCCAAATGCTCTTGAACGAAATCGGCAGCACCTGGCTGCCCGACGCGGGTCTGACGAACCAACGCCAGTGTGTAGCGGGTGAGGTGGTCACTGATCGGTACGCTGCGGACGACGTGCTGCAGATCGATGATCTCTTCGGGAGACAGCACTGGATCAACATGATCGTCGATATTGGAGGTGGTACGGCGGGCCACCTCAAACTCGTCATCAAAGCTGGGATAAGAGACCAGGACTTTGAACATAAAGCGATCTTGCTGTGCTTCCGGCAGCGAGTACGTTCCTTCCTGTTCGATCGGATTCTGCGTGGCAAGCACCAGAAACGGTTCGCCAAGTTCGTGTCGTACACGCCCCACCGAAACGTGCCGTTCTTGCATGGCCTCCAGAAGGGCTGCCTGGGTCTTGGGAGGAGTACGATTTATTTCATCGGCGAGAATGACATGCGAGAAGATGGGCCCGGCCAGAAACCGCATTTCACGTGCGCCGGTCGATTTGTTCTCTTCGATGATGTCGGTGCCGATAATGTCGGCGGGCATCAAGTCGGGGGTGAACTGGATGCGGCTGAAGGTCAAATTCAATGAACGGGCCAGCGTGCTGATCATGAGTGTTTTCGCCAGGCCAGGTACTCCTTCCAGCAGACAGTGCCCGCGACTGAACAACGCGATCAAAAGTTGATCGATCACCTCCTGTTGGCCAACCACGACGCGAGCTAATTGCGTTCGAATCTCATCCGCCGCAGTAACCAGGCGGTCAATCGAAGATCCGTTAAGGGAGGGCTCTGATTTGTTCATGATGGGTTCCATAGGAAAGGAGGAAAACCAGCGTACCCTCCAGGGCGGTTATCGCTGATAGATTGGCAGACAGGCGTTGTCGATTTGAAGGATGATCAGGTTCAGGGCGGTGGTATAGACGGGGCCAATATAGCCTTCGGCCCAGTGGTATCCCATCCCCTTGGGCAATGGCACCTCCTTCGCCTCGCGGAGCAGCTTACGCCGGACCTGATCGCGATAACCACGCCAGGTGGTGCCACCTTCTCGATACTGGACTTGGGTGTAATAAAAATGTGCATAATGCCAATGGCCGTACGACGTTTGCGAACCGACCCCCAGATTATTTCGACAGTATTCGAGCATCCGGGGAACAAATTTATCATCGTATTCGCCAGCATTGAATAGACAAGCGACCGCGGCGGCGGTGATGGCTGGCCGACCGCCACCTCCTTTCGAACTGTACTGGACCCCGCCTTCAGGTAGGGTGCAACCCTTGATATACGCGACAGCCTTGTCGATGACTTCACGGGGCACAAAAATCCCGGCATTACGACACCCGCGCAATCCTTGGACCTGGGTTATCGTGGTCGAACCTTCATCGAATCCATTACCGTCTTTGGCACTCACGTAGCCCCATCCGCCTGCCTTCGTCTGCGCCTGGCCAGTGAAGGTAACGGCGGTAGTCAAGACACGAATCAAATCTGCGCGACGGTCAATATCTTCCTCTTCACCAAGCACCTGGGAGAGAAACAGCATGGCAAATCCGTGCCCGTAGGTGTAACGGTCATCACGACGTGGATCACCAATCAATCCGTTGGGACGACTCTGCCGAACCAGGTAATCGACGGCACGTCGAATGTTGCTGGCATACCTGCCCTGGGTCGGCGTGGACCCTTCCGAAAGCATGGCAAGCCCCGCCAGAGCAGTCATCGCCGTTGGATAACGTCCCTGGGCCGTCCAGTGGCCAAGTTCATGTTGCTCGTGGGCAAGCCAACCCAAACCACCTTGAATGACGGTGCGGAGTTGATTCCCATCACCCGCATCCGCCGCCAAAGTCGCCCGCGGGTTGAGCGCGAGCGACACCCCGACCACCAACCAGGGTCCCCAGGCAGCAGCGGTCGACCAAGGGCAACGTTGGGCGATGCCAGCGATGGTTAACGAAAGGTTTTTCACACGGTCCTCAATCCGCGGCGCGGCCTACTCCGGTTTCGGTGGTTCGATCGGGCCCTCAGGCTCGTCGGCCAACTCGGGACCAAAAGGAACTTCCATGTTCTGCATCGCGCGGTTTAAGTGGAGGGGATTATCGAAAGCGTCAACGATTTCGCGGCCGACCTTCCGCCCCAGTTCCCACAACCCGCCCGACGTGCCGAGGCGGGTTTCCGCCAGGTGCTGGGCCGGTGGCTCCGGGGGACGGGGCGTTTCGGTTAATTCAAGACGAATCTCCTGAGCGGAAGTCCGAATTGCCACCGAAGGCCGATGACCGCGTTCAATTTGGATACGAAATTCGCCACGCAAGGTATCGGGGCGCGAGGGATTGCGGTAAACGCTGCGTCCGCTGACCTTCTCCAGACAAAGCACTTTGAGATTCGTCTGATTGCCGTTGGTATCTTGCCGCATGACGCGGCTGGCAAACACCAACAAGGGCGAAGCCACCGGCTGATCCAGCGCAATTCCCTGGTTTTTCACGGTGGCGGGCACTGGCCACAACGGCTTCCCATCGTTCAAATCGAATGCGTAAACCAAGCCATTGATGAGGGCATAACGGACCCCGATGGCGACATGTTTTTCTTTGCGCCGATCGGATCGCGTACTGGCAAACAGAAACAAACGATCGTCGTCGCGTACCACCTGAATACTCTCCAGTGCCTGCTGGGGTTGCAAACGGTGGGCTAACAGTACGTTGCCGGTAGCAGCATCGACAAAGCGAAACTCACCACTTGCCTCGAGGATCGCCACCGCGTCGGGTTCCAGCACCCGAAACCGCGTTCCCGAGTCACAACGATGCTCCCATTCCGCCTTGCCAGTCAACAGATTGACAATCCGCACGAGGAAATGCTTGTCGGCTTGACGTTCAACGGTCGTGACCCGATGGCCTGTTGCAATGAGCCACGGAACTTGCGGAACGTCGCATTGACCAACGGTCACTCCGTCGACCATATTCAAGAGGATGGCCTTGGTTGCGGAAGCCGGTTTGACAAGGACCAGCCGCTCATCACCCAGCAGTTCGGCTCCTGGGGGAATATCCGTACGACTCCAGAGAGTCTCTCCGGTAAGCGGATCAACACACTGAAGCGCTTCGTGATTCTGATAGACGACCCCCTCGGCCGTGGCGGGTCCAAGGGTGCAGACAATGCGGCCTTTCTCATCGACGACGCGGCGCCGCTCGGAAGCATGGTGGTAAGGTCCTCGATTGGATCCAACCTTCCGATTTGCAACACGTGTCGGTACTTCACTCCGCCAAAGAATGCTTCGCCCGCCTGATTGTCGGTCTGCCCCGGTATCGACGGCCACAATCTCCTGTCCCACGTTGACATAGAGCCGGTCACCCAACCGGGCAGCATAACTGGTCTGAAAGCGAGGCACCCGACCACTCACCTGGGCCAACTGTCGCCCCACGTTGAGTTGCCACACGACCTCTCCCCAACGATTGATGGCGGCCAACCGTGAGAGGTCGGTCGAGACGCGAAAGTGGGTGGGGCCGGCTGTCACATGACGTGCTTGCTCGATCCTCAGTCTCTGCATTGTGGGTGGATGACGCGACTGGCGACCACCTGCATCGGTGGAACTGAGATCGATTTCGCGGGACTCAATCCGATGGGCTGACCAGCCGGCCATACTCGTTGGTGGCTGGGGATTTTGCTCGGCAAAGAGCTCGCTCAACCAATCAGCCGTCAACCTCCCATCGGGCAGGAGAACCACCGGATAGGTTTTCCTGATTTGTGATTGCTGCCAAACCAACTCGTCCTTGTTCCCAGGACGATCCATCAGTTGGAGGGTCAACACGGCGCCACCGGCACGGTAAGATTCATCGGTCGAATCGTGTAATCGGAAGAGGGCCATCTCGGCAGCAGGCAGGTCGCGGCGGTCGACCAACTGTCGGGAAAGGTGCCAGGCAACCTCATCGGTCATTGGCATTCCGGCAAAGCAACCCAGGTACCGTTGCTGGTCCGCGATCAACCCACTGGCCATCGCTTTCTGAGACCGGCTGACCAGCTCCTGGCGAATCTCCTCGCGAACTTCTGGGGAGGATTGCTTCCAGAGCACCTGCAACTGCCCACGCACCCAACGGTCAACCCGGATCGTATGTTCCGCCGACAATTGGACCCAGCTTTGCCAGTCGTGTTGATCCGCGATCCGCAACAAAACGGCGAATGCCTCCCGGTATTGCCCGATCGCCCACAATCCCTCGGCATCCAGTCGCATCAGTTCAAGCCGCTTGGCCGGATCATCGACAATCGCCTCCAGCAGGGGCAACTGGTCACGATATGCTGAATAATCACGCTTCAGAAGGTGCAACAACGACTCGGCAAGGAGCTGCCGCGTGTCGAGGTCCGCCGGGTCCGCTTTGTAGGCCCGCTGCAGGGTCGCCGCCGCCATCTCAAACTGACCGCTGGCGAGTGCCAATTCGCCCCGGTCTCGCAAGGCCACCGGATCGTTGGCATTTTTCCTCAGCGCCTCGGTGGTCCGCCGCAGGAACGCCGATCGTTGTTCGAACTTGTCAATTGAAATCACCGACTGTGAGATCACTGCACCACGATGACAAATTAAATTTCCCATGACCTCCTGGTGCTGCGGCGGCGCAATCACCATCTTCCCGTCGGCCATGTTGATCGCAGCAAGCTGACCCGACGTGAGCGGAAGATAGAACTTCCCCTGGCTCAAGAGGCCCCGCCCGCTAACCAGTGTCTCCTGGGGAAACTGACCAGACCGTTGTGTCCAAAGAAGGCGGCCATCTTTGAAGCTGAGTGCCGAAACGGTGTGTGCCGCCACCAACAAGACCGCCTCCTGGTCGATACAACCGACAAAGAGGTTTTTTTCGCGATTTCGCTTCCAGATCAACTCCCCGGTCTCAAGATCAAGACAGTGAATCTCGGGACTGTCGCGGGGGGTGACAATGACACGATTGCCGTGAATCCTCGGCGTACCATCCAGCCAGCGACCGATCAACTCGTTGTCGGCTGTTGGCACTTGGTGTTGCAGCAACAAACCACTTTGGTGCAGCGCCGTATCACTCCGCGGATAAAGGTAGGCCCAGGCGAGTGACCGCGCAAACAGGTCGAACGCCACCACGGCACCAGCCGAAGTGGGACAAACCAGAATATCATTGGCTAACGAGGGCTCTGCCCCCGCGCGGCTCCGTTGAAGATCCAGGTGTACACCCCGCTCAAGACTCAAGAGGAGTTGCCGCCAGCGATAGTCCCCGGTACGCGGGTCGAGTGCCACTAGATAAACGGCACTTTTGATTTCCCCCAGGACGTAAAGGGTATCGTCGACCGCCAACGGTACACCCAAAAAGAAAATGCCTGCCAAGTCGCCTCCGACACGTCGGCCATCGACCTCCCAAGCCAGCTTTCCTTCAGTGGCTAACTCATAGGCCGCCAGTCGGTTGGTCATCGCTTCAATCATCGCGAGCCGCCGGCCGAAAATGGGCAGGCGCCCACCCGAAATCTGACGGTTACGATCGACAATGGGTAAACCACGGATTGTGAAAACCCGTTCCCCATCGCTGCTGAGAGCAGCCGCCAGCGCATCATTCCAGATCCGCTGTTCCAAAGCATGCGCGAAGCTTGTCACGGGAGCATCGGCTTCGGCGTGATCAAGCCCGGCCAGCAACTGGTCGAACGCGTTCTCGTCATAAGATCGGGTTTCCCATATTCTTTTGCCCGACTGCCAATTGATGGCGACAACCATGTCAGCCGTTTTCGTGATCACCACGTCCCCGACAGCCAAGGGTGTGACCAATCCGACCAGCGGCACCCCGGCACGGTTTAAGACCTCCTGGCGTGCCTCCAGATAACTTTCCAAGCGGGGATGGTTGGCGACCCGGACCTGCCAGCGGAGGCGATTATGCGGCGGACCGCCGGGTGCATCCAGGTTTCCTGCTCGACTGCCCAACCGGGTTGTCCAGTTTGGATCCCGCAAGGGCAACTGCAGTTCACTGGCCAACAAAGGGTCGAGGGTGGCAAGCTGCGGTGCCGCACCAGGCGTACCGCGGGCATTTGTGCCCCCAACCACCAACTCACCCAAATCAGCCCGCGATTGAAGTTCCTCTAACACCTGCCGCTCGCGGTCTGCCTCCCCCTGGGCAGCCCAACTTGCCGCTAACAACAGGGAAAGTTGTGGTTCATAAAGCTCTGCGGCTTGCGGAATTTTGCGCACCCGCTGGTAGATGCGGGCTGCTGCTGCTGGATTTCCAAGATCGGTTGCCCGTTGCGCCAACAACAAGGCCGCTTCGTATCCGGCAGGCGTATGCAGATATTGGCGGACCACATCGGTTAACGCCCCGTAGTTGCCTGCTTTGATGGCCTCTGCCACCAGTTTGCGCGCACGCGTCGACTGGCTGAGCTCATAAGCTGAGCGACCTTCGGGGGACAAATCGCTGATGAGCTGCCGTACAAGCGACTTCAGGCCTAACAGCCGACTTGATTGGTCAGGATGCACGACGAAGGAATCCTCGTCGCTGGTCAATACATCGCCCAGAAATGAAACCGCCTCGGTATATTTCCCCGCCTCGATCCGCTCGCGAACACGTGACAAGCCACGTGCCAACTTGCGGTCAATTGGCAAGTAGACACCATGAATTGCCCCTGGATCATAGAAACCCGGCTGGTCGGCATTGGGCGGTTCCACGACGGGACCGGCAGCCATGGCCAGATGGGACCACCCGGTGGCGGCCACAAGTAAGCAGGTGACCATCACGACCAGCCAGCTTCGAGCCCGATCAAGCAAGTGGCACATGGCGGAGGTGGACCTATCGACAAATCAACCTGGGCTGGAGACACCCGTCCAATACTATGGCCATCAGCTCTCCATTGAGTCGCTGAGGCCAACTGCTACAATAAAGCCTGGGTTTTGAGAGGTATCGACCTCTTCTGGAGACCGCAGGAAAGCTACTTTACAGTGCGCAACCCGTTTCTGTAGTTAATCTTATTGCGAATCTACCGATCCGGCAAGCTGCCCCCCCCCTTTCCCAGCCAAGTAATTACCGCAAAGTCTGCTGGGAACCGAGGGGATAAAAGCTGGTTTTTCTTGGAAACAGTCAATTTACCCGCTTGAAATTATTCGCGCGCAGAATTTTAATCGTCTCTTCGCAGGACCGCGAACCAAGGATTTTCTTTTCCCACCTACCATCTGGAGGATGTGACATTATGGCGAACGCCGCTGCCAAACCCCCAACCAAGACCGAAGTCTTCGCAAACGTCGCCGAAATCACCGACCTGACCAAAAAGGATGTGGCCAACGTATTCAACGCGCTGAACGATGAAATCACCAAGGCGCTCAGCAAGGACCCGCATACGTTCACGATCCCTGGTCTTTGCAAGATCGTGGTTCAACACAAACCGGCCACTGAAGAACGAGAAGGGACCAACCCCTTCACGGGCGAGCCCACCATTTTCAAGGCGAAACCTGCCCGCAACGTTGTTAAGATTCGCCCGCTGAAAAAACTAAAAGACATGGTTGGCTAGCTATACGTCAATCACCGCTGACGGGAATCCACCCCGCCGCAGTTCTTTGCGATAAAGGTGTGGCTTGGTCGGTGCGCGCCACGCGGGAAGAAAAATTCGGTCTTCGGGCAGTACGGCCACAACTATCACCGCTATAAGTCGTGCGAACCGTACCATTGGCACGAAGGTGCTCAAACGGAAAACGATTAAACCGCAGGCGCAAACCGGAGTTATTTGGATCATGGCCGGCACACATGGATGGTGTGCATGGACTTCCTTGCTTTCTTGCTTTGTGACAATCCGTCACAGGTTCCCCTGTGGAAGCAAGTCAAATAATGACACGTATCGCTGACCGCGATCCCCAAAGCGGCGCTGGCGGTCATGGCTGTCTCGGTTTTGATCCAACCTTCACACCATCCAATTAACCCCATGGTCACAACAACCCAAAATACCTTCGGAACCATCGCTACCAGACTGGCCTAAAAACTCTGCACCGCCAGCATTACGACGGTTGTCATCACGGCGATTACCAACATGAAGTTTTCGACCAGATCGTTCAGTCGTTCCGGAATCATCCCGGTGCAGTCCGCCTGGACACCACGGAACTGTTGCAACTCTCGGTCGATATAGTTTCGCAAATTGTCCGTCAACCGGCCAACACCGGTGTTACTTCGGACTGGACTGCAGAATGGTATTCTCCACCGTTGATGGTCACCTGCGTGTCATTGGCTAGAAAATGCGTATCGTACAAACGGTGTGGACTTGAAGGCAGATGACGGCGCAGCATGGCCCACGCCGCAATGCCACAATAGCCTCCACCGGTCGAGACAGGCGTCTCAAAAGCAACTGCCGAAATCGTCGAGGACAAGACGATACTCTGTTGCGACCCGTTGAAAATGTCGCACCCAGGTGGAAAGCAATGGTCCGATAGCATTTCGTGAAAATCTCCCTGGTACCGCCAAAGCCGGCTAAGCTCCCCCGTAGCCCGTGAAAAAACAGGGCCGTTTCGTCTCGCCAACCAATTCTTGGTAACGCAGCACTATGGTCGCAAGTATCGACCAGTTCCCTGATTTCAAGCCCAGTAAGTCCCTCTCCAAGGCGGTCGGCTGTGGGCAAGCTCCAGCTCTCCCCGGTGACTCGCGGAACGTCCCCAAAAAACACTGCAGCACCCAGGCGACGTGACCAGAACGCCACACCCGAGCCGCGTAGTTACCCGAGACACCACAAACCTCTAACGCTTTCCACAACAGGTGTCGCTCCAACCTGACTTGCCCGCAACACCAACCAAGTCACGCATCGGGCGATTGGGCCTTGGCTGCGTGTCCACTCGCCCCCCAGGAGAGGGGTGATCGGTCCAAAGGGAAAACTGTCCTGGTGTTTACCGGAGTGATTTCCGTAACTCCCCTTGGTCTTGGTGTTTTTTTGGGCGGATTCCCGCAAAAAAACGCGTCATATCGCAAAGCAAACTCCAATCACCGTTCAGGCTGCCACGAACACTTACCTTTTTTAAAAATGATGAGAAAATAAAAGAAGCGGGCTCCCCTCCGACACAAGCGGGTCTTGCGATCGGGGGATGAGCGCGTGACGCAAGCACCCAAGATACAACCCCCCCCCCCGTCCGTCCGCTAATTCGCTCCAACCCAGGCGAAGGGCGGGCGGGGCTATTACAACACAACGGTGGTGTACCGCTGCCAAAGACCATTTGCCAATCGACTTGCATCCGCCCGTTGCTGGGGTCTGGCCGGCGGATTCGGCCTTGGTGAGGGCTTGTTCCTGGCCGGCTCATCCCAGCGAGCCGTTGATCCCAGGCATCCGGGCCGCCGTTTTCCAGTTCAAGGGGCCGCCGTATTGCGGATCTCGGATCCTCTGATTCGTGACCTGTTGATTCAGACCTGGCTTGGCCAGGACTGGCTGCCTCAGTCGCCCGGACGACACGCATGGAAAGCACTGGCCGCGATGGCGCAAAGCCGAGCCGATACCACGACGAATCTGCCGGACAGCGCGACGGTAAAAAACCAGGACGGGCAGCTCTCGCCAACCCGTCCTGAATGAACCACAAAGTTTAATGCTTAAATCGTTCGTGACAAAACGTTATTCACTACCTACAAACCTCAATGTACCGCGCCGGCTATTTCCTGCACTTTATAGCCACCACGGGCATTGAAGTAGATGATCAGCACGATATAGCCGACGAACATAATAGCAGGAAAAATAGCCATCGTTGCCAAAGCTCCCTGCTTACTCTGGCTTCGAACTTCCTCGATGCTCTTTTCGACGGACTTGCGTTTATCTTCCGGCAACTCCATAAAAAGGGCATCTAATGACTTCGTCGAAATCGTTTGGTAATGAATGACCTCATAAATGCTCTTGTCTTCGAGCACCGTCAGCTTCCCGTCTTCCACTAAACCGGGCAACTCTTTTGCAACCGCTGTGTTTGAGATCAGGGCGGCATTTTCTTTATCCGCCTGTAGCGTGCCAATATACGGAAAACCCAATGTGCCTACAGCCAGCATTCCGATGCCGCTGATTGCATTCAAGGTTAAAGCACCACCCCGAGGAGTTTGCTCTGAAACAACGCCCAACATGGTTGGCCAAAAGAAAGTTTTCCCTACGCCATAGAGGGTAGCCGCGACAAAAATCATCAACCCGGCCGTAAAGGAGAGCATGTATAGCCCGATAATTGCAAGGACACAACTCATCGCCAGCAAACCCAAGGGCGACAACTTGTGCACAATGGGACCCGCAAAAAATCTCAAAATCATCATGATCGCTGATGTGTAAACAAGAATCCATCCGGCATGAAAATTGTCTTTGGCAATGCCCTCCATAATTCCGGTAATCCAACCGTCAGTTCCTATTTCCGTTGTTGCAAGGGGAATCATAATTAAGATGAGGAAAAACATCAGGAATCGGCCAATTGCTCGAGTGTAAACACCAAATGCCAAAACAATGGCCGCACCAATTGCTATAAAAACAGCTTTTTCATTGGTACCAAGTGGGCGAGTATTGCCGTCAGAGAAGAAATCCATCAGTTGCAGGGCAACCAGAAAACCGACAACTGCCGCCCCTAGAACACCAAATTCCGAAAGCATCTCTCGATAACTCACCCCGGACGCAACGCGTTCCTGAACTGGAAACTCGCACTTGATGAGCATCGCAAAATAAATCACGGCGGGAATGGCAATCAGGCAGACCTTCACCCACCACGGGACGGTATCAATAAAAATAGTGACCATTCCAGCAAGTACCAGGCCACCCGGCCAACCTGCATGGAGAATATTGAGCCACTTCGTTTTGTCTTTGTTGAACATGGTTGCCACCACCGGATTGATGAAGGCCTCCACGGTCCCATTGGCTAATGCAAGAACAAGACTACCCCAATAAAGCAAATTGAACGCAACTTCCTTATCACCGCTATTGGCCACAAAGAATGCGGCAACACCCATCACGGCCCAACAAATGTGCCCCAGAAAAGCAAGCACCATGGCGGTCTTGTAACCAATTCGGTCAATGTACAAACTAATGCCGATAATGCTTACGGCAAAAGGCCAGATACCAATCCCGAGAAGCCGCCCCGCTTCAGCCGGATTAAGATCAAATTCTTCCGACCAAACGTTAACAAGAAACATTCTCGCAATGAATCCGAAGGCCGTTGTGATCAGCGCGATAAAACATCCCCAAAATACGATCGTATTATTTCGGCCGTTCATAAAACCCATTCCTCTGCAATGACGGTGTTCAATCCTTGATTGATTCCGATCTTCTTTTGATATCGAAAATGCAAACCACAGTCGGACCTCGGTGCTTATCAAGCCGGACGTTTCACACCATTCACCGAACTACAAACGTCTGCTTATGCCAACGACAGCGGGTGCCGTTGCGGACAAGAACTCTTGGCCGACGGAACATCGGAAAAATCACGGTTTAGTCAGCCTGCCAGAACCGTGTCGATTACCCCCCTCAGGTAGCTCCTTCCGCACGGGTCCGCGAAGAACGGCGGAGCGCTGACCGACAATGCCCTCTTCCAGAAACTCTTTGCATTGTCCGCAAGTTTTTCAGTGGCTAGCGTTTTTTTTCAGCGGACTGTTTTCCCTCAGTGGACTGTTTTCCCTCAGTGGACTGTTTTCCCTCAGTGGACTGTTTTCCCTCAGTGGACTGTTTTCCCTCAGTGGACTGTTTTCCCTCAGTGGACAGGGCCGGGATCGAACCGGCGACACCAGGATTTTCAGTCCTGTGCTCTACCAACTGAGCTACCTGTCCATCAAGTCCCCATAATATGGAAAACACCGTGGGTCGCAAGTGCGGCTAAAGTCCTGCCAAGTTCGTTCTGTTCCGCCAACGAGAGGTATGGTAGCTACTGCATTACGGTAGGCCAACATGATCCCAATCCAAGTGCGAACCTGGCCAAAACCGACGTTCTGGTCAAGCCGCCTGAATTTCTTAATGATTGGATGGTGAACCGCAAACGCTGGCCCCTGTAACAGTGATCCGCGACTTGGGTCAACGCCACACGGCCAAATCGCGATAGCTGGTCGGATCGTTTTTCAGTGAGCAAGCCAGAGAAGCGTAACCAAACTTTGTCTGGGCAGGGCGGCACGCTTTGGTGGTGGTCACGCTGCCAAGACATTGACATTTACGCATGGCAGCCGCTAACATGAGTCGTAGGCTCCCGCTATAGAAGACCCCCGGGTTATGATAGTGACGGTAGACGTTTATTGCTGCCTAGAACCTTTCCACCTTTCGCGAAACAGGGCCACCTCGGCATTGTAGCGCACACTGTGAGCCGCTCCCGATGGTGAGCCAGGTTACCTGCTCGCTTGGAAGTTTCAGTTGACTTCAACTTGGCTGGACAACCTGCCTTTCACAGATCGAATTTTCCCGGAACAAAATTCGACGGCCACCTGAAATGTAGCCAGGAGACACAGGATGGGCGCACAAACTCAAAGATGGAGTGGCCAGTTGCCCTGGATCGTTCAGCGGACACCGCGTGATCTGGTGAGGCGACGGTTGGGGATATTGCTCCTGGCAATTTCCGCGGTTGTCTTTGGCGGCTTGAGCATCCAGCCCTCTCAGGCCGTGACTCCCCAAAGCCCCGAGGTCCAGAAACTGGTCAACCACGGCTTGGCGCGGCTGGCCCACGCATCTCATGACCGCCTAGGCGCGAAATGCATCATTGCGCTGGCGTTCGTGAAGACGAACAAGCCAAACCATCCGCAGGTACTGGCGGCGGTGGCCGCATGTCAACAATTTCGCCAGTCGAGTGAGACGCCCGGCAATCTCCTATGGGTCGACAGCAAATCGAATTACGACAACGCAGTTGTGATCCTTTTCCTCTGCGAACTCGATCCCAAGCAACATCGAGATACAATCCAGCACTATCTCGACATGTTGATGAAGCAACAAAAAGATCATGGTGGCTGGGGGTATGTCAATCGGCCAAGCGGGGATATATCGCAGACGCAATATGCGGCCCTGGCACTTTGGGAAGCGAACCGCTGCGGTTTCACGATTAACCCGGCTGCCGTCGGGCAAATGACCGACTGGGTGCTCCGCGTACAAGACCCGGACGGTGGATGGGGATATCAGGGCATCGTCGGCAGTACCGACAGATCGGCGGAACAGAAATCACAATTACGTAAAAATCCCGATCAACTCAGGCCGACGATGCTAGCGGCCGGTTTGAGCAGTATTCTGATTTCGGCAGACATGATTGGGGGCATGTCCAACTACGACGATGCCTCACCGGACGAGGGTCTCCCTGAGACACTGTTGCACCGAGCAGGGACCAACTCTGCGATCCGCCCCACCCTCTACATCAAGGACTTTGATGACTCGCGATTGGCACCCGCCATCACGGCCGGCACCGATTGGATGGATAAAAACTATTCGATTGAAGTCGATACTTTCAACGAATACTATCTTTATACGCTGGAGCGTTACAAGAGTTTTCAGGAACTCTACGACGGGATTTCAGTTGCTGAACCATCGTGGTACAATGACGGTTATCAATATTTGCGGCAGCATGTCAGCCCGAGTGGGGGCTGGGAAACGGGCGGCGACTCTCCCGCCACCAATACGGCCTTGGCCGTTCTTTTTTTGCTCCGCTCAACCCAAACAAGTCTTCGTACCAGCCTGGAGGAAGGAATGCTCACGGGTGGGCGTGGCCTGCCAACGAATGTCGCGAACGCCACTATGCGACATGGACAAATCGTGGTTCAGCAAACCTCCACACAAGTCGACGGCATGCTGGCGATGATTGATGGGGAACGTGGCGAGGAGCTTGACGCCCTTGCCCAGAACCCCAGCAGCCTGGTTGTCGGTCAGTTGGATCAGAAAAGTGCTCGACGGCTGCAACAACTCGTCCACGCACCTGACGCAGAGGTGCGTTTGCTGGCCGTAAGTGCGCTGGCCCGTGCTGGCCAACTCGACCAGGTCCCTGCGCTGATTTACGCGCTGACCGACCCTGACAAGCGCATCGTACAGCAGGCCCGTGACGGCCTGCGGTTTACGAGTCGCCGTTTCAAAGGTTTTGATCTCGCTGATAATTTCACAACCAAAGAACAATACGAAGTGGTTGAGAAGTGGAAAGACTGGTACCGGGCCTTACGGCCCGATGCCGTATTTGAGTAATCGCTTAAATTACCCACGTTCCGCCCACCCGGCGGTTCCTGCGAAGTATGAGCAAAGTCAACCCACCTGTTGAAAACAACACCCGCCCGCATCCCTTTTGGGGAGGCCATTCGTTCCGGGTGCCCCACTGTTCTGCAAGCGGCCCACGGAGAAATCGGCCTCTGAACCGTCGAGAAAAGCTACGAAATCGTGCAGGGTCTCGCAGGGGCGAAAAATGGCGGTACCTCGTAAAGTTATTTCCGAACAAGGGTTACGGAGATATGGGTAGCTGAAAATTCCGTACAAGTCCGGCCTCTGTTCCGTTTGACCAATTGCGGTGCCTGGTGGCTATCGCAGTGACCTGGTAACTCCTGCTACTCATTTGAAGGGACACGAGTACAATGGGATTTTAAGTGTTGACGATGCCCGGACCCGGTACGGCTCCCAGTTTGGTATCGGTGGTGGAACTCCTAAACCCGTTTGGGGTTATCGTGTCTTTGCAATTCACCATGATTGGTAAATCGGGATCGGAAGGCACGCATTGAGTAACCGGATCGGCTGGCTAAATAAGAGAGGCACCCGCTTCTATCGACGGTCTTGGTTTGGATGGCACCTGTTCCATTACGAACTTATTTTTCCTTTATTCTTGGCAATTGTCGTCGAACGGAAGTGGGCGATGAAGCAGGCAACCCGTCTTTACGGGGTTTGCAGCGATGGTGTCGATAGAACGGAATAGAGGCTCTTGATCATGGCAAACTCTGGTGCAGTCTGGGGGATTGACGTAGGGCAGTGTGCGCTGAAAGCGCTTCGTTGCCGCCGACACGAAACGGATGCCGGACGGATCGTGATCGAGGCTTTCGACTACATCGAGTACCCAAAGATTCTGAGCCAACCCGAAGCTGACCGGAAGGAGTTAATCCGCGAGGCACTTGAGGAGTTTTTGTCGCGTAACGAGGTCAAAGATGATCAAGTGGCAGTTTCAATTCCTAGCCAAAGCGGCTTGGCGCGATTTATCAAATTGCCGCCGGTTGAAAAGAAGAAGATTCCCGACATCGCCAAATACGAAGCTCGACAACAGATTCCGTTTGCCCTGGAGGATGTCGTT
>CAUZEA010000097.1:0-21590 GCA_963578605.1 Planctomycetota bacterium
CTGTCAAACAGCGTGTCCACGAGTACAATGTTGAGATTCTCACCTGAAAGGTGAATTATGGGCGAAACACTTCTCGAGTTCGCGCCGGTTGTGCCACTAGAATGATCGAGGGCGGTTGAACTTGACAACGGTTCTCACGCGCTTGGTTTTACACTCATGCTCTACCAATTTAATTTGGGGAAATCACGCTGGGGTGGCTGGCGATGGCGGCACATCCCGGTGTACTACATGCTGTATTGGCAGCCCGGCAAGAGTACCCAAGACCGGGTCGTCTATCGTCCCTCAAGGCGAACACTCGGGCACCTGCTCGGAATCAGCGGCCTGGCGCTGTTCTTACTCGCTCTACTCATATGGTACTCGGGATTTCCCTGGGCACCTGCTTCTGACCAGGGTGCCCAGCCAAAACCGGTCCGTACCGTTACTGCCGAAGAAATTCAACAGGTTCAACAATTTACCGAGAAACTCAAACAGAACCTGTCACCGGAGATGCGTGCAGAACTCGAGCAGAAGTCGGCTGCCCGAGTCAAAAAAATGCAACACCAAGTCGAGCAAAACAAAGCTGTGCGTCACACTGGTCACCTGATCATGACCATCCTCTACTGGGTTATGTATGGTAGCCTTTGCGCGGTCATGGTCTTGCCCCCGGCCGCCTATCCGTTCGAATGGGTGACTATCCAGCGGTCTGGTGACGACTTGATCGTCCGTAAACGCGGGGTGTGGTCGGTGACCCGCCGCTGGCCACTGAGCACCTTTGGTCAAATCATCTGTTATGTCGACGCCGAAAGTCGACGGTCACCAGGCGATATAAGCACGATTGTCGGATGGCGATGGATGGTCAAACTTGCCGCTCCGGCTGAGACCTGGATTGAACAGGAGCCGAGCCTGGTCGATGACCCGGAAGTCGTGTTCTTTATTGATTACCGGAAAATCCAGCCCGCCAATGATGAACCGCTCCCGGGCAGTGTGAACAAGTTGACCGCACACTTACAAAGGTTGACAGGAATCGAGTCGGTGGTACGTGGTGAATTTTCGGTTGACCGCAGCCTCCTGCTGGGTGACCGCGTGACTCAACGGTATCCCATGGCAACCAAACCAAAGATCACGCGTCATGTTGCCTACTCTCTTGACGAAATCCCCGCAGAACTCCGCCCGACGGCAGAAAAAATGTTTAAAGAAAGTGCCGAAAAAAAGGGGCCTGTCGTTCGTCAATCGTTTAGCGCAACGGTCCGTGACAGCGACGGCAACACGACCGTTTATAACTCGCTCGACGAAATGCCTCCCGAGATGCGTGCCCGATACGAAGAGGCGATACAACGGGCCAAGCGAGACCAGTCATCATCATAAAGTTGAGCCACAAGTGGAGTTGATGGTTTTGTTCTCACGGGGGAGCAAAACGCCTTCTACTCCAAAGATGGCGCCTTTTTCGCTCGGTTCGTCGAGGTTCAGGCCCCCCAACTCACTATCCTCCCGAATGTGAACCCCCATCGTCGCTTCCAAAGACTCCGGGATATTACACGGTAACCAGCAATTCCTGTCGCACCCCGCGCATGTCCATCTCGAACTCAATGTCCACGACCGGAGGCCGGGAATAAAACCAGCGAACCCCCAGCCGCGCCGCTGCTGGAATACCCGGCAAGACCACCTGCTCTAAAAGGTGCTGCAACGGATGCGCAGTGTAAACTTCAACCTGGGACAGTTGATCCCCCGAGACCTCCAGTCCCTGCATACGATCCTGCATGAGACCAACGACACAGCGGGATTTTTCGAGCAGCGCCTCGGGGCTGATCTCGCCAACACGTACAATCCGCGTTTCCTCCAATTCACCCACAAGTTCCCCACCACCGGCTACCACAAAGGTCTTGCCAGGCTCATCGGTGGGAATCACGTAAGAGAACCCGACCAACACGGTTTCGCCAGGAGGATCAACGACCGGCGAAACATTGGTTCGAGCCACCGGATTGTCCTCCCCGACCATCATCTCCCACGACTCCAACAACTGGCGGTATCCACCGTTAAAATCGATGAAACCCGCCATGGTGTGTGGCTGGGGGCAGCGCAACTGCACACCGCACAGTGCAAAGTGATCCCTCCCAATCGACTCCAGGTAACGGCGCACCTCGACCATTCCTGGATGCCACGGCAGCGGGCTGGACAGCGTGGCACAGGCAATCTCAAAACCGTCTGCTGCTACCACGCCAGATGAGTACGGTGCTATCCCCTGCAGGTAGTAGTAATGACCGCGTTGGTTTTCTTTGAGCAGCATGCGAAGTTAAGACCCCTGCTGAGTTACCACATCGACCGCTTGACGACTCACCCATGACTTGTGGCAAGGTTGTCTGGAATCTCACCGGGCAACAACAGACTACAACAACCTTTTTTTGGCGGCTCCCAAAGGGTCCACTCCGGGTGGCTGAGGGATGTCTTCGGTAAGAATTTCCCACGAGCTTCCGAATTCCCGCATCGCCTTAAAATCCTGCGGAGCATAGGACCACTCGAGTTCTGGCGTGGGCACCACCGCCCCGAGCTTGCGCGACCGCATAGCAGCTTCCAACACCCCGCTCACCATTAGTGTCCTCTCCACCGGATACGGACTCTGCCCCTGCTGGAAGTGATTCTGAATTGCATGGGCTAAGGCCCCAAACAGATTACGATTTATCCAAGGACCTACGTAAAAACTGGTAGCCTCTATTTCATGTCGACCCGCGCGTCGACAAGCAAAGTTCCAGCGGATGGGAGTTTTACCAATCCTGAGAATCGCGGCGCGAAGTCGGTCGTGGTATTTCAACAAAATCGCATGGGGCTGGACTGGACTTTCATCGGCCAGCTGCTTTAAGGAGGGCAACGGCCGACCGAACTCTGCTTTCATCGCCGCCTCGGCCAGGTCCAAACTCCATCTCCGTTGGTCTGCCGCTCGCCATACTTCATCTCCCGCCAGAAATTCCACGCTCTCTATTCCGGTTTCACCTCCGCTGCGCACCTCGATCATCGACTGCAAAAGCTCTAAACCATGAAAGTCGTATGACTCCACCTGGCCCCCGTGAACTACCACTGCCTCTTGAAATTCAGTTCCCAACGGAAATTCCAGCGGCTGACGACGTTCGGCCAGCGGAACACTACTGCCGGCCATCAGGGGAATTCCCAGTTGCTGTGCTTCGTCGAACATCGCCTTCGCTTCCAGCCAACTGGTCGACAGGTGTTTGTCATTGAAGACCGGCACAAACCGTTGACTCCGTTTCATGACCGCTACGATTTCATCAAAAAAACGTTTCCGCGGGTATAATTTCTGCCCCAATGCGTTGGCCGGATAATTCCCATGTTCCCCAATTGAAAGCACCGCGTCGACGGCCAGTTTATCCCCGCCCATACAAAGCGCCTTATCAATGGTGGGGAACATCGGGATCTTATATTTCCGCGCCACCTCGCGCGACATCTCGCGCTCGGGCAGCTGGTCGGCATAAAAAGAAACCACATCGACTCCCGGATCGGTCAGCTGACCGTTGAACAGGTACTGCTCAAGAAAGTTTTCCAAAATCACGTGCGTGTGCGAGCGATAGTAAAACTCCGTGAAGATCGCCGCAACCCGCGGGCGTTTCCTGCTCAGCAGACAGGCGATTGATCGTGAAGTCGGCAAACAACTGGTGCCAACGGCGAGTCCGCTTGCCGCCAAAAATTCACGCCTGGTCGGAATACTCTGCGCCGTGTTACGCATCGCATGATCAATCCGTCGAAATTCTGTCACGCTGCTCCCTCGGGCGGTCAAAAACAAAGTGAAACAATAAGGCAACTACCACCAGCTTACCAATACCCCATTCAAAATGCGATGATCCGCTGCCTGATTCAACAATTCACCGAGCGTTACCACAGATCCACTTCAAACCGGTTAATCACACTCCACAAAATACCTGCCTCTCTGTCCGCAAATCAATGCCAGCCAAATTGTCATGCCGGAGACCTCCTGGAAAACAGCGCGCCTTATTTTTGATTCATTGTTCTGGGGAGTCTGTTTTGAACACCCCGGAAACGTGCTCAAGATAAGAACACGTTTTGACCGTTACCGCCCGGCGGCGGGCTTGATGTCGAGCCTTGCCATAATCAATACTGTTGCACTTCCTGGACTGGAACCACAATTCCTAGGCAGCCCGGCCAGGTGAGAGAGAAAACCAAATTCGCCCGCGTTCATGCCTGGAGTAGCACCCTTGACGACTGACCAGCCACCCCCCTCCCCTGCCAATCCAAACCAGGTGGAGGTTGATTGGCTTGACTGGCATTTGCGGGCAGCCGGGCTGCTGCCAGAAGCGACGGTCGAGAGTCTGCATTGCGAACCTGTGGGTGCCTCGGTCGGGTTTCTCTCGCGCATGGCGAGTATCGTCCCGCACTATTCTGGGCCCGTACCGGGGGTTCTGAAGAGCATGATCCTCAAGCTTGAGACCGACAGGCCAAATTTTCGTGAGCATTACCAGCTGCGAATTGGTAGCGTAGGAGCAACGCTGATTGAACGGGTACTCGAGCGGGATGACCTGCCCGATGCTGCAATCACCGCGCGGCCACGAACACTCGTGCACGGTGACCTGCGTGCCGACAACCTGCTGCTGGACGAACCAGGATCCGAAGATGAGGTGTTGATCCTCGATTGGAAAACGGCGACTCGCAGCCTCGGTGCCATCGATGTGGCGATGCTTATCGGCGGTAGCGAACCACCACCCGAACGAGCCGGCCATTACCAGGAGCTTTTTGACAGCTGGCTGGTAACACTTTAGGCCAACGGCGTCGGGGACTACAAACGTGACGAACCGCTGTGGGACCTGCGGCTTGCACTACTGAGTTGTCTGCGGATACCGCTCAAGGTCTTTGAAGAACTCGGTGGACCCGATTTCAAAAATGCCCGCGAAGCCCAGCTGGCCGATGTCTTTATTTTGCGGCACGTTAGCGCGGCACTTGAATTTGAGGTAGCCAGTGCCATGCCGTAGCACAAAGATCCTCGGTGCAGAAAACGCATTGCCTCGAGTTGGAATGGCCTGACTGCATTCTGCTGCTTCATGAGCCACATAATTCCCAGCACCTCCGCGAACGATCGTACACCAAAGTTTATCCTGGAAATGCGTGAATAGAGGGCCACGGTTCACCCGGGTCGCGGTTTTTTTGCTGCCCCCGGTAAAACCGGGAAGCCCCGTATCGCTGCGACGACGCCCGGTCTCTCCCTGCAACAGCGGAAACAACTCGCGCCGCACGGTGCCACAGGTTTTGCTAGAATGAAAGGCTACGCTTCCGATTCTGCCATTCCATGATTCTTCGGTGACCAACTCCCGTCGGCACTTTTTTTGCAACCAACGACTCTCGCTTTGATGAAGACCATTTTGCAATTGCTGGTTGGTACTGTGTTGGTGACTTTCCCCGTCCCGGCCTGGTGCACCGACCAGGCAGCATCGACTACGTCGGTTGATTTCGCTCGCGAAATATTGCCTATACTTTCCAACAAGTGCTTCGTCTGCCACGGCCCATCGGCAGAAGATCCCGACCAACTCCGGCTCGATACCGAGCAGGCTGCCACGGCAGACCGGGGTGGTTACCACGGTGTGGATCCAGACAACCCGTCCAAGAGCGAACTGCTGCAACGCATTCACTCCCAAACCGAACCGATGCCACCACCCGAGGCCAAAAGACAACTCACCGCAGGTGAGCGTGAACTCCTCACCCAATGGATTCGCGAAGGTGGGAAATACACCAAGCACTGGTCATTCGTTCCTCCGACCGCGTCTCGCCCGCGGTCGAATCCCACCGCCGAGCGTCATGAAATCATCGATGCGCTCATATTGGATGGACTTCGGACAGCGGGAATTGATTTTGCGCCCGAAGCCGACAAAGCAATTTTGGCCCGCCGAGTCGCGCTGGTGTTAACCGGGCTCCCTCCAGAGATTGACCAGTTGGAAGCGTTCCTTGGCGACAACCATCCCGATGCCTATGAGCGGTATGTCGATTCACTGCTTGAAAGCCCTCGCTTTGGGGAACACCAGGCCCGGTACTGGCTCGACGCCGTGCGGTACGGCGATACGCACGGACTGCACCTGGACAATCGCCGCGGCATTTACCCCTATCGCGACTGGGTGGTGAATGCCCTCAACAACAACCTGCCACTGGACAAGTTCATTATCTGGCAGCTCGCAGGCGATCTCCTGCCCGACCCGACTTTAGCACAACAGGTTGCCACCGGTTTTGTAAGAATGAACCCGACCACATCCGAAGGTGGGGTGATCCCCGAGGAATTCCAGGCCAAGAACAATTTTGATCGTGTCGAGACCCTGGGGACCGTGTTGCTCGGCGTGTCGCTCACCTGCGCACGCTGCCACACCCACAAATACGATCCGATTACGCAGACCGAATACTATCAACTGCTCGCTTTCTTCAACAGCACCGCTGAAGAATCCCTGGATGGCAATGCTTATACCTACAAACCGATCATCAACGCCCCCAACAGCCAGGCGGGCTGGATTCAGTGGAACCGGCTCGAAGAACAACGCGACGAGCTCATCACCCGTGCCCAGGCATGGATAGACGACCAGGCTGATTTCTCCAGCGATGCCAGGGCCACCTGGGATCGCAGCAACCGGGATGAAAAACTGGGCCTGCTGGCTGAGGCCAACGGAGACTTTGCCCCGGTCGAACTCTCCGAAGAGGCGGGTGAAGTGGCAGCCCAGACGACAGAAGCCAGAAAAAGTTTTACCACCACGCTGGTAGCACGGGACCTTCCTGAACCGCGCGTCACCCGCCTGTTAAATCGAGGAGAATACAACCAGCCTGAGGGGGATCCCCTGGAACCGGACACCCTCAGCGTGATGGGGAAATTCCCGGAAAACTCGCCTCGTAACCGGATGGGATTGGCACAATGGCTCACCAGTTCCGATCATCCACTTGTGAGGCGTGTGCTGC
Organism: Planctomycetota bacterium; assembly: GCA_963578605.1. Classification (GTDB taxonomy): domain Bacteria; phylum Planctomycetota; class Planctomycetia; order Pirellulales; family Lacipirellulaceae; genus JAKVCB01. The sequence continues at coordinate 6,925 of CAUZEA010000097.1, forward strand.
TCAACAGCATTTGGCAACGTACCTTTGGCAACGGGCTGGTCCGCACTCCCGAAGATTTTGGACTCCAGGGCGAGCAACCAACGCATCCCGAACTTCTTGACTGGTTAGCCATAGACCTCTCTCGCTCCGGTTGGGACCTAAAGGGCATGTTGCGGTTGATGGTGACCAGTCGCACATTTCGGCAAAGCTCCGCCTGGCGCACCGATGTCGACGATCCCGAAAACCGACTGTTTGCACGTGGTCCTCGTTATCGGCTCGATGCCGAAGTCCTGCGCGACATTGGCTTGTGGGCAGGCGGCTTGCTCGATCCTGTTCAAGGAGGTGAAGGCATTAAACCTTACCAGCCAGCAGGATTGTGGAAAGCACTGGCCCACCCGAACAGTAACACAAACCTGTACATCCCCGACAGAGGATCGATCCAATACGGGCGTAGCGTGTATCTTTATTGGAAACGAACCAGCCCTCATCCCATGATGACACTGTTTGACGCCCCTGATCGCGAGTCGAGTTGTGTAAAACGATCGACAACCAATACCCCGCTCCAGTCGTTGGGCCTGCTCAATGAAATTCAGCGAATCACGATGGCTCGCTCTCTCGCCGAGCGTTTGCTACTCGAAGCAGATTCCGAACCTGCACGGCTGAATCTCTTGTTTCGATTACTGTCAAGCCGAGTCCCCAACAAGCGCGAACGTGCCGCCTGTGCGACACTGCTGCAGACACTGCGCAAAAGATATGCCGGTGCCCAAGACGATGCGCTGGCACTGCTTTCGCTCGGAGATGTTCAGCCCAACTCAAAACTCAACACGACAGAATATGCCGCTTGGACCCAGGTTGCTGTCACTGTCCTGGCAAGCGACCCGGCAATCTTACTCTATTGAACCGTTTAGCTCCCCCTTCAACCAACTATTAACTTGCCACGGCACCAACTCCACCAGAGAAAACCATGAGCAACGTGCATCCCTTGCGTGAACAACAATTGATGATGACACGACGCCAACTATTCGGCCGTTCTGCACTTGGTCTTGGCACCGCTACCATGGCAAACCTGCTCGGCTCCGACCTGCTGGCGAACAACAACGAACGATCAGATACGGCATATCACACTCCCAAAGCAAAACGGGTGATCTACCTGTTCATGAGCGGGGGTCCCAGCCACCACGATCTCTGGGATTACAAACCCAAACTCCAGGAAATGTCTGGCCAGCAACTGCCTGATCACGTGCGCGACGGTCAACGCATTACCGGCATGACAGCCAACCAGGGAAATGGGCTGCCTATTGCACCAAGCAAGTACAAGTTTACCAAGGTCGAGAATAATGACCGTGGTGTCTGGATTAGTGAATTGCTCCCCTACACCACAACCGTCGCCAAAGAACTCTGTGTGATCCACAGCACGTTTACCGAGGCCATCAACCACGATCCGGCAATCACCTACATTCAAACCGGCAGTCAAATCCCCGGACGGCCCAGCCTGGGAGCCTGGTTGAGTTATGGACTCGGTAGCGACAATCAAAATCTACCCCACTACGTCGTGATGCATGCCCGCACGAATTTTGCAGAACAAAGCTTGTTCAACCGCTTGTGGGGAACCGGCTTCATGCCGTCAGACCACCAGGGGATGTTGCTCAGAAGCCAGGGCGACCCAGTCCTTTATCTGAGCAACCCGGCCGGTGTCACCCGCAACGACCGGCGGGCACAACTCGATGCCCTGGCCACAATCAACGATGTTCAAGCCCGTGAGTTCGGCGACCCCGAGGTGCTGGCCCGTATCCGCCAACATGAGATGGCTTACCGAATGCAGTCTTCCGTTCCAGAACTAATGGACCTCTCTGGTGAAACGGAAGAGACGTTCCGGTTGTATGGAGAAGACGCCCGCCAGCCAGGCACCTTTGCAGCCTGTTGTCTCACGGCCCGTCGCCTGGCAGCACGCGGCGTGCGTAACATTCAGATTTTCCACCGGGGATGGGACGCCCACGGTAATCTTCCACAGGAACATACCTCGCAATGTAAAGATGTTGACCAGGGGTGTGCGGCCCTGATCAAAGATCTCAAACAACGAGGTATGTTGGACGAAACCCTCGTCATTTGGGGTGGAGAGTTCGGTAGAACCGCCTACTGCCAGGGAGATCTCACCAAGGAAAATTACGGGCGTGACCACCATCCTCGTTGTTTCACCACTTGGATGGCTGGCGGAGGGACCAAGCCAGGGATCACCTATGGGCAAACTGACGACTACGGCTACAACATCACCGATGCGGACGGAGTGGTACTGGCCCCTCAGCCAACCAAAGACAGCTGGACTCCCGGCACGATGCATATTCATGATTTGAATGCTACGATCCTGCACCTGCTGGGAATCGACCACACGCGACTGACTTACCGCTACCAGGGTAGAGATTTCCGCCTAACCGATGTTCACGGGCACGTAATCCACGACATTATTGCCTAGCCGCTACCCGTAGATTGTTCCGTACGTCTCCTCGAGCCAGCCACGAAACTGGGACCTTGGCGGGCCGTTTTAGTCAACAACCCCAACCGGCGGGATCAAACTTCGAACCCGTCCTTCGCTGATCTCTATTGGTTAACTTCCTTCTCGGAACCGTCGGCCGACTGGTCGGCTCGCTGCTTTTTCAGCTTTTCGATCTTTTTGCTGATATTCGGGCGAAAATAAACTGCTGTCAGTGGTGGCCAGTAGTCTGCGGCTGATGCGTACTTGTTGTAGGTCTGGTCGAACCACGCCTTGTTCTGTTCCAACAGTTCGAGAGTCGAAGAAAAATCGTGGCCCTTGTTGAGGTCAACGTACGGGAAACGGGTCAGGCCAATATTGTAGTCATCTTCGAGGAGCAGGCGTTTAATACCCCAGTCAAAACCGTCACGGTGAAAAGTAATCCGGTCCTTGAAGCGTTGGTCGGCGTCAACAACCAGTGCTGTGGCCTCGGCCAGGTAAGCATCAAGTTCAACCCACATCTCCCTTTTGTTCGCCATGCGATCCTGGACGTTGGAACCCGGCCGGGTCAGTGCCTGGTGTCGCTCAATGGCCAACCAATAGTTGCGCATCGGGTCGGCAGCCGGGCCATAGAATTTGGTGAAGAATTCCTCAAGGAGCAGATCAACGTCGGCGTCAATATTCCAGGCAAGCCGTGAGGCAATGTACAAATTCAAGCCGTGTATCGCAAAGTTGGGCTGGGCTTCAATCATCACGTAGGTACCACCCAGGTCGCGGAAGGCGGGCAGATCCTCGCGAATCTTGTGGACTATCCCCCACGGCCCCCAGTAACTCCAGTGCCCGTAGTAGTCATAAAATCCAAGTTGGGTTAATCGAGCGCCCCAACCTTTTACCAGGTGGTAAAATTTCTTGTTGCGCCCAGAGGTGGGGTCGTTGAACGGTCGGGTGTGATCAAAGGACCATGGCTCGTTGCAGATCAGCCCGGTGTGGTACGGATGTGGCTTGGCGCTTACGGGCAACTCCTTCTGGTAACCGTAGATGAGGATGCCCAGGTATTTGTCCTTATTCTTTTCATCCAGGCGGTCGTAAATCTGTTTTGAAAAATGGAGCAAGCGGTCCGTCGCCTTCCTGCCGTCCTCCGACGTCACACCGTAGGACTTGTCTAGCGCCAGGCACGTTTCACAAAGACACATCGGGGCAACATCGTTGGGATCTAACGATGTGACAATCGCGCCAGGCTTGCTCAACGCCTGGTTGACCTTCTTCGCAACGATGTCGAGCACCTCTGGATTGGTGCTGCAAAAATTGGTCCACGACGAAGTCGTATCGAACTTGCGGATACGACCTTCGCGATCGCGTGCATAGTAACCCGGGAACCTGTCGTACGGGTATGGACCTGAATTGACATAGTTGTACCAGGAGTGGCCGTAGCTCATGCGGCCACGGTTGATCAATGAACGGTTGCGGTGATCCCAGTTGACTGAGCTGTTCCAACTCATACCCCTCGATGAAAAGAACGATGGAGCCTGCAACTCATCGGTGCGTGCCAGGGTAACCGTCCGGTTCTTGGGCACGATAATCTCCTCACCCAGGCGGCGCGGCAGGAACCAATGGCAATCCATGTGATCGGTCAATAGCCCGTACACTCCCTGGCACAGGCCGTCCAACGTGCCGCTTTCAATCATCACGTTGCCATTGACGCGCAGCCGATAGGCATCCGTGTGCGGCCAGTCCTTACCATTCGATTGTTTTTCACTTAACCGCAGCTGAATTGCGGGTTCGCCCGCGTTCCCTTCGCGCGCGATCGGGAGAATTGCATCGGATTTGATTTTGATACAGCGGGCCAGATCGCTGACGGCAAGAATCAAGGCCTCTTCGCCGGTTCGCAACGGATCGACCTTGCGCCATGCTTTCAGGATTGCGTCATTCGTGCTGTCGGGCTCAAGCTCCACCGCCTTGGCCATCGGCTCAACGAGGATCCGGTAAACCGACTTCCCTTCTTCGGCAATGACGATACCAGGAGCCTGCTGGTTTTTCCGGCGATTCTGTAACCGTTCAATAGCATCGCGGGTTCGAGGCGCGTAGGAAGCGACGACCTGCGCCTGGTCCGTGATTGGCTCGACGCTCCTGTTGGAAAAATCGCCAGGATCGGGCCCGCGTATAGCCAGCCATAGATCACGTGCACGAACAGGTCCAAACCAGATGGAACCCTTGAGTACCTCGCGTCCGAGGCCCTCGGGCGGCTGAAACGTGAAGGTCCAGGTGGCCTGATCGCCGGGCTGTAGATCACCTTGAAACTTCGAGCCATCAAAACCGATTTGCGCGTGCGGTGGAAGCATGGCAACGATTTCCAGCACCTCTGTTCCTTGATTGTGCATCTGCGCCTCGACCTGAATCTTTGAGGCATCGACAGCATCCGGTTTACTTGTGACATAGATCTTGAAATCTCGATAGGCGTGGGGTAGCGCCGCGGCAACGGCACGATCCGCCGCAACGCTCATGACCAAAACCGTGACCCACCCTCCCAGTAACACATATCGAGACATGTTGTGGCTTCCTGGACAATCGATGAAGTTGACGCAATCATTTATACCATACGCGTGCGACCAAGAAAGATATCCCCCACCACTTGCTACTTGTTTGAAAGAATTTGGCCATTTCGGTTATTTTTCTTCTTGGAGTACTCGTTGCGAGCAGCCAACTAACAAGTCCAAACACCCAAATTTCGCTTCCTGGAATCTTGTTCCCAATCAGTTCTCCTACCGGCAGTTGTGCCAAACCGCACCTTGAACCCGCTTCCAGGAGATAGGATGACTGTTTCTTTTGCCAACGGCATCCGGTTCGGACAACGTGCCCAGCTACTCGACCGTTCACGTTCGCCCCAATGCCAAGTCCGTGAACTGTTGTGGACCGTAAAGACATGACTACCGAGTTGAGATGACAAATACGAACTGGCATAATGTCACTACGAAGTGTGGGGACTACCGGAGATGCACTACGTCGATCAATTTTACCTCGGAGGATTGAATTGGTGTCCCAGACAAAGGCTTTTGCCACCACGGTCATCGGTAGTTTACCGAAGCCAGCCTGGCTTCAAGAACAAGTGCCGTTGAATGAACCTGGCAAACAGGTACATGGTCAAGGTGCAAAGTGGCTGTTCGAGGGTGAACTGCTTGGCCAGGTGCAAGATGACGCCGTTCGGGTCGCCATCCACGACCAGGTCTATGCCGGCGTTGATATCATCACCGATGGCGAGCAACGACGCAAATCCTACGTGACCCATGTCGTGATGCAACTCGGTGGGTTTGATTACGAGCAGCTGACAAAAAAATTGACCCGCCGAGGCCGGCGGCTCGCCGAAGTGGGACGCTGCGTGGGGCCGGTACACCACCACCGCTCAATTTTGAAGGACGATCTGCTTTTCCTGAAAGACCACTCACCACAACCGGTCAAGGTGACCCTGCCAGGGCCAATGACCATCGTCGACTCGACCTCTGACGAATACTACGGAGACGAACGGGCCATGGCCTTCGCAGTCGCCGACGCCTTAAACGCCGAGGCGCGCGACTTGGACGCGGCCGGGCCGGAAGTCATTCAGTTTGACGAGCCCGTGTTCAGCCGGTACCCGGAAAAAGTCGTCGGGTGGGGTATCGAAGCGCTCAATCAGTGTGTGCAGGGCTTACGGGCAAAAACCTGCGTGCACGTGTGCTACAGCTACCCGATGCCCGGCGTACCCCGGCCAATTGTGGACAGCTACCCGGTGATTCTCGAGGCACTGAACTGCTCACACATTGACCAACTTGCCCTTGAATTCGAAGCGTCGGGGCTCGATCCCAAACTGCTTCGATTGTGCCCGTCCAAAACGATTCTATTTGGCTGTATCGATAACGGAGCACTTGGCTTGGACTGCGTCGAAACGCCAGGCCACGTGAAGAATAAACTGTTGGCCGCTGCAGAACATCTGCCTGCCACGCAAATCCAGGCGGCGCCAGACTGTGGCCTGGTACCGCTGCGCCCGGCAATCGCCCGGCAAAAACTGGCCGCCATGGTGCAAGGTGCTCGCCTGGCGCGCCAACAGGTGTGATTAGTGAACATCGCAATGGTAACGTCAAGAAGCAGTTCCCGCCAGGTCGCTTCAACCACCTTCACGCACCAGGCTGTTTGCGGTGTGCCTCTATCACACCGTCACACTACAACCTTCTCGACCAACAGCCCGCCTGCCGGATGCTTTTTGCGCGGTCCGCTTTTACCCTTTGCCGTCGTCTTGCTGTAGCTATAATCATTCGGTTATCAGGCCTGGCCGGCTGTTGCCACTGTCACGCCAGCCCCGGCAATCAGGATTGTAGTGGCGTAGGTGGAATTGTCTTGGCCGAAAAAGAAAAGCACCGCACTGGCCGCATCGGGTGGCTCCGGGCCGCTGTCTTGGGTGCCAACGACGGAATCCTCTCCACGGCAAGCCTGGTGGTCGGCGTTGCCTCGGCCGACGCGACTCGCGGCAATGTCCTGATCGCAGGAGTTGCTGGCCTGGTTGCCGGCGGTATGTCTATGGCCGCCGGTGAATACGTTTCGGTCAGTAGCCAGGCCGATACGGAAAATGCCGACCTGGCGGTCGAACGCAATGAACTTGCTGCCGACCAGGAAGGCGAACTGGAAGAATTGGCAGAAATTTATGTCACCCGTGGGCTCGACCGATCATTTGCCACCGAGGTGGCCCGGCAGCTCATGGCACATGATGCCCTCGCCGCGCACGCCCGTGACGAACTGGGAATTTCCGACGTCGTCACTGCCCGCCCAGTTCAGGCAGCCCTTACATCTGCCTTCTCGTTTGCCGTGGGCGCGGCGCTGCCGCTAATCACCATTTCCGTATCACCCGAGCGGTCCATCGTGCCACTGGTGGCGATTACGGCACTTGTTTTTCTCGCGCTGCTCGGCACGGTCGCGGCACGCATAGGTGGGGCTTCGATGCTGAAGGGCGCCGTGCGGGTCACCTTCTGGGGGGCGTTTGCGATGGCCGTCACCGCCGGCGTGGGCACGTTGTTCCGGTTGGCCTCTTGAGAAAGTCCGCAGGGTGGCCCAGTCGTTCGTGCAGAATGCCGTGCCTCCCGTTAGAGCTACCTATGTACCTATATATATAAGTATCGTGCCTGCCCTTGCGTGATACTTATTATTAATACGGATTTCAAGGGATCTCCAATGGACAGAGGCCAGCCGTGTCCCTTCAAGACCAGCACTACTGAAAACACTCATCTTCCTGTTTGCGGCCAGGCAGAGTGTCCAAGTAGCGTCTTGATCCACGCGCTGCCTTCGTTGCCTGGGTTGTCTCTTGTTTGCAGCGTACGGGCATACTAATGGACTCGCAGCCAACTTGTTGTGCCTGCGTGCACTTTAATTTCTGGCTGCCCGGCGAATAATGCACAACGTCCGCGCCCCTTTGCCTGATCGCAAGTCTTTGCTGGCGATTGTTCGTTACCACCCGACACGCCTTCTTTTGAAAACACACATAACCCATCCCGTTTCTGCAATTGCCGTCCTGGCCCTCGGGAAGTTCCCCCAGCCAAACCATCAACCGAATCAACTCTTTCTGCCAAACCAGAAGATTCAGTTTTCGATGTCAAACCTGATGCTGTTGGTCACGGTCGCAACCGCCGGCATGGGCATTTTCGCAACGTTTCCTAACCCAATTGCTGCAGTCTGGTATTACACTTTGTTGGCACTTGGTGTACCGAGTTTTATCCGCGAATCTGAGGATTGGGATTTCTGGTTACCATCGGTCATGAATTCGTTGCTGATAGCTTGGATCCCAACTCAGCAGTTTTCGACCAATAACTCATTCCTGGCTTTTTTCAAGTTTGGGTGCAACCCTTGGTTTCTTTGTTACTCGGCTCTCTGCGCACTGGTTTTGATTCCGCTTTTAATGGTTTCTTTCTGGCAGCGTCAAACCCAGAACAACTTTTCCTATGCGCTGTTCGTTTATCAGTTCATCTCGACTTTGCCCGGGCTGTATCTCGTCTTTGTGTTATTCATATTTTCGGCGCTCAGTCTGCTGTCTTCCATCTTTTCATTCCTGGAAATTTGACGCAAGATCTGACGACCTAGTTCGACCCAGCTTCGAATTTCCCCCATATCAAAACGGCTAGCTAAAGTGTCTACATAGCGCCTTGATCCCCGCACTGCCATCGTTGACCAAGTTGCCTCTTGTTTGCGGCGTACAGAGCACCAATCGTTTTGTCGCCAACTTGCTGTGCCTGCGTGCACTTTAATTTTTTGTTGGTCAGCAAATAATTCACCAAGTCCCAGCCGCTTTTCCTGATCGCAGATCTTTGCCTGCGATAGCTCGCTGCCAGCCGGCACGCCTCATTTCGCGAAAACCTATGAACCATCCTGTTTCTGCAATCGTCGTCCAGGCTCTCGGCATATTCCCGCAGTCAGCATCCCGGCAGAATCAGCTCTGGCTGTTAACCCAGGATATTCAGTTTTCGCTGGCAAATATGATGCTGCTGGTCATGGCCGTAAGCGGTGGCATAGGTATTTTGACAACTTTCCCGAACTCGACCGCTGCGATCTGGTTTTACATCTTGGTGGTGAGTGGTGTGCTGAGTTTTATCCAGGCTCCCAGGTCTTGGGATGTCTGGCTGCCAACGGGTATGAATGCGCTGTTGATCACTTTGGTGCCGTCGGGTCCTCCGACCACTGAATCATTGCGCGATTTTATCAACTTTGGGCGCGACGCCTCGTTTTTCCATTATTCGCTTCTATGCGCCCTGGTTTGTGTTCCTTTTCTGATTGATTCCGTCAGGCGGCGACGAGCTCAAGGCGAGCGCTCTTTTGCGATTTTGGTTTATCAATTCATCACGGCTTTTCCCGGCCTGGTTGCCATCGCCGCTTTTTTGATTGTCGTCTTTCTAACGGCAACGATGGATTTGGGCCCGCGTTCAAGTTTCCCCCGGATCTGAAAGGATGTTTGTGGCCAGATTCCAGGGGGATATCGCATCGATCTGAAACAACAATTGACTTTACATTGTGTGCACGATTAGATATCCTTAAACTTGACAAAAGAATATTGTGGGTATTCCTCTAGTTGAATCCTACGGTTTTTGCCTTGCACCAACTCGCCTGGCCGTGGAACCGAATTGTGAGAAAACGTCGTAAAACTCTGCCGATCCGCTGTCTACGGCAAACGAAAATTCACTGGAAACCCACCGGCAAACTGTCTCCATTCGGCTTCACCCTCGTTGAGCTGTTGGTGGTGATCGCCATCATCGGGATCCTGGTCGCCCTCTTGCTACCGGCAGTTCAGGCCGCCCGTGATGCGGGTCGGCGAGCCCACTGCAGCAACAACCTCAAACAAATCGGGATCGCCCTGCACCTCTACCACGATACGAACAAGACATTCCCGGCAGGCGCATACTACGCTGGTCCTTCTTATAGCCAAACTACTTACCGTGGAACGGTCGCTATCCGACTACTGCCTTACCTGGATCAACAAGAAATTTATGATGCGTATGACTTTAGTAGGACCGTTGATTGGCAAACATGGCCGGGTGGAGAACCCATCAGTCAAACTGTCATTGCTACCTACGTTTGTCCCAGTGACGACTACGAACTGGTTACTGGTACCGTCGCTAAACACAACTACTGTGCTTCCGTGGGGCCTACGATGAGGGGCATGAACTTCCACTGCCTGTGTTCAAACCCATACTCGGGGTACGCCATATCAAAAATGGATAATTGGCACAAAGACTTTGCCGGACCCTTTATCCGACACGGAAGGGACGGCTCGCGGTACTACATCGTTAGCACCGACATCGAGGACTGTACCGACGGGCTTTCAAATACCATCTATTTTGGCGAGGTGCGTCCAGGTTGTTCAGACCATGTCCGCGGCGGGTGGGGCTCAAGCAACAATGGAAATGGTTTCGTCACCACGCTGCCACCAATCAATTACGATTCGTGTGATCTTTCTGACCCGGTCACCACAGGAAGAGAAAGAATTAAGAACTGTAGCCGTCCGTGCAACTGGGTTACCAGTGCGGGCTTTAAATCGATGCATCCCGGTGGAGCGATGTTCCTGCTGGGTGATGGGTCCGTCCATATGCTTTCCGATTTGATTGACCACTGGACCTACACCTACCTGGGTGCAAAGGCCGATGGTAACGTAGTTAGTATCCCGCGTTAGGTTGCTCGATTTTTCCAGAAGCTATCTGGACGCTGCCAGACTCCCCCGCCTCCTCGCCCAAATCGATACGACCGATGCCCGAGGCTTCTTTGCAAAGTTATTGCCACACACTCCTGTACTTGGTTCTCCCAATATTTGTTCTGCTGATCACGGGGTGTGGTTCCGATGGACCAGAATTAATACCGGTTTCCGGTACGGTCACACTCAATGGAACTCCCATCGATGAAGTGGTGGTGACCTTCGTCCCCAAGCAAGCTGGAAAGCCCGCAATGGGGCTTACGGACGAACAAGGCCGCTTTTCACTTTCGACCACCGAAGTGGATGATGGAGCCGCCGTCGGATCCTACTATGCCACAGTGACATCGATCGATCAGGGCGCAACACGTCCCGATGCCCAAGGACTCTCAACAGGGTTGGAGATACACCCTCGACAGAAGTCCATCATCCCGGAACGGTACACCCTTTTCCGAAGCTCCGGGCTGTCGTATGAGGTTCAGGCCAGTATGGAACCGATTTCGATCAAACTGACTTCCAAATAGCCCCCAAAGCAGGAGCCCGTTTCTTCGGCCAAGGTTTGTTTCGTCGCCCGTTACCGATTCTTTTGTCGCCCCTCAACGATCACACGGATTGGACGCCCGCAGAATTTCTCGGGCAGTCACCACCGGGAGCCCCTTGTCGGCAAACAATCCAAGCACCGCGTCCAGGTAGTCTTTGTCGCTGGCGTAATCATCCCAAATACTTGTCCGGGTGTTCTCGGTGTATTCTCGCGGATGAAAAACGACCCCAACATAAACTCCTCTGTCGGCGTGATCTCCGGTGAGGGCCTGGTCGATTTCCGCCGTCAGCTGGCCCAGGTTATTTTCGTGCTGTTTTTGGGTAAAGTCGCCTACGTCCAGCTGGGCGTGGCCAAGTTCTGCAACTTCATAAGTTGCCGCACCAGTCCCATAGTTGTTTCCGTAATCCCCGGTACATCGGGGAACCGTGATGAACCGGTGGGCTGCATGACCATCGGAGTTCTCATTAACAGGGCCCGTAGCATAAATCGCTTCGGCTTGCCATTCTTCCGACCGGTACTCGTTGTCGTCGTTGGGTCCCTGGGCCGCTACCTCCACCCGGGCCAGGTCGGGATCAACCCCCAAAGCAATCAACGCTTCCCCCAGGGCATAAACCTCTCCGAAAGAATCCTCAACCGATCCGTGATTCACTTCGCCCTGGCAAGTTTTTCCGGGCACATCGCGGTAACCGTCCGGATGCGCGTGCCCACACGAATGGTGGTGGTAACCTAGCTGATGGCCATTTTCAATCCACGACTTGAGTTGGTCGATTCTGCTCACCCCGTCATAAGTTCCATCGACAAGTCCAACCCAACTTGAACTCATCAGCAGGGTCAACTTGTGACCGTGCAGGTCAGCCGCCTCGACAAATTCTGCCAACCTCTCCCAATGCTCCGGGGTAGCATTTTCGACCGTGCCATTGGCGTAGTTGGGGTCAAGGTGCAAAGCCAACACGGCGCTTGGGCCTACTGGCGTTTGAGAGACACCCTCGACTGCCGACATCACCACTGCCGTCGGCGGAACTGTCAGGCTACCGGCGTTGACCGTGGTCAGCTCGCCTGTCTCGCTGTCAACCTGGTAGAGCGCGCCACTCTGCTCCGCCGAGAAGTCGATCTCCACGCTCTCTCCGGTGGTCGACCAGAGTAGATAAAGAGGCTCCTCGTACAGGTCACGGATGTCCATGCTCCGTAGACCTTCGCTGTCTGCTGGACCGCGGACTACTTCACGCTTGTACAGCCGAAAAACGGTGACCCCCTCCGCCTCCCAGTCGGTAAGCGGTTCGTCTAGCTCCGCATCTTTCAACCCGAGCGACACTCCCTCGAGCAGGTAGGGATAGGGCTCGGGATTACCCGCGAGATAGGCCTCCCAGTCGTAATCGAAAGAGGACTCGCCAGGATAAGACTCTTCCCACTGCTCAAACCGCTCGAGGACTTTAGCGTCTGTGGCAAACTCGGCGATGGCATTACCCTGCTCGGTTGTCTGCTCGGTCCAGGTGGCAAGCCACTCGACAACATCCTGCATCTCGTCCTGGTAGGTGATGGTTTGGTTGGGATGGGTCATGATTCCGAACTGCCACACCTTTGGCGTGAGCCCCAGGCGCTCGTTCTCCCGCCACTCGGCCACCAGCGCAAGGAACTGGCGTTGAATCTGGCCGACGCTGGCCATGATCTGGTGCTTGCCTGCCGGTACGAGCTTCCCCACCTGCCCGATAGACGTGACCGCCAGAATGTCACGATCCGGGTCTTCGGTAAGCGACGCGCCCCGCATTCTGCGATAAGGGTTCCAGGGCTTCTGATTCCAATCGGTGTACGAGAACGTTTCGCTCCCCGGTTCGATCTGTGGCTGGCTTGCTTCCCTCAAGTCCTCGATAATCTCTTCGGAGTCCACCAGCGACGACATGATGGCCGGGTCGATGCGAAAAAGAGTGTGACCCAGGGTCTGTTCGCACTCACCAACCTGGTCACTCCATATCTCCTCCAAATCGGCCTGGCTTGCGGTCGCCGTCGACACGCGCTTCCAGAACTCGTTTTCACCAGAAAAGCGGTACATGTGAAAGTGGGAACCCATCACGTGTCCCGCCTCTTCCAGCGCCACCAGGTGGGCAGTGTCATCGCCGTTCAGCACACGCGCGTCGCGACAATACTCCCCATTGAGCTGGTAGTTGACCTGCGCACCAACCGACTCGGCCAGATCGGCAATCCAGAGGATCTGCTCCTTGTCGCTGTCGTAGCGGTTTTGCTTGGTGGTCTCCCAGTTGTCCAGCGCGCTGGCCTGCTCCGGGAATCCGTAGTTGTGGCCATGTACGTTGATCGTGATCAGAATGGGCGGGTAGCTTGCCGAACTTCCAAAGTTCGCCTTCCACAACGCGTAATGGGCCTGACCAATGGGCGTGCCCAACCCGTCATCGTTGACCAGCGGGGTCTCGCTCCCCAGACCGTCCCGCCAGACCGTGTAATCGGCGGCATCCACGGTGCCACTGGCATCAAAATCGCCAGTCACGCCCGAGAGCATCCGGCGGTCTTCAAGCCGTTCAACGTGCAGCCAACGGTGATGCTGTCGGTTCGTTGGAATGGTTCTCATAGAACAGCACCTCATAACAACGTGCCGGCCATCGGTTCTTCGGCCAAGGTTTGCCTCGTCGCCCGTTACCGATCACACGGATTGGACGCCTGCAGAATTTTCCGGGCAGTCACCACCGGGAGGCCCTTTTCGGCAAACAATCCAAGCACGGCGTCCAGGTACTCTTTGTCGCTACCGTAATCATCCAGCTTGGTATCTCGGTCGTTCTCGGTGTATTCGCGAGCATGAAACACGACCCCGATATGAACCCCTGAGTCAGCGTGATCTCCGGTGAGGACCCGGTTGATTTCCATTTTCAGCCAAGTCAAGTTATTCCCGCTCTGTGAACTGACAAAGTCACCCACGTCGAGCTGGGAATGGCCAAGTTCCGCAACTTCATAAACTGCCGTATCACTCCCGTAGTTGTTCCCGTAATCCTCGGTGCACCGGGGAAGCGTGATGAACTTGTGGGCTGCATGACCGTCGGAGTTCTCGCCAACAGGGCCCGTGGCATAAATCGCTTCCGCTTGCCATTCTTCCGACCGGTACTCGTTGTTGTCGTTAGGTCCCTGGGCCGCTATCTCCACCCGGGCCAGGTCGGGGTCAACCCCCATAGCAATCAACGCTTCACCCAGGGCATAAACCTTTGCGAAAGAATCCTCAACCAATCCGCGATCCTCTTCACCCTTGCAAAAATCATCGGGCACATCACGATAACCGTCGGGATGCGCGTGCCCACACGAGTGGTGGTGGTAGCCCAGTTGGTGCCCGTATTCGATCCACGACTTGAGTTGGTCGATCCTGCTCACACCGTCAAGAGTGCCGTCGACGAGATCGACCCAGCTTGAACTCATCAGCAATGTCAACTTGTGGACGTAAAAGTCGGCGGCGGCGACAAATTCCTCCAACCTCCCCCAATTCTCGGGGGTGG
>CAUZEA010000098.1:0-21446 GCA_963578605.1 Planctomycetota bacterium
AAGCTTCTCAATAATCTGCTTGGTCGTGTGTCGGTTCTTCTTCATCTGAGGAAATCCTTTCCGGGCTACGCCCGGATGCGATTCTCTCATAGACCTGGATCAGTTAAAGGGGGGAAGCCCACCAACGGCCAATCAGATATTTCCAATAACTATGACTCGTTACGATCATGATTACGCCGGTCACAGCAAGGGTAAAGCCGATCCATAACGTAGGTCGTCGCCCGAGTAAGTCCGACAAGGTGCCCCACAGCATGATGGAGGCTCCGTAGGACACGAAAAATGCCAGTACTACAAACTTCATTGCAGAGGGGGAAACACCAAACTGACGTTCCAGCGTCACCAAAGCGGGCAACGAAATCTTCATGGAGATCCAGGCAATTGCAAAAATACAATAGATTTGGATCTGAAAGTCCATCGAGGATATCGATGGACGTTTTTGTGCGTCGTTACTGGGTCGCAACTCTGGCATGTGTGCATGGTGGAGTCAGTGGAGTCAGGAGTTCCCTCGACCCGTGGAGCCGTGCTGAGATTGCGGTCGACGGTAGGCGATTGGAAAAATCGTGTAGTCCTGGACGGCAGCTGGCAGGCAGGCTCTTTTGGGTGAGTGGCCTATTCTCGCCGCCCCTGCCGGGCGGATAGTGCAGGTTTGGCGCGTCCTGCGCGGAAAAAGGGTAGCAAACATGGCCCCTTTTTTTGCGAGATGCACTCGCTGCCGGTCAACCCCAGCCTCTCAGGGCTTGTCCCTGCAGCGGCCTGGTTCCGATTTTGTTCGTTCTGTGGGATACCGAGCCCGTGTTTTTACCCTTTGTTTTAGGATTCCATGGCCAAAACTGCTGGCGTCCTGCGAAACCCATCGGCGCTGGCGGGGTTAGATGGACCTAGGGGAAGGAACGTGTTTCCGGTAGTTTTCCCGCGAATCCTCAAGAGAACCGAGATATGCCTGAGCAAAAGACAATGTGGTTCAGCCGATTTGCAGTCGTTGGGTTAGCAGGATTTTTGTTTTTCGTTGATTCAGACCTGACGCAGGCGGCCCGGCCAAGGGCGCAGGCTACTGCCGGGTCGCGACCAACTGCAGCCAGGCCGAATCAAGCCAGGCCGAATCAAGCCAGGCCGAATCAAGCCAGGCCGAATCAAGCCAGGCCGAATCAAGCCAGGCCGAATCAAGCCAGGCCGAATCAAGCCAGGCCGAATCAAGCCAGGTTTCGAGGCCGGTCGGCCGCGAAGTCGGTTTGGGCTGGTAGAAATGGGAATTACGGTCCTGGGTACCGCCGTGATCAACGACCGTGGGGCGTTGGCCGGACTGGGCTACCTGGGGCAGGATCGGCCGTTGTGGTCGTCCCGTCCGGCAACGTTGAGCAGCGCGTCGTGCCGGCAGCAGTTGTTGGTGATGACCCTGAGCAGGTTTCACTCCGGGTAGTCCGGGTCATAGACGGCCAGACTTTACTGGTGGCAGCTGGCAAGCGTCGCTGGCGGGTCCGCTTATTGGGCGTCGTCGCGACGGCTGACGAGTCCTACACGGATTTTCAGGAGGTAGCCAAGGTTCATTTAGCCGAACTGGTCGAGGGCAAGCAGATATCGCTTACGTATGACAAGTTGGTTGCCCGGGAAGATGCCGACGGTATTGCTGTCGCTTACGTACATCGCGCCCGGGACAATGCGTTCGTGAATCGGCGGATGATCCGCGACGGGTATGGGTTGGCGGCGACGGGGTATGATCATCACCTCTCGGCCATTTTCGCTGGTCAGCAGACACGGGCCGAGGAAGCGAAAGCCGGTATCTGGACTCCCGTCGAGCTGGCTGGCAGCTGACAGTTCCACGGGTACCCGCCAATGCAACCTGGCGAGAGGAGCGTGGTGACCGCCTTTTGTCAAAAAAAAACCCCGCTTGCCCATTGGGCAAGCGGGGTAAAAAAATGGCGATACCTACTTTCGCGCTGGTGGGCACTATCATCGGCCCGGAAAGCTTAACTACTGTGTTCGGAATGGGAACAGGTGTGACCTTTCCGGTATGGTCGCCAAGGAGAGCCCCCTGCGGTCAAGCAGTGAGGCCCTAATCGTTTGGATGGTTAATTTGGCAAAGCAAGAGTGGGGTACAGGGAGCGTCGAAGACCAGCAGCGTTTCGAGTTTGAGGAACTCTCCAGCCGCTTGTTGTTCGAACCACTCACCTTGCACCACCTTTACCCTTAGTCTGGCGTTGACTCAAGCAAAGCAGTTTGTGCTTTTCTTGAGACAACCTTGAAATAAGAGCGTTGAATAAATGTGGCCAAGCGTTCGTCCGTTAGTACCGGTTAGCTAAACGCATTACTGCGCGTACACATCCGGCCTATCAACCTGGTCGTCTTCCAGGGGACTTTCGGGCATTGCCCTACGAGACCTGATCTTGGAGAGGGCTTCACGCTTAGATGCCTTCAGCATTTATCCTTTCCGACCTTAGCTACCCTGCCGTGCCGCTAGCGCGACAACAGGAACACCAGAGGGTCGTCCATCTAAATCCTCTCGTACTAAAGATGAACCTCCGCAAGTCTCGTGCGCCCACAGTAGATAGGGACCGACCTGTCTCACGACGGTCTGAACCCAGCTCACGTACCACTTTCATTGGCGAACAGCCAAACCCTTGGGAGCTTCTTCACCCCCAGGATGTGATGAGCCGACATCGAGGTGCCAAACCGCTCCGCCGCTATGGACGCTCGGGAGCGATAAGCCTGTTATCCCCGGAGTACCTTTTATCTGTTGAGCGATGGCCCTTCCATACGGAACCACCGGATCACTAAGCCCTACTTTCGTACCTGTTCGACTGATAAGTCTCACAGTTTAGCACCCTTCTACCTTTGCGCTCGATGCCTGATTGCCAACCAGGCTGAGGGTACCTAATTGGGCTCCTCCGTTACTCTTTAGGAGGAGACCGCCCCAGTCAAACTGCCCAACTGACACTGTCCGCTGCCTGGATTCACAGGAATCAGCGTTAGAACTAAAGCATGCAAAGGGTGGTATTTCACCAACGACTCCCCCTGAACTAGCGTCCAAGGTTCAAAGTCTCCCACCTATCCTACACAGTACATACTACAGCCCAATATCAGCCTACAGTAAAGGTTCACGGGGTCTTTCCGTCTAGCTGCGGGAACGTGGCATCTTCACCACGACTACAATTTCACCGGGTCACTGGTTGAGACAGTGCTTCTGTCGTTACGCCTTTCATGCAGGTCGGAACTTACCCGACAAGGAACTTCGCTACCTTAGGACCGTCATAGTTACGGCCGCCGTTTACCGGGGCTTCGGTCGTGAGCTTCGCCCTAATGGGCTAACCCTCTACCTTAACCTACCGGCACCGGGCAGGCGTCAGACTCTATACATCCACTTGCGTGTTAGCAGAGTCCTGTGTTTTTGATAAACAGTCGCAGAAGCCGATTTACTGTGGCCACAAGCAGCGTGAACCGCCTGTGGCACCCCTTATCGCGAACTTACGGGGTCAATTTGCAGAGTTCCTTAACCAGTGTTCTCCCGAGCGCCTTAGACTACTCGTCTCGCCTACCTGTGTCAGTTTTAGTACGGTCAGCTGTGCTTCAACCCTGAGAAGTTTTTCTTGGACGTCCTTCCGATGACTTCGTGAACATAAATGCACTCGGTCCCCCCGCTTGGATTCTGTGGGCGGATTTTCCAATCCCACCTCCTCGCGAGGATCCACGGACATTTCTAGTCGTACCGCTCACCCTCTGGACGCCGTCACTCCATCGGTCCACACAGCTGGCGCAGGAATGTTGACCTGCTATCCATCGACTACGCCTTTCGGCCTCGTCTTAGGAACCGGCTAACCCTGGGCGGAATTACCTTCCCCAGGAAACCTTAGGCTTTCGGCGGGCAGGATTCTCACCTGCCTTATCGTTACTCATTCCGGCATAATCACCTCTTGGCCCCACCACCGCTCCTTACGGTACGGCTTGTATCTGACCAAGAGCGCTCTCCTACCAATCCGCCAAAGGCGGATTCTACTGCTTCGGTGTCAGGCTTACTCCCGTTCATTATCGGCGCAGAATTGCTCGACCAGTAAGCTGTTACGCACTTTTTAAATGATGGCTGCTTCTAAGCCAACATCCTGGTTGTCTCCGCAATTCAACCTCCTTAGTGACTGAGCCCGACTTCGGGACCTTAGCAGGTAGTCTGGGTTGTTTCCCTCTCGACCGCGTAGCTTATCCCACGCGGACTGACTCCCATGATAGTCGCACCGGTATTCGGAGTTTGGTTCAGCAGGGTACCTGGTGAAAGGCCCCAAGCCAAATCAGTATCTCTACCCCCGATGCGTAGTGGCATGAGGCTAGCCCTAAAGCTATTTCGGAGAGAACGAGCTATCTCCGGGTTTGGTTAGACTTTCACTCCTCTCCACAGGTCATCCCCTCAGTTTTCAACCTAAGTGGGTTCGGTCCTCCACGCGGTATAACCCGCGCTTCAACCTGCCCATGGATAGATCACCCGGTTTCGCGTCTACCGCCAACGACAATTTCGCCCTGTTAAGACTCGGTTTCCCTGAGGCTTCGGTCCGAAGGACCTTAACCGAGCCGCAGACGGTAACTCGCCGGATCATTATGCAAAAGGCACGCCGTCACACATTGCAATAAAGCCATAGTGCTCCGACCGCTTGTAGGCGCATGGTTTCAGGTTCACATTCCTCCCCTAGCAGGGGTTCTTCTCATCTTTCAGTCACCATACTGAGTTCGCTATCGGTCATCAGGACTATTTAGCCTTACGGGATGGTCCCCGCAGATTCAGTCGGGGTTCCACGTGACCCGACCTACTCAGGTACCTCTCGGGAGATCACCAGCTTTCGCTTACGGGACTGTCACCCTCTGTGGTTCAAATTTCCAGAAGATTCTGCTAGCCAGTGATTTTGTGACTCCCATGTGAAAGGCCCTACAACCCCATGAGGGAAACCCTCACGGTTTGGGCTATTTCCGCTTCGCTCGCCGCTACTGAGGAAATCGATTTTTCTTTCTATTCCTGTGGTTACTTAGATGTTTCAGTTCGCCACGTTTGCTAGGGAATCCCGGGATCATCACTTGTTTGTCAACTCCCCCGGGCTTTTCGCAGACTTCCACGCCCATCATCGCCTCCTGATGCCAAGACATCCCCCATACGCCCTTTGTAGCTTGGCCACATTTATCCAAGGCTCTCGTGCGAAAAAGCCAATGCTTTCGCGCATGAAAATGGACAAATGACACTACAAGGCAGATCCATTCTTTTGACAATCAAGCAGCTATAAGCCGCCGAAAGTCAATCGATCTGTGAGTAACGCTCGTCATTTCATTTTTCTTTGTCTAAGGACAAAGGATTCTCAGTAAATTGCCGCAGCACTTGCGCGAAAACGCCGGTGCCATGGCAGATTACATAAAGATGCCACTCTTGCTTTTTCCAAATTGTCAAAGAACCAATACCGGTCACATCCTACCGGCTTGCCTGCTCGGGACGTGCCCTTCCCGGTTTGCGGCGGACCAACCCGCGCGAACAAACCGATCGGGGTCCACGGATGTTTCCCAAAACCGGCGCCCTCAGAGCGAAAATTTGATCGTTCAGAGGAAACCGCAAATCTATCACCACCTTGGTGTTATGCCAAGGGGTGTACGAAAAGATTTTTCGTCCCATTCCCAACCCACCAGGCAGTACGTGTGGGGGGGTGATTGCCAACGAAGCTCAAAACTGTTTTTTTTGCACAAAGTGGCTCCAATCCTCGATCACTACGGGACATCCCACCCTTTTTGTTCGATAAATCGCCGACCCCAGATCGCCACATATCCGCTCAGCCCGGCCAGCAAGAACCACCAGCACGTCGACGCGAACGAAAAAAACGAAAAATGGTGCGACACCAGCACCCCGCTCAGTAAGGCAGCCATGCTGAATGTCTGGTGGCGACCACGCCCATAGACTGCCAGTACCAACAGCAGGGGCAGAACGATGCCGTACATCGTCACCCCGCAGACAACCCCCAGCCCGCTTTGGAAAACTTGCCTGCTCCCGAAAGCCATCACGGCCCCAGAGGCCACCGCCAGGAATGTCGTTACGATCAGCAGCCCTTTGAGGCTGAAGCGAAACCGTTTTTGAGCCGGTTCTGCATGCGGCAATGGCGGGCGATCCTCGGCAGATAGCATCTGGTGATCTTATCATGCCCCGGGAAGTTTGCAAAAACCACTCCGCCTTAAACCGGCACGGCCTCAGGCCGGGGTGCGTCTTGGTTGATTGCCGACTGGGCACGTTGCATACTGGGCACGTTGCATGAGGTCGCTGGCGGTGTCGTGGACATCGGCTTCGGCAATACCGTGGTGGACTTTGAGTTCCAGTTGTTGTTCGCCAGCGGGGATCAAGCAGCCTGAGACAACTGCTTGCAATCGATGGCCAACCTGGGTTGCCTCCGCTTGGGAACTGCCTGGCAGCATGACGATGAACTCTCCTTGGTCGGTCTGGGCCAGGAGGTCCATTTTACAAAGCGTGTTGTTGATAGATCGGGCTACCGACTTGAGGGCGTGGTGTGCAACGGCCGGTCCAAACTGTTCCCAAATGGACTCGTAGCCTTCGATTTCCACGTGCATAACCGACAGGGGCACACCGAACAGTTGACTTTCGGAAATGCGGCGTCTGAGTTCATCCTTGAAAAAGTTTCCGCCGGGCAATCCTGCGAACGGTTCCACGGCCGCTCCGGTTAGGGTGACGGGCTGTGTGTAACTCTTCCAGCCGACCATGCCGGGGGTAATGGGAATGCATTGACTCCCGTCGTGAAAGTGCCCACAGTTCCGGCCTGCTTCTTTGGACCGGTAAAGGCCACTGTCGGCTTGTTTCAACATTTGTTTGGCGTCGTGCTGATGGGTCGCCTGGGCCAGGCCCACGCTGGTCGTGACTTTCAGAACCTTCCCATCGAAGCGGGTCGAGGAATGCTCGATAGTCGTGCGGACTCGTTCAGCGACTTGGATCGCCTCGGTGGCGATGGTATCGGGCATCACAATGGCAAATTCTTCTCCGCCGTAGCGGCAGGCGATATCGGTTTCGCGAGTTGCGGCGATGAGTTGGCTTCCCACGTGACGCAGCACCTCGTCGCCGGCTTGGTGGCCATGGGTGTCGTTGAATTTCTTGAAGTGGTCGATATCCATGATCAGCAGTGAAACCAGGTGGCCTGTTTGCTTCCACCGGTCAAACTGCCGTGCCAATTCATCGTCAAAACCGCGTCGGTTGGCGAGGCCCGTTAGCGCATCGGTACGGGCGGCAGTTTTCTGGTTCAGCAGTGCAGTGGCTTGCGATTCGACTTGTTGTTCGGCGACTTCGAGCCTCTGCTGCAGTTCGGTGTTCGAGGTGACCATCTTGCCGATCGCTTGGAAAACCGTGACGTCGATAGTGTCGTCACTCTCAACACTGCCGAGTATGTCACTCAATTCCCCAACGACCAACGCGTGCGAATTAACGTCCGAGGCGACGGTGCTTGCCAAATCCTTCAATCGCGTGGAGGCTATTAACGCTCGCTGGTTGGCCTCGTCCGAGGCACGATTCCCGTGACGGTCTGGTGACGAACGCGGCCTGCTTTTGCTACGCGGGATTCCAAAGAGCCACACACCCGAGACGAACCCAATCATCAACACCAGGCAGGCGCAAACAAAATTGACCATGACGAGTGAACTAATCGGTCCAGTGAGTAAGAGTGCAGCCACTTTTTTCCGATGGGGTGGGGGTGATGGACAAGGCAGATTGAACAGGTACACGCTCAGCGAGACGTGGATCGGTACATGCTCTGCCAAAAAATACGTCAGTTCAAAGGGCTGTCAATCGGAAGACCGGGCCTGTTGCGAGCTTGACATCGTGGCGACGACATGCTGGTGATGCTGTGGGGTTACGGTCGATCGAACGTGGCAGTGCTGTCGTTCTTGACCGTGTTGTCAATTGTAAGGATTAGGGCAGCCGTTTCCGGGAACGAAATTTCAGGGATGGCCCGGTAGCAGACCAGACCGACACCTGCCGACCGGGCCAGTGTCGAACGACCGGGGCCGAATTCCTTCCCTGGGTGGCGGAAAATATGGCGCACCAGGTTCGACGCCAATCCTTCACGAGCCCGAACTGTGGGAACTCATCGCCGCTGGGCCAGCAGCGTTGCCAGCCCCAGCAGGGCGAGCAGTGAGGTAGCCGGTTCGGGGACGGCCTTGAACAGCACCAGTGCCCGAGTTGCCGAAACGAGTCTTCCAGTAGGTGTAGTCGGCCTGGTCGACGGTCCCGCTGCCATCGCCATCAGCAGGCCCGTCAGACGCTCCCCGGTGATCAAACCACACCGTGTAGTCAGCTGCGTCAACCATCCCGTTGGCGCTGTAGTCGCCATCGACGAGTTCCGTCGACTGCGAGACGGTGATGAACTGGTCGCCAGTGAAGTCCGCCAGGGTCGCAAGCGGCGCGGCGCCCAACACAACAGTGCCGGGGTTACCTGCGGGCAGGCCGTCTGGATCACCAGGGCCGTCATCCAAGCCATCGCCGGCGAATTGATTGGAAAGGAAATCGCGGGAGGAGCCATTGATGAATACAGTTATTTTCACATCCCCGGTTGGATTTCCAATCGCGGCAAGGGGTATTGCCGGCTCTACGCCGGTCACAATATTTTTAGGATCATCCTCAGCGGGGCTGCCTTGGTCAATTGAAAAGTCTGGACCACCACTACCCAGAACGCCAGCCGTGTTGCTGTTGTCAATCGCTGCCAGGAGTCCAATCGTGTTGTCGAAGTTGCGGTGGCTACTGGCGTTCGTCAGGCTACCGACATTTACCTCGGCGGGATCCACCGGTAATGCGAACTCAAGTTCTCTGGCAATGCAACCAGCTCCTGTACCGGATGCGTCGCAACCACCATTGGCACTCTGGGCGTAATTCTTGTCGATGAGTTCACCGGTGCCGAGGCCGGGCAGTGCGGGCCCGATTATAGTCGGGCTTATGCCCAGTGGATCAAATGGAGCGAATGGAAAGTCTCCCAAACCCTCTCCGACAGCCCGCAGTACGTTGGGCCGTCCCTGGGGAGCCAGTGCCATTCCTACACTCTTCGACGGCACCTGAAGACCCACTGGTGAGATCGGAAAAATAGGCACTCATCGACCAAAATTCTGATTCATTATCCCAGGGATTGGGACCACTGGTGCGACCAGGATTCACTTTTTCAAATCCGTTCGTAAATATCAGTGAATAGTCCGCACCAAAGCCAGAATCAAAAGTCAGCCCATCTTGTTTTTGCAGAGCGCCCTCGTTGGTTGTGTTGTTCCCATGAGGTGGTGGAAACCCTCCGCAGCAGAAGCGATCATGTCCGCCGGGCAGATTCGCCCCGTCAATGGTGTTAACACCACCGGCAACCGAATCGATGCTGATTTGAAGCTTGTTAAAGTTCGACTCGAGATTTCCCGCAATCAGCATGGTAAGATTGCCACCGGAGATTTTGGCGAATATCTGATCTAATTCCGAACCCCCGCCCCCGTTTGACGGGTCTCCCGTGTCTGCATCTCCGAACTGCGATCTCGTGTCCTGGATCGAGAGTGCCGTTCCGTAAAACGACTCATCACCCACGAGCGTGCCATCGATCGTCTGGCCATTTACACTGGCCGCAGCGAACAAGGCACTTACCATTGTCAGCATTTTCCACCGATTCACTGGAACACTCTCCTCAAGTTGAATTTACCACACGCAGCCAAGTCTCGAACAACAGAAAATAGAAGCAAACAAAAATTCCGAATAACCAATGTGCCCCAGGTTCTGGAACACCGATACCGCTTTGGGTAGCGGTTGCGACTGGTTTGTTGAACAGCGACTCGCCGAACAGCAGCTTCCAGAAGTCGTAATCTCCAGTCCCGATGATCCCATTGCCATCGGCATCGGCAACCAGGTTTGTCGTTGAGCCACGTGAATCAACCCAGAGCGAGTAATCGGTCGCGTCGACGATTCCATTTCCATTGAAATCGCCCCGGATGACAGCTGGTGGTGCGACCGAACCTTGTGCCGAGTCCCAAATGGCACGGTCATCGAGATCGACATCGCCGTGTAAATCTGCATCCCCTTCGTAATATCGCGATGCCGAGGTTGTTCCGTCATGGACTTGCCAGATTGCCAGATCGTCGGAGTCGACCAGGCCATTCAAATCGAAGTCGCCAGGCACTGTCCGAAAAATGTCTGTTACGAAAGTGGCAACGTCTTGAATGGAAGCGGTTCCATCGACATCAAGATCCAGTAGCCAGTCAGTAGAACCGAAATTGTCATAGAGAGTATCGAGGTCAGCGACACCTGTTCCACCCTGCTGATCAAGGTCACCTCGCCGCACGAGCACGTGATGGTAGGCGTTGAGTACTGTGGCATCCGCACCGCCATCGATCAGTTCCCAACCCAGGGCGAACAGATCTCGGTTGTCTCCCAGGCCGTCGCCATTCAGATCAAAGGCAGGGCTGAATTGGGTGTCTTGGGTGTTGAGAATGCTTTCTACCGAAAAACTCCCATGGATGTCGGAAACTTCCAGCGTACCATCGGCGTCGATATCACCGAACCCGGCGCCGAGGCCTCCTTCGACACGATGTCCCGCGTAACGGCGAATTGTGGTGTTTCCGGTCTCTTCGAACATCACGACTGTGAACGCGTGGTTTCCGGAAGCCACGTTTCCGGAAGCCACGTTTTCGAAGCCACGCAGCCATTGGTCACTGTCAAACTGCTCGGCCGCATCAAAACCGGCTTGCGCAAAATTGAGCAGACTCGGCTCACTAAAATTGGCACCTATATCTCGGTCATGCAGATCATGGCCAACAGAGGCGGTAACTGCACCTCAAAAAATCGATTTTCGGTCACGGAGTTGCCTCCTCAGCAACTTTAACTTGCAGCTCAACATTGGCACTATCTGACCCCGAGGAATCGACAATATTCGGCTGGGTCGATGCTTCTGTATTTGATGATTCGACTGGCCTTCCCCCTTCAACTCTTTGGGCTCCGCCGTCGCGAGATTCTGACGATCGATCAAACTACGATGAAACCATTCAGGGGACCTCCAGCAGCGGAAGTCCTCCTTGATAGATTGGTTCCTTCCTCGGCCTCTGCATAGCTGAAGATGCCTCTGCATAGCTGAAGATGCCTCTGCATAGCTGAAGATGATAGTGGAGCTGGACGGACTCGAACCGACGACCCCCGCGTTGCAAACGCGATGCTCTCCCAACTGAGCTACAGCCCCCGAAGGCCAGCAGGCAGGAACGACGAGCCAGCCTGGTCCAACACGCGACCCCTGGTACTATCTGGCTGCGGTCGCCTGCCTTCTGCTGTTTTTTTCCTGCCCTCTTCCAATGGGTGTGCCAAGACTCGAACTTGGGACCTCAGCCTTATCAGGGCTGCGCTCTAACCAACTGAGCTACACACCCAACTCATTATTTTTTAACAGATTTTTTAACAGATTTTTTAACAGATTATGCCCTCTTTATCGCGTCGGTGCGACAACCGCAACCACAAAGTGCGTACGTATCGGGTTGCAATCGCCAAGAGACTATTTATCAACCATACCCCACCCGTGGGTCAATGGGCTGTTGCCCCTGCTGGTCGAGAATCATTGCCCCGGGTGGGGCACGAACCGAGGAACTTGGAGTCGCAGGCGAGACTGAGCGCCCACCTCGGAGACATTTGCGGTTGGAACGGTCGTTTTGTCATTCGCCACGGTTTTCGGCCGGTTTTACAAGTCGGCAGATTAACGTAATCAGGCTCTGGGGGTTCTTGATCAACCGACGTTTTACGGTCAGGCCGTGGTAGAGGAGTCGCAACGGCCCCGGGAAGTAGATCCGGCTTCCACGGCCCTCGATAAACGCAAATTCAGGGGAATCAAAGCCAAGCCGGTCGGCGATGCGGTTCATCCTCGCGACGGTGTTGCATTTAAACTCGACCGGATAATGGTACTGTTCGATCTGTTGCTTTCCGCGAATCATGCTAGGCACGATTTCGTCGATTCCTAAGTCGTGTGCGATCTTCGTCATTCTGGGGACGAAACTCTGCGCGTTGGGTGTGACGAACAGGTAGACGCCACCCGGTTTTAAACATGCTTTTACCGCATTTAAAAAACTGTCTGGGTCTGAGACGTATTCCATGACCATGCTCGAATATACGACGTCAATCAAGTTGGACGGCAAGTCGGCCGATTCCATGAGCGCGTGTTGAAAGTTATCAAACAGCCCTTGGGTCGGGTGGACGGACGTGTCTGGTTCAATGCCCCAGAGTTCACCGGCCGCCTGCTTGATCTCCCATTGCAATTCGACGTTTCGGCCAAGCCCGTGCCCACAACCGATGTCCAAGACTCGCGGTGTATCGGCGTGTTATTGGACTTCTTTGACAATCAGATTGGTTGTCACTCGGGAATAGGACGAGATGTTGAGAAAGTTGTATTGGCGCGCAAGTTCGGCAAACGACAGATCGTCAGCGGAATTCCCAATGGTGTCAGTCGGCTTGTGATTGCTGGGTACGGTCATTTTCGGTGGGCCATCTGTAGCGGGGGGCCTGTCCAGCTTATCTCAGCTTCTACCGGGCTGTGACCGCTTGTGCTCCGTTGGACCAGGGTGCGGGAGAAGGACCGACAAGCATGGCCGTTTGGCCAACGGTGCCGGTTGTTCACGACGGTGGCAGCCAGTGAAAACGGGCAGTCCAGAAATTGGTGGTAGCATTTCGGATTTTTCCATCCGGCCCCACGTGAGGATCAGATTTGGTGGGACCGCCCGTCGCGAAGGCATGAGTCCCAAAGGGTAGCATATTCATAAGAGTCCCCAGACCGCTGTCAAACGCGCGCGAAGTCGTTGTTCGTAGGGGGATGCGGTTGTTCTGCCTGACTGCCATCCAGCATTCCCCCCCTCGGTTTCGAGAGAACAGCTCCTGACGGTTGTAGGGAGTTGGGGGAGTCGCATGTGGTCGTTGCCCAGCGGTTTCTGCCAGACTTTCGGATCGTGGACCTGTTGGGCAGTCGCTCGGCTTCGAACATATTTTTCTGGGGAAAGCGTCTGTTGGAAGTACCGCCTGACGCGGATTTGTGACCGCCGGCGCAGTTTTCTCTTTCGACGCTGTTGCCGGCGTGCTGGCAACGCCCAATGGCTGGCACAGGGTTTGTCAGGAGGGGGTGATTTCGGGCGGAGGAAGGCTGTCTGAGTCCAGCTTGAGGGTCGAGAAAACTGTCAGCTGCTGTTGGTCGTAGGAAGAGAAACAGGTCGACAACACGCGGAATTACGCCCTGCTTTGCAGACGTTTTCCAACTGGCCAGGTTTGCCACCTTGCCCCGGACCTGGCAAACCGTGCACGATCAGTCTGGCTTGCTTGCAGCGAAATCGTTACACAT
Source organism: Planctomycetota bacterium (assembly GCA_963578605.1). Taxonomy (GTDB): domain Bacteria; phylum Planctomycetota; class Planctomycetia; order Pirellulales; family Lacipirellulaceae; genus JAKVCB01. The sequence goes on from CAUZEA010000098.1 coordinate 13,329, forward strand.
TGCATATTCCTGTCCCAGTTTGAGAAGGACTCACTTCATCTCTCCTCAGCCTTGGAAAACCGATGTCGAAATTGCCCTACCCATGGATACCTCTGGCCGGTTTTGCTGGAATGATCATGACGGTGCACACGGCCCTGCTAGCCGCAGTTCCGCCCAAACCGGCTGAGGCGCTTGCACTGCGTCCGATTCAGCCGCATGTGCAGTATGATTTTCCGAAGGAAACAGAAATACCACATTGCACAGTCCGTGTAGACACATTTGGCGGTGGACCTGCCTGGTTTGTGCGGAATCCTCAAGGCCAATTGCTCCGCCGTTTTACGGATTCCAATGCTGACAACGTGGTTGATCAATGGAGTTATTTTCAGGATGGGCTGGAGGTCTATCGGGACATTGATTCGAACTACAACGGGCGCGCTGATCAGTGTCGTTGGTTCCATACAGCCGGTACCCGCTGGGGAGTCGACGAGAATGAAGATGGCACGATCGACCTCTGGCGACGGATTTCTCCCCAAGAGGTTGCCGAGGAATTGGTGATGGCGGTTACGACTCGGGATTCCAGACGGTTTGGGATTTTGCTCCCCACAGATGAAGAATTTGTGGCACTAGGCCTTGGTAAAACTCAAGCGAGTAAGATTGCCGCCCAACTGAAGACGGCAAAGCAAAGGTTTCGCACTGCCATGTCGAGCCAAAAAGTTGTTTTACCCAGTACAAAATACCTCGATTTCGGGGCCCCCCGCCCCAGCACCGCACCAATGGGCACGAACGGGTCGACCAAAGATGTGACCGTGTATGAAAACGTTTATGCCTTCGTCGAAACCGATGGCAGTCACGATCAGCTTTACCTGGGGACCCTGATTGCGGTCGAATATGGCTGGCGTTTACTCGACATTCCCCCGTTGGACGGTTCCAACCAGTCCATGGGGTTTTCCTTGACGGCTCTCGACTCCGGTAAGGCCGGTAGCAACTTGTTCGGAAATGCTCCCTCGGAGGAAATGACTGACCTCATGGAGAAGTTGCAGCGGCTCGACGTCGAGGCCAGTCGGTTGCCATTCGACCGTCAGGGGCCGCTCACCGATCAGCGGGTCGAAGTCCTGAATCGGTTAGCGAAAGTGACCAACGACCCCGAGCTCAGGAACGAGTGGTACAAGCAACTGGCGGATATGTTGAGTGCTGCTGTTCAGTCGGGTGGATACGACCGGGGGGTTGAGCAATTGGAAAAACTCGAGCAGGGTTTGCAAACCTCGGGTCTCGGCAACGAACTGGTTGCTTATGTGCGATTCCGCCGCATGTTGGCGGAGTATATGAAAAGCCAGCAACAGCCAGATGCAGATCTTGCCAAGATTCAGGCAGTTTGGCTTGAAGGCTTGGAAGTATTTGCCAACGAATTCCCAACCAGCGTCGATGCCGCAGAAGCTCAATTACAACTCGGCATGTCCCACGAGTTTATCGGCCAGGAGGAACAGGCGCAGGGTTGGTATCGGCAGATCACCGAGCAATTTCCCCAGACCGATCAAGCCGACAAGGCACTGGGGGCATTGCGACGGCTCGCTTCTGAAGGCAAGCCGCTTCACCTCGGTGGCGCTGGGTTGCAAGGAGGGAAAATCGATCTTGCCCAATACCGGGGTAAGTTAGTGCTCATCCAGTATTGGGCCACTTGGTGCGAGCCATGCAAGCAAGACATGAGTACCATCAAGGACAGCTACACAAAACATGGCAAGCGTGGGTTTGACGTCATCGGTGTCTGCCTGGACGACGATCAAGGGGCGGCCCAACAATTTGTCACGGAGGCCAGGATACCCTGGAAGCACCTTTACGAACCGGGTGGACTTAATGGCCGTTTGGCCAATGCCATGGGTGTGATGACGCTTCCGTTGATGATTCTGGTTGACCAAAACGGACTGGTCGTAAGTAGAAACATCCACGCTGCGGAACTTGCGGGTGAAATCAAACGTCGCCTATAGCAATTCGTCCGATTACGATCGTAACACGAAGCCGCAACTGCTCACCAGTTCCAACGGCGATTTCGGCGTCCGGCTATTCCAGGCCCAGGCTTTGTGGAAGCAGATTTCCGGCTTTTTCGCCGTGCGCCGCGGAAAGAAGGTCGCGCGGGCCGACTCTCTTTATAATGCTCTTCGGTTACGCGTTGATACGAGCGGCTGTGGTCGAATTCATTATCTGGTTTGAACATAAGAAGTCTTCTCCTTTTTCTGGCGCCAGTAGCTGACCCTCGGGTTTTAGAGAACTTTTTGAGATAAAGCCGGGCTACAACTCGGCCATCTACCCACTTAACTCGATGGAGGACTTGAGCAAGCGGCGCGCCAAATTGCCGCTTTGCGGGCGAGACACGGTTTTCCGACCAATTTCACGCGAAGAGTTCTTATGAGATTTCGCTCGTAAACCGCCCGGCCAGCCGGAGTTGAGACAACTTTTGCGAAACGGTTTCCCGAAATTATCCGTCGTGAGTCGGATTTTTCGTGACGATCAAAGAGCGGTTGCCCGCAGTGGCAGGGAAGCGTTTCACCAAGCTGGTGAAACCTGCCGGGTATTGTCATAACCTTTTAAATTCCAACAGGTTGCGGCTACACTTGCCCGGCTCCAAAAGCAAGCCAAGCCAAACCATCCGGATTGCTCCAGATTGCAAGTCGAGTAGTCGTCAGGAGATGCGTTCATTTCACAAGAACAGTGAGGCACTTTCACCAAAATGGTGAAACGCAGGGAGGCAAAACCCGAGCGCAGTGGGGACGTACCATTCAAAAAACAGAGCCATAACGGACCACGACCTCTTGGCCTGGCTCCGTGCAACCGCCCCCAGCGGTCGCTTCCAACATGCGAATAAGCACCGTAACCCATTCCACCAGAATGGATTTCGCCATGCGGAGCTCGCGAGGCACAGTCCAAGCGCAAGAGCTTCACGTACGGGCCGGATCCCTACGACAGAAGCCTGGACCGACCAGCCACGAAGTTACAACCGGACTGCACCGCCTCGTTTCACGCCGGTGTGGACACACCGTCGCCGCATGACCACCCTAGTGGGCGCATACCCCAACGACCCACCCGAACACAGACAACCCTGGCGGGCTCTGGCAAGCGTGCAAAACGCTGCATCGTTCGCATGTTTGGAAATTGTTTTTGCGTCAAGTCCAGACGCAAACTGTTACAGCGCAGTACGATAGCGCACCACGACGTGTTGGAACGAATCCCATCCCCCAACACTGCTGCGCAGCACGAACCGATTCCGAAGTGCCTGGAGCGGGCGCAATCCACCGTCCGCTGTGGCCCCAAGGTTCGAAACGCAGCTTTAAATGGCCGACGCGCCCGATGCCCAAAAAAATCTCCGGCACCGTGCAGCGCGGCAACGCTTAAGTCCCCAATTTTCTAGCCCTTACGACGCGTAGGGGCCGTTGTTTCACTGTTCGGCCTGCTCGAAGTCAAGTGGCCTGGCCGTTGTCGTGGCCAGGCAGACTTGAAACGGCAGCCCGACGCAAACAGAGTCAGCACGCAAGCGGCGTACCCAGAAGCAAAAATTTTGCCGTTGGCCTCGAGGCGAGGCCTATGCCAACCCCGAAGTTGCCCAATGGCGTCTCGGTAACAGGGCGTCTCGGTAACAGGGCGTCTCGGTAACAGGGCGTCTCGGTAACAGGGCGTCTCGGTAACAGGGCCGGCTGGGTAACGGGCCGGCTTTGCTCGCCAGCGGGAATCAGGTGTTGTTTTCCTCTTCCCGTGTAGCCACCAGTGGGAAAACCGCACAAATGAGAGCCGCCAGGGCGTAGCCGCCGGCGGCCTGAGCACCGGTGCCCCAACCGATCGAAAGGGCAACGTCGGTGCCGGTCCATTGAAAACCGTGCATGATGCCAAACCAGGAGAGCACCGCACCTGCAAGCAGATATCCACTTGCGCGGAGGAAGGTCCCCTCGATGATGCTCACGGTGGCCGCTGCCAGGATCATGGCCGTGAAGATGAAGCCCTGTTCCAGGCTGAACAGCCCAGAGGCGTAAATATCGTGCTTGGTCAGGGCCTTGCCGAGTTCGGGGGTAAAGTGACCGCCGGTGGCCCGGATCGCCCCCTTGACCAACATGGCTCCCCAGGCAGCGACTCCCGGCATCAGGCCAATGACCACCGCGGGTGCGTGGGCGGTTGGGGTGGCCTGGAACGCTTGTGCGGCGATGACAATGCCGATCCACAAGACGATCGCCATGCCTGCTTCTACGGGAATGGCCCAGGCGACCACTCCGATCGTACTGGTGAGGGCAATCACCGTGATAAACAGGCCGTTCAGCCACGAGTAGCCGATACGTGCCCCCAGCGACTTCCATCCCGGGTGGCCGATATAGATCGTGGTAGGAAAGCAGGAACCGAACAGGGCGGCCACGACGGTACCGGCGCCGTTGGCCACCAGGGAGGGGGCCGTAGGGAACCGGTCGCCGGCTGCCTCGGCGCTGTCGAGGTTCTGGAGGGACCCCATCAGGTTGAAGAGCCCCATGGGAACGATGACCGACAGGTAAGTGAGGCCATAGCCGCTCTGGACCGCTTCGAGGAGGTCACCCATGACCGGAACCGGGAGGTAAAGTCTGGGGGGGGTGTAGTCATGACCCACCGGCGCGTCGCCAAGAATCCAGGCCAGCAGCGTACCGATCAGTACCGCGACCAGACCACCGGGAATACCGCCCCGAAACCTCAGTCGTCCGAAGTAGACCAGGCAAACGATGGCAAAGGTCGCAAGCCCAACCACCGGCGATGCATAGGTGCGAAACAAGAATCCAAGGGAGATGAACGTCAGCGCGATGCCCGCAAGGGTACTTAACAGGGCGGCTCTGGGTACATTTTTGCGAATCCAGTCAGCCCCACATGCACCAGCCAGTTCAATCAGTCCGCTTCCCAGGCAGGCCACGAGTCCGACCTGCCATGCGAGGCGGGAGTCTCCCGTGGCAACCTTGACCGGCAGCATGACCAGAAAGATGAAAGCGAAGAGACTCGGGGTATTGATGCCGTAGGGCAAGGCACACACGTCGCTGCGCCTCTCGCGTCGGGCAAGCTTCATGGCCTGCCAGGAGTAGAAGAGGTTGCCAACCAACAGGCTCATGGCAGCTCCCGGCAGGATTTGTCCGTACAGGAGCGCTGGTTCGAAACCGAGTACCGACTGGCAAAGCCCAACGATGACCAGTAACTGGACGAGGTTGTCCAGGGCGAGTCCGAAGAAGCCGTCCAGGTCTCCGCGGACAAACCAGCGGGCAGATTTCACTTGTGGTGTCATGGGTGGTTTTCGCAGGTCGGTGCGACTGTTTTCATGCGGCACAAGTCGACGATCGATGGGGTGCGGGGGACATCCCCCCTTCGCCCCGAGGCAACGACCCCTGCGGTGTTGACATGCCGGTTGGCCAACCGCTGGCAGGGAGCGTAAGTGACGGATTTAGCGGAAGTTAAACCGCGTGGATGACACCGTCTCGGACAGCCGACAGAATTCTCAGGCAAAAGCTGGCCTGCTGCAATACGGAGTGCAAAAGCCACCGCATCCCAGGCCAAAGTCGAAGATCCTGACTGGGAGGGGCTCCTGGGCGACTGGCAGCTGAAGATTCTTCAGCTGGTCAGCGGTCTTCAGCAGGCCACAGAGGTGGTGCGCAAGCGGTGTGGGTGGGGTTGACGGCAGCCGGTCCAGTTGGCTGCAGTCCTGAAACCAGGGCCAGCCCGGTCCGCCGCAACGGCAGAGACGAAGGCCTTTAGCGGGCGGCCGCAGGGGTTTTTCCGAAATCTGCTTTCCAAACGGGATGCTCGGCTGCATCCACATCGCCGTTGCCCGGCGATGTCTTTTACAACGCGTCCGGAATCACCTCTTCGCCACGAATTGTGGCCAGAGCCTGCCATGCAGTCAGGTCAATCGAATCGGTATAGAACCGGACGTGCCCGTCCATGAACACGGCATTAACTCCACCAGGATGCCAGCTACGGGCCGTGGCGTGCTCAGCGTCGCTGTCACCGACGACCTCGCAAGGTGCGACTTCGTAAGGTGCGACCTTGTCGACGCAAGCGTACGACTGCTGCCCGTCGGGCACACTCGAGTTGGGCGTGTTGCGGTGCAGATAGATGGAGCGCCCCATCCAGGGCATGGCCCAAAGCCCACGGCGATCGGTGGCGTAGTTGCCCAGTACGGCCAGGTCGGTACGGCCAGCGCGAAGTTCGCTTCCGACAATCGTCTGAGATGTGCCATCAAGAAACTCGCTTAAGGTACGACCGACGTTCACTTTAAACGGGCCGTCGGTGTCCCAATCGAAAAGTTTAGGGTCCACTACCCCCCGTTGCACAAGCCGAAATTGTCGGCCGGGACTGTATTCCTGAGGACTGACTCGTTCATCAGGCTTCAGCCAGATCCCGGTCTTGCCAAAACTGACCGCGTAATTTGAGCGCGAAAAACGGTAGTCTTGCTTAGAGCTCGAGTCGTACATCTGGTAGATACGGCCGGCCGTGTCGTCGCTGGGACATTGATAGGAGGGGATCTGCATTGCAAGGATATGCTGGTTTTTCGGATCGACCCACCGCTGTTGAAAATCAAACGGCTGCAGCACGGAAACTTCTTCCATGAACGGCAGCATTTGAAGCAGCGCGGGGTGTCCCATCCAGCCCTCCTGCTTTTTGTTCCAGCCAGTCAGGCCAGCAGGAAGCCGCCGATACTGGTTTTCAAAGTTTGCCAGGGCAATCCCGATTTGTTTGAGATTGTTCGTGCAGCTGGCCCGTCGCGCCGCCTCGCGGGCAGCCTGCACCGCCGGCAGCAACAGCGCGATCAGGATACCGATGATCGCGATCACCACCAGGAGTTCAATAAGCGTAAAACCTTTTTTAGAAATCATTCTTCTACTATTTCTTCGCCACGGATGGTCGCCAGTGCCTGCCACGCAGATAGGTTGATCGAATCGGTAACAAAGCGAACGTGCCCATCAATAAACGAGGCGTTAACACCGCCCGGGTGGTAGCTGCGGGCAGTTGCGTGTTCGTCAATGTCATCCTCCGCCTTCCCCTCTAAATTGTTCGAATGCTCGCAAGGGGCCACTTCCTCGGTACAACTCGTTGGCTTGAGATGGTCGGCAACACTCGAGTTTGGAGTATTCTTGTGCAGATAGACCGAGGTGGCCATAAAAGGGAACGCCCAAAGTCCACGGCGGTCGCCCTCGGTGTCGCCGTCAGGCTGAAAATCGTCCTGGCCCGAGCGAACTTCACTCACCCCCACCGTTTTGGAGGTTCCATCGGTGAAGTCTTTGATCCGTCGGCCCACGTGAACACGGAAGGCGCCATCCGTATCAAGGTTGAGGTCGTATCCGTTTTTCAACCAATAAGCGTGGCTCCCTGGAGGTTGCTGTTGGGGAGGCACCGTTTTAGGCGTAGGCGGCCAAAGGGAAGTGGTGCCAAAACTGACCACGTAGTTCGACCGGGAATAGCGATAATCCCTTTTGGAGGTTGTGTCGTACAATTGAAGTACGCGACCGCCGGCGTTGTCGCTGCCGCATTGGTAGGGCGGGATTTGAATTTCGGCCACATGTTGATTCACCGGATCGACCCAACGCTTTTGCAGTTCGAACTGCTCTCGCAAATTAAGTTCTTCCATAAAAGGTAGCAACTGAAAAAAAGTCGTGTGGCCCAGCCATTCTCCCTGCCCACCCTGCTTCGCCTCGTCGTCCCATCCCATGGCCCCTTCGGGCAACCGTCCATGTTGGTTTTCAAAGTTCAGCAATCCCAGGCCAATCTGGTGCAAATTGTTGGTGCAACTGGCGCGGTGGGCAGCCTCGCGGGCGGCCTGGACCGCCGGCAGCAACAGCGCGATCAGGATACCGATGATGGCGATCACCACCAGGAGTTCTACCAAGGTAAAACCGTGGCCTCTTCCCTTGATCGACATTACAGCACTCCCGGGAACAGGGGCTGGCACAACCGGATGCCGAGCCTCCTATTCGTCGATTTTAGCAGAAGTCCTGAATCGTGGTGAGTGTTATTTGGGAGTTGACCCAAAATCAGTAGTGTCCCAACGTTTTCGCGTTGGAGGATTATAAGTTATTGTTTTCTATCACTTTACGGAAAATCATGACCTGTATCGATTTGAATTCGACATGGCCGATAATGTCTCATTTCGGAGGC
>CAUZEA010000099.1:0-21132 GCA_963578605.1 Planctomycetota bacterium
GCTTCCCTCCGCTGCAAAGGTTGCTTCGGCTACGCCTCAGCAACCTTCTCCGCTACGGCAAGCCAGCGGATCCCTAGACCTAGATTTTCTCATAGGCCCTGGATCATAGATCGGGGGAAGCCCACGTGCGGTCCGGCGGGTTTGGCACGCAGCTGCGGAATGTGGGGCAGATTAACAGAGCATCTAATCCAGTGATTATCCTGGTACCGGAAAGTCTCGCCGCAGTGATGCTGCCGCAACGTCGCAGGATGTCCAAGATGGACATCCAATATCTTCTGCTGGGATGCGGTGACCGATATAATGAGTACTATATCCGGCCCCGTTGCCATAATCAATGAATCGCTTCCCTCTTCGACTTTAAAGCTCATCATAACTCATTTCGATCACAGGGGTTGTCCACCCAGGGGCGAATTCCGTAACAACCCCTTAGCAACGGCACTCAAGCCTGTTCGGCGAGCTATTCCGACTTAAGCCAGGGTGATTTATAATAATAAGCTGGGCTGTTCCGTAAAACACTTTTGGGAAGATCGTGTGTTTCTAATTCACTCCCTCCCGGCGATTGTTCGCCTTGCACTGGTGTGCACCGTTTTGGTGTGCGCCGTTTTGGTGTCCGCGGGATCGCCAGGTGCCAGCGGTGCCCAAATTAAACGGCCCCAGGTGACTGAGCATGACGTGATCCCGATCCTCCTGCTGCGCTGCGCCGCCTGCCACGGGCGACAGGAGCAGGATGCTGGCCTGGATTTACGTACCAGGGATTCGATGCTCAAAGGGGGTAAATCGGGGCCGGCGCTGGTCCCGGGAGAGCCAGAGAACAGCTTGATCCTCAAACGCCTCCTGGCAGAGGAAATGCCACCTCGCAAGCGTCTCATCGAAGCCAGCGTCAAGCCGATGACCGATAGCGAGATCGAGTTATTGAGAGCGTGGATCGAGGCGGGTGCACCAGAGGCGGGAGCCGAGTCGCAACAGGCCGAGGTGAAATCGCCAATCAGCGAGCAAGATCGTCAGTTCTGGGCGTTTCAGCCACCCGGCGAGTTTCCCGTACCGCGCGTCCAACACGCCGAACGTGTACGGAATTCCATTGATGCTTTTATGCTCGAGAAGCTCGAGGCCAACAAGTTGAGCCTTTCGCCGGAAGTGGATCGGAGAACATTGATCCGCCGGGCCACCTTTGACCTGACCGGTTTGCCACCCGATCCGGTAGAGGTCGACACCTTTCTGGCGGACAGCAGGCCCGACGCCTACGAACAGATGATTGAGAGACTACTCGCTTCGCGCCGCTACGGCGAACGTTGGGGAGGATACTGGCTCGATCGGGCCGGTTACGCAGACACCGAGGGTGAGCGGCAGCAGGACATTCTCCGACCTCAAGCCTACCGGTATCGCGACTATGTCATTCGGGCATTCAACGCCGACAAGCCGTATGACCGTTTCCTTCTCGAGCAGCTCGCGGGTGACGAACTGACCGATTACGAAAACGCCGAAAAGATTACTCCGGAGATCTACGACAATCTCGTGGCGACCGGATTTTTAAGAATGGTTCCCGACCCGACCTGGTTCAACGTTACCGGGTTTGTCCCCAACCGGCTCGACGTGGTGGCCGACATGGTGGACGTGTTTGGATCCGCCGTAATGGGTTTGACCATCAAATGTGCCCGCTGTCATGGGCACATGTTCGATCCGATACCTCAGCAAGATTACTATGCGTTAACGGCAATTTTTAAAGGTGCTTATGACGAGCACGACTGGATGAAACCGAATGCTAACAAATTCCTGAACGATAAAAATGGAAGATATTTGTACCGATATCTGCCGTACGTCCCCGCCGAAGAAATCCGGGAGTGGGAGGTCCGTGTCGCCAAACATAAAGCCGAGATCGCTTCCTTGAAGAAGTCCCTGGATGATCGGACTGCGTCGCTCAAGCAGAAATATTTTGAAGAGAGTCTTGCCAAACTTCCGGAAGTCCTGCGGAGCGACGTCCGCCAGGCGGTCGAAACCGCGGCGGACAACCGGGATGAGATTCAGAAGTATTTGAGTGAGAAGTTTTCCGCGACGCTCTTTCTAACCGATCAGCAACTCAAGGAGTCTGACGAGGACTTTAAGGAAACGGCGGAAGAGACCACAGGGAAAATTACATCCCTGGAAAAAAATAGCCCTCCGGAACCGATGATCCGCGCCCTCTGGGATCGTGGTGAACCCTCGCCCACGTATCTCCTGCGCAGGGGGGACTACCTCATGCCAGGTCGGCTCGTCGAACCGGCAGCCCTCTCGGTGCTCTCAACCAGCAAGCTCGACATCAAGCCACCCTGGCCCGGAGCGAAAAAAACGGGACGTCGCCTGGCACTGGCGAAGTGGCTCGTTCGACCAGACCACCCACTTACTGCGCGGGTCATGGTCAACACCATCTGGAAGCATCACTTCCAACACGGCATCGTAAAATCGATGGACAATTTCGGCCACACCGGAACCCCTCCTACCCATCCGGAACTGTTGGACTGGCTGGCACGCGAATTCACCCGGTGTGATTGGAGCATCAAGGACATGCATCGATTGATCATGACGTCCAGCACTTACCGACAGATGTCGACGGTGACACCCGCTCACGAGCAGTTCGATTTGGACAACGATCTCTTGTCACGATTCCCGATGAAACGGATGGAAGCCGAAGTGTTGTGGGACACCCTGCTGCTCATCTCCGGGTGTTTGGATGAGACCCCTTTCGGTGTCGCCAATGGGGTGCAGGTGCGACCCGACGGTCTGGTGACTGCCGTCGGTACCGACAAGGGCTGGCGGCGCAGCATCTACGTCGAGCACAACCGCAAACAAAACATGACCATCCTCGAGTGCTTCGACTTGCCACGCCCAACTCCGAATTGCCTGGAGCGAAAACTCTCGACCGTCGCTCCCCAAGCTCTACATCTATTGAACAACGAAAGCATCGACCAGCTGATGCTTTCCTTCGCCGACCGCGTGAACCGGGATGCCGGTGCGGATCGTGCCAGGCAAATCGACATAAGCTACCAACTTGCCCTGGGACGGTTACCGACACCGGAAGAAATGCAGCTTGCGACCGAGATCCTTAACCGACTGCAGGCAGAGTGGGGCAAAACAGAGTCGGACTCAGATCGCAAGGCCTTGGCGAACTTGTGTCATGTCCTGATCAACTCGGCCGAATTCATCTACATCGATTGAGGGTACTGGATCGGTTAAAGATACTGGGAGTTGAGAGGAATGTAACAGGCATGGTTCAGCAGATGAAGATCTACGAATGAACATGAATGGAATATGCGTGGAAACAAAGGATGACAAAGAAAACGAGGGTTTATTCGAGGGTGTTCGTTGAAAACATGGGCGATGTGAGCAGATTTGCGCTCTTTTCTGTGATACGATAGAAAAGATGTCTGACCAACGACGTGGAACAATAACCCGGCGAAGCTTTTTTGATTACGTTGGGGGCGGTTTCTATGGTACCGCACTGGCGCATTTGCTTGGCAGGGAACTGCGCGCTAACGAGCAGCAAGACGGCCGCCGCATCTACGACCTTCGTCCACGCCATCCACCTCGGGAACCGAAAGCCAAGGCGGTGATCCACCTCTTCATGAACGGTGGTCCCAGCCAAATGGACTTGTTCGACCCCAAGGAGGAACTCACCCGGCGGCACGGCGAACCCTATTTCGATAGGATCGCGGGTGAAGTTGAATTCATCACCTCCGCCGGGGCCCTGATGCGCAGCCCCTACAAGTTCAAGCGGCATGGGGAATGTGGGATGTGGGTCTCGGAAGTCATGCCCCACCTGGCCAGGCAAGTGGATGACATCGCCTTGGTCCGCTCGATGCACACCACGACGTTTGCCCACGAGCACGCGCTCTACAAGATACATTCTGGCCGCACGTTTTCGGCCTACCCGACCCTCGGATCCTGGGTGACATACGGCCTGGGTTCGGAAAATCAGAATCTGCCTGCCTATGTGGTCCTCGATGACTCGGCGGGACTACCAGTCAATGGAGTCGAAAACTGGCAAGCCGGCTTCCTGCCGCCCGTTTACCAGGGAACCCGCTTTCGATCGACCGGTTCACCGGTACTCGATCTCGAACCTGAAGTAGAGAAGCCCCCGGGAGTTATCCAACTGCAGCGCGATCTGCTAGCCAGGCTGGACAAAAGCCACCGTGACCGAAGGCCTGGTCAGCCGGTTTTAGATGCGAGAATATCGAATTACGAACTGGCTGCCCGCATGCAACTGGCGGCAACCGACACGCTGGATCTCTCGCAGGAAAGCGCCGAAACGCTGGAGATGTATGGCATCAACGACAAAAGAACCGAGTCGTATGGTCGCCGCTGCCTGATTGCCCGCCGCCTGGTGGAGAGCGGTGTTCGCTTCGTGCAGCTCTACATCAGTCACCAAATCTGGGACAGTCATAGTAGCCTTGCCAGTCATCTCAGGTCGGCATGTGAATTCACCGATAAGCCGATTGCTGGTCTCTTGCAAGACCTCAAGCAACGTGGCCTCCTCGACAGCACCCTGGTGGTTTGGGGCGGAGAGTTCGGCCGACTGCCGATCGCGCAACTCCCGGATGGAACTCCCGGCGAGGTGGCCGGCCGAGACCATAACAAGAATGCCATGGTCACCTGGTTTGCCGGTGCCGGGATCAAGGGCGGCACGCAGTACGGGGCGACCGACGAGCTCGGTTTCGCCGCTGTCGAAAACAAGGTGAGCGTGCAAGACTGGCACGCTACGATCCTGCACCTTTTAGGCTTGAATCACGAGCGGCTCGTCTTCGATCGACTTGGCCTGGAGGAAAAGCTGACCCACGTTTTCGACGCCAAAGTCATCGACGGGATCCTGGCCTGACAGGCAAGCGTCACCCCCTTTGCATCGAATGCCTGTGGCGCGTGCAAGTCGGCCGGTAAGTCTGCAGTACACCTTGCAGAACAGCAAGTGTCAAAAGCAGTGGTGCCCGACGGTAATTTTCCCGGCGACCTCTCCGCGATCACGGTCCGATCGTCCCCCAGTGGTCTTTGGGGGGACAGCCGCTAGCCGAGTCACCCACTGGTAGCTGTCGTGGGCTTCCATCGAATTACCTTCGTTTGCCACGGTTCAATGGCTTGAGCCTTGTTGTCCAGCTTGGTGCTGCCAGCTACGGTCACTACCGTGCCATCCTGCAACACGGCGCTGGAGGCATATCCGTTACCACCGAGCAGATGGTATGTCCGGGGCAGCCAGGTCTTCCCACCGTCAAGACTCATTTTAGCACGTGTCTCAATCTGCTCGTAGGGGTATCGTTTGTCGTGGGCAAGAATGATTGCGCCGTTTGGCAGTTGTGCCAACTGCCCACGACACTCGCCATACCCCAGCAGCGGTTTTCCATGGTCGTCCACGAGGGGCCGCAGGCCGGTCCATGTTCTACCCTGGTCGTCCGAATCGGCAAGAAACACGTGCTTGAAAATCTCGTCGGGGTCCCGATTATTGGTTTTCCCTCCCCAAGCTTCTGCTTTCGCTTGAAACCACTCGGCATACCGCCCGGCATTCTGATAGCGGAGGGCAATAAGCAGCCTGCCATTGTCGAGTTCGAGAATGTGGCCGGCCGTACAGCACGAAAAGGTGCCCCCCATTCCTGGCATCGATACTCCGGGCCCCAACTGGTCTGCTTTTCTGTCGGCCGGCGGTCCGCCTTCCCACGTCTTGCCACCATCGGACGATCGAAGGATGTGGTGCGGCCAATCGGGAAGGTCTGGTGCCTCCTCTTGCAGGTTGTACCACTTCGCTGCCATCAAGAGCGTGCCATCGCGGAGCTGGTTCACCAGCATCCCATAGATATTTTCAAACGGTTCGTGCGCGAACACGGTAGAGATTTTTCCCCATGTTGCACCTCTGTCCGTGGAGAGGTTGACGTGAAAACAGTTTCGTTTCCCCGAGAGATTACCACCCTCAGTCGCCAACAAGGAACCATCGTTGAGCGCGGCAAACCCCATTAGTTCCTGTCCGCCGGGCAGGTCCATTTCGCGACGGGACCAGGTGTGACCGCCGTCACGTGACAGGAATAGTTTTTGCGATGATCGAACGGCAGATCCTCCGTCTCCCACGGCGGCGGCCACGGCGACGAACATCGTTCCATCTGGGGCCAGTGAGACGTGTGCCTCGCCCTTTCCGCGTTGCTCTGGAAATGAAAGCAGTGATCGCTCGCATGGCTCGACGATCGTGGAGCCGTTGGTGTCGACAAACAGCTTGTTCTTGTCCGCATAATATTCCTCGTATGCCTGAGTCTGGCTCGGCTCGGCAGCGATGAGTTTAGAGAGGCTCATCCCCACCAGTCCTGCGCCGCCAGCTTGGACGAAACGCCTGCGGGTCCAACCTGCACGCTCCGAGAGTGGGGTGCTCACAATGTTTAGTATGATCTTATAGGGGGTAATTCTATAACCGGTTCAGGCTCACCGTGCCGCGGTTATAGCACAATGTACAGTTTCTACGACTGGCGCGTGGTGATTTGTGGACACTTCCTCTCCCGTAATCACGACTTCTGACATGGATTGGGGCACGGATTGGGGTCAACTCTTGCCACTTGACACATAGGACACAACCAGACAAAAACCAGGGTCAATAAACGAGACACGCAACATTCTTGAATTAACGGTATCCTATCGAAATCCTGTCGGACAGCCCCGGCTTCTGAAGCGAGCGAACGGGGCTGGCCTGGAGGCTACCCCAACACCAACTTAAACACTGGTATCTAACGTGGGGCAGGTCAATCAACTGACCGTTCGCCTCGTGTCGTCAGCAGCAAAGGCTGAGGGAACCGTCAGCATTGAAGAGCTTGAGAGTTCTGTGCATGTGCGGAGATAATTCCTGAAACAAGAAGGTTGTTCGTCACCCCCTGTAGCTTACAGATCAGTGCACGCGACCAGCCAACATGTCATGGTTTACATCGGCGGCGATTCGTTTCAATCCCCTTACCGATGTTCACGAGTCTGGCGGTAAAGCCCTCGTCACGCATGTGCCGATGAGCAGACAAACCTGCCTGCACGTGGAGATCGACCGTGAGCGCTGGCTGCGAGATGATCTCCTCGACATCCTCGTCGCCGGCAGCGGATATCAGCCGCTGAGCATGACGAGAAAGATTGTGGAACTGGGGTGATCCGCATAGAGAACTGATAGCCAGTTTGAACGCAGGGCATGCTTGACAAGGGTGCCTGGGTCAGTAAAACCATGATAATCGAGCGTGTTCGGTTATCGTCGAGCGTGTGCCTTTTTCTTAATCCTGTTGGCCCACGATGATTTGGCAACCGCTCCACTGATCTACGAATCGGCCAAGGAGAAAGGACTTGGCGTTCAGTTACCCCTCTAACAGACCGTTCAAATTGTCTTCCACCGGTGTCACCGTACTCGCCAAGTCAAATTCTTTGGGTAGTGTCCGTTCATTGGCCACTCGTCGCTCGAAATCCCGGAGCCATGGCTCAGACAACAGAGTATCTCTGCTGGGGCTCGATTTCGGATCGACGACAAGCAGCGCAGTCGTGGCAAAGGCCGGAGTTCAGAGCAACTGCGTTACCGGGCGGATGCAGTTCGGGAATCCGCAGGTGGTCTACCGTTCAGAGTCTGTCTTCACTCCTTTTTGCGATGATTCCATCGATGAGGACCAAGTGGCGCGGCACCTGGACGAGTGGCTCGAACAGGGCGAACTTCGGAACGAGGATATCTTCGCCAGTGCCAGCATTCTCACCGGACTCGCCGCTCAGCGAGATAATGCCAAAGCGGTTGTGCGACTGGTAGAGGCACAGATCGGTGAAACGCTTATCGCAACCGCCGATGATCCGTGTCTTGAGTCGTGGCTGGCGTTTATGGGAAGTTGCTCTGCACTGAGCCGCCACTATCCCGACACACCGATCATCAACTTGGATATCGGCGGCGGGACCATGAACCCGGCCATTGGATTAAACGGCAACGTGCTGGGCACAGGTTGTTACTTCATCGGTGCCCGTCATTTCCAGTTTGTCCCTGGCACCTATCAATTAGTGTCCGTGTCAAAGTACGGCGCGCGGCTGATGGAGTTTCTCGGAATCCGAACGTCTGTCGGCGACCGGATCGGCAAGCGGGAGTTGAATGCGATTCTAGAGACTTACGTAAAGGCGCTGGAAGCCATAGTGGCGGGAGAGCCGGATTTCTTCGGTTCGCCTGTGGGCTGATTCCACGAACAGGTGCCGTTGCACAGCGGCGGGGATCTGCTCGCCAAGGCCATCACGTTCTCGGGAGGTGTGGGTGAGTTGATCTACAAATACAGCGCGGGCCAGCCCCTGCCCGGGACAACTTACTACGGCGACCTGGGAATCGACCTGGCAGTCAGCGTGGTTGAATCCCGGCTGCTGTCGGGACACCTCGATTCGTTCGTGCCGGAGAATGGGGGGCGGGCAACCGTCTACGGGCTGACTCTGCACAGTACGGAGGTGTCGGGGACAACGCTGTTCCTGCCACGGCCGGAGGCACTTCCCCTTCGAGACTTACCGGTTGTGGCCCGGTTGCGGATTGATGTGGAAGTCAACGAGATCTGCAAGGCGCTTTCACTGGCGAGGAAAAGCCGTCAGGGCGCCTGCTTCCAGATTGTGTCTGGCGAGGATCAGCCAGCATTAGCCAGCGTCAAAACTCTCGGAGAGCGCCTGGCTCAAGCCTTCAAGAGTGAAAGCTACTCACCGGAACAACCCTTAGTGATCCTCACGTCGAACAACATTGGCAAGACCATCGGGAACTATGCCACACACTGGGGGCAACTGTCGGTCAACCTGATCGTGATCGACGAGATCCCCGCTCGTGCTGCTCACTTCGTCAACATCGGTCGGTCGCACAAGAACATCGTTCCCATCTCGTTTTACGGGATGTACTGACAGAGAGGCGGCCCGCTTCAGGCCGCCCGTGATCCGAGAGGTCGAAACCATGGGAAAGCTGAAGGCATTCCAGGAAATCCACATGCCGGAGCCTGGGCCGGATCAACTCTACACGACAACCCTGCTCGCAAGATCGTTTTCCTTTAAGGGCCTGAAGAAGCTCTGCGGAGCCGCCGATGTCAGCAAATCGGGTGACCGAACAGCGGGCCTTGCCGCCGAAGATGAGGTCACCCGAGAAGCGGCCCGATCCATTCTGTCGTCTCTCACGCTTCAGCACCTGTACGATCACCCCCTCGCCGACGAAGGCGGTCGCGTCGATTCGGTCATGCAGGTGAATTACGACATCGACCTGGATAAATTTAAAAGCATCTCGTCCATGACGGTGGGAGAACTCAAGGACTATCTGCTTCGAAGCCCTGGCGAGGAAATCAAGCGGATCGGTCTCGTGCTCACGGGGGTGATGGCCGCGGCCCTCGCCAAGATTCTTGATGTCCATGAACTGATCTTTCTGCCCAAGCAGATTACCAAGTCAACCAGGGCCCGTACGCAGGTTGGTTTGCCGGGTACACTTTCATCACGGCTGCAGCCCAATCACCCCACGGACGATTTGAGTGGCATTACCTTGCTGACTTACCTCGGGTTGAGCATGGGATCGGGCGACTGTCTTATTGGGCTCAATCCATCCGTCGACACCATCGACAGCATCGATTCGCTCCTGCGGCACGTAGACAAGCTTCGTCGGAAGACGAAGGTCCCGACGCAGATCTGCGTCTTGTCACACCTCAAGACGCAACTCGCTTGCCTGGAGCGCGGGGCACCGGTGGAGATCATGTTTCAGAGCCTCGCCGGTACGGACCGGACTCTTGTGGAGGAATTCGACGTTACCGTAGAACTGCTCGACCACGCTTACAAAGCGATGAGCCAGAAAGGTCCTCTGCGCGACCGCGCTGAGCATTGCATGTATTTCGAGACTGGACAGGGGGCCGAGTTTACCTATCGCAAGCATAACGGCATCGACATGACCACAACCGAGGCGCTGTGCTATGGTCTGGCCCGGAGGTATGACCCGTTTCTTGTGAACAACGTGACCGGCTTCATAGGCCCCGAGACGCATGTCGACAACTTTGAAATGCTGATGTCCAACTTACAAGACCATTTCATGGGAAAGCTCATGGGGTTACCCATGGGCATGGCGCCATGCTACACCCTTCACTCGCAAATCACGATCGAGGGCCAACAAATGGCGACACAACTCTTGACCGCGGCGGGAGCCAACTACTACATGGACGTCTACCTGGGCACCGACAGAATGCTTGCGTACTTTGACACTAGTGGCCATGATGACCAGACCTTGCGTGAGGTGCATAACCTCAAGCCCGCGCCGGAATTCCTGCGTTGGGCAGTCACACAGGGCATTTTCACGGAAGACAAAAATGGCTGTGTTACCCGGGGGCCCAACTGGGGTAACCCGCGAATATTCTGTGAGTCTGACACCGAGTTTCAGAGACTTCTCGAATCTGTCCCCACAGCCTATGGTTTCGAGAACGCCGGGCCCCGGCCTGCAAACCAGGTGTCCCGCGCCGCGAGAGCCAACCAGGCGGTCGCCCGCGAGGCGATTTACACCGAACTTCGTATCGAAGAGCTGGAGAAACTCTCGTTCCGCGTGCTCAAGACAGCCGCTCAAGACAAGGGGACACATCTCAACGACCCCGATCTTGGGGCACGACTTTCTGAAGAAGAACTGCTGCAACTCTCTCCGGAAAATAACGATGTACAAATCGTGGTCTCCGACGGGTTGAGCGCTGAGTCCGTACACCACAATATCCGGGAATTGCTCCCGGTGCTGGTCGACGGGCTGACGAGCCGAAAGCTGAAGCTGGGGCAGCACATTGTGGCGGCTTACGGTCGGGTCAAACTTGCTGAGTCCGTGGGCGACGCGCTACAGGCTAAACTTGTCATCAATCTGATCGGGGAGCGACCGGGCGGAGATGACTTGTCGTCACAAAGCCTATCCGCATATCTGGCCTACCGGCTCTCGGATGACGAGGTGCAACGGGAGGCCGCTCACTTCAACAGACACTCGGATATCCGGTATGAATACTCTCTAGTTTCCAATATCTATTCTGGCGGATTACCGCCCGTGGAGGCAGGCTCTGTCGTGGCCGAAAAGGCTATCGAGATTCTGACCATCAAGGCCGCCGGAAACCGTTTGGAGAAAACTCTGAAGAGCAAAGTGAATTAACCCGCGCCGTACAGCGAATGTGTTGGACCGTATTTCATAACACAACAGGCGAGCTGTCGAGGAGACTGCGCCTTGTCGAGGGTATTCAGCTTTTCTTCGTAGATATGGGATGTCGATTCATCTGCCTCCCACAGTTCGACCGAGGAGATCGCCATGGAACTATTTGGAACCGTTGTCATTTACATCGTCATGGCTTGTGCGGTGCTTGGTGCCGTTGCCGCAATCCGCAACGCCGATCGGGGACTCGGAAAAGAGTTTATGCAAGGGATCTACAGCATCGGGCCGATCTTCGTCCCGGTAGCCGGAATCATGGCCTCCATTCCCTACCTGTCCGTCGGAATCAAGACGTTGTGTGGACCGGCATTCGAGTTGGTCGGTGCAGACCCTGGCATGGCCGCAACAACCTTCATTGCCGTTGACATGGGTGGCTACCAGCTAGCGCAGTCTTTGGCGGATGGAGTGGACAACTGGATCATGGCGACGGTCGTCGGCTACATGTCCGGCGCGACGATCATCTTTTCGATCCCGGTGGGGCTGGCGATGCTTCGAAAAAGCGATCACAAATACATGGCCCTGGGGATTATGGCCGGTGTACTGAGCATTCCCATCGGAGTCGCAACGTCGTTTGTGATCCTGGCGTCAAGTTCGCCTAACGTGAGGGGCGCCATCGCCCCTCACGGTCCACCGGATGTACAACTTGCGATCAACCTCGGACAGGTATTTGCAAACCTGACACCATTGATTATGTTCGTCGTTGTGCTGGCTGTTGGACTTCGTTTCATCCCGGACTTGATGATCACGCTGTTCATACTGTTCGGACGGACCATGGATGCGGCGATCAAGCTGGTTCTGGTCAGCTGTATTGTCGAAGCTTTTACAGGTCTCTTTGCAAAACTTTTTGGCGGATGGGGTTTCGAACCGATCATTTCCAACGGGAGGGATGGTGAATTGCGCGCGTTGGAAATTGCCGGGTACATCGGAATTATGCTCGCCGGGGCGTTTCCCATGGTCTATCTCATTCAGAAGTATCTTTCACGGCCAATGGAGGCAGTGGGCAGGAAGCTGGGATTGGAAGCTGCAGGTGCGGCCGGGTTGCTAGCCACAGTGGCCAATATCCTCGCCATGTTTCGTATCGTCGAACAGATGCGACCCAAAGACAAAGTGCTCGTTATTGCGTTTGCCGTCTGTGCAGCGTTCCTGTTTGGCGATCATCTGGCTTTCACCGCGAACTTTCAGCCGACACTCGTGCTGCCGATCATGGTTGGAAAACTGACAGGCGGGCTGTGTGGCTTTGCACTGGCATACTGGCTGAGCGTCCCGAAAGCATTGGAGTTGGAATCGCGAGACCAAAGGCCTACCCTCCACACTGACCACAAGGTCTTCCCTCGCAGGCAAACCCTGGAATAAGCAGTTTGGATTGTCCACAGAACAGGATGCACCCCATTTGACGTCGGAAGGAATATCGATGAATTCCGCACAGACACCGCAAACAGATCACGAAACCGGGACGAGTAGCACTGATCAGCAGACCGCTGGTCCCGCAGTGGACGCAGAGGTCACCAAACCGAAGCGGCTACGATCACTGGATGCCTATCGGGGCTTCATTATGATCATGCTGGCGTCCGCCGGGTTCGGTATCCACTCACTAGCACAGCTTCCAAAAGATGCGCCTGTGTGGCACGAACTCAACTACGAGTTCTGGCAGCAGCTAAGCTTTCACTTCTACTATCATCCGCCGTGGACCAGTCGGTTCGGCCTGATCGACGTTTCATTTTGGGATCTGATTCAGCCCGCTTTCATGTTTATGGTTGGCGTGGCGATGCCGTATTCGTATGCGCGGCGTGAAACGCTGGGACATTCGAAGTGGCGGCGGTTGGCCCATGCCGTATGGCGAGGGTTAGTTCTGACGCTGATCGGTGTGTTCCTGACATCGCAGGGAGCGCCGTCAACAAAGTGGGATTTCACAAACGTCCTTTCCCAGATTGGTCTAGGATATGTTTTCTTGTATCTTCTCATGGGCCGTCACGTTCGCGTGCAATGGGCTGCGTTTGCTGTAATTCTCGTCGGATACTGGATCCTGTTCGAGAGTTACACACCGCCGGCAGACTACGACTATGCGGCGGTCAACGCGTCCGGCGAGATGATCTTCGAGGGCCGGTTCGCGTCGTGGTCAAAGAATGCCAACATCGCATCCCAGTTCGATAGATGGTTCTTGAACCAATTCCCACGGCCCAACGGCGAGCCGTTTCGCTTTGACCCAGGTGGTTACACGACTCTCAATTTCGTGCCATCGATTGCCACGATGCTGCTGGGTGTCTTCGCCGGCCAGCTGCTGCGAAGCCACCACAGACCGTGGAATAAGTTCTTGATTCTCATCGCATCCGGAGCGGTGTGCATGGTGCTCGGGGTGGTCGCCGGGGAACTGGTTTGCCCGATCGTCAAGCGAATTTGGACACCATCATGGGTGCTGTTCAGTGGCGGGTGGGTCGTGTGGATGCTAGCCGCTTTTTACATGGTGTTCGACTTGTTCCCGCTCCGTTGGCTTGCATTTCCGTTAGTGGTGGTTGGAATGAATTCAATCGCCGTATACCTGATGGGCTCGCTCATGCACTCGTGGACCCAGAAGATGATCAACATTCATTTCCATGGCCTACTGGTATGGTTCCTTGGTGAGGGGGCACTGGCCGACGACATGTACGGTCGTGTTGTCGGTCCGACCGCGGTACTCGTGGTCTTCTGGCTGATTGCACTTTGGATGTACCGACAGAAGTTTTCCATTCGCATATGAGGTTTTGCCCGTGCTGGAAAGAATACGTATTGTAACGAGTCATATCCTGTGCACTGCTCGCCTGAATATCCGGCTTGCTGTGCCTGGTGCGTGTCGCACTTACGTGTAGCGGGCGTGAAATCAGACCGAGTGCAACGACCTGGCCCAACAGCAGCCCGACCGCGTCACGCGGATGAGCCAGACGTGGCTGGCTTGGGCCGACCGTACCGGCGTTAGCCAATTACCGTCGTCGAAGCCTAGGCTCAAACCATAATGGTGGTTAAAATGTACTTTGATGGTAACGTGGGATGGCGCGGGCAAACGAGTGTGGGGGCCCCGTTGTCGATCTGCCGCGCACGACGACACAGCGTGTTGAAGTAGGCCCAGCGATGGAATCAAAACAGCGGACCGGCTTTACTTTGGTGGAACTCCTGGTGGTGATCGCCATCATCGGCATTCTGATAGCCCTGCTGTTGCCCGCGGTCCAGGCGGCGCGGGAAGCAGCCCGGCGGTTGCAGTGCATCAATCACCAGAAACAGCTCGGTCTGGCACTGTTGAACTACCACGACACCTACGGAATGCTGCCCATCGGCCAATACGGGCACAACAACCTCACCGGGGGCGCTGCCGGGAATCCGGGAATCTCGGCACATGTCATGATCTTGCCGTTTCTCGAGCTGGTGAACATCTCCGATAATTACGACTTTAGCGTTGGCCAGAACCATATCAATAACCGTCCGGTCGTAGGGTTGGAGATTCCCGAGTATCAATGTCCCACCGACGACTCACGCGGTCGACGGTTTGGAAACGACTACTCCCGCTCCAACCTGGTTTTCTGCTTTGGCTCCGATACGATGGCCACCCGTGCAGGCGGCGGGCTCTACTTTCGGTCGGTCAATCTCACCACCGATGGGGCGTTTCAGGTCGGAGGTGGTCCGCATACGGAGTCGATCCGCACGCTGGCGGATCTCCAAGACGGAACATCCAAGACAATTTTGGCTAGCGAAGTCCTCAGCGGCAAGATTGACAAGGTCCTTCCAAGCCGGACCACGGACGTCCGAGGCCTGTGGTCCTGGAGTGGGATGGGAGCGATTTGTTACACCCATCGCAACACACCCAACAGCAGCGTCGGCGACGCCATGTGGTCTTCAACGACCAACGAATGCACCGATAGCCCCCCTGAAATGCCCTGTGACAATACCCAAGGCACCCGGCACGACCGGTTTCACGCCGCCGCCCGCAGCCGGCATCCGGGCGGCGTAAACGCCGTCTTCGCTGACGGGCATGTAATCTTTACCAGCGATGCAATCGACCTGGTTATCTGGCAGTGGCTGGCCTCCATCGACGACGGCCAGATGATCCCCGCAGATTTCTGACGCCGGGCATTCTGTGGGAGGCGATAACTGCGGCCCGCCTGTTCGGCGCGGCCGCTCGATCGGGTCTTTATGAATTCAACGTCCGAGTGTTGGGTCGTACATTGTTCACCCCCCTCTTGCATGGGCATGGTAGGCGGCTACCGCCGGTGGATGCTTTCTGGTTGATGACGATGTGCGACGAGAAAAGTTTTTCCGTGCCCAATCCGATTAATCGTTTTGCGGTTGGCGACCGCGATGGTCTGAGAATACAATAGCGCGCCGCGGGCGGCTCGCTGGGCCTCTCTATTCAGAATCAGTCGCCGGGCAAGGGCAGGAAATCCAAATGGCTTCCGTCTACGAAGTCGGGAACGCTTGGTGTTACGATGTGGCCTTATACGTCACAACTTCAGGTGTTGATCGGCAAACGGACGCGGCCGGCTATCAGGCAGTTTGGCTGGCAACGTTCCCAAGGTGACTTTTGCTGAAACCAACAAAAAAAGGGGGGCATGAACATGCAGAGACCACCATGGGCCACAGCTGTCAGTATCATCGGCATTGTGATTGCGATTTACGGCCTCCTCAACAGCGGCGCAGGGCTGATGATGCCCCGGATGGGTGCAATGCTGAAGCAAGGCAAGCAAATGGAACAAGAGCACATGGAGCAGGAAGAGCAAAATATAAAGGCATCTGAGGCCCAGGAGAAGAAAGAAGCTAAACAGCAGGATTTCACTGGTAAAGACTTCCCCGAATCGGAGGCGCAAAAGGAATTTTCCGCAAAGGCCCGGCAGGATCAGGAAGCATTTTCGCAGCAGGCCGATAAATCGCAGGAAAAGGCAATGCAGAGTCGTATGCAACAGCAGCAGGGCATGTTCAACATGCCTGGCTGGTATACGGATTTTTTTGCCCCTCTCGCCAGCCTCATTTCGATTTGCATTTTCGCTTTTTACTTGTTCGCATCCATCTTGCTACTGCAGACAAAACCAAGTTCGATTTCGTTCTTCTCTTTGGCAGCCTGTGCAACTATTGGTTTTACGATCCTGAAAACTTTAGTTGCGGTGATCGCCATGTCTTCCATGGGAATGGCCATGGAGATGACCGGTATCTTCATTGCGGTGGTGAGTGTGGTGTTACTGGTCGTTGTGGCCCAGGGAGACAAAGAGGCGTTTACGGCTGCTTGATAAAACGGAAATCATGGAACGTCAACTTACCACTGGCTGTCGTAGCACAAACGGATGCACCGGGGCGGAAAAATGCGGGATGGCTCACTTTGCTTGACAGTATCCATTCCTCGCCCGGTGATCCTTGGACGTTTGGCGATTGTCGCTTTCATTACGCTTGATTCAGATGACTGATCACTTATTCTGGTTTCGAAAGATGATTCGACGCGTGACCTGCGTTTTACTTCCTCCGTTTCTCATCCTTATTTCGTTTTCGATATTGGCGATACAATTTAAGGAAATTTCAACCAGGAGCGAGATCTTACTCTCTCACTTCATTTATTACGCTTATCTCCTTTAGTGCTTTAGCTTTCAATTGGTGTCGAGTTTCATCCTCGTTGACCTCTGAAGATATTTTAAAGCTTATCTATCAAGTCGGCATTGATCTTTTTCTTGCGAGTCTTCTGGCATTGGTCTCAACTTTTTTTGCGTGGGTGAAAATGACTGCATCTTTTATTCCGGTGACCTTCTATCCACTCTTATTTGGTTTGCATTGGCTCTTTCTCTTGATGGCTATTCTCCTGTTCTTGTTTTGCATGTTGTGCCTCCTCAGAGCTATTAGAGACATCAACAGCGCCCAACAAGACGCTGCAGCCAACCCCTAGCCGCACCCGCATGGGACTAGAACTCGTCTGGTATCTGTTCTTTGCCACCCACGGTTAGCAGCTTGTAAAACAGTTCCGGATCGATCGTCTGGGGAATCGGTCTTGCGTGACCATCGGCGAAACCTGCGTGGAATATCCCGGGGTGAAGATTTCCAAGACCGCGGAGAGGCTCCTTTTCGTCGTACGACCAGTCTTTCGGCTGGGTCCAGACGACGGCGTGCGGGTCATCGACTTGGAGCAGGGCAATGGTGTTGGCCGTGCCGTCGGTCACATTACGATAACTAATTCCACGATCGGTTCCGCTGAAGAACAAACCCTTGCCGACAGGTCCGACGTAATGTGTCTTACCTTGCTCGGGCGCGAGTTTGGAACTCTGATCCAGCAGGCCCTCTGGCATCTCGGGGATCAAAGCGCGGTTGTGCTCGCTGTCCCACGGCTCGTCGAGGTGAAAGCGGCTGTAGAGTGCCTGCTCTTCGATATACGGCAGGATGGCGACTCGCCAACTGAGCAGCGGTTTGCCGTCGTCCGAGTAGATCGCATGGGCAGGAAAATGACGTTTCACATCGTGGTAGTTGTGCATCGCCAGCAGCAGTTGTTTCATATGGTTGATGGATTGAGCTCGCCGTGCCGCTTCGCGGGCCGCCGGTACCGCGGGCAACAGCAGGGCGACCAACACGCCAATCACCGCCACTGTTGTCAACTGTGCCGACTCGGTTGCAGACGTTTCGAATACAAC
Source organism: Planctomycetota bacterium (assembly GCA_963578605.1). Lineage (GTDB taxonomy): Bacteria > Planctomycetota > Planctomycetia > Pirellulales > Lacipirellulaceae > JAKVCB01. The sequence continues at coordinate 17,791 of CAUZEA010000099.1, forward strand.
AAAACTGTTGCCGTCCCGTTTTGGTTGAAACAACCCGGTATACACGTTTGACATGCGGTCGGCGTAGGCGGCAAAGGCGTGTTGGATGGGGTCGTCGCTGGCACGCAGCTGTGCCAGTTGCGTTTCCATCTCGCCTTTCATTTGAGCTTGTGCCACTTGAATGCCTGCATTGACCAGTTCCTCGAGTTGAGTTGCCTCCGCTGCACCCGCGGTGTGGGCCACCAGTTTTGAGGGTTGTGCCGAATTGAGGTTCAGCGTCAACTCGACCGACTCGAGCAGACCGGGTGCTTGAAAGAAGGGTTGCATTTCCGGAGGCGCTTTACCTTGAGCTTGCATCAAGCTGAGTTGGATCAGTGGGCGAAGTGCCACCAGGTCGACAGCAACGTAAAGATCATCGCCTGATGGTTGCGTGGCGACTAGTTTGGCGAGCACCCCAGCTGCTTTTTCGCGACTGCCGTCGAACAGCTTTTCTAACATTCCCTGCGATCCCACCACGAGCGTTTTTTGTTTCAGGATCATCAAGCAGGGGAGCATCGGATGTTGGCTGACCAGGCAGTCCCTGCCGGCGATTTTCCCCGGCTGGGTGTGTTGGATGAGTTCGGGCGCGAGCTTTTCGAAGTCAAACGCCTGGTCGGCCTGCAGAATGACTGCATAGTAAAGGGTGGTCCCGAGCGGTGGTTCGCCGACCGCCGTCGCGCGGGTGATATGCTTCAGCCCCATGCCGAGGTATTTCTCACCGATGGCTTCGGCAACCTCGATCGGCAGCAGCTGCGCTGCCGGGCTGGTCAATACCTGCTTGGGTCGTAAGCAGACTGCTGCGACCGATTCAGCGGTGAGAAATGTCGGGTTCACAACCCCAGCGGGTGGCGTCTGGGCCCACGTCGCGGTCATTGGCGCCAGGAGCGTTACCCAGGCAGTAAAAATTCGAATCCAGAAAAGTCGGGCGAGTCGATCAGGGGCCATCGGTGATTCTCCTGGTGTGACCATAAACCATAGCTGGTGTGACCATAAACCATAGCCATTGAGGGGCTAAAACAAAGGTTTTCCATGAGAGGTGATAAGGGGATGTTTATTCTGCCATCTGCAGGATCCGTGTATCGTAACCGACACGGGCAAATTTTGAGTGAAAAAACTGGTTTGTGTTACACCAGGACATGAGGACCCCGCAGGTTGAAGGCTTGAGTTCTTTGGGCGGAGGTCAATTCCACAAGCTGCGGGCTCCATGCCACTGGGCCAGGTGGGTATGTTGTCCGTGTAGTAAAAAGCATCGGCCCGGGCTATTTCATCCCTGTAATGAGTAGCTGTAATCATCGAGCCGGTCGTACTCATTCCGGCTGTTTCCCATGCCGTAGGGGTCCAGGTAGTCGCCACGTCCAGAGCGTTTGCCGACAGGGGATATGTTGAGCTTTATTACCGTTACTCATCTGCCGCCGAGGACCAGAAGGAACAGGCAAAGAACGAACTGGTCACCTATATCTGGCGAATCCGTGAGACGATGATGATCCACGCTTATACGCTTTGGGTGCGGCTCGTCGGTAACGAAGAGGCGACCGCTGACGACAGCCCGCTCAAGAGTGACGAGCCGGTGACAGAAAAAGAGCTGCTGGATTTCCTGCAACAGGTCTGGCAAGACAGGTAGTCTGGAACGGGCAAACATTTCTGTCGCCGGAACTTCGGTCGCTTTCCAGATTTCGGCCTGGAACAGTGTGCGATGCCCGATTTGCGACGTTTGCGCTGTTCCGGCAGCATTGCGGCGACCTTGTTCGGGCCTGCGCGAATAATCCGGGCTAGTCCCGCGTAAACGGCCGTGCCAGGTTTAACGCCTCCCGATTCAATTCGAGACCAAATCCCGGTGTATCCGGCAGCGTGATGTACCCGGCCTCCGGCAGCGGCTCGTTGGTGAACATGGTGCCGAAGTTCGCTTCAATCGTGTCCGCCTTCTCACCCATCATCAGGAACTCGGCCAGGTTGATGTGGTCAAAGGCCATCGCCATGTAATAGCCGTAAACGCCGCAGCCATGCGGCACGACCGTGACGGCCCGCGCGCTGGCCTGCGCCACTACTCGGGCAAACTCCGTGGGACCGCCCATCCACATCACGTCCGGCTGCAAAAGTCCAACGCCGGCATCGATCAACTGCTGGTAACCGTAGCGGGTGTATTCGTGTTCGCCTGTGGCGAAGTAGGTTGACGTCCCTAAACCGGCAAATCGTTCCGCAAGTTTCGCATGCGCGACGTACTCGTCCGGCATCAATGGTTCTTCAATCCACGTCAAATGAAACGGCTGGAGTTTTCGTACCAGCTCGGCCGTGTAGTTGACGTTGAGCGCCATGTAGCAGTCCAGCATGAGCGGGAAGTCGGGGCCGACCTTCTCACGCCAGTCGGCGACGAACTCGACGTTTCTGCGCATCCCTGCCGAACCTTCGCTGGGACCATAAGGCAGCGGGAACTTGGAGCCGTGAAAGCCCAACTGTTTGGCCAGATCGGGGCGGGAAGTCGTGGCGTACACAGGAACACGCTGCTTGCTCCGGCCGCCCATGAGATTGTAGACGGGCTCACCCAGGGTCTTGCCGAAAAGGTCCCACAAGGCAATATCTATCGCCGAAATGGCGTGTACACCAAGGCCTTTGCGTCCGTAATGGATCGAGGCCCTCCACATCTGTTCCCACATCTGCGAGCGATCGCGCACATTTTGTCCCTCGACAAACATCGAGAGATGCTGTTCTATCAGAAAGGCGGCCGCTTCGCCCCCGGTGCTGGCCCCGATTCCGATGCGCCCCTCTTCATCTTCGATCTCGACGAGGACCGTGGGAACCTTCGCCACGCCCCAGGAGCTGCGCGAGCCAGAGTACTTGGGGTACCGCGACATCGGGTTGGTGATCGGCGGATGTGTGGTCTGGTGATCCCAGTTGCCGTCGGCATCGGGCAATCCCTGGATCCAGTGTGTGTCCGGCGTATCATGAACATCGCTGGCGCCGTACTCGGCGCTGCGCGACACCATCGCGCGGACTTCCTTGATCCTGGCCTGGCCGGGCGTCGGAACAACATCTTCGACAGTGGCTATAAAAAGCGACACGGAAGTAACGTACTACACGCCGCAGGAAGGATCAAGTTGGGCCGTTCGATACCCAGGAGAACTGCAAAGTAATTTTCACCGAACGCTAGGCTGAATTTCTGCGTAGAGGCTTTTGCAGGGGGGTTCTTTTCTTGGAAGGATCCTCTCCCGTGCATGCAGCTACTCTTCTCGATTCGTTTTCTCAGCTCGCCGATCCCCGTTGCCGCCGGGGTGTACGGCATCCCTTTGCTGGTATCGTCGTCTTGATGCTATTGGGCATGCTGGCGCG
>CAUZEA010000100.1:0-20504 GCA_963578605.1 Planctomycetota bacterium
TTCAATTCCTAGCCAAAGCGGCTTGGCGCGATTTATCAAATTGCCGCCGGTTGAAAAGAAGAAGATTCCCGACATCGCCAAATACGAAGCTCGACAACAGATTCCGTTTGCCCTGGAGGATGTCGTTTGGGATTACCAGCCCTTGGCGGGGACCAACGAGGACGAAGGAGGTGACCTTGATACGGAAGTTGGCTTGTTCGCGATAAAGCGAGACCAGGTCTCACAATTTTTGCAACCATTTAAAGAGGCGGGTATCGACGTCGAACTCGTACAACTGGCGCCGCTTTCGATTTACAACTATGTTTGTTTTGATCGGTTTGGCAATCTTGCCTCTGTTAACGAAGGTGATGGAAAGACGAATGATTCGATCGTTGCGATCTCCTTGGGTACAGATACCACCGATTTAGTGATCACCAACGGGAATCGTGTCTGGCAATGCAATATTCCCATTGGGGGCAACCATTTCACGAAGGCTTTGTCGAACGGGTTGGGACTCACTTTTGCTCAAGCCGAACACCTCAAACGCAATGCGGGGAAGGCCGACGATCCCAAGGCAGTCAATCAGGCAATACGGCCTGTCTTTCGCGATTTGGTTGCCGAGATCCAGCGGTCACTGGAATTCTTTTCCAGCAACAATCGCGACATTCGGTTGGGAGAGGTGATTTTACTGGGCAATGCGGTGAAACTGCCCGGTTTGCATCGCTATTTGTCCCAAAACCTCGACCAGAAGGTAACGCCGGTAGACGAGTTTGCCAACATGGTTGGGGGCAGTGTCGCTGCAACCCAACAGTTTACCGAGAATCAACTCAGCTTTCCGGTTGCCTATGGACTTTGTGTCCAGGCACTAGGGCGGGGCCAGATCAGCACCAGTCTCTCACCCCGGACTCCTAATTACCGTCTGGCGGTCAATAGCTTTGATCGCGTTTCGAGCCTGCTGGTCTCATTGTTAATCATGATTAGCGCGGCAGTCGTTGCCTTGGTGATTGTGTACTTTGCCCGGAAGTTGACCGCCGCCCAGGTTGCAATTCCGGTCAAGCCGGTCGATGTTGCCTCGCGACCAGCCGATGCCGCGCTTGGCTTGAAGCGGGACCTGGAACCACCAGGTATTGAAGACGCTCCCGAGCTTAATGAGCCAAAACTTCAGGACACGCTCGACTCAGTGGCCAACGCCATCTCGCAGCGAGTCGCGATACTCTCGGACGATAATCTGGATGCCGATTCGCAACCGGCACGCGGCAAGGGGCTTGGGGACGAGCGGATGCCCGGAATTGGTGGCGAAGGAGATATTCTCTACGAACCGCAGCGGCAGATTCGGTTCGATCCGCAATCGACCCAGGAATACGCTCGCTGGCTGGACTTTTTTGGGATCGAGATTGGGGTACTGGGGAGGGACAACCAGATTTATTACGCTTATAATTTGAGTCAAGCCAAGCCGGATGTTCGTATTGGCAAGCCAAAACAAGAAACGCGACTTTACATGAATTCGGCCAGCACTCCCCTGGCGGCGATTGATAACCACCTGGCCCAAAAAGCGGGTATTGCCCGCCATGGCCACATTGTCCTGCAGTTTTACCCACCCGAAGCGCAAGCGATTTTGTTTGGCCTGGAACAGCAGGCTGCCGGAGATCGCAAACTGGATGTCATCCGGCGGACGGTGTTTCGCGTCAACCGCAAGGGCAGGACTTTCGAGTTTAGTGTCGACGAACAAGACCTGAGATAAATTAATCCTATGGAAGCACTTTTTAATCTGATCGGATATGTCGTATACACGGCGTTGGGCATTCTGGCGTTGTGGGGAGGTTTTAACTGCGTCCTGGCGTGGCGGCGAGTCGCGAATGTGCGATTCCGTGATGAAGACGATCAAGATGAGTTTCTCGACGAACTTGATACCAGGCTTAACGCGGCCGATTTCGACGGAGTCGTTGCCCTGTGTGAAGACGACCGCCGGGCCTTACCCCAACTGGCATTATTTGCCGTTGAAATGCGAAATATCGATTTCCCGCAACTGAGACGCCGTTTGTCGGAAAGGTTTCAGCAAGATGTACTGGCCGATCTCGACCATCGGCTGACCTGGGTGACGACCGTTATCAAGACAGCCCCCATGTTAGGCCTGTTCGGCACGGTGATCGGCATGATGGGAGCTTTCGCCAACCTGAGCGAAGGAACCAAGGTCGACACTGGCATGATGGCCGAAAACATTATGTTGGCCTTGATCACCACGGCATGCGGATTAGCAATTGCGGTACCGCTGCTGATATGCAGTGCCACGATTAATTTACGAATTCGCAAGATGGAAAATCTGTTAAGCGTGGGTACGGCACACCTGCTTGACTCGATGAAAGCCCTCACGGCAACTCCCACGCGGAGGGCAGCAGGGGCATGAGTTCCGTAAGTGCTTTTGACCTCATCGACAGCAACAGTGAGGAAGACGAGGATTACGGGTCACTCGGAACCCGGCAGACCAGCGACGACACGGAGATGGACATCACACCGATGATTGATATCACCTTTCTGATGTTGATTTTTTTCCTTGTCGCCTCGACCCCCGACCAGCAGACGGCTGTCCAACTTCCCGAAGCAAATCATGGAGTGAGTGTTAGTCAACTGCATTCCATTCTCTTCACTGTCGGCGAGGGCGGTCTCGATTACGCTCCAGTGTACGCCGCTGACGGAAAGATCCCCCAGTTTCAGTTATCCGACGAACTCGGCGAGCGCAATCGACAAATCCGCGCTGCCGTCGAGAAAGGTTTTCTGGAAAACAAGTCGAATGTTGTTATTAAAGCTGACAAAACCGTCGCCTTTCGGGAAGTGGCGCGGGTCATCAAGGAAGTCTCGAAGATCGAGGGCGTGAAGATCCACCTTGCCATTCTAGAAACAAACTGAACACGAGTCGAAACCGCTATCGTCACGGGTCATATCATGTCACACGAAGACGTTCACGAATTCGAAGCGGGCTTAGAACGTCCCGCCAAGGAGGAAAACTCCAATGACGACATGGATATGACTCCCATGGTCGACATCACCTTTTTGCTGCTGATCTTCTTTATGATTACAGCAGCATTTGCCTTGCAAAAATCGATCGAGGTACCACCCATGGATAGTGACGAAGCAGCTCAAGCCATCACTGTCGAAGATCTCGAGAAAGATTCGATCACCGTGCGGATCGATGGTGAAAACATCTATTGGGTAGGAGCACCACTCTGGGCGGAGGAGCAACGGGCATACAGCGGAGAGGAAATGCGGGCACGACTTCGCGAAGCGCGCGAAGGCAAAGGTGGCAAACACGGACGTGGCCCCGCCAAAATGCTTGTCCAGGCGCACGGCGATGCAACCCATGAGCGGGTTGTCACAGCGATGGATGGTGGCTCGGCAGTCGGCATGGAAGAAATCCGACTCATGACTTACGAGGAAGGCGATTTGTGAACTACGCCCGTGTGACTCCCCGGCAAGTTCGATTCCTGCGGTCCACATCCACCCCGAAACTCACACCAGTCACCATTTCATGAACGCCCAAGAGTTTATCGCCGCGTTAGAGGAAAAAGGTGTGCTCTCTACCCGCCTTCTCGAAAAGCTGCGGGAGAAGGTCGGCGACGGGGGTAGCACCATGCCGGCAAAATCGCTTGCCAGGTTCCTGGTCCAGAAAGAACATATTTCCACAGATATCGCCGAGCAGGTTCTCAAAGAACCTCTCCAGGAAGAGTCCGAAAAAAAAACCACTGCGGGCCGCCAGCCAATCGCGACTGAATCGGTCACTGAAGTCGACTCGCCGCCAGTCGGCGACCTCTTTGCCGATCCCGACACTTTGGATGATCACGCCTCGCCTGTTGACGGCGAGCAGCTGGTCCCGGAACGGTCACCCCGCAAGAAGAACCGCAATCGTAGGCGACGCCAGAAACCTGCCCACCGCAAGAACGAATGGGATTCGCCACTATTGCTGTTTGGCGGGGGCGGGCTCATTCTGTTGGTGCTCTGCGGGATCGTTGTCTGGTACTTGCTGTTCCGGGATACGGGCGATGACCAGCTACGTCTGGCCCGGACCGCCATGAGCGACGGTTCCTATAGTCAGGCAATCTCGCACTACGAACGGTTCCTGGAGCGTTTCTCTCGCCATCCGGAGCAGAGTCCGGCCTCGGTCGAACTGGCGATGGCAAAGCTGCGGCGGGCCACCGAAGGTCGCCGTAACTACAGACTGGCCTTTGACGTGGCCGACAAGCAAATCGCGGCCGTTCAAAACGAACCGAGTTTCAACAATGCGCACGACGAGTTAGCAACGCTACTGCCTCGAATTGCCCGCGGGCTGGCAGAAAAAGCGGAAACCGAGCCCGATCCCGCTGCTGCCGACGAGCTGGTTCGCCTGTCAACTCGGGCTTTGGAGTTTTGCGTCAACCCCAAGTTGATTCCCAAGAAACTCCGCGACGTCGCCGACCTGGAGGAGATTCGGGAAACCCTGGCTCGCGTTGCGCGGCGACAAGAGTCGCTTGCCGCGGTAGAAGCCACGATCGAATCCATGCAAGAGGCAATCACGGGCGGTGATACGGTAGCCGCGTACGAAGCGCACAAACAACTTGTCAAACAACACCCGGAACGGCAGACCCATGAAAAACTGCAAGAGATGGTCACCCTGACCTCACTGACCGAACAAAACGGAATTCGCTTCGTCCGTGAAGAGACACCTGCCGAAACGACCGACCCCCCCTCTCCGATTGTTGCCGAACTTGCCTTGGCCCAACGGCGTGACCTTGGCGAGGTTCCGGCAGCGGGGAACATTTGTTTCCATGCCGACGGCGCCCTCTATGGGCTGAAAGTTTCGACCGGCGCATTGTCGTGGCGGCGATTCACAGGATTCGATCCACATCCTTATGTGATCGACGTCGGCGACGACGTCATCACCCGCGACGCCTCGACCAATGACCTCCTGCGACTTAACAGGGCAACCGGTAAATTGCAGTGGAGGCAACAATTTGACGAGCCGTTTGCCAAACCGCTGCTCCTCGGCGAAAAAGCGTTTGTCGCTATCGAGTCAGGCCGCCTGTTCATGGTCGAGCTTGCTACCGGAATGATTTCCGGCTATCTGCAATTTGCCCAGTCGCTGCACGTCCCGCCCACAGCAGACGGTGCCGGTCATCGGCTCTACCTGGTAGGCGACCATTCGAGCGTCTATTCGATCTCGTTGGATGACCATTCCTGCGTAGGTGTTTATTACTTGGGGCACTCCCCCGGCAGCGTTCGCGTCGCCCCGGTCGTGGCCTTGAACAAGCTTGCTGTTTTCGAAAACCGGGGTGTCGAAAGTTCACAATTCCACTTGCTGGCGATTGGTGAAAATGGCGGGGTTACCAAATCGTTGGAAAACAGCCGATTGACCGGACTGGTGCTCACCCAGCCACTCGTTTCTGGCCGACGAATGATTGTGCTGACCGACCGCGGGCAGATGAACGTGTATGAACTCGGTCCCCAGCAGGACGCCTCGGCGCTGAGTCAGGTCGCAACACGTGCCCCTTCGTCCAATCGCTCGGTCATTGGCTTCCCCCTGCTGACAGACCGCTTTGTCTGGGTTGCCGATACCCAACTGACCAAATACGCCATACAGCCGACCGACAACCGTTTGCCTGTCCGTGACATCGCCAAGAATTACCGCGGGGCGGTTTTTGACCATCCACTCCAAGCGAGGGACGGCACGCTCTTTCATCTTCGCCGTCCCAAAGGCCGAGCAGGAATCGCCGTAGCGGCCATGGATATTGCCACCGGCCAAACCTTTTGGGAAACCGATCTGGCCATCCCCCCAGCCGGAACTCCGATTGTCGATGAAACCACGCAAACCATCACCACGGCAAACACCAATGGGGCCGTTTTCGCGCTAGACCGGCAATCGATCCGCCAAGGTGTCGAAGACCAACCGGTCCAAATCGACAACACGCCCAAGTACCCACCCCAGCTTGCATCGGCGATTGACCTGGGGGCTGGCGGCGTTGTGTTTGGAACTGCCGCGGAAACTCCCTGGCTGGTCACGTATGACCAGGGCGGACCGCCGGCACGTTGGGTCAAGATGAGTCATCCGCTGGCAACTTCTCCAGCCCGGCTGGGGAGTGGATTCGTCGTTCCGTTAAAAATTGGCCAGGTGCTGTATTGCGACCCGGCACACGGCAACCGGGAAATAGCTGCCTTCCAACCACGCCTGCAACCTCGCCAGACGATTTCCTGGTTGCCGGTCGGTACCCCTGAAGGTCCCAGTGAGCAATGCGTGCTGTGCGACGGCACCGAAATGATCTATCAATTGCAGCTGACCGACGGAGCCCAGCCAACCCTCGAAGCCATCCAGTCGGCATCCATTGGTGCGCTGCCACTGTCGACCCGAATTGCGATCGCAGGTAATCACGCGTGGATTGGTACGAGCGACCGGCGACTGGCGGCATTCGAACTTTCCACACTGAAAGTTGCCCGGGAGGTCAAACTTTCGGGAAACATCGCCTGGGGACCCTATGCTACGGCCGACCAGTTGCTGCTCGCCACCAGTGACAATCAACTTTACTGCCTTACTGCCAACGGTGAGGTAAAATGGCAGGTACCTCTTCATGACGGAGAATTGGCTGGCCCGCCGTTGGAAACCGACCGGACCCTCCTCCTCTCGCTCAAGAAGGGGATCATCCAGGCGATCGACCTTGCCACTGGCACCATCCTGGGTGAACGTGATCTGGGCCAACCGTTAGCCACCGGCCTGGTACCGTTTGAAAAGCGGTATCTCGTCGCGGCACACGACGGAACGCTTCTTGAAGTGGAGCAACCATGAACCGTCCAATTCCAAATCGGCAACCTCTGCCTTCCTGGCAGGCAGCGCTGGGACTGCTGCTGGTATTGGCCTTCGTGCAGGTCGCTTTTGCACAGCATAAGCTGTTAGAGGGGCGGCCCTTCGACCAGATCATCCTGAACGACGACTCCGAGGTCGAAGTATTTTCCCTCGATTTTCCCGATCGACAAATGCCGAGCAGCCGCCCTTCAGGAGGTTTAACCGTCCGCCTGGTAAGTCGTCCAGGGCAGACCTACGACCTCTCCTGGGGCGACATTTCCAAGATCAAATTCTTCGAACAGCTCTTGCTTGAAGAGGCTGCCTCGCTGACCGAGCAGGGTAACTTCGACGCTGCCTATGGGTACTATGACCGTCTTGCCCAAAATTATCCCGACTACCCCGGTCTTGACGAAGCCCTGAGCCACTATCTGAAAAGCAATGCTTTAGCACTTTACAAGGAGCAGGAGTATGACCGGGCCCTGGTGGTGTTGATTTCCCTCCATGATCACCACCCGCAACATGCAGACCTGAAAGCGACCATCGACAATGTTGCGGGAAAGATAATCCAACAACGACTGAAAAATCAGGATTACAGCGGCGCCCGGGCAATACTCGATTTGCTGTCGACGAACATGCCCAACGCCTCCAGTTCCACGATAAAAACGTGGCAAGCGCGTTTTGCAAAAGCTGCCCAGCGCAAACTGCTGCAGGCGGAGCGTGACTTCCAGCAAGGGCGATATACAGAAGCCCAGCGGTCGGCCCGTCGGGCCCACACGATCTGGCCCCGGCTGGCAAAAACCGGGGAATTGCTTGAGCGGATCCAAGCGCAGCATCCCCAGATTATCGTGGGGGTCCTGGAATCAGCGCCTCCGTCCAGCGAGAATCAACTCGACAGCTGGCCTGCCCAGCGCGTCGCGCCACTCTTACATCATTCGGTCGTGGAACTCCAGGATTACGACTCGGACGGGGGAGTTTATGAATCACCCTTTGGGCGTTTGCAACTGGACACTACGGGCCGTCAACTCTCGCTCAACTTTAATACCTCCACACAACCGGGAACCGACGTTTCGGCCGTGGTCGCAGGCCATAAACTAGCCCGCTATCTGTTGGCAATGGCTGACCCCTCGAACGTCTCTTTCTCCAGCACGTTTGCAAATCTGTGTGAAGGGGTGATCGTGGACGTGCAGGGAACCGTTCGCATTGATTTCCGCCAACCGCACGTTCGTCCGGAAGCCCTCTTCCGGCACATCGTCGCACGCGAGGTGTGGAGCGAATCTCCCCCTCCCACACACGATGGCCGTACTGTTTTTACTCTCGGGGAGCGTTCCCCGGAATTCTCTCGGTTCGAACGAACTGGAGCAGAGTCCACTGTTGCTCAAGGTGAGTTGAAAGCGATTGTCGAACGGACGATGCCCAACGACAATGCGGCGATGTCAGCCCTAATTCGGGGCGACGTAATGGTACTTGACCGGGTGCCACCCTGGAGCGTGGCCCGCCTGGAATCTGTGGAGGACATTGCGTTAGGCGACTACCGCTTGCCCACCGTACACGCACTCCTGCCGAACCCGCAAAATCGGCTGCTCCAGCGACGCGAGTTTCGCCGCGCCTTATGCTACGGCATCGACCGCCAGCGGATCGTCGAACAAGTCATTACCGCTGGCAAGGAACTGCCGGGATACGAGGTTCTCAGTGGTCCGCTCCCCCCAGGCCGTTCGTTGAGCGATCCGCTCCGCTACGGCTACAACAGCCAAGTTGAACCGCGTTCTTACGAGCCTCGCCTGGCAGCGACACTGGCACTCGTTGCCGCCGACGGTGTTGCCCGCCGCCAGAAACAGGAAGCTCAGGACGATCCTGCGGCAAGCGGCAAGACTGAGCACGACGCACGAGAAGCAGACGTTGAAATTGTGATCCCAACGCTGGTGCTTGCCCACTCCTCCGACGCGTTGACGCAGACCGTGTGCAATCTGATCCAGCAACAGCTGGGTCAAATCGGGATTCCTATTAAACTGGCCGAGGTCGACCAGGAAGAACTGATGACCCACGGCAGCGACTACGACTTGCGTTACGTTGAATTAGTTATTGCCGAGCCACTGATCGACGTCCATGCGCTGCTTGGCAAGACGGGGATTGCGAGATTAGGAAGTCCCTCGATGCGATCCACACTTCGCAATCTGGATTCTGCCTCAACGTGGCGTGACGTACGCCAACAGCTCAACGAGATCCACCGAATCGCCCACAATGATCTACCTCTGATTCCACTCTGGCAAACAACCAATCATTTTGCCTACCGCACAGAACTCGAAGGCATCGGGAACGACCTGATCAACCTGTATCAAAATGTGGCAGATTGGCGGTTGGTACCAGTTCAACAACGACGCTGATTGCAATGCCTTTTCCAGAATCGAGTTCGCTGTGCAGTTTGCTTTTTTGGCGGAGGGGAACCACGCATCGCAAGTGCAAATCGCGTTGCCACACTGACGGGATGTTTCGCCCGTCGTTAGCCACTGCGGCGTTGGCCCATTCGTCATGGGGCGGGTTCGTCGTCTGCTTAACCCTTCTGCCGACTGTCATCGCTGCCGCCGTTCAAATTCGACATTGGGAACATGCCCCGTATGAACTCTCGATTCGCATCGCAATCGAGGCACCCGGTCAATTGCGCGAGAAACTTGAAATCGAACTCCCTCGTTATATTCAACAGCGGATCGACACCTCGGTAGGCCCGATCTGGTCACCAGCTATCCAACTGGCCGATCCGCCACTTCGGGCAGAAATGCTCTCGGACCTCGCCACCGTACCGCTGGATCATGTTGTCACCGACCCTGCAACAGTTGACAAGCTGCAACTGCTGACGGTCCAGGCGACTGGTGACGGATTTCATCTCGCCGCCCGCGAATACGATGGTTATGTGGGACGCTGGGGAGAAGTCGTGAACGATTCGTGCCGCCAGTATGCGGCTGTGAACGAACGGACATTCATGTTGTTATGGGAAACTTTCGCGCCGCTTGTCCGCTTGCGACTCGATCCCGAAAACGACGATCTCGTGTTGCTCGACCTGAGGGGTACCGAGGTTTTCGCAAAAGACAAATCGGCTTCACCCGTGAAACGCGGTGATGTATTTCTGCCCATTCTCCGCCGCACCACTCGGGAAGGAGAACTCATTGAAAACGGCATCCAGGCCGTACCGTGGACCTACGTTACAACTGACGGAACTCAAGGGGCAACCATTCTGGGCAACGTCTACAGTGGTACCACACGACCTCTGGGTGTCCGACGCCGTGGCCGGGTGGAACAAGTGGCGATTGCCCTGAGGGGGAAGCCTGCCGTCGCTAATTTACACCTCCACTCCCGCGATGACGCTGCCACACCTCTCGTGGGATACGAAATTTACACGCAAGATGCCGGCAGCGACAAACTCCGTTTGGTGGGCCTAACCGATGGCAACGGCTCTTTGCAGATTACCCCCGGCAATTCGCGGGTACAGCTGGTCTTTATCAAGAACGGGGGACAACTCCTGGCGCGCCTGCCAGTCGTGCCGGGTATTGATCATCACCTTGACGTCCCCCTACCCGACGACAACCCTCGTCTCAAGGCCGAAGCAACCCTCACAGCACTCCGTGAAAATCTGATCGATTTGGTGGCGCGGCGAAATATCCTAATAGCCCGAATTCACAAACAGATTGACAGCGGTAAGCTCGACGACGCAGATCGCCTGCTCGACCAACTCGAAGAACTTTCAGGCCGGGCTCAATTCAACCGCGAACTGAACAAAAAAGAACAACTCCACCACTCAACGGATCCACAGATTCAGCTACGCATCGACAAGCTCTTCTCCGAAACCCGGGCTGTGCTGGGGCATTTCCTCGATGCTCGCGAGGTCTCCGAATTGCGTGATGAACTCAACACAGCACACTCTACCAGCCGGCAGGGTTTACCCCAGCCGATACAGAACGAAGGCCAGCAGACTGGCTGCCAGCAAAGTGAAGATCACGATTCTTCCCCATGGAAAGCGAGTACGCCGCGAGTCCTCGTGAAGCTGAATTTCTGGTGCGGGATCAAGATGTTCAACCGTATCTTCGCTGCTCGAACCCATGGGCTCGGTGGGTTGCGAGATTTGACTTTGGCTGTCGGATCGTGTTGGAACGATCTCAGGAAGGTCGTCCAGATCAAAGGTCGCCGTCTCTGCCAGACTTGCTGAAATCATCTTACCAACATTTCCATCGGTACGAGGTGTACCCGAGACAGGTCGGGCAAGAGGGATCATCTCGCGCGCAAAATCATCCGTGCTCCATGGCTTAACGAGTTCGATCACACGTTCCGCGGTGGGAATCCGGCGATCGGGATCGCGCTGCATCATGCGGGCGATTACGTCGGAGAACGCTTCGGGCAAATCGGGACTAAAGAGCAGCGGATTGAGCGGCGTTTCGTTCAAATGCCTCCGCATCTTTTCTGCCGTGTTCCCGCCCGGGAAGGGAACTTTGCCCGTGACCGCATAGTAAAGCGTGCAACCAAGTGAATAGATATCACTGACGGGTCGAACCTGCTCTGGCTCGCGAATCGTCTCTGGGGCAAGATAATCGGATGTCCCCACAATCGCCCCGGGGTGACCACTCGTGACCGCGCCGACTTCATCACGCAAATACCAGGCCAGTCCCAGGTCGGTTACCTTTGTCAGTCCTTCTGGCGTCACCAACAAGTTGCCCGGCTTGATATCACGATGAACCAAACCCTCGCCATGGGCATAGTGCAAGCCGCGGGCAGCCTGGGAAATGATCGAAGCCGCAATGGAAGCTGGCAGTGGGCCGTACCGGCGCACCAAGCGACGCAAGTCGGCACCGGGAACATACTCGGCAACAAGGAAAAAGGTATCGCCGTCCTGGGCGGCGTAAGAAATCCGGACAAGATTCGGATGGTCAAGTCGAGCCTGTGCCCGAATCTCGCGTTGAAAACGTTGGATCGACTCCGGCGTGCTTTTGCTCTTGGGCAATACCTTGATTGCCTCAATCCGTCCCAGCAGTTCGTGCTCTCCCTTGAACACGTGCCCCATTCCCCCCTTGCCAATCGCATCGACAATGCGATAGGGGCCCAGGCGGAACTTGGTGCGATTTTGCTTCAGCTGATCGACCTGCCAAAAGTTGAGATAATCCAACTCGACTAACTTTTTCCCCAGTTCTTCGTCCGGAACATCGGTCATGGTGCGTGAAGAACCGTCGGGCAAGACCAGCAAATGTGAGAGGGCATCATCGAGCTGAGGCCGTGACAAAAGCCCACTCGCCACAGAGGTTCGTTGCAACACAGACACAAACTCGCAGCTCCCCAACGTGGACTTATCGCCCAGGGTGTGCGAATCGGCATTCTGGGCTCCACCGGCAAACGTCTCCTGATTCCCCAGGCTCTGCTGGGTATCGGCCGGTTTTGAAGATTCCACCTCACCCATCGAGGTGAGTCCCTGGTCGAGGCTGTCCTGGTCTTTACGAGGCATCCGGAAAAAGTCCTGGGCTAACTCAGGCGTTGGTACTCGCTTGTAAAGGCCTGGATCCGATGCGCGTTCAATTCTTGCTGCGCTCAGCACAAGTAGTCATCACGAACGCTACCGCACCCACGACAAACAAGCTCCTGCACTTCAAATGTAGACGGCAAATGGTGGCGGCGCCAAGCGGATTCTCTTCAGACTGTCATCGTGACGCGCCAGCAGTTGCACCAAGTCCAGGTCACCGCGAACTCTTGCCAAACGATAAGACAAATGAAATAACTCCTGACAGGGTGACCGTTTGAACCATTTTGTGTTTGCCCTCAACAATGCTTCTCGCCTCGTACAACGGTCCCTCTTGCCTCCCGCGTAGGGATATCCCGTGACGCGCTATTCTGGCCGTGCTACCACCTTCAAACGGTTCCACGACGGGGGAGGTTCAGCCTTGAACTCGACCACTGTTTTTTTCACCGGATGTTCAATCACAAGGCGGTACGCGTGCAAGGCGATGCTGTTGGTCCACCCGACTCGGCTTCCATATTTTCGATCGCCGAAGATCGGATACCCAATTTTGGCAAGCTGAACCCGGATCTGGTGCTTGCGACCTGTTTGCGGAAAAACCTCAAGCCAGGTTTGTCCATCTCGTCGGTTCAAAGAACGAAAACTGAGCACCGCTTCCACGGCACCAGGGGTATTTGCCGCGGTCGTGTGCATTTTTCGATGCCGCTCGTCCTTCCGCAAATAGTGGGTCAGTTTTTGCTCATCGGCTTCGACCTCACCTTCAACAACTGCCCAGTAGACCTTTTCGACCCGGTGATCACGAAACTGCTGGTTGAGCCGCCCAGCCGCTTTTGTAGTCCGCGCCATTAGTAGTACACCCGTAACTGGTGCATCCAAACGACTTACCACCCCTAAATAAACGTTTCCCTGTTTCTGATACTTCTGGCCAATATAAGCTTTGGCAACGGAAAGAACGCTGGGGCGATCGCCAGCGACCCCCATCGTGGCCAGCCCAGCCGGTTTGTTCACCGCGAGAAGATGATTATCTTCAAACAGCACGTCAAGTTGTTCGCGGGGAGGAACCATGGTTGGTTGTGGCAGGCGTTAGTTTCCAGGGCTGACTCGACGACGCAACAAGTCGATTTCCACCAGCTGCTTGAAATCTCGCTTTCCCAAGGCATTGGCAATCTGCCACCCGGGCCATACGTGGCAAAAACGGGTTGCGGTAGCTCTCGCCAAGGGCTGTCCCGCTGAAGGGACCTTGAGTCACATGGGTAGATTCAGGATAACAGACTACGCTCGCACCTCCACCCGCTAACTTGTTTATTGTGGAACGATTAACAGCATGACTGTTTCTGACTCGAACATGCCGACGCTCATTCTGGCAAGCAACTCGCCGCGCCGGCGGGAATTGATGACCGAGGCTGGTTACACATTCGCCGTGATCGCCCCAACCGACGATGCCGAATCTGCTCCCCGTCGCGGTCAAGGCCCAGCGCAACTCGTCCGTGAGTTGGCACTCTTGAAGGCGGGCAATGTTGCCCGGCAGCTCACCGAACGGCGGATTTCCGGGTGCCGCATTATCGTCGCTGCCGATACCGTCGCCGAGTGCAACGGGCAAATCCTCGGCAAGCCGATCGACCAAACACACGCCAGAGCGATGCTCCAACAACTTAGCGGGACCCGCCACTGGGTCTTTAGCGGAATATGTGTCTGGCCAATTGCAAAGCCAGGACAACCACAAGTCCCACCCGATTTACATGTCGAAAGCACCAGCTTGCAAATGGATAAGTTAACCGACCAGCAACTCCAAGAATATCTCGATAGCAACGGTTGGGTTGGCAAGGCGGGTGCCTTTGGCTATCAGGACCAACTCGGTTGGGTGCACATTGTCGAAGGAAGTGAGAGCAACGTGGTAGGACTTCCCATGGAGCGGCTCGGAGAGATGCTGGCCGCAGTCGGAATCTACCCGCAAACCCCGTAAGACGCCTGGCCATAATTGGCAACTCCTCTGACTGGGGGAGGTTTAGCTTCCAGCCGTTTTGGGAAGTTTTTGTTCCTCCGGCTAATGAGTCCTGTTGGGATCGACTCGTGCCGCCGGTTCATGCCGATGTGGTCGATACCACCGGGCCAGGCGAAACGGCGGTACGCCAACCCGCTCGGCCACCAACAGGCCCCAATTTCGCACTGTCTGGGTGAGCGGCCCTGTTTGCTCCCATCTCCGCGGACTTACGTGCAACGGGCCGGGCAACAACACGATTCTGGTCCGCCGGCGGACCTTCCGCATGAAAATCAAATCTTCCATGATGGGGACTTCGGGGAATCCCCCCAATTCAAAAAAAGTGTCGCGACGAACGAAAATGCCCTGGTCGCCGTACGGCAAGCCCCACCATCGGGCCCTGACGGCGTTGCCCTTCTCAATCCACCGGTAGATAGGCCGATGTGAGGTAATTTTCTGGCGAAAGGCACCCACACTGACTTTGGGGTCACAGGCCGTTTGTTGGAGTTGCACGGCGGCTTGGGGCTCCAGCCAGGTGTCGGCGTGAAGAAAAAGCAGCAGGTCCCCTTCGGTTTGACGTGCACCGGCGTTCTGCTGCGCTCCACGACCGGGCTCGGTCACCACGACGTGTTGGCCCTGTTGCCGGGCAATCTGGACTGTTGGGTCCGAGCTTCCGCCGTCGGCGATGACGATTTCGCAGGGGTCCAGTGCGGCGGCATGCTCGATCGCATTAGCAATCAGAGGGGCTTCATTGAGCGTCGGAATAATAACTGAAAGTTGCACCGGGGCGGTCCAATCTGGTTGGCCGGGCATATCCAGGCCTTGAGGTGGTCGCATTTTCGGGGCGAGGAGGCCTATTGTAAGAGCGGGACGCGGCGTTGTCGCCGCCAACTGTCACAACAGCACAAACACCGAGCCTGGGAAGCAACGGGGAGTGTTTTTTGACAACGATTGAGCGACTCACCCCCAAGTCGCTATAATCTCAGAGCGACCAACTCCTGAGGAAACGTCAAGAACAAAGGATTGAGCTATGGGTGTCCGCCTTCGGGTCGGCATTATCGGCCTGGGACCAGCGTGGGAATCCCGTCATTCCCCTGCCCTGCATGCGTTGGCAGATCGGTTTGAAGTCCGTGCGATTTGTGACCCGGTTGCCCGTCGGGCTGAATTTGCGGCCCGTAACTGGGGGATACGCCACGTCGACAGTTTCCGGAAGATTGTAACTGCGGCCGACGTCGATGCCGTGATGCTTCTCTCAGCCCGCTGGTACGGAGCACTTCCCATTCTGGCAGCGTGCGATGCAGGCAAAGCCGTTTACTGTGCGGCCTCACTGGAACTGACCGAAGCAGAAGCCGATATGGTTGAGGCCCGCGTCAAGGGAGCCGGGATCGCCTTTATGGCCGAGTTCCCTTGCCGGCTGGCGCCGGCCACTTTGCGGCTCAAGGAACTTATTGCCACGCGACTCGGTGAACCGCGGTTGCTATTTTGCAATCAACGCCTTGCGGCAAGTCGCAACGACGGCCGACCTCAATCGGCTACGGTGCGTCAACTTGTGGAGATGATTGACTGGTGCCGCTACGTAGTCGACGCTGAGCCGACCTCAGTCATAGGAACAGTGCACACATCGCAGGAGAATCAAGACCAGCAAGATTATTTAGTGATGACCCTTGATTTCTCAACAGGTGGAAACGTCGGCACGGGACCGATGGCACAAATCGCATGCGGCAGCTATGTTCCCAATACCTGGAGCGAGGCAACCTCGTTTCGACGGCCTGCCGATCTGCAAATCATTTGCGAGAAGGGAATTGCTTTTATCGACTTGCCCAATTCACTGGTCTGGTTTGACGGCGCCGGTCAGCACATGGAATCTCTGGAGCGCGATCGCCCGGTTGGTGAGCAACTTTTACTGCACTTCTACCGGTCGGTATCGAGTCTTGTGCTTAAGACTTCAAGTCTGGACGACGCCTACCGGGCAGTCTCGATATTGATCCACGCCCAACAGAGTTGTACAGAAGGAAAACGGATCCGCTGTGACCGTTGACACAACTTGTTGGTCACAATTAGAATTTCGGCCAAAAGGACCTTTCTTACGTGCTGTTGGGCCCAGCCGTAATCGAGGATCCCGAGTTGAGGTGTTTCGTCTACCAGCGCATAGGGTCCGTCAGCAAATC
Source organism: Planctomycetota bacterium (assembly GCA_963578605.1). GTDB lineage: Bacteria > Planctomycetota > Planctomycetia > Pirellulales > Lacipirellulaceae > JAKVCB01. The sequence goes on from CAUZEA010000100.1 coordinate 16,416, forward strand.
GACAATGGTCGAAACGATCAGCACCTCTACCTGTTCCCCAGTGTTTGTTAAGGAACCGCACCTGAACAAGGCCTGATCATCGCTTTCGGGTTCTTCCGTTGTCGCCGTTAAAATGTATTGAAACTCTATGTCTACAACCGCACAAAGCACTATGTCTACAACCACACAAAGCATCGAGCAACTGGCCATCAACACCATCCGCACCCTTGCGATGGATGCGGTCCAAGCAGCTAATTCGGGGCATCCCGGTACACCCATGGCCTTGGCGCCGGTAGCCCACCAGTTGTGGACTGGACATCTCCGTTACGATCCCAGTTGCCCGCATTGGCCCAATCGAGATCGCTTCGTACTTTCGTGCGGCCATGCTTCGATGTTGCTCTATGCGTTGATTCATCTGGCCGGCATCCCGGAAGTCGATGCCCACGGCAACCCAACAGGCCACCCCTCACTTTCGCTCGAAGACCTGGCGAACTTTCGCCAGTGGAAAAGTCGCACACCAGGGCACCCGGAATTTGGTCATACCACGGGTGTTGAAACTACGACGGGTCCACTCGGACAAGGATGTGGCAACAGCGTTGGCATGGCCATCGCGCGTCAATGGCTCGCCAGCCGCTACAACCGCCCGAATTTCGAGCTTTTTAACTTCAACGTGTGGGTCCAGTGCAGCGATGGTGATTTGATGGAAGGCCTCTCCTGTGAAGCTGCCTCGCTGGCGGGCCACCTTAAGCTTTCCAACCTCTGCTGGATTTATGACAGCAATCGAATCACGATCGAAGGTAAAACCGATCTTGCCTTTAGTGAAGACGTAGCAACCCGCTTTCGCGGATTAGGTTGGAATGTGCTGCAGGTCGACGACGCCAACGATGCCGAGGCCCTCAGCACCGCTTTCCGGGCGTTCCTCGATCAAAACGACGCCCCCACCATCATCATTGTCCACAGCACGATCGCCTGGGGAGCACCCCATGCAGCCAATACCTCTGCAGCCCATGGTGCGCCGCTGGGTGAAGAGGAAATTGCACTCGCCAAGGCAGCCTACGAGTGGCCTTACGACAAATTCACCGTACCGCCTGGCGTCCACGAACACTTCACCAACACGCTCGGTGCCCGAGGGTCGGCAGCCCGAACCGCCTGGCAAGCACTCTTCGCAAAATACGAGACAGAATACCCTCAACTCGCCCAGGAAATTTCACAGATTCAAACCAGGGAATTGCCAGACGGGTGGGATGCAGACTTGCCGGAATACGAAGCCGACCCGAAAGGAACTGCCACACGCGCTTCGGGCGGAAAGGCACTCAACGCTTTGGCATCCCGGGTGCCATGGCTGCTGGGGGGGGCAGCCGACCTGGCCCCTTCGACCAAGACCCTCCTTGCCGGTGAAGAGAGCTTTGGCCCGGAAAATTATGCTGCCCGGAATTTTCACTTCGGAATCCGCGAACACGCGATGGCTGCTGCAGTCAACGGCATGGTACTCTGCGGACTCCGCGCCTACGGGTCTACTTTTTTCATCTTCAGCGACTACTTGCGTCCGTCGCTGAGACTGAGTGCGTTGATGAACCTGCCGAGTATTATTGTCTTCACGCATGATTCCATCGGCGTTGGTGAAGACGGTCCAACACATCAACCGGTTGAACAGCTGGCTGCCTGCCGAGCCATCCCCAACTTGGTAGTGCTGCGCCCCGGCGATGCCAACGAAGCTTCCGAGGCATGGCGGGCTGCCCTTTCTCAGACGAATCGACCCGTGGCCCTGGTGCTCACCCGCCAGAACCTGCCCACCCTCTGCCGAAATAAATACAGAGCGGCAAGCGGAGTCAGGCATGGTGGATATATCGTGGCCGATTCGGATGCCCAGCTACCTGATATCGTCCTGATTGCGACTGGCAGTGAACTCTCGCTGGCTATTGAAGCCCACGAACAGCTGGTGGCCGACGGTGTGCTCAGTCGTGTCGTCAGTATGCCTTCGTTCGAATTGTTTGACGAGCAATCTCCCGAGTACCGCGAAGAGGTGCTTCCTTCCAGCGTAACCGCCCGCATCGGAATCGAAGCTGGCGTTGCCCAAGGTTGGGGCAAATACCTTGGCTTACAAGGCGAATTCGTTGGCATCGATACCTTTGGCGCCTCGGCACCTTACACGGAAATCTACCGCCACCGAGGGCTCACCACCGAAACAGTCGTTGCCAAAGCGAAGGACATGCTGACGACTTGACACATGGGTCCGATCGTAGCCCGCCAAAAGTGGCCCTGACGGAAACAGACGACGCCCAGGTGGGAGCAACCCACCCGTGGTGAGAAAGCTGGCTCGCGGTGATGCGACGCCCCCGCCCCGAGCTGCCAACCACAGCCCCGAGCTGCCAACCACACCTCAACCCGTTTGCAGTCAGGCAACGCTCCGGGGTGGCCTCGGGAAGGTCAGCCCAGATAGCTGCCGCTACGCTGCCCAGTGAGTTTCTTCTTCCTCGGGTTCTTCCTCAGCATCAAGGGCAGCCAGATACTCCGGCGCAAAGAACCGGCCCGCAATGAAACGGACGGGCACCAGGATCGCAATGAAGAGCGGAAAGACAATTCCCAACAGGCTCGTTTTGACAATCCACAGGACTCCCAGGCAGACGAGTTGTAACGCGGTAAATTTGTGGATCGTCCATAGCGGTACCCGCCGGATATAGTGGGTCGAGGGATACAGCGACGGGTCACGCAACCAGAGGCTAAGTCGGTCAAAAAACTGGTTACCCGACATCGAAACAACCCCCATGAACAAAAACAGTCCCCACAGTACAGCCATCGGGATCAACTTCAAAAAACCGAGCAGCAGTAACGACAAACCAATCAGCAAATGGATTGCCAACCCGGTAATGCGGTTTTCCCGCACATGGATAATGCGGTCTCGGGTTTCTCCACCTGGTGAGACCACTTCCTCGCTGGTTGCCAGACTTCGCACATGGTTAATCGAACGTACGGTCGCAGCTACGAGCCAGGGCAAGCCGAATAGCGAACACACCCCGATCAACAAACCAACCAAACCGAGGTCAAGATGGTAGGCTGCTCCCTTGCACAGCCGGTGGTCGGCACTGTTGACCAAACGAGCCGTGATGTTCTGGTCAAGGAAGACAAGAACGGCGACGAGGATCGCTGGCCCTATCGCGGCAAACTTGACCCAGTTGGGCAACGCAGGATCCCAGGGGTCGGCAAACCATGGTCGCCCCGTTGTCGTGCCGAAGCTCTCAGGGGCTGGCAAGACGGCCAGGTCCACTTCGCGCAGCCAGACTGCCAGGAGGGTCATCGCGCCAATTGCGATGGCCGGTCCGAAATCGGACAGGAATTCGCGCATTTGGGGCAACAGATACGCGCTTCGGCGAAATCGCGAGAGTGCCATGGCGATGTAAAAGGTTCCCAAAGCCAGCAAGAGTGAAAGCAGGGCAGTCGCGTGTTCACCCTGCTCGTCAAGATCTTCAAAGACGTGCCGAAGCGACTTGACCGCTTCGTAGATGAAGATTACCGAGATGAGTGCGGAAAAAATCTCATCGGTAAAACGGGTAAAGTAGCGCATCAGGCATCCGGCATCGGTAATGGCCATTATGACCAGCAGCACCATCGACCAGCCCCCGACCCACACATAGGTCGGCAAAAACGGTATCTGCAGATCGCCACACATGCGAAACAGGATCGCGGTAAAGACGAGCAACGGCCCGGTTCCACCCAGGATGATGAGCGGCTGACCAGAAAAGATCGCGTAGAGAACGCCGCAAACCGCTGAGGCCAGGATCATTTCAATGGCACCAATTTGGCCATTCGTCTGAATCGCCATCACCCCACCAAACGTGATAGCCGGCGCAAGGCAGGCGAAAAACAGGAACAATGTCGAACTGACTACCTTGAAATGCAGTCCCTCGCGAAAATCATCTCTGTAATGTGGCCAGCGACGACGGAAATCCTGGACCACCCCACCAAAGAGGCGGCCGGTATAAGCCAGCGATTCATCTTCAACCGTTCTTGCTGGTTTGACTTCTGGAGAGGTCCGTTGCAGATAGGCGTCCAAGGCGAGACCGAGTCTCGTATTGCTTTGCGCCGTGGCCGCATCGTACCGAAACTGTTCAT
>CAUZEA010000101.1:0-20478 GCA_963578605.1 Planctomycetota bacterium
GGTACGCCGACGGGTATGTTTCCTGAAACGCCCGCCTGACTGGCGGGTCTGTTCAAAATTTTGGCCACTCCACCGTTTTCCAACACCGATTGCATGGGAAGCCCATTTGGGACATCGCCGGGGAGGGGTATCTCGAGCACCGGTTGCGCTAAATCAGCTTCTTCGCCTTGAAACTGGACAGGTAGGACCCCCCCATCGTCGTAGCGACCCGCGGTCATTTCCAAATCCTTGTTACCCATTCGCAGGACCGCCAAGATCGAGCCGCGGCGGTCGGCTTCGGCAATCGGGTCTACACCCGGGTCCAGCCGCGTACTGACCAAAGTTTCAACCCCGGACAGGGCAAGTTCCTGGAATTCAGGATCGGGCAGATAAATGACCTTGGTTACAAAATTGCCGCTGAGCACCTGGTCAAAATCTTCTTCGGTGAATTGAACAGGAACGGGAGCATGGGCGAGATAGGCATCGGTGCGGGGTGTCACTGGAGCAATCTCAAGGGTCGGATAAATGACCGCGCCAGGTCGTCCCGGAATATTGGAAACCTTCAACCGGTAAATGGCACCTTGCGTGAAGTTCTGCCGACCGGGAATGATCAACGGAACCGAGTCAAAGGTGTGACTGCCACTGACATCCCATTGGACCCGAAGGCCGTCCTCTCCAAGGAAAGCGATTTGCGAAGTATCCCCACCGCCAGGCCGCCCACGCCCGGCAGCGTAACCGGCCCCGTCAAAGCCGCCACCCGGACCGCCAGGGGAACACTGGTAGTTACATTGACAAACGCCACCACCCATCGGGCCACGACTCATTGGGCCACCACCCATCGGGCCACCACTCATTGGGCCACGACTCATTGGGCCACCACTCATTGGGCCACCACTCATTGGGCCACCACTCATTGGGCCACCACTCATTGGGCCACCACTCATTGGGCCACCACTCATTGGGCCACGACTCATTGGGCCACCACTCATTGGGCCACGACTCATTGGGCCACCACTCATTGGGCCACAACCATTCATCATTGCGCCGCCACCGCCGACCATTCCGGTCGGAACCGGAATAACACCTGGCCCTGGGCCACCGACTCCGGGTCCGGGCTGCATCAGCCGCGAGGAGGGCGGCAGGTTATAAGCAAGTCGTCCCTGACAGCCGACCGCCACAAGTATGACAGCAACAGAAAGGCTCAAGATGGAAAACTGAATGCGCATTCTCTCACCTCTCCAAATGGATTGGCATGGGTGCGAATCGACCAGCCCTTTAAGCAGGCAGCAGCCCAATCCGCTAGCAATAGTGAATCGAAAAGGTTCAACGAAGTGCCGTGGACGGTTGACCAACGGGGCAACTACAATCTGCGGCGCGCGTGATTCCTACGCCAACATGGCACCTTGTCTCCACGATTTAATTGGTCGGGTCAGCCGCACTTGAATCTTTGGTAAAACCGTCAAGAACCCCCTATGAAGAAAAATCACCGCTGTTTGACATTTTGTTTGCTGGCTTCGCTACAGGTGTGTAATTCGCTCTCTGCCCAGCCGACTGGGCCAAACGGACTCTTCGATTCGGCTGATTTCCCTCCCGGCGGGGCGCTAGCAGACATGGGTGATCAACTGCTGCTTCACATCGTTCAACAACTCGAAAATCGTCCCAATATCTCGGCCAACGTGCAGCAGCGGGCTTCTCTGGATGGTTGGTTGCTGGAAGGTGGTGGCCGCTATTTGCAGCAAATCGACGTCGGGCGACAAAAGATTCGTGTCCGTTTTGACCTGCGGGGACAAATCGAAGGGGTCCAGGTCCGCCTGTTGCAGGTCTCTGACGGCGACCGCTTGTGGACGGACCAACGTACGCCTCAGGGACAGCATGTCACGAGTGTCGACCTCCGCCGCCTACGTCGTAACCTGCAACTCGCTTTTGCCGAACTGCCAGCAGGGGAAGCACGAGGCTTGCCGTTGCAGTTAGAACTCTCGGTCGAACAGGGGGGTCTACCTGCCCTGATTGCCGGATTGCGCGAGAACTTCTCTTTTTCACCACCGGTTTCCTTGTGGCTCGGTCAAACTAAGGTTGAGGGTACCCTTGGGGTCTGGAAAGTCGAAAAACTGGACCATTACTTCCCACCCTCGGAAAATGAAGAATCCACAGCCCCTGCGAACACCACAGCACAGGTCCCCTCCCACCTTCCCACAAGCGTTTTGTTGGTTGTCGGCGCAGCGGACCGATTTCCCTATATCATCGAGTTTCGGCGTGGGGATGCCTCGGGCAAGTTTGTGGGGAACGGACAAACCGCGTTCCAGTTACAGTCTGATCCACTCATGTTGTTGAGATTTTATGAGCGGGACTTCGATACGGTCATCAATCCTGAACAATTCGAGTATGCACAGGGAGTGGATGTCGAAACCATCGACCTGACCGCTGAGCGGCTGGAACGACTGCATCGATTGCAGCAAAACAACGTGGCCAACTCATCACCAGCGCCAACCGCACCTACGACTGGTACACGAAGGTAATTCTCGGTAGGTTGAAGACCTGCGGGAAGATCTTCTGAACCTGCTCGAACGCCCGCCGTTTTCAATTCGGCACCACGACCATGACCCGAATTCTCCTCACGTTAGGGTTGCTGTCACTGTTTGTGATGGGTGCTGCCCTCTGCCTGGGGCTTGCCATTGGAAACCTGTATGCAGAACCGTCCCTGCAGACACTCCGTTTGGCAACGGTCCACCGCTTGTCGGGGACGGCAGCCGCCCTGGTTGTCGTCTTCGTCGAATGCATCGTCGTCACCTATTTCATCGGGACAAGCCGCTGGTGCCGCGAAGTCGTGGAAACCTACCGACTTGACCCGGCACCTGCCGAAGCCAGCCAAAGACTTAAACGTCGAGCATTTCCTTTGGCACTAGCTGGCATGCTCGTTGTAGTCGCCGTTAGCGCTCTGGGAGCTGCTAGCGATCCGGCGACGGGCCGACCGGGTACCCACGGCTGGGCAACCATCCACCTGGTGGCTGCCGTGGCCGGATTTGTATTTATCGCCTGGACCTATTACATGGCGTGGAATTATGTCGCCTCGAATCACACCATCATCGAGCAGATCGTGGCTGAAGTTGCCCGTGTCCGTCGGGAGCGGGGGCTTGATTCGGGCAAAAACTCGTAACGACTGCCAGCGCGCGTACTCTCTCTTCGGCCTCGGTTCTGAAGACCTGAACCTCGACACCCAGCACCTGGAAAACTTCCGGATGGCGGATCCGTTTTGCTGCCTCTGCTGGGGATCCGTTTTGCTGCCTCTGCTGGCATGGGTAGCCTGAAAAATTGTAGCAGTCACGTCTACTCTGACGGTCAAAGCTACCTTGCTGATTAAAGCAAGCTAACCGCTTCACCGGGAAAAACGAGATGTGTGGATATCGGTACCCGATCCACATTCAATGGTTGTGCTCTTTGCGACTGAAGGGCAAACGGCGTGAACCCTGACGAAAAACTGCCTCCAAATCCCAAGGACCTGCACAATGAAAACTGCTAGTCACTCTAGAACTGTAATACTGACCGTTATCGTGGGTACGGTGGTCTTCGCATCGAGTAATCTTTCCGTTTCTCCTGCAGACGAACCATCGAACAGCGACTCAACGAAGCAGATGCACGTGGTTCCAGCGCCAACCGACCTGCAACCCATTGCGACCGAAGTAGCCAGTTCCGGTGTCCAATTTCCCAGGTCAGAAATCGAAATCGTGCAGGAACGGTATTCAAACGGCAAAGTGAAAATTGAAAGAGAAACGACCCTCGATGATAAAGGGAATTATGTCAACCACGGGGCGATGAAAATGTGGGATGCCAACGGCAAACTGGTTGTCGAGGGCAATTTCAATATGGGCAAGCGGAATGGGCAGTGGACCTGCTGGTATTCCCGCGACATATCCAAATATTTGCAACGTCATCCCTTTAACCAGTTTAAAGCTCCATTTGTAGCCCAGGTCAACTATGTCGATGGAACATTGCAATCCGAATGGACAATCTTGGACTCGAACCAGACAAAGTGCAGTCTCGTCTCCCTGAAAGACGGCAAACGCCATGGTCCAATCATTGTCTGGTTACCGTCGGGTGACGTCTATCGCCAATCGAATTATGAAAACGGTTTGCTCGTTGGGAAGGTGTTTCAGAGGGGTCCCCAAGGCGAACTGAATACCATCGCTGAGTATGTTGACGGTCGCCAGATCATGACGAAAAAGACAATTTTTTCCAACAAGCGTAATACCAAAACCGAAGCAACTTTCTTGGGCCCGACCTTGATGATCGCATCTCCCGATGATTTCTGGACCGCTCAATTTGCCGAATACAAACCTGTGGGGGTTGAAGTAAAACACGGCTCCTGGAAAACGAGGTATCCGAACGGGCAGGCCCAGTTGGAAGGGCATTATGAGCGAGACAAAGAGGTCGGCATCTTCACCTGGTGGCACTCCAATGGCCAGAAGGCTATTCAAGGGGAGTACCGTGATGGCTTGCAACATGGCGAGTGGGTTTGGTGGCATGAGAACGGGCAAAAAGCCACCGTTGGCAGGTACCAGCGTGGGGTCCAATTTGGATTGTGGAGAAAGTGGGATCCAACCGGTCACCTAGAGAAAAAAATGACTTATAATGGTGAAAAAGTGGAAGCCGTGGCGAGTGGTGGGCTGGATGAACCGTCCAATCAACCCGAGGCAGAGTCAACCGAACTCGAAGGCAGGGCAGCCGCCGGGAAAAATTTTCCTGTTCTGCCCTGGATGATCCGCTAGCTGACCGCCCCAGGGAACACTCTTCACGAAGAAGACGATTTTTTCTGTCCCCAGCCACAGTTTCCTGTGCTGGGGACCGTGTCATTTCGGGCAGGAACTGGACACCCGTGACAAGATAAACTAGGTAACTATACTAGAAGGTTGTGTATGGCCAGTTTACGCTCACCAACTGTGGTCAGGGGTTCTTTGTCAATGGGTAAAGCGATGTCGATTGCCGGAATGGTCGCGGCCGGCCTGATCGTCTTCGTGTTTGCCTTTGATTGGGCGCTGAAGTTCCCATTTGGCCGTGCCAGCTGGATAATGGATGCTGGCTTTCTGATATGCGGTGCTATTTTGGGTTACCTGAGTTGGAATACCCTGCGAGACAATAGCTGAATTCTGCCTTCGGCATACTGCCGCCTGTTCTCGCCTACCCGTAGAATCCTGTGTCTACTTCCGCGAAGCCGCTGATGACCGGTTGCGGATGGCAACATTCACCGCGGTCATTGTCAGGAACCTGGGCCACAGGACGGATCGAAACCAGCCAGGCTACGCCCGGCAGCGGTGCCAGACGTCCTTGGGTCAAGCCGCAACCCTAAGGATCGAACGTTGTGGTGTCACCAGAGGCACCTCCGACAAGTGACACGCCGCTGCGGCAACGGTTTCGACTTCAACGATGCCGCGATGCCGCAGTGCAGCGATCTGCTGAACGACCTGAAACGCCGTTTTTTCAGCGGCGATTCCTTGCTGGGCTATCGCAGGCAGATCAATAAAGAGTTGGAACATGGCTCCCTCGTCAGCTGCCCGGCGAATGCCTTTCTGTAACCTGCGACCCGCCCGCCAGCCAGACGGCAAGGGCAATCGGCCTGAAGTCGCGAACTCCCACAGGCCGTAATGGAGCGACTTGGGAACGATGGTTCGAGTTGGATTGTGGGCAACCGCCAAGAGTGGCCAAACGGCGGTCAACGCTTGCTTAACGACCAGGTCGATATGGTGATTGAGGCTCACTTCGCGAGGAAGCAGCGTCGTTGCCGCGATACCTTTGGACCGCGCCTGAGAAACCCTCCGCATGAGTTCCTTGGCAAATCTCGGCCTGCCCGCTTCGATTCCTGACCAGCCGGGATCGGCCAGGATGGCAACTTCATGCTCGCTACCCGCAGCAATTCCCGAAGTGACAATGAGTGACGTCGCCGACGCGTGCACGGGATCGCTAACTCCCCAAGTGGCCGGCAACTGGGCCGATGCAAGAAACTTCGCCAGCTGATCAATCAGGGCCGCCAACTTCCGATAAGAGGCCACGCGACACTCGGCCGGCGGCGGTTCCGCGGAAATCATTATTACAATGCGGCCGACGAATTGTCTTTGCCAGGTTCGAAGTTTGTACCTTGTCATGGGCTTCCTGTATGCCAAAAAGGCTTCCTGTATGCCAAAAAGGGTCGTCCAGCGGTGGTTTGGGGCGAATTCAACTCGGAGAAGTTGTGAGTGCCGCCACCCATTAAAGTAATTCGGACCGCCACTTGAGCCCGCTCGAGGGGAACGGCCTCAACGGGGCTCAGTGAAAAGGCGGCTAGTTTACTGATTGGGGGAAATATCGGCCCCCCGACTAGCCAATGCAGGAACTGGCCGACCCGCGCGAACTGCGTTCTTAAGGGATGCGGTCCCCCATATCCTCTCGCTGAGAGGCTCCGGGCTTGCCATGAACGTGCCCGTCCTGGGAAAGTTCCTCCATTTGACCCGCCAGATAGGCCACCAAGAGCCCGCACAACAATGCCATCGAGAGCATGACTCGATCGTGCTGGTGGAATTGCAGTTCCGGCAAGAGATCGCTCAGGGCGATGCAGAGAAACATTCCGGCCGAAAATGCCAGGGCCTGGGCAAGCATTCCCTCAGGAATTGTGGCCTTGGCGGCAACATCGTCAACCATCCAGCCCGTGTAAAAGACCGCAGCACCAACCGGTATCGCCAGTGCAAAGAGGCCGTTGACGATATGCCGCCAAATGGGTGACCAACCGCCGTGGGCCATCAACGTACAGATGGTCATCGAATCAAATGGCTTGTGCAGAAAAATGACCAAGAAGGTGCCGAAACCCGCAAAAATCGCTCCTTCACAAACATGCTGAACACTTGCTGCCAAAGCGAAACCGGCCAGCACACTGTGTAAGGTCAGGCCAAGTGCGGCCCCACTCCAGGTGAGCTTATGTGTGTGGTCGTGATGGTGATGGTACTCACCATCATCGTGCAACTGATCATCTCTCGGAATCTCGTGGTGATGGTAGCAAAAGAATCGTTCGATAAAAAACATGACCAGAAATCCGAGCAGTACCCACCACATAAGGCTGCCGGCAAGTTTTTCTGGCCGTTCGTCAGGAGTCAACCTGGCAACTTCGCTAAACGCGTGCGGGATGAGGTGAAACAGAGCGACGCCAAGCATGACACCAGCCACAAAACTCACGGCGAATTCCATCCGACGATGGGTCAATCGCACCCAATTGGGGATCATCCCGCCCAGAATCGACGCCACCAAAATCAGCAAGCAGTAGTACAGCAGTAGAACTTCTGTCGGCATGGGCTGAAATCTGGGCAATTCGCGGGAGGCTCGGGCCAGGGGGGCTGGAAACTAAAAGCTGGATGCTAGATGCTACATAAGCTTTCTGTCAGTCGCTCGCAACCCATTGCTGGCCTTAAACCTCCAAAATGCGTGCCTGTATCCAACGTGTTTGCCAAGGGCAAGTGACAGTCGCCGGTGAAATCACCGGGCAAATTGATCGTGGCCTGGTCGTTTTGCTTGGGATCGCACAGGACGACGGTGCCAAACAAGTCCAATGGCTGGCCGAAAAAATCGTGGGGCTGAGAATCTTTGAAGATGACGAAGGTAAGCTGAACCGCTCACTCGGGGAGGTTGGTGGCGCCATGCTGGTGGTCAGCCAGTTCACCCTTTACGGCGATTGCCGCAAGGGGCGCAGGCCGAGTTTTGTGAAGGCCGCGCCACCGGCTCTGGCCGAATCGCTGTACGAACAATTTGTGGCTCGCGTCGTGGAACTAGGCATTCCTGTGGCGACCGGTCGCTTTCGTGCCCAGATGGAGGTTACGCTGACGAACCAAGGGCCAATCACCATTTGGATCGACACGGCCGAGGTGCGACTCTAAGGGGTCTGCCTGCCGGAGTTCAACCGGGCAATCGAGAAGCGCCTCTGGCTGCAGAAACCGAGCCGAATCGACCGCCGGCCAGAAGAACGCAGGCGAGTCGTGAAAAGGGATTTGAAGCAACCTCGTTCCGGCCTGCTGTCTGCAGGGCAGGGGCTACTTCGCGGTCGCCATTTCGATAAAGAGTTCGTAGCGTCGCTTCATTTCCTGGAGGCTGTCGCCACCAAATTTTTCCACGAACGCTTCGGCAACGGCGAATGCCACGACATTCTCGACGATGACACTGGCGGCTGGAACAGCGCAAGTATCACTTCGTTCGTAGGCTGCTTCTTCTTTCTTCTTCGTTACCAGATTGACGGATTCGAGCGGTTGGGCCAGCGTGCTGATCGGTTTTTTGGCAGCCCGCACGACCAGTGGCTGACCGTTGGTCATACCCGCCTCTAAGCCACCCGCATTATTGGTCGGGCGCACGAATCCAAGATTGGGACTGTTGGTCTGCTGCGGATCGAACTGAATGGGATCGTGGACTTTTGAACCAGGCCGTCGGGCTGCTTCAAACCCCAACCCGATTTCCACTCCCTTAATAGCTTGGACCGCCATTACGGCTTGAGCAATTCGACCATCGAGCTTTCGGTCCCACTGGGCATGGGTTCCCAGCCCGAACGGCAGCCCCTCAACACGCACTTCGACAATTCCGCCCAGCGTATCTCCCCTTTTTCCGGTTTCGTCGATGAGTTGCTTGATGGCGTCATCACGTGCAAAATCCAGACCGTACACCTCACTCTGGTCGCGAATTGCCCGCAGTTCCTCCCGTGGTGCATCGACAGGTTGGATTGGCTCCCCCCCCAATTCAACGACGTAGCCGAACGCGGTGATTCCGAACTCAGCTAGGAGTTGTTTGGCCAAAGCCCCGGCAGCCACCCGCACGGCTGTTTCGCGTGCGCTAGCCCGCTCCAGCACACCACGGATGCTGCCCAAGTATTTGATTGCCCCGGTCAAATCTCCATGACCGGGTCGGGGCCGCGCCAGATCTTCCAGGCGGTCGAGCTTGCAGTCCCGATTGACAACTTCCAGCGCGATCGGGCTTCCTAGTGTGACCCCTTTCCAGATACCCGTTCGCACATCGACCTGGTCAGACTCAATCCGCTGCCGACCTCCCCGTCCATAGCCTCCCTGGCGGCGTTTGAGCTCCACATTAATGGGCTCCAAATCAACGGTCACACCAGCGGGAAAGCCATCGACGATCGTCAACAACGTTTTCCCATGCGATTCCCCTGCGGTCCAATATCGTAGCATCGAATCCTAGCCGGTCGTCTGGTGAAGCTGCGAAACAATCCGCGGCAAGTGCTAAATCGGTAAGCCCCATTATACTTTACCCGAGACAAACGGGCTGCTGGTCAACCGCTCGTAGGCCTCGATATACTTTTGCCGAGTTTGGGCGACTATTTCGCCTGGCAATTCTGGTGGCTGGCTCTGCTTGTCCCAGCCGCTTGAGGAGAGCCAATCTCGCACAAACTGCTTGTCAAACGACGGCTGGCTGGTTCCTGGCTGGTAGGTATCGGCCGGCCAGAAGCGTGAACTATCGGGGGTCATCACCTCATCGATCAAGAGCAGTTCATCGTCGATGAGGCCAAATTCAAACTTGGTGTCGGCAATCAGGATCCCCTGCTTGCGGGCATGTTCGACACCACTCTGATAAATGGCAAGGCTCCGCGCGCGGAGTTCTTCGGCTAGTTCTTGGCCAATACGGCTGACCATTTCAGCAAAAGAAATATTCTCGTCATGATTGCCGATTTCGGCTTTGGTAGCCGGGGTAAAAATAGGCTCGGGCAACTGCTCGCTTTCACGCAAACCACCCGGCAGTTGCACCCCACATACCGTCTCCCCATCCTGGTAATCTTTCCAACCTGATCCGGCAAGGTAACCGCGGACAACGCACTCGATGGGTATCACCTTGGTTTTGCGAACCAGCGCCGCACGACCCCGAAACGAATCGCGGTCGATATTGTCCCAGAGACCCATTTCCTGCAAGCCCATCGCGTCGAGATCGGCGGTAATCAAATGATTGGGGGTCGCGAGTCGCTTAAACCAGAAACTGCTGAGCTGCGTGAGAATACGACCTTTTTCGGGAATTCCAGTCGGCAAAATTACATCGAACGCACTGATTCGGTCGGTTGCGATCAGCAGCAGGGTATCGCCCAGGTCGTAAATGTCTCGAACCTTACCACAACGTACGGGATGGCTGCCCAGCTGCGTCTGGAGAACGGGTGCATGCGTCATGGAAAAAACAAGCTGCAAAGGGGGTGCTGGTCGTGGTCACCAAGGTCTCCAGTATGGTACTTTTGGGGTTCGAACGCTATGGTTGTTTGAGTGACCGTGGCCGATTAAAATTCTAACGCCGTTGGTACTTGGTGCTGCTCACCGTGAACTTGCCTTGCAAGTCCAACCATTTGCCGCGAAACGCGTTTCAGGACAAAACGTGTTAACCTGAATTCTGCATCCAGTAGTGAGTCTCACGAGGTCCTTTCTCCAATGGGATTGATGCGATTGGCTGTGCAGAATCGCAGTTGCATACCACCCGATGGCCTCGATCGGGTCTGCATCTGCGGCCCAGATGATCTCCATGGTGAGTTGCCTTGGTTTGCAAAGGTCTATTTCAGCAGCAACCACCTCGTGATCGAACGCCCGGAGAGTGACTCGGGCTGGATATATATCCCCTGGCGAATCCCCGGGCGTGGTGAAATGTTGTTGGGCACTGCCACCCTCTCCGAGCGCCTGCACCCCTACCAACTGGAAGTGGAATTAGCGCGTGGCACGGTCAATCGATTGCGGAACCAGACCTTTCAGTGGGAATCGATGGGGTTAGAAATCCCTGATTCGTTGTGGCAAACAGCCCAGAAAGCAACGCGCGAGTTTTCGCGGGCTGCCACGTCACAGCAAGCTCCCGCGGTCGCCGCAGAACATGCCAGAACAGCGATCACCGACGCGATAGATGGCATGGACGAATTGGCCTCCGTCTATTCGATGCAGGCAATTACGGTGTGTCGCAGCCAATCACCTCGCTTCAACACGCTGCTAGGCATTCAACTGGGTGACCAGATGTCCGATTTGGATTTAGTCAGGCAGTTACCTGGTGCGTTCAATCTGGCCGCCGCACGGCTCGGTTGGGCCACGGTTGAATCGAGTGAAGGAACCCGTAATTGGAAACACGCCGACGCTCAAATCGAATGGTCCCGTCAGGCCGGTTTAAAGGCTTGTGGGGGACCGCTGCTAGAATTCTCAGACAGTGGCATTCCCGACTGGGCTTACCTGTGGGAGGGAGATTTCACAAGCCTGCGGGACTTCATGCTTGAACATGTGCGGAGAACCGTCCGCCGCTATCGCGGCCGTGTTCACGTTTGGCAGGTTGCCTCCCGGATGTGCTCAAGCGAAGTGCTCGCATTTTCGGAAGAGCAGCGATTGCAAATTGTGGCTGAGGCGATCGCCACAGCCCGACAATTCGACGCGCAAACCCCTGTCGTCATCTCATTTGATCAACCCTGGGGGGAGTACCTGGCTTCGAAAAAACTCGATCTGGCTCCGTTGCATTTCGCAGATGCTTTAATTCGGGCCGATCTGGGGCTTTCCGGCTTGGGCCTGGAAATCAACATAGGTTATCAGCCGGGAGGCTCCTCGTTGCGCAACCCGCTCGCCTACAGCCAGCTGATTGACCACTGGAGCCAACTTGAGCTACCGCTCTTGGTTTCGCTTACGCTACCAAGTTCCAGTGCCGAAGATCCCCAAGCCAGCCCGAAGATTCGTACCTGTGGCGCTGACAGCGATGAAGACATCACCCCCGAAACTCAAGACGATTGGACCCGCCGCCATCTACCCATGCTGTTGGCCAAGCCTTCGGTCCAGGCGATCTTATGGAATCAGCTGAGCGATGCCCAACCGCATGAGTTTCCACACGGGGGAATCTTTGATGCCAATAATCACCCCAAACCAATCTTCCAGTCGCTCCGCAGTTTTCGGAATGAACACTTGTTGTGAGATCCACCGCAGCAATCAATGACCTGTCGCCACAAAGGCAGGCTTGTCCGGAGCAGGCTCACCGGCAACGGGCTCACCCAGTACGGCATCTTCCCGCGAGGCATGATTTGGCAATGCTTTGTCAAGCTGGCACTGCTGGACCACTGCCTCGCAGGCGGGCGACAAACCACATAACCGGAGCGCCCCGCCTTGTCGGACCAACCGTTCTTGCAGCAAGGCAATTTGCCCCATCATACCCTCCGGGAAGGATTCGAGTTGTTCCAGGTCCAGCACCAAGCGGTAGATGAAGTGCCGCTTGGAAATCGACCACACTTCATCGGCGACGTGGGGTGATTCCAGCACAGCGCGGCGGCTCGGTTGAAGTTTGACAAAGAGCCAATTCGGCCCACGGTCCACATCCAAGTCAAGACCTTCAGTCACACTTGTCATAACATCAAAGCTCCTTCGGTTTTGATCAACGCGGTGCCCCACTTTCCTCAAAGCCCAGGCAGGCCCGACATTCCATCGTACACCCGACGGGTATCTTAGGATGTCACCCTGCAATCAGGCAACTCAGTTTTTTTCCGGTTCGATCGACTAGCACATCGTCAACAGCCGGCCACAGTCCTCATGACCGGCCCCAAAAACTTGGCGGCCCGCAAAGATTTCACGGCCCAAAGACTTCTTTTGCCTGCTGCCGGGCAATCTGGAGAGCTTCGGGGATCTGGGCAGGAAATTTTCCGCCCGCCTGAGCCATGCTGGACCGCCCGCCACCGCCACCACCCACCGCCTGGGCTACGGGACGAATCCAATCTCCGGCACTAGCCCCACGAGCTTCCAGATCCTTACTGATTCCGGCGACCAGACTTACCTTGTCGTCGCCCAACTTGCTAGCCAGCAGAATGGCCGAGGGGGCAACCTTCTGTCGCACTTGATCGACGAGTTGCCGCATCAAATTGGGTTGGACACCGTACACTTCTGCGACGACAACCGTGACATCACCAACCTGCTCTGACGATTTAAGTACGGTCTCTGCCGAAAGCGGACCAGCTGCCTCGCGGTCGGCTAGTTGTTTTGCCAGCGCATCAACTTCACTCTTCAGGGCAGCAATCCGATCGGGAACTGCCAGTGGGGCCACCGAAAGCAGCCGGGCTGCCTCGATCAGAAGCTGTTTGGCCTCCACCGGCGTGGGGGAGGGATTCGCGGGCGGGGCTCCTGCGGGCGACGGAACCTCTTTTGCGACGGCACCCCCGGACAACTGTTTCTTCAGGTCCCGCTGTCGCTGGAGGAGTGCAGAAATCACGGTTGGAAGGTGCTGCGGAACGGCCTCCAGGATTGCCACTGCCTGCGAAAAGGCTGCCGTGATTTGGTGGGCATATTCGCGGGCCTTGCGGCCAGTCATCGCCACAATCCGCCGTATTCCAGCAGAGACCCCCTCTTCACTAAGAATTTCGAAATGCTCAATGTGACCTGTGTTGTCCAAATGGGTTCCCCCACACAGTTCCTTGCTAAAGTCTCCCATCGACACCATCCGAACCGGGTCGGGATATTTCTCACCGAAGAGCATCGTGGCACCTTGCTCACGCGCATCGGACAGGGAAAGTGTTTTCCAAAGGATTTCTTCACCCGCTCGGATTCGCTCGTCGACATGCCCCAGGACCTCTGTCAGTTGTTCCAAGCTGACTGGAACCAAGTTGGTGAAATCAAATCGCAACCAATCTTCATCGACTTTCGACCCTTGCTGTTGGGCGTGGCCTCCCAGGATGTTTTGCAGGGCGTGATGCAAGACATGGGTCGCGGAGTGTGCACGCCGAATTCCGATTCGGCGCGTCGACTCCACGGCAGCCTTTAATTTTTGGCCCTCGTGGAGGATACCTTTGCGAAGATGTCCGATATGGACGATCAACTCCCCATCCTTTTGCGTGTCGGTTACGTGAAACTCAAATCCCTCACCCGTAAGCGTGCCTGTATCGCCAACCTGACCGCCACTCTCACCGTAGAAGGGAGTCCGATCAAGCACGACACGAACCGGATCGGCGTGACCAATTTCTTCCATCTGATCGCAAAGATGATCATGAGGTGGAACACCCGCAATAATTCCCAACACGACAGCTTCGATTTCGCCTGCTTCGTAACCCAAAAACTCGCTCGCATGAAACGCCTGTTTGAGAGAGTCGATGGGTCCCCTGGAACCCATGACTGTGTGTTGCATCTTGCCAGAAATCTCGCCGTGTTCTTGCATGGCCTGCTCGTATCCATCCCAATCGAATGCGAAATTATGCTCGGCAGCGAGCGCTTCAAACAGTTCCGGTGGAACGCCATTGGTTTGGTAAAGCTCGGCAGCAACCTCGCCATCCACGAGCACCCGGTCCTTCAACCGCATTTTCTCAAAGACGCGTTCGATATGACTCAACCCGTCGTCAATCGTCGCAAAGAAATTCGCCTCTTCTTTTTTGATGACCGTTGAGACCCGCTCGATCGTATCACCCAGTTCTGGATACGGCCCACGCATCACGTGGGCGACCTGGGAAACGAGCTGGCACAAAAATGGTTCGTGCATCCCCAATTGATGCCCGTCCAGAACCGCACGTCGCAACAAGCGTTTTACAATATACTTTTCCTTGTTCGGTCCGGGGTAGACGTTCTCGTGCACACAGAAAGTACACGCCCGAACGTGGTCTGCGATTCTCCGCAACCGCCGGCCATCCTCCGAATCGTAATTGTATTGAACGCCACAAACCTCGGCCCCTGCTTCGACAATTGGTAGCAAGTTGTCGATGTGATAATTGGTGGGCACTCCTTGTAGTACGGCGGCGGTTCGCTCCAGGCCCATCCCGGTATCAATGTTCTTGCTGGGAAGAGTGCGGAGATTGTCGGGAGGATCCCCCACGCGATTGAATTGCGTAAAGACAAGATTCCAAATCTCAACCGGCTGGCCCGAATCGCCATGGTAGTAAATTTCGCTACAAGGCCCGCATACACCGTCGGGCCCCTGGCTTGGCGCGCTGGCAGGCCAGAAGTTCTCGTCTTCTTCACACTGCTCAATCCGCGATTGTGCCAAACCAATGTCACTGGCCCAGATTTCAGCCGCTTCGTGATCATCCTTGTAAACAGTTACGGTTAACCGATGGGGCTCGATGCCCAGCCACTTCTTATCGGTCAGGAACTCCCAGGCCCACTCGATCGCTTCCCGCTTGAAGTAGTCGCCAAAACTGAAATTCCCCAGCATTTCAAAAAACGTGTGGTGGTATGCCGTTCGCCCTACATTCTCGATATCCCCCGTCCGTAAACACTTCTGGCACGTCGTGGCCCGAGTGAAATCGAGCCGCACTTTCCCCAAAAAGTGGTCTTTGAATTGGTTCATCCCGGCCGGGGTGAATAATACAGAAGGGTCCCAAGTCGGTACGAGCACGTCGCTGGGGCAACGCTGGTGCCCCTTGGTTTCGTAAAAGGCCAGATACTTTTCGCGGAGTTCGTCAGTTTTCATGGTGACAGGAAGGTTGGCTGTGGGACAACTCTAGAACGGCAAATGATATCGAAAAAACCCCTCCACCGCGACCGACCTTCGCTCCAAACTCCCAGGCAAATCAAGCCGCTACATGGCTGGCTAATGGCTGGCTAATGGCTGGCTAATGGCTGGCTAATGGCTGGCTAATGGCTGGCTAATGGCTGGCTAATGGCTGTGAAGCTGGCTAATGGCTGGCTAATGGCCCAGGGCACGGACGCCAAAATTTTGCAATCGACGCACTGCTGTGTATACTGGAGGGGAGGGGGCTCCTTGACCTTTCCCCCGGTTTGTACTGCGAAATTCGCCCGGTTCGCCCTGCAATCTATTTGTCCAAGCCGCTAGTGAAAAAACTGATCTAAGCCACCCGCTCTGGGTGGCCGCTTGTAGGGGAACGAATCATTTTTGCTTTTTTTGTGGCGTGTTCTCATGAGAACGACCTTTATTTTCCTGTTTTCTTTGGCTGCGATCCTGGCTGCCGACGTCCAGATTGTACAAAAATCGTTTGCTGACACCGTGCACACGCTGTTCTTTGCGAATGACGACTCTGACCATGATTCCCATTTTGGTGAGGCAACCGGCAGCTTTGTCACTACCGGAAACAAGTGGGCCCAAACCGAACCAGGTGGCCCCGTCACCATCACCTACAGTTATAACAATTTTCTGGATGGCGGCCTGTTGGAGCCCAGTGGCGTTCCGCTGTCAGCTAACTTTCTCCGCAGTTCCGTCGAAGAGGCATTGGGTCTCTGGGCTAGTATGGCACCGCTGCTCTTCGTGGAAGTCTCTGACGAAGGTGGCCCTGTCGTGATGGGAAACTATCCGAACGGGCAATATGGACAGATTCGGTTCCACCACCGATACATCAATGGACCCGACGCCCCCGCCTGCTTCGAACCAGGTGCCAATCCAAGCACCTGCGGCGCCCAAGCCAAAGCGCAAGCTTACTTTCCCGGAAGTGGAAACCAGGCTGGCGATGTCTATTTCGACCATGGAGATCGCTGGCGAGAATTTGGGACGCTGACACAACCCGACGTCCTGGGAGCGACGGTTCATGAACTCGGACACTCGCTCGGCCTGAACCATACCAACATTGCCTTGGCCAACATGTATTGGGTCTTTCAGCGATCGAGTGGCCTTGGCACGGCGTCCTTGCATCCCGATGACATCGCCGGAATTCAATCTATCTACGGTGTCGGCACCGGTTCGGTCAGCCCGTTAATCATCATTCCGGAACCCTCAACCTGGCTGATGCTCGTCTTCGGAGCCAGCCTGCTTTCTGGCCTCCGGTTTAAACTGGTGACAGCGGTACTTTGACCCTGCCCGTGCGTACCGTGAGCTCCAACACTGGTGCAATGGGATCGGGCGAGCGGGCGGGAAGCCCATGGAGGATGTCGCGGGCAGGTTCCCGCTCCAGCCGCAGCGACTGCCCCGTATCGAGCAGTCTTGCCCGCACGATATGGTACGGATGGTGACGGGCAATGGCAAAAGGGCGGGACCCGGGATAGCGGAATAGATGAAGGTAGAGTTTGTTTCCCTTTCGCGTCACTCGCCAGGGGGCAAGGCCCGTGGTGAAGGGTCGGTGCCACTCGCCCTCACAGCCGTAGATAGAGTCGGCATGGCGGCAGACCCATTCGCCGATCTGCTCCATCTTGTTTTTTTGCCAGGCGGGGATCGATCCGTCCGGCCGGGGTCCGATGTTGAGCAGGTAATTGCCGTCGCGGCTAACGCCGGTGATCAGACGCAACAGCACTTCCTGGATCGATTTCCGATTTCGGTCAACTGGCGCGTAGCCCCACAGGTCGCCCAGCGTATCGCACAGCTCCCACGGGCGTTTGCTTTCGCCCCGCAGGGTGGCATCAATCCAGTCCAGGGACTGTTCGGGTGTCCCGAAGTCGCCGGCCATACCGCAGCGGTCGTTCACCAGAATCGTGGGCTGCAGGCGACGCGCCATGCGGTTGAGTTTTCGGCTTTGCCAGGCCTCTGCCATTTCCGCGTCGGTTGGCTGGAAACCCCATCGTCCCGCCAGATCAGGCCAGGCGCCGTCGTACCAGAGAATGTCGATGCGCCCGTAGCCGGTGAGCAGTTCGCGGATCTGCTCGTGTGTGCAGGCGACCATGCGAGCCCAGCCCTGCGGGTCGCGCCTCGGTCCCAACCAGTAGGCCTGATCGCGCCAATCAAACAGCGAGTAGTAAATGCCCACACGCAGGTTGGCCTTGCGAGCGGCCTTCACATAGGCTGCAATCAGATCACGTCCCGGTGTGGTCGCCATCGCGTTAAAGGATGTCGTGGTCGTGTTCCACAGGCAGTACCCTTCATGATGCCGGGTCCCCATCACCACGTACTTGCATCCGGCCGATCTGGCAATCCGCATCCATTCGTCCGGGTCATATCAGCGGGCGGTGAAACGCGGCAGCAATCGCCCCGCGTACTCATCCGGAGGTATGCCCATGTCGTGCATCATCCAGCAGTCAAGCTCGCTGCCGGAATAGAGGCCCCAGTGGATGAACATTCCGAAGCGGGCGTTCAACCACCAGCGGGTCCGTTTCTCGGCGGTGGGCAGGAGGGGGGGCATCGAAAGTGAGTGTTCGTATTTAGGGGTGCGTGGTCAGTGGGGCCTCCAGACCCCATTTATGGGTGACTAGAGGGTTTTACAGGGATACCAGAACAGATCCCCGGATGAGCCCGGCAATGGCTCCCCTCAACGTCGTTGATCGTTCGGTGGTGGTTGGTTGAACTGCCGGTAGATTTGCCGGGCCGAGTCGTAAATCATGCTGTTGGCCGGTTGCCCGCTCGCAGGAGGGGATGCTGGTGGTGGGGGCTGGAAGTAATCCGCACCTTGCCGAAAAGCATTCTCGGTCCCCCGGTAAGCGCCCTGGACAGCTTGCCGAAGACCCCGGTCATAGACACCTGATTGACTGGGTGCTGTACCCCCCATACGAGGGTTTGGCGGCGGGGTCGTTCCGGTCCACTGCCCACGGTCCACATTGAACGGAGCTTGTCGCGGCGTTTGACTGGGAGTGGATGGCCGCCCATGCCACCAGTCTCGAAGTTGCTGATAGGTATGGGCAATGGTTGGCGTGGGTTGGTCGCTTTGTTTCAGGACTGCAGTTTCACTGAAGATCAGGGCCACAACCACGCACAGTTTTGCGTAGGTTGAGAAATTCGAATAGGTATCTTTGCTCCAAAACTTGATCGCCGTACCAAACGATTTTTTGATCCGCAAGCGGCCGCGCTTCACCTCGAAGCTGTAGATTTCATCAAGCAAAAGGTGGGACATGACCCCCAGAAAAACCCCCCCCGCTTTGAAGTAACGGAGGTTGACGTCGTCACTTCCAGACAACAAGAAAGCCATCCCGGCGAAAATCAGCGCAGCCGGAACACTGTGAAACATGCCACGATGTGACGTTCGGTGGGCAATCAGCTTCGTCACGCCAAACCGCACCAAAAAATACAACGCAGCCCCAATCAGCACCATCTGATCATGCGTCACATGGAGTTTCTCCAGCCGTTCTCGCAACAGGGCGGGGACCACAGCTGCTGCGAAGGCCATCGATTCGCGAAGTGGTATACCCGTATCGCTATCCAGATCGGGCAGCATACCACTGATGCCACACAATCCACCCGCAACCAGCGCCGAGTCGAGCGGCACACCGATCGCGTAACCGGCCGCCGTGTAACCACAGCCGATCATCGAACTAAACGTAACGTGTGTGCGAAAGTTAGCCATAATTCCAAGGTCCGCCAGTCGCTGTATTTTGTGAATGGCTGTCAACTGTAGAAAACTGGCGGTTGCCTTGCCAAGGCCATCCCAGCCAGAACGGAGTGCTAGCAGGCACCTTTGCATCCATAAAAAGTCTAGCATTCCGATGCGTCTGCAAGCACGATTCAGGATTGCAGGTGCGCTGACCGCGCCGCGAATTAGTAAACAGCAGTTCCCTTCTGAGAAAACAACCATGCAGCTCGTCACGAGTGCCCTTCGTC
Source organism: Planctomycetota bacterium (assembly GCA_963578605.1). GTDB lineage: Bacteria > Planctomycetota > Planctomycetia > Pirellulales > Lacipirellulaceae > JAKVCB01. Next base: position 19,363 of record CAUZEA010000101.1, read on the forward strand.
AGCCCGGATCGTGCAGCTATACTCTGCCACTTGAAAACACGTTTTGTCGTCTTGGTCTTATTACATGGAACCCAACCATGGAATCGTATGACCTGTTTATGGTTTTGGTGCTCGCCGCACTCACGCTATTTGGTTTTTGGAAAGGATTTGCCTGGCAAATTGCCTGGATCGCATCAATCGTGGTAAGTTATTATGCCGCGCTTCGATTCAGTCCCGAATTGGCCTCCAAGCTGGGCGGTTCGACACCGCTAGCGATGTTGATAGTTTTCATCGGCACTGGTGCGGCGATCTGGATTGTGTTCCGGTTCGTTTCCAACTTTATCGACAAGTTAAAACTGAACGCATTTGACCACCAGCTGGGTGCTTTGCTCGGTTTTGGCCGGGGTATCTTGTGGTGTATTTTGATCACGTTCTTCGCGATGTGGCTTCCGTGGCTGAGCCATATCCAGAAAGAGAACATCATCGCCTCTCATTCCGGGCAATACATCATCCTCTTGCTTGATGAAGCCGATTCAATTTTGCCGACAGGTGTGCATAGCACGATTGATCCGTATATTCAGCGCGTGCGGCAAGGGTTGGAACCAGGCAAACAGCCGGCGAATGATTTCTCAACACCCCAGATTCAGCCACCCGACCTGCGCAAATACTTCCCGGGTCAGGGGGGGCAGGCGAACCAGCCCCCAGCTCAGGCGACCTCGCAAGTTGCTCCGTTTGCGACTCAGAACGACGCACCTCGGGCATTTCCAGGACTCCCACACTCGGTCGGTCAACCGGTTCCCAGACAAGCGTATTGATCAAGCCGGACGGCACTTGTCACACCTGGCAGGGCTGCCAAAGTGAGGCATCGAAGGCACCTTCAAGGTTTGCCATGCGCCACTGCCAGTGTCTCATGGGACGAAACTCCAACCGCATCCCACGGCCTCCAAATCTTGAGCCGCGGCTTGCGGGGCACACGGAGGGCAAACGTACGCAAATGGGCTGAAATAGCCAAAATCAGCTGTCCGAAACGAACATAATAGAGATTATCGGACGTTGGATTGAGGGTTTCCCGGAGGCAGTTCTTCCCATCATCGAGTCCGGTGCTTGCGACTTTCACTCTTGCCAGCGGCAGCCTCC
>CAUZEA010000102.1:0-19421 GCA_963578605.1 Planctomycetota bacterium
GCCAGCGGTAGTACGTCTGCTGAGCGATCCCCAGCCGTTTGCAGACCTCCGGAACCTTCTTTCCCTTACCGAGTTCGACATCGGCTCGACGCAACATCGGGATAATCGGGTCAACTCCATGACGTTTTTGTGCCAGCTGAAAAAATCCTTTCCGGGCTAAAGCCCGGGCTGGATTCTCTCACACGCACTGGTACTTTTCACGGGGGTAAGGTCAGTACCTGTCACGATGATCTTTTACAACCCCTTCAATTGTGACCGGTTGCCAAACCGTGTAAAATCCCTCTCACCATCGTCCCCTCACCAAAGCACGCACCGGCGGGAAATTTTTCATGGATACAAACACCCAGTTTGACCAGCACGGCTACGTGTTCCCGCTGGATATTTTTAGCGATACACAAATCAACGCATGCCGGAGTGCCTTTGACAAGTTGGAACAAGAATTCGGAAAAGAGCACACGCAAAAAGGGATCATGGCCAAAGAGCAGGAATATGCATTCATCTGGAAACTGGCGACGGACAAGCGGCTTTTGGATGCGGTTGCAAGCGTCTATGGCAACGACCTGGTCCTGGCTGGTACCCACTTTTTTTGCAAATACCCGGTTGCCGAATTGGGCACCGCCTACGTCGCCTGGCATCAGGATGTGACCTACTGGAACCTGGATCCTCCCCAGGCTATAAGCGCCTGGATTGCCATCGATGACGTGGATGAGGAAAATGGGGCCATGCTGTTTGTCCCAGGCAGCCATCGGCACGGGATCCTGGAGCATGGCAAAAGCGACCAGCATGGCAACCTGCTTTCGATCAACCAGGCGCTGGACGAGGGGCTTTTTGACCCTACTGAGGCGGTCACCGTCAACCTAAAAGCAGGCCAGGTCTCGCTGCACGATGGCATGTTGATCCACGGTTCGCACCCCAATCACTCGAGCCGTCGCCGCTGCGGTATGACCGTCCGCTTTATCCGTCCCGACGTGCGAATCGTCCGCAAAGACAACCAGGTCTTTACGCAAAATGCGGTACTCGTCCGGGGCAAGGACCAGTTCCACCTTCAGCACCGCGCACCCGCACCGACCTTTGACAACTGACGGCTGCCCTGGTGCCTGCAGAGCCTTGGCCCTCGAGCGAAAGAACACACAAACCATGCGACTCGCCACCGTACTAACTCCTCCCACTCCCGAGCATTTCCAACTGGCCGCCCAGTGTGGGGTTACCGATTTTGTGGCCCGCTATCCAGCCAACGGACCATCTCAATTGGGCCCGCTCAAGCACCAGGCTGGCACATTCGGGCTGGCGCTCTCTGCGGTCGAGGGATTGTTGCCGATTGAAAATATGATTGTGGGACAGGATGACGGAACCGAACTGGAGGCGATGAAGCGGTTGATCACCACGATGGGTGAGCTTGAAATCCCTGTGCTTTGCTACAACTTTATGCCAGCCACTGACTGGGGACGAACCACGCTCGATGCGCCTGAGCGAGGCGATGCGAAGGTCACGAAATTTGACATCCAGGATGTCGATCAGATGGTGGTACCTGGACATAAGCCGAGTTCGGCGCAAGCGGGGCCAACCATTGACACGATCGATGCCTCCACCCTGTGGGATAACCTCCAACAAATGCTCGACCAGTTGTTGCCTGTGGCCGAAGATGCCGGGGTCAAGCTGGCGATGCACCCGGACGATCCGCCACTACCGGCATTGCTCGGAAAAGCCCGCATCATGAACAGCGTGGAGAATTTCCAGCGGCTCGTTCAGCTTTACGATAGCCCCAATAATGGCATTTGCTTTTGCCAGGGAAATTTCGTGGCGATGGGTGCGGACATTCCCCAGGCCATTGGTCAGCTTGGTCCTCACATTTACTATGTTCATTTTCGCGATGTACGGGGCTCGGCGGAATGTTTTACCGAAACCTTCCACGACAACGGACCGACCGACATGGTGGCTGCCATAAAGGCCTACCGCGAGGCTGGTTTTGATGGACCTATCCGTCCCGACCATGTGCCCCAACTGGCCGGAGAAGACAACGGCGAGCCTGGCTACACCATGTTGGGACGCCTTTATGCTTATGGCTACATTCGAGCCTTGCTCCAGGCTACAAAGTAGATTCTTCTAAAAGGGGGCAGGTCAGGAGGTGTGACGATGTCGGTGTTGGACCAGCACGATCTCAAGTTCTGGGAAAAACATGGCTACGTGGTGATCCGGCAGGCGGTGCCGATCGCCAATTGCGAGGCGGCTGCCGAGGCGGTGTGGCAACACCTGAACATGAATGCCAAAGATCCAGAGACCTGGTATCCCCATCCGCCACGACGGAACATCATGGTGGAGATTTACCAGCACCAGGCTTTGTGGAACAACCGGCAACTCCCCAAAGTTCACGACGCCTTTGCGCAGATCTGGGGCACCCGGCGGCTGTGGGTGAGTTTGGATCGTGCGAGCATGAATCCCCCCCTGCGTGACACCTACCACTACGAAGGCCCCTTCCTGCACTGGGATCTGGACCTTAGCAAACCGTGGCCCTTTGGGGTGCAGGGAGTTTTGTACCTGACCGACACGGCTGCCAACCAAGGCGCGTTTGCATGCATCCCTGGCTTTCACCACAAGTTGCGGGCCTGGCTCAAAAGGCTGCCCGCTGACGTTGATCCGCGTCAAGCAGTTCGCGACGCTTACGCACAGCAGGCAGTCTTTGTCGAGGGGCAGGCAGGAGATTTGATTGTCTGGCACAGCGAACTTCCCCACGGCAGTAGCGAAAACACCTCGAGCCGGCCGCGGATCGCCCAGTACATCAGCATGTCACCGGCGCGCGACGATCTTGACCGACTGCGCCAAGAACGGATCCAGGCCTGGCAAGAGCGCCTGACCGGACTGGGACAGAACCAGCCCGGCCAGGAACATCACCAGGGCAAAACAGCCCGGCTGACTCCGCTGGGACAAAAACTACTGGGGCTCGATCGCTGGGAGGGTGAACCACCCGGCGACACGGCGCCTGGCGAGTTAACGGACCTCGAGCGCCAGATGCTAGGTGGCAGCCAGCCTGCCCAATAACGGCTCCAGCGCTCCCCTTGAAGAGGATTCTCGCGCACAGAAAAGTTTTTTTGATAAGATTATTGATAAGGTTATTAATGAGGTTATAAGGGGGCGACCGGCGCCCAGTTTTACCCGCCCACACAGGTCATCACAGCATGCAACGACAGGCCAAAACGAAACGGCTTTCACAACTTCCCCGCAGCAGAAGGTTAATCACGATGCGATCTTTTTCGGTCCTTACAGGAATTCTGGCGTTTTATTTCCTGGCGACAGGCGCTTTGTCGACCATTGCCGATGACACACCTGGGACTATCGATATTGGCTCGCGGCGGGAACTGTTTGTAGATGATTTCCTGATCGACCGAATCGAGGGCCTCCGTCGCGAACAGCAAACGCCCATCGACAGGGGCAAGGTGTTTGGCTTCGAACAACCGTGGGAGGGAGACTATTGCAATTACGTACATATTTTCAAAGACACCGACCGGTGGCGCATGTATTACCGGGGTGCCCGAGCCGAGTTTGAAATTGGCGAAACCGGTTCTTCAAACATCTGCCTGGCCGAAAGTGTCGATGGCCTGAAGTGGACCAAGCCAAACCTGGGGCTTTACGAATTCCATGGAACCACCGACAACAACGTGACCTACCTCGGTGATGGCACACCGAACTGGTACTGCTTTAAGGACGACAATCCCCAGGAACCGGCCGAGCGACGCTACAAGGCGATCGGCAAACTCAGTCTCAGTTTTGGGGGACCACTAGGGGTGATGACTTCCCCTGATGGAATCCACTGGAAATGGTGGAAAAAAGAACCGGTCATTACCGGTGGCCCACTCGACACGCTCCACGTGGTGCGGTGGGATCCGGCCCGTAAAATGTATTTGGCCTTCTTGCGCAACTGGGTCCCCCGGACAACCGGGTTTGGGGTTCCACCTGAAATCGACGCCCCCCCCAGTGAATACAACACCTGGTATTACCCGGCAAAAGATCGGGTAAGGTCCATCGTTCTTTGTACCTCAACCGATTTCCTCAACTGGTCGAGGCAACAGTGGTTGGTTTACGACGAGAACCTGCCAATTGAACACCTCTACACGAATGCTGCCACGCCCTATTTTCGGGCACCGCACATTTATGTTGGTTTTCCCATGCGGTATGTCCCCGAGCGTTCGGTGATTGCCGACTGGGCCAACAGCGGTGAGAACCAGCATCCGCGTTCGATTGGTTGTTCAGACGCTGTCTTCATGAGCAGTCGTGACGGCCTCCATTGGAATCGCAGTGCGGAAGGTTTTGCGCGCCCCGGACTCGACCAGCAAAACTGGACCGATCGCAACATGTTGATCGCGCCGGGGGTGGTACAAACAGGACCAGGAGAGATGTCACTCTATTACGTGGCTCACTATGGTCACGACGACTGTCACTTACGTCGACTTGGCCTGCGCCTGGATGGCTTCTTTGCAATCCATGCAGGTTTTCCGGGCGGCCAACTGGTCACCCGCCCACTGGTCTTTGACGGGAACCGGCTCGTGATTAACTACTCAACATCGGCCGTAGGAGATGTTCGAGTTGCCATCGAAGATGCCGATGGCAACCCAATACCGGGCTATACGCTATCGGATGCCTACGAACTGGTCGGGGACAACATCCAGCAGGTCGTCAGCTGGACGGGGGGGGCCGACGTAAGCCCCCTGGCCGGAACCCCCGTGCGGCTGAGGTTTGTGATGGCCGACTCGGACCTCTACTCGTTTCGCTTCATGACCCCGGAGACCGATTCCCCATAAAGCTTACGGCACCGAAAAAACGAACTGCCTTGCCTTCCCGCAGTCTTTGGACGCGAAAAGTTCAATCCAACCCACACTGGCATATCACCAAAGAGACACACCGCTTGTTGACTGGACCTACAAAAAGCTTGCTGAAAGGACTTACAAGTGGCCTGGCCCTGCTGCTAGCAATTGCTACTGCCGGTCCAGGCGTAGCGGTGGCGGAGATTACCTTCCAGTTCAGCAAGGACGATGAGGCAACGCTGGGAAAATTTGCGATCGATTCGGGACGGGCGGAAGTCTCGATGTTTCGCGCCGTATGGAGCAACACCCACCTGGTGACCCAGAGCGGACAACGCGTGTCGGTCACCGACCCGTTCATGTACCAATGCACCGTGCTGGTCGATGGGCAACAAAAAGGGGGCTACTGGAACGCCCCCAAAATCTGGGACGGCTGGCAAGTCACCCAGGTTCAGGATGCCAACCGTCCCTACGATGATCTCGTCAAAATGGTCGCCGAGCCTCCTGGCTGGGGGGTGCGAAAAGAAGTGAGTATCGCGGTTAACGAAAATGAAAGCAGGGCCTATGTTTTCAGTCGCCTTACTGCAACCGGCGACCTTGAGCTCTACGGCGACAACCAGACCATCTATGTTGACACGTCGACCGGCAACAAGTTCTTTGTCGACGACCAGCCGGTCGATCCCGAGCACAGCAAGCAGGTTCCTATCGCCCACTGGATCATGATTTATTACTGGAACCAGTATGTAAGCGTGGGACTGATCGCGATGGACCCCCAGCTACAAGAGTATCCCAACCCCCAGGTTTTCGGGGACGTCACATTTTCCGAATCGGCAGATGCAAAAGGGGCCAGCATCAGCCTGCGAAAAGGTTCGGGGCCCATGTCGAGCGGGGACTCACGCTCCCAGCAGTACCTGCTCGTGTGGGGCGACGGAGACCTGCGAAGCAAAATCAAAGAAATCTCCAAACAGGCGCTCGCCGGAGAACTCAATTCGAATGTACTTGTGTTGCCCGTGGCAAAGTAAACTGGCCTGCTGTTATCGAACCCTGGACGGTGTTTCGTTGATGAAAATTTTTCTTGTACCACTGTTGGTGTCGCTGGCTTCTGTCGTTGCGGCGGCTGAACTGAAACCGCAACCGTCTGCTTATTTGCAGGCAGTCGCTGGCGCGCCGTGGTCGGTGGCGCGGCCCCTGCAGGTTTCCAATCAAGGGGCCGTTGACGACACCCTCGCGGTGGTAGTTCCCGTGACCGGCTTCCCTCAGAGAACCTTCGTCGTGGTGGATGAATCGGGATTACCGTTGGTCACTCAAAATGACGACCTCAATGGCGATGGCACCGTGGATGAAGTTTGTACCTTGCTCAAGCTCAAATCGGGCCAGCAGCGCACGGTCACACTGCTTGGCAGCGACCAGCCGTTACCCGCTGCCCCCGCCGACCTGGTCCAACAGGAGCAATTGGCCGGTTCCTGGGCGCCGATGCGGATGCAGCCAAGTCGTAGTCCGGGCAATACGCAAATGTCCTACTACCGGTCCCCTGCAAATTCAGGCCTGGCCCGCAAACTCATCGCCCGCCTGGAGCAACGTGTGCCCATGGAACTGGTCGAGTGCCCCGACTTCCGCCTGCTGGTCGGGCACCGGTCAGGGCTGATCGAAGCGATGCGTCCCGCCTCACTTCCTGACGGAATGTTGGGAAGCTACTTGCGCGAGTTTGTGCCCAACGCCCCGGAGATGGGCCCCATGACGCGCCGCTTTTCCGGTCCGGTTCGGTGCCGCCTGGAGTGGGGCACTGCAAACCGGCTGCGGCAGGTCACCATTTACCGCAACGGCCTGATCAAAACTTCCTGGGCAGCGGCTCCGCCAACCGTTCAGGTCATCACCTGCAGTTACCCTTATCGCTATCTGCAGGCAGGCTCCGAAAATGCAGTCCGCTTCAGCCAGATGCTACAAAAACGGCGCCCACTGCCGGGTGTCGACACGGCGATTTTCTTTGGTCGCAATCATGCCAGCCTGCACGTCAGCGGCGAGGGCCTCAAGGCAGTCGAGCACCAGGTCTGGCTCGACAGCGGAGAGATTGCCTGGGAGGCAGGCACGGACTACAGCACCAAAAAATCTTCGGAGCCCCCGGTCGAACGAATCACCCGCTGGACTGCCGATACCTACATTGGCGGCGGCTTGCATGTCACGTCGTGGCAAAACAAAGGCACGGCGGCAGCCCTTTCTTATCGAATTGGTAATTTTGGAGCGTATGCTGCCGGTCAAGCGCCCGGCCTGGTGCGGGCAACTGCCGGCCCACCTACCAGTGTGGTGCCGCCACTGGGGCAACCTGCTACCAAGGGTGGCGTAACCGTGGCCTTCGACACCGTGACGAAGACCGTCAATCGTCTTCACCCAAATAAAATCAACGGCTGGGAACTTCGCCCGGTCACGCTTGCACAACGCAATCCACAGGCAGCTTACTTCCAGGCAGAACTGGCGAACCACTCCGAGCAAGAGGAAGTCGTCGAGGTGACCCTCGACGACGCGGCCTGGATCCACGAAGCATCCCTCCTCTCCCGGCGAGAGATGCTCAAGAACCAAAAATTTCCGGCAGCCACGGTGCCTTACTTCCACGACGAAGCTGAACTGGTCCCCGGCGGCACTGCGGTTCGGATTGCCGTACCGGCAGGCAAAGTGATGCCGGTGGAGATTTGCATTCGGCCCAAACCTGATTCGCTCGGACCTGTCACGTGTCGTGTGCGGACCGGGCCAAACACCTCCACCCAGCTCAACGTCCTTGTGAAACCGACCATTTTATTCATGCCCAAGTCCTCGGGAATGGCCGGAGTGAGCCGGGAACTTTCGAACGTGGAATTTCCCGCCGGTGCACCGTTCTCTTACGGAGCGCGATTCTGGGGTGGGTACACCCCGGAACTTACCCAGTGGTACAAGGCAGCCCACCGTGACGCCGAGCGGAGCGGCTTCTGGACACTCGATCCACTCCAGATGCGCCACCTGGCCACGGTCCACGGCGAGGCAACCGCGAAAGGCCAGCCGGGCGTCGACCTGGACGCGTGGATTGACAAAGTTTTAAAAGCGCTGCGCGAGCCGGACGGCGCAGATTATCGCGTGCGAATTTACCCGCATGATGAAATCTGGGAGGTACTGGGCAGACAGGGACATTACGTGGTGCCTGTGCCGTGGATGGTCGACGCGGACCGCCGGATTGTGATGAACAGCCCCAATGCCGCCTGGAGCTCTTTTCAGGAGCCCGCCATGAATCCGCCTTTTGAGTATCACCTCAAACTGCCAAACGACATTGCCGAGTTGTTTTATTACTGCGGGCGGGACACACGCCTGCAATCGTATGCCCATCGCCTCATCGATCCGCGACGGGAACTTTTTGCGCAGTGGCAGGCCGACCCGGCCCTGCTGGCGGCGGCCGGTACCGACTCCCCCCGGCAGATCTTCTCTTTTTGGATTTCGACACAATTACACGTGGCTAACTACGCATCCGTTCGTCGCCAAATCTGGTGGTTGCGGCACCATGGGATCGATTCCTTCAACTCCTGGGCCTGTTATGGCTGGTACGGAACTGCGCAAGTGATGCACTGGATGCTGATGCAGATTCACTCCGAAAATGCACCGAATGGTCGTGGCACCATTCTCACAGACCGGGCACTGGGATGGATCGACATGAAGGAAGATATGGAACTGGTGACCCTGGTGCGACTGCTCACCGAACAGGTGCAGGAGGAGACAACCCGGCAGGAGTTGCGTGAAACGGCGCGCCTGGCTTACGAGGCCTCGCAGCGTGAAGAATTTGATTTGGCGCGCCATCACTATATCACGGCCCTCAAAAAGCTGCGGCCTGACTTGCTGGCACTGGCCCCACGCGACTTGTACCGCGGGCCGGTTGCCGCCGAGGAGCTGAGCGACCTTTTCGCCGACGACATTGACTTCCACGAAGCACAGCGGATCCCCAGGACCCGGGTCTCGCTGCTGAAACAGCGGGGACGGCGACCCAAGCCCACGGTCGACGGAACGCTCGACAATGCCTACCTGGAGCAGGGCGCCTACCTGCAGATGCGTGAAAACCGGGAGGGACACAAGGCCCAAACGGCCACAGGCGTTTACGTGGTACGCGACGACAAAGACTTGTATCTATTCTTCGATTGCCACGAACCGGAAATGAAAAACCTTCGGATGGCCCTCTCGGAGCCCGACAGTGGCATATGGGCAGATGACTGCATTGAGGTTTTGCTCGACCGCGAAGGCAACCAGGACCGCTACACGCATTTCATTCTCACTGCAGCCAATGTGCGGTACGACAGCCGCAGCGATATTGGGACCAAGTGGAATCCCCAGTACGAAACGGCCGTTTTGCGCGACAACGAGTCCTGGTCGGCCGAACTGAAGATTCCGTTTGAGGTGCTCGGCGGCCCACCACAAAAGGGTGAGACGTGGCGAATGAATTTTTACCGCGTGCGGAAAACTTCCGGTACGGAAGTCAACGCCTGGTCCGCGACTTTTGGATCTGTGGTGAGCCCCGGTCGGTTCGGCTTTGTTGAGTTCAAGTAACTCATGAAAATGGCCTTTTAGAAACGCCAACTTCCGTCTCTTTGCGGCGAGGCCGATTTCCCCCAGGAAATGAACCGCCGACCCCACCGGTGGGTTTGAATGCCACTGTTTTGGTGAGACAGGGGACCCTGTGGTAAAATGAGTGAACAAGGTTAAGCGGATGCGGATTCGACGAGAAGGCAACGAGATCAGGCGAACATGGGATTCAAAACTGCCAAAACCTCCCGGCGCCAAGCAGCCCATCCTGTGCGGGCGGTTCTGTTTCCCAGGGTCCGACTTCATAGGGCCCAACTCCATAGGACCCGACGCGCCTGGTCCACCGGCTCTGCCTGGACCATCCCCACCAAGCGCTTCCTGGGGCTGTGCCTTGTGCTCTGGGTCCCGGGCCTCTTGATCCCCACGGAGACTTTAGCCACCACCTTTGTGAACGTAAATTCCACCGTGGCCCCCTCGATGAGCAACGGCAAGGTGGCCTGGGGAGATTTCAACAAGGATGGGTTTGTCGACATGGGAGTGGGCGTCAACCTCCACACAAACATGGGAGGCACCAGTTTTCAGGTGAAGCATGCCATTGGTGGCAACGGGGTTTTTGGGGACTACGACAGTGACGGATTTCTGGACTGGTACTCCTATGGAACCTCGGAAATTTATCGCAACATGGGAGGCGCCGGGCTCACCCCCGCCGGCACGCCGGCGATCAACAATCCGCCGCCGGTCAGCCAGGCCGCGTCCTGGGGAGACCACGACAACGACGGAGATCTTGATCTTTACGTGGGAGGTTACGAAACCTGGAGCTTGAATCTTACTTATGCCGACCTTCGGTACCGCAACGAGGCAGGCACATCGTTGGTGGACATATGGACCCAGCCAACTCCACGACCAGGCCGCGGCATTAGCTCGGCTGATTTTGATCGTGACGGCGATCTCGATATTTATGTTTCCAATTACCGCCTGGTCCCGAACGAACTTCATGTCAACGATGGCGCGGGGAACTTTACCGACAGGGCAGCCGACTACAACGCGACGGGAGGATCGGGTCACACCATTGGGTCGTCCTGGGGAGACCTGGACAACGACGGTGAGATCGATCTGTTTGTCGGCAACTTTTCACACAACCGAAATTCCCAACCAGGCGTGAAGTTCCTCAAAAATACCGGTTCGCCTGGTGGCTACGGTTTCCAAAGCATGCTGGAGTGGAATTATGCCAGTAGTCCCAACTGGCAGGAGTCGTACGCATCGCCCACGCTGGGCGATTACGACAACGATGGCGACCTCGACCTTTTCCTGACCACCGTCTACGGCGGTGATCATTCACGACTCTACCGCAACGACGGAAACTGGAATTTTACCGACGTAACCTCCTCGGCAGGCCTGGATGGCATTACGCCCACTTACCAGGCCGCCTTTGCCGACTACGACAACGACGGAGATTTGGATCTGGCTGCCGGCGGGATCCTGTTTCGCAATGAAGGCAACGACCACAACTGGCTCAAACTCAAAATGGTGGGGGACGGAATTACGGTCAATCGGGATGCCGTGGGTGCCCAGGTGCGCATCGAAGCAGGCGGCGAAACTTTTACCCGGCAGGTGGAAAGCGGCACCGGCGAGGGGAACCAGAATGATCCCACGCTTCACTTCGGACTGGGCACCATGACAGGTCCGGTTGACCTCGATATCCTCTGGCCGGGTGGCCAAACCGGTCAGATCGAAAACATTGCCCTCAACCAGGTCCACACGATCGAGTTTACCCCGCCGCCGCCGCCACTGACCGACCACCAATGGGTCCCCACCACGGGTGGCAGTTGGCATACTCCCGCAAACTGGTCGTCCGGCACCGTCCCCAACAGCCATAGCGCAGCGGTACAGCTCACCGGCGTCACCGCGACGGCGATCCACATCGAACTGGGCTCGCCGGTGACCGTCGCCCGGCTGGAGCTTGATGACGCAACCAGTTACCAACTCTCTGCCAGTTTGCCCGAGGGCCGCTTGCAGCTGGAAACCGCCTCCACAGCGGCAGAACTCAACGTACTGGCCGGCCAGCACACGCTCGCACTACCGGTGGTGGCCCGGTCGGACACCCTGGTGGATGTACCCGAGGGTGCCTCGATCACACTGGCCAACACGGTCGATTTCGACGGTGTGACCCTCACCAAAACGGGGGGTGGCCTGCTACGGGTGCCAGCCGGGTCAAGCTCCGGAAGTGGCACGGTCCAGCTCAACGAGGGCACGCTGGACTGGAGGGGCGATTTGCGAGGGGACCTGTCGGCTGCCGGCGGCACGATTACCCCGGCAGGCGCCAGCCGGGGACGACTGGATGTCCGAGGTTCCTTTGCGCTGGGCGAAGGGGCGTCGCTAGAACTTGACATTCGAGGGCTCTCTTCCAGTAGCAACGACCTGGTGACAGTCGACAGTCAGGCAGACCTGGCGGGAACCCTTGAAATCGACCTCCACGACGGGTTCCGACCGGCCCCCGGAAGTCAGCTGCTGGTGATGCTGGCCGGAAGCCTCACCGACAACGGACTCACCGTCGGCGGCCCTGATGGGCATTATTTTCAAACTGTCGCTGGCAGCAGTACGCTACTGCTGGAAGCAGTTACCCCTGGCAGCTGGCAGTGGACCGGCGGTAGCGGTGACTGGAACGCTTCGGCCAACTGGGATGAAGGCTCCGTGCCGAATTCCAACTCGGCTGTGGTTCAGTTGACCGGTTCTGTGGCGACCACCAGCCTGGTCCAACTACCGACTGCCGTCACGCTGCGGGAACTTTCCCTTGACCAAGGCAGCTCTTACTGGCTCCTGGGAACTGGTGAGCTGCATTTCGATGGACCGCATGGCCAGGCCGACGCCCTGGTGACCGGCGGCAATCACCGCTGGGATGTGGAAGTCCACACCCACGTCGACACGGCCCTGTTTGTCAATACAGCAGCAGCGCTCACCATTGCCGGCCCGCTCCATCAAAACGGATTTACCGTCACCAAAGAGGGTCAAGGAACGCTGGTCCTCGATGGGGTTGCCAGTTCGGGCAACCTCGAAGTGACCGGTGGCACCCTGGCCGGTGATGGCACGGTGGGTGGGGACCTCATCGCACACTCAGGACAGATCGCACCCGGAAGTGGCATCGGCCGGCTCGACGTGGGAGGAGATTTCACTCTCGGCGCCGCGGCAACCTTACAGATTGAAATTGCGGGCCCCTCTTCCAAGGATGTTCTTTTTGTGTCAGGGGCAGCGGAGCTTGCCGGTTCGCTTGAGGTTGTATTAACCGACAGCTACCAACCGGAGCTGGGACAGAATTTCCTGGTTCTGCTGGCGGGCAGCGTGACCGACAGTGGGCTTACCCTCAGCGGACCCCGCGCAGATGAGTTTGCCCTAACGGCCTTTGGAAGTGGCTTGATCCTCGAGTCGCTCTTCGCTGGCTTAGCCGGCGACTACAATGGCGACGGAACGGTCGACGCGGCCGACTACGTTGTGTGGCGCGACTCGCTGGGAGAGAGCCTGCCGGCCGGCACCGGCGCCGACGGCGACCGCAGTGGCATCGTCGACCAGCTCGACTACGAACTGTGGAAAGCAAATTTTGGCACCACCGGTGCGACTTCCATCGCAGTGCCCGAACCTACCGGCGCCATGCTGCTGGTCACCCAGCTTGCCATTTGCCTCGCGGGCCTGCGCCGGCAAACTCTGCCGCGCACGGCTGATCTTGCCCGGTTGTGCCCACTTTCAGCGCCACTGCAGGGCAATCCTTGACAGCAAAGATTCCAACTCGTTCAATAAAGGAGTTGCCCTTGGGGCGACAGAAAATCGCGCTTACTGATGAAGGGCCGCGCGTACTGGTTGCAACCTAAATTTGGCAGGCGCCCTGTTTTGCATCGCCGGCGGAACTGGACAACTTACGGGGACCCTAGAGCCATGAACCCTAGAGCCATGAACCCTAGAGCCATGAACCCTAGAGCCATGAACCCTAGAGCCATGCAAATCGCTTGCTCTCTTGATTCAAGCGGCCACAACCAGACTGGGCTGTCTGCCGGTCTGCAGACGTGGCGTTCCAAGTCCATGCGCTCGAAAATGCAACACGGTTTTACGCTGGTCGAACTGCTGGTGGTCATCGCAATCATTGGCATCCTCATCGCCTTGCTCTTGCCAGCGGTACAGGCGGCCCGCGAGGCAGCGCGGCGCACGCAGTGCACCAACAACCTCAAGCAAATGGGCCTGGCGATTCACAATTACACGGCCACCCACGGCGTAATGCCCATTGGCAGCACCGGCCCAAGCGGCGACCGCAACAATCCCGACCGGATGGGCGAGAGATTGCACGGCTTGTTCTCGGTGATTCTTCCGTTTCTGGAGCAGGGCGGAATTTACGATGACCTCGATATCCAAATGCAGCAGATCAAGACCGGTGACGAACGGATGCGGTACACGGTTGTGGAACCTTACATTTGCCCCAGTTATCCGCATCCGGCCATGATCCCCGCCGGCACATCTGGTCTGTATGAATGGCAGTGGGGCGCTTTTACAACCTACCAGGGCGTGGGTGGCGTGATCCTGCATTGGAGCCAGAAAACGGTTCAACCGATTAACAATCCGGGTGGCGGCGCGCTGCCATTTAATGGCATCTTCGGCTGGGATTTTCAGCGCAAACTCCACGAGGTCACCGATGGCTTGAGCAAAACGTTCATGATGGGCGAGTTTGTGCATCGTGATTGTGACGCAGCCGGGTGCGAACCGGCGCCGGGGAAAGTCCGCCCTTGGATCATGGGCGGATCGCGCAATGGCCCCAGCAGTTATGCCTACAAGGTGCTGCAGAATCCGCCAAACATCGTCATTAAAGTCTCGAACACCAAATTTAATTACTTGCCGCACGGAAGTTATCATCCCGGCATTACCCAATTCATGTTTGGAGATGGCAGCGCACGGCCCATTTATGATGACATCGATTTCCGAAGGGTCTATCAGCCCCTGGCCAGTTGTGATGGGGGAGAGGTTGTTGATTTTCCGTAACCACCAACAAACCGCTGCCAAGTTGTTGCGGACTGCACTACCGATGGTGTTGGTTTTTGTGGGAGGCTGTGGCGACCGGGCCAATAGGGTGCCGGTCAAGGGGCAGGTCACCTTCGAAGGCAACCCGCTCCAATTCGGTACCGTCATGTTCCAACCCACCAGCGGTCAGCCAGCGGTCGGCGATATCCAAACCGATGGCACCTTTCGCCTTTTGACCTCCCCACAGAGCGATGGACTTCTGCCTGGCGGCTACCAGGTGCGGGTCATCTGTTTTGAATCCGACCGGCCTGGCAGCAAACCACCGGTCGCCCAGGAACTGCCCACACGAGGCGCTTCGCTGATCCCGCTGAAATACGGGGAATACCGTACCAGCGGAATCGAGATCGAGGTGACCCCAGAGCTCCCCCAACCGGTAGTCCTGAAGTTAACAGCCCCCTAAAAACCCCGCTGGCAACCCTAGCGCGAGGCAAATGTTACCCGGTGGGCTCCTGCCAGGCCTTAGGCCAGTGGCGACTGCACCCTCTAAAGACCGAAAAAACAGTTCCCTGCAGATCTCCCTGGTAATTCCTTGCAGATCTCCCTGGTAATTCCTTGCAGATCTCCCTGGTAATTCCTTGCAGTCTTTGCTGTGACCATTATACTAATCTAAATACGCTTATTGTTGCAAAATGCATAACCATAACACACCGCCCAGGTAGTCACACTGGCGGCCGAAAAACTTCCGGAGCGATCTCATGGCCAAGAGACAAAGCAACTTTTCTCTAGCGACTGCCTTGTTTCTAGCGGCTGTGTTGACGCCCGTTTTCTTTGGCACCACCGCCTCTGCACAGTTAATCGGCCCCGACCATGTGAACGACAATAACCCAGGCCCACAGGGCGAAGGCTTTCTGCTCGTCGGCGGCGAACCCTTGGGTGTGGCCGTTGGACCTTCTGCCGATTTTCCAAGCGGGGCCTGGAACATGGGAACCTACGGGTTGCAACGGTACAAGTCGGAAACGGATCCCATCGATGGTGATTTTACGTTCACGTTACGTGGATTGGTCAGTTACGTCCAGAATCCCAACCAACCGGGCACTTCCCCGGAAGATTTAAGAGCGGCTGGCCTTGGTTTTGTGGTGGATGCCGTAGAGAACGACAACCCGCGCTACTCGTTTGGCTGGAACGAGCAACTGACGCGCGTCATTATGCAGCATGACGCCGGCAGTGGCCTGGAGGCCCAGTACTTTGCCCTGGACGCAACGCAGGTCCACACCTATCAGCTCATCCGGCAAAGTGGGACTGCTAATTTCTATGTCGATGGCAACCAGGTGATTCAGAATATCGATAACCGAGGGATGAATTTTGGCCAGGGCCTGGATAACCACACAGGACTTTTCTTCGGTAGTCTCTCGAGCAACCCGGCCTCACAAAGCGATTCGAAATGGGACCTCATCCGCCTGGAACAGGGGGTCAACATCTACGACCCCAACGCGGTTCCCGAGACAACCTTCACCTGGGGCAGCAGCGAATCGGGCCAGTGGAGCAGCCTGGCCAATTGGCAGCCTGTGACCGACGGCCCGCCTGACAACAGCAACGAAACGGCAATCTTTGGCGATGCGATCGGCAGCGACTCTCGTACCGTCTTTACCGACTCGGACGTGACGATCAATGCAGTCCAATTTGAAAATGCGATGGGTGGCTCTTATGCGGTGGCGGGTGCTGGCAGCGTAAACCTGGCTTCGACCGCTGATGGCACAGACACGTTGCCCACCCTTTCGGTCACCGGTGGTGGGAGTCACCAGTTTCAGGCGATGGTCCGTTTGCAAAATGATGCCACGGTAACCGTCAACAGTGGTTCGGCGCTGACGTTCACCAACGGGTTGGATCTCAACGGCCACACCCTGACGAAAATGGGACCTGGCAGCATTGCAGTGAACAACGATTTTTCTGCCTCCGGTGGCACGCTGGCGTGCACCGAGGGAGCCTGCACGGGCAACGCAGACTTCGGCTCGGCGCTCACGTTTGCCACGGCCGTGCCTGAACCGACGACGGCCGCCTTGGCCCTGCTGGGAGTGCTGGGAACACTTTGCCTGGTGCGGCGCCGCCCGGCTGAGCTCATCGAAAGTGTGCCGCTGGCGGGCGGGTCCTCCGGCCGGTTGGCCGGCACACTTTGCGCCCTGGTTTTGCTCACCAGTTGGGCATCGGCCCAGGTCGTACTACCGAAGCACACCGATGACCGAAACCCGCTCCTGGAGGGTTTCACCACTCAAAATACGATCGACGGCATGAGCGACAATGGTTCGTGGAAAATGACCGTAGGCGGGGCAGCACGGTACATTGCAGAGCAGGGGCCGGCAAACTCGGTCGACCGCACCTTCACCGCCACGGGCTACCTGGAATCCGCCAGTGGAAACAACAACATCGGCATGGTCCTGATGTACGAACCCGACGCAGACCAGTCGGCACAGCTGGCGTTTCTTGAGGATGGCACCGGTATTTGGGACCGTGGGGCAGGACCAGGAGTGAATGTTTATAACGTGGATACCTCCGTCGAGCACACCTACCAGATGGTTTACTCCGGCGGCGAACAAAAGGCCTATGTCGATGGGAACTTTGCGTTTGACCTTACGATTGCCGAGTCGGTTGGCTTGGACAACTTCCCAGGCGGCTACTTCGTCGGCAGCGCTTCGAGTGCTTCCCCCTCGGTGTCGTCCTGGAATTTGTGGCAGGTCGAGGAAGGTATCCACCTCGTAACACCGATCGTCGATACGACGTTCGCCTGGAACGCCAGCGGAGCAGGAGCATGGCTCTCGACAGACAACTGGGCCGGCCGCGGGGCCCCACCCGATGCCAGCAGCGACACGGCCGTGTTCGGCAACTCGATTGGCAGCGACGCCCGCACCGTGTTTACCGACTCGGCGATTACCGTGAACTCCGTTCAGTTTGAGAACTCCACAGGTGGATCGTACATCGTGGCTGGCACGGGCAGCATTAACCTGGGTGAAAATAGCGAGGGCTCAGTGGCACCAACCCTCTCGGTCAGCAACCAGGGAAACCACGAGTTTCAGGCACTCGTGAATTTGCAACACGATACCACCGCAACGATCGAGGCCGATTCGACGCTCAAGTTCACCAATGCACTGAACTTCGGTGGCAATGCATTCACCAAGACGGGTGCCGGCACGGTGATGGTCAACAATATCGCCCCGACGGTTGGGGGGACCTTCCATTGTGATGGAGGTACCTGCGGCGGCATCGGCAAGATTGGTGGCGACTTAAACAGCAACGGCGGAACCGTTGCACCAGGCAACGCGACCGGAAGGCTTACCGTGGACGGCAATTTCACCCAGGGGGCCAGTAGTACGCTTGCGTTGGAAATCGGTGGACTTAACGAAGGCAATGAGCATGACAAGCTGGTGGTCACCTCAGCAGCAGACCTGGCGGGAGTGGTCGCCGTGGAGTTGACCGATGGCTTCGCGCCAAGCAGTGGGGCCACGTTTGATGTCCTCGATTTTGGGACGTTTGTTGACAATGGGTTCCAGTTTGACTTCAGCCAGGCTGGTGGTGCCGCGTCGTGGAATACCAGCCAGTTCAGCACGAACGGAACCTTATCCTTTGCTTCCGGTGCTGGTGTGCTGGGTGACTTTAGCCAAAACGGGGTCGTTGACGCGGCCGACTATGTTGTTTGGCGCGACAATTTTGGCACCAACAATACGCTTCCCAATGACGGCGGGCTACCCCTGCCTGTTGGCAATACCCATTATGATCTCTGGAAACTGAATTTTGGGAATTCGGGGACTGGCGCTAGTGCGGCAGCCGCCGTGCCGGAACCTGCCACCTGTGGGCTTCTGCTTCTTGGGCTGCTGTCTTCTATCTTGGGAGGTTATCGAAATGGGGGGCCAAAATAACAAACACCTTTTGTGATCCCTAGAACACTGACCGTTTTTTGATTTTGACAAGGTACTTTTTTAACCCGTTTTTTGTGGAGGAGAAACAATGACCAGGACTTGTAGAATTGCGACGAGCATGTTGATTGCCACCGTAGCCATTGCACTAACCGCGACTGCTTCGGCGGGAGTTATTGGGGCAAGTCACTCCGGGAGCAACGACCCTGAGACCGAAGGTTTTACCGTACAAAACTCCGCCTCCGGAAGTGCGGATGGTGGATCGTGGAGCATGATCAACGGGGGAGCAGGACGGTACATTTCGGACCATCCCGCAGCCGGCGGTGCCGACCACACCTTAACCGCTACCGGCCGCTGGATCTCCAGCGGAGGAATCGTTGGTACGGTGATCATGTGGGAGCCAGACGCAGACCAATCGGCCCAGCTTGGATTCAATGATGATGGTTCTGGCATCTATGCCCGCGGCAGTAGCGACACGTATGCGGTAGACACCACCGCGGACCATACCTACCAGATTACTTACAGCGGCGGCGCACAAAAGGCCTACGTCGATGGAAACTTTGCGTTCGACCTGGTCGTCGCGGAGTGGGCAGGCTTGGACGCTTTTTCAGGTGGCTTCTTTGTCGGAAGTGCTTCCAGTGCGCAAGCCGGGTCCTCGGCCTGGAGCACACTGCAAGTCGAGACTGGCCTGAATGTCATGGCCGCTATCCCTGAGCCATCGGCACTGCTGCTTTTGGCAGCCGGGCTTGTTGGCCTGCTTGGCATCGGCCGGCAACGGTAAGGCCAGGTGGCTAACTGTTAAAACTCCGAAAACCTAACGGGGCGGGAGGCGCAAGTCTCCCGCCTCCGTTTTTTAAGGAGTTTTGTTTTCGATGGCCGGTTTTCTTGCAGACTTGGGCAAAGTTCTTTTCGCTCGACGTTCTCAAAAGACCGGTCCGCCTGGAAAACGACTTCAGGCCAGCTCCACCAGGGCCTCCCGCAGAATTTTTCCTAACCCGGCTGGATAGCGCGCTTGCCGGACGGCCGTAAACCGTTCATAACATCCGTTGTGTGCTTCGGTAACAAACCCGTTGTGTGCTTCGGTAACAAACACTGTGAACCGGGACAAACACTGTGAACCGGGACAAACACTGTGAACCGGGACAAACACTGTGAACCGGGACAAACACTGTGAACCGGGACAAACACTGTGAACCGG
>CAUZEA010000103.1:0-19386 GCA_963578605.1 Planctomycetota bacterium
GAAGCTGCCTGTTGCTCGGGGCTATCATAGGTAAGCAGATCACCGGCGATCTGTTCTCGAACAAAACGATCAAAGGGCACATCACGATTCAGTGAGTCAATCACGTAATCGCGGTATCTCCATGCATGTTCGGCAATCACCCTACCCGATGTGCCAATCTGATCTGCGTACCCGACAAGGTCCAACCAATGTCGAGCCCACCGTTCACCAAACGCAGGTGATGCCAGCAGCCGATCAACCACCTTTTCATGAGCCCTTGGTGATTTGTCCGCCACGAAACGGTGAATATCTTCAACGGTGGGTGGCAGGCCTGTCAGATCAAGACTGACCCGACGCAGCCACGTGTAACGATCTGTATCTTCAGCCGGGCCCAATCCTTTTTGTTCAAGCCGGCTGAGGATAAAGTAGTCGCTTGCGACAAGTGGCCAGGAGTTATCTCCCACCGAAGGCCGTGGAGAATCCGTGATCGCTTGAAATGCCCAATGGTCTTGGCTAGCGTCGGCGAGCGACAAAGTGACATGGGTCGGTCCCTTTGACCGCGGGTCAGGTGCGCCCATTTCCACCCATTTGACCAGGTCAGAGATGATTGCCTCAGGCAGCTTGCCTTGCGGTGGCATTTTGAGCGACTCGTAGCGGACCGCTTGGATGAGCATGCTCTCCTGGGCACGTCCAGGAACCAGGGCAGGACCGTTTTCGCCACCTTCCAAAACACCTGCGCGAGAATCCAGTCGCAAACCACCTTTAGGTGTCTTCGCATCGCCTGAATGGCATTCGAAGCAATGTTCGATCAGTACCGGGCGAATGTGGTTTTCAAAGAAATCAAGTTGCTCTTGCGTTGTTTCATCACTCGCAAAGGCCAATCCACCAACAAACCAACCCCATCCAAAACCAAGCCAGTAGATGCCATTTCTGATTGGGTCCATTCAGATGCCCTTCAGTGGGTTGGATTTTCCGTCCAAGCAAACACCGTAGTATGCTCAACTTAATCTCTTTTCAGCCAACACGCAATCAAGACTGTCGTGGCGGGGTTTGCCACGCGATACTCACACCTACCTGAAAAAGTCGGTTCGACGGAGCAACCAGTACCCCCCTACCCGCTCCCGCTCCCGCTCACCTTCCGTCTATCATATTGGTACATCCTAATCTGCAAATCGCCCATGCTATTCTTTGGACTGCGGCTAATGTGCTGCAGTGGTAACTACCTGGTTGACAATTGGAACTGAGATCCGGCTACCCCTGACTGAGACTCACTGCCACGCGGTCGGATCCGCCCGTAACAAATTGCGTGCTCAGATTCTCGTGAATGCGCACGATCTTCAGGATCAAGCCACCTGCACCCGGCTTGCAGACTTGGTGCGTGACAACCTCTTGACCACGTGGGGCGCAGACAGGACATCGGGGACCGTGCAGTCGGGTTTTATGGTTACAATGTGGTAAAGGAGAATCCAATGTCACAAAAATCGACTCGGCGGCGATTCCTGGGAACGGCGGCAGCGTGTGGGGCCGGAATCGGCATGCAGGAACTCGGTTTCCTCACCAAGTTGCCCCCCGTTTCTGCGGCGGATGCAAAACTCGATGCAAACCTTGTGCGCGTCGGCAATGGCGTCGATCCGCTCGTGCGGTTGTTGGAACAGACACCTCGGGATCAGTTACTCGAAGCGGTCGCGGGTAAGGTGCGCAGCGGGACCTCGTATCGCGAGGTGCTGGCAGCGCTGCTGCTGGCGGGTGTCCGGAACGTCCAGCCGCAGCCGTCGGTTGGCTTCAAGTTCCATGCAGTGCTGGTCGTTAACTCGGCGCATGTGGCTAGTCGTTCATCACCCGACTCGGACCGTTGGTTGCCGATCTTCTGGGCGCTCGACTACTTCAAGGGCAAACAGCTGGAAGAAGAGCGGACGAGCGGATGGAAGATGCAGCCGGTCGAGGAAAGCGCCGTTCCTCCGGCGCGAAAAGCGAAGGCTGCATTCATCGAGGCGATGGAAAACTGGGACAAGCACGCCGCCGACATCGCTGTGGTGGGGCTGGTTCGCGCAGCTGGGGCGAATGAAGTGTTTGAATTGTTTTGTCGCTACGGGGCGCGCGACTATCGCTCAATCGGTCACAAAGCCATCTTCGTTGCCAACAGTTGGAGGACGCTGCAGTGCATCGGCTGGCACCACGCGGAATCTGTTTTGCGGTCGCTCTGCGCCGCACTGTTGAACCACTCTGGCCAGCCGAATCCTGCCAGCAGCGATCTGCCCGCCGACAAACCGTGGCGGCGGAACCTGGAGCTGCAAAGGACGGTTCGTGAAGATTGGCTGGAAGGGGCGGTCGATACAAACGCAACCCGTGACCTGCTCTCAACGTTGCGCAGCGGCTCATCCGACGATGCCGTCGACCTGGGCGTCGAGTTGCTCAACAAAGGTGTCGCGCCACAGTCGATTTGGAATGCCGTCATGATCGGGTCTGGCGAGCTGTTGATGCGTCAGCCGGGTATCGTCGGGCTCCACTCCCTGACGACAGCGAATGCTCTGCATTATGCATACCAAGCGAGCGGCAACGATTCGACACGGCAAATGCTACTGTTGCAGAACTGTGCGTTCCTGCCGATGTTTCGTCAATCGGCAATGGGCCGCGGCCAGCTGCGCGACGTGACCGTCGACGACCTGGCACCCGCCGAACCAAGTGACGCGCTGCCGGCAGAAGCCATCGCAGAGATTTTTGCCGATGTGAGCACCAACCGTGATCGCGCCGCGTCCAAGATCAGAAGCTTTCTGCAGGCGGGCGGCGACGCTCGACAAATCATCAATACGGCACGACGATTGATCTTCCTCAAGGGGCACAACGCCCATGACTACAAATTCAGTTCGGCCGTGCTCGAGGATTACGACCACGTAAGCCACGACTGGCAAGACCTGTTTCTCGCTCTTGGCGTTTACAACCTCCGCGGCTCCGGCGATCGCGATAATCGTCTGGTAACACGCGCGCACGAGGCGCTGGGAACCTGATCCTGCAAGGCCGCGCATTACGTCATCCTTGCAAATTTCGGTGGCAAACTTTTGGTAATGGTCATCGCCACCGAGTTCGTGGTCGGTGAAGACTCGGCCGGCGAAAGCCAAGAACCGCTTCAACTGGGCAGCAGTGCTGCCAGCGATCACGGTTCGGATCAGGCGGAGGTTCAAGCAGCATTGGCTGGGCACCCCCCGAGAGAACGCGAACTGGCAGAACAAGTTCGTTGAGAAATGGCGTGAACAGCCAAAATGGATTTCAGCCAAACACACAAGGTTGTGTTCGTGTTGCTTAATTGTCCTGCCCGGCCGAGTCTTCTTTCGGCGGCTCGTGCGGCGCGAACGATCCCCGCAACTTACCGTCCTTTAAATTCCACGCGCGCAGCACACTATCACGACTCCCCGCCACGACCAACTCGCCACCGGGGGTGGCAACTGCCGTGTGGACGAAGTCCTTGGCGCCTTCGAGCTTGCGAATCACGCTGCCGTTATCGGTGTTGTGCAGGCGAATCGTCGAATCACCCGAAGTGGCAAGCACTTCAGACCCAACACTCACAAAAGAAACCGAGGTAACTTCTTTCAGGTAACCTTCAATGGTACGTTTTTGCTCGCCCGTACTTGGATCCCACACCTTGATCACGTGGTCGGCGCCCGCGCTAGCCAGTCGCCGGCCATTCGCCTGCCAGGCAACGTCGAGCGCGTGATGTGTGTGTCCCAAAAAATTGTACACCAATTGACCGTCGTCGACTTGAAACGTCTTGACCAATTGATCGGCCGCACTGGAGGCAATGGTTTTACCGTCGGGAGAAAACTCCACCGCAAACACGGTGTCGCTGTGAGCGTCATCTATCACATACACCAGCTGCCCATCGGCCACTTGCCAGATTTTGAGCTCGCCACTCCGTGACGGTTCACCGCTACCAGTCGCAAGCAGCTTTCCGTCGGGGCTAAAGTCCAACGCCAACACGCGGTCCACAAGCTGTGCGGGTTCATCGACGTGCCCGATCGTCCGCTCCAAAACCCATTTTGGCTGCACCTGCCAGACAACCATTTTTCCGTCGACGGCGAAGGCAACGAGACTCGTGTCCTGTGCGAAGCGGACGGTATGAATCGGGCCTGGTTGATCGTTGAGGGTCAGGAACAGATCCCCGGTAGAGGCGTCCAGGAGCTGAATTCGGTGTTCTACATCGCCCAAAGCCAGGTACGTATTGTCATGAGCAAAGGCTACAGCTGTGATTTGCGTTCGACTTGCTTCGGCAGCTTTCGCCGTTTCGTTTCTTCTTTGTTCGTGGTCTTTTTGTACTTGTTCTGCGGCAGCCAGTTCTTCTGTTGCTTGTGAGGTCTTCTGTTTTGCCTGCTCCAAATTTTGGGATGCAATCTTTCCGGCCGCGATCAAGCTTTCTTTCTTCTTTTCCGCCACCTGCACTTCCGCAACAACTTGCGCGAATTTTCTTGCGAGTATCTCGACCTGTTTCTTGTTCGATTCGACTGCACTTTCCGCAGCCTCGTTGGCTACAGCCAATTGGGCCAACAGAGCTTCGTCTATTTCATTTTGTTTTGAAACAGATTCCTGAAGCGCCTGCTCGACGGCTGCCAGGGCATCGTTAAAAGATTGGTCGTCCGGATACTCCAAAGCGTCTTGTCGAGTCGTCTGCAAGAGTTGCGCGAGCCGCTGTAAAGCTTGCGCAGATTGTTTCACTGACTCGGCTGCCAACGACTGAGATCGATTTACCTGCTGCAGGATGACATTGGCCGCCGCAACGGCTTGTTCGGCGGCGGTTTTCTTCTGCTCTGCTTTTTTTGCCCTTTCGATCGCCTGAGCTAATTTGATTTCAGCCGCTGCTTGAGCCTTGTTGGACTGCGCGAGCGCTTTCTCACTCTCTTGCAACTGCTTTTCGGCAGCTTCCTTCATACTCTTGTGGTGGGCAACTTCGGTCTCGGCTAACTGGACGACGCGATCCAATTCCGGGATCCTTGCGCGAATGCGTTGATCTCCTTTGAACTCAGCAACTAACTGGCCATCTGTGAGATTCCACAATTTCGCGACGCGATCCTTGGTAACACCAACCAACCTTTTGCCGTCTGGCCGCACTGCAAGAGCAGTGATCGCCGAACCGGCGTCAAACTTTTGTAACTGTGATCCTTGATCGGCATCCCAAATGCGAAACGTCCCGTCGAGGCTCCCCGACACAAACTGGTGCGATGCGCCAGGCAAGCTCGCCAGCGCAGTAATCTCCCCTTCGTGACCGCTCAACTCCCGAACTGGTGTGGCCGGCTTGGCCTCCAGGTCACCGCCAAGGTCGTCGTCGCCGGGAACACCTTGCTCATCCGTGGCCGTCTTTGTAGCCAATTCGGGTGTAGCCCAAACGCGGATTACATTGTCTCCTTCCCCCGTGATGATCTGACTTCCTTGATTGATCACGGTCATCGCATGCACGGCGGCGGGCACTGTAAATCCGGCCACTTGATGGCCTTCACTCACGTTCCAGATGCGAATCGTCTTGTCCGGTGCAGCCGAGACCAGCCACATTCCGTCGTCAGAAAATACCAGTGCCGTGACCGGCTCATTGTGTCCTTCGAGCCGGCGGACATCATACTCACCGGTAAGATCCAGCAAACGGATTACTCCCGATGACTCTCCGCTAGCAACCCACCTCGAATTGGCAGTCATAGCCAACACCCCGGGCGTCACGCCAATATCGGCCTCAGATAAGCGGGCATTGGGTGACCGGCGCCACAGCTTCACCGTACGATAACCACCCGAGGCCAACAGGTCTGCCTTGGGACTGAAGGCGAGTGATTGCACCGTATCCAGATGAGCTACTTGAAGCGGATTTTGATCGCTGCTGTTCGACAAATTAGCATCGACCAGTTGCGCCACAAGTCGAAAGGTGGGCACGTGGTAAACGAACAGTTGGTTGCCACGCCCGCAGGCCACGTATTGCCCATCCTGCGAAATCGCGGTGGCGAGAATCGGTTGGGATTCATGGGAAACTGGCTGCCATGTCAACGGTTTTTTGCCGCCGGTAACCGTACCCTCCGCTCCCTCGTCTATCCACTTCTTGATCAAACCCAACTCGTCAGGCGTCAATGGTTTGGCACCCTGGTCGTTGTCAACCGGAGGCATAACCGGTTCTTCCAAATGAGCCGCCACAAGCAACAACAAACTCTCAAGACTTTTGGTCGGTACGACTGCGGGTCCACCTGAACCTCCTTGCTGGATCGTCTGCGGAGTTTCCAGGATAAGTTCGTTTTCGGCGCCAGTTGCATTGTGGCAGGCCAAACAGCTCTTTCGCAGGATTGGTAAAATCTCTTTCTCAAAATCGACCGGTTCGGTTCGATCCAATTCGGCAATGGAGATTGGCATTGGGTCTTCTGCGAACGTCCGTGTACTAGTTTCAGTCAGCAAGAGTAGCAGAATCAGAAAGCAGCCAACCTTCCATCGAGGTCCCGGGTAGCCGGTTGCCAGTACGATGCACGGGCGCCGCGAAAAAGGCATGTCGTGAGCCATGGTGAAGGTTTGGAATGAGAAGAATTGTGAAGGTTTAGAAGGAAGAAGAACCGTATCGCGTAAAGCGATCATTCCGCAGACTCGATGATTTCTATCATTATAAGCGTCCAAACGACACTCGCACTTGCCCTCTTTTCAATTTTAACCAACAAAGCGACCGCATGGATGAGGATTCTCAGTTGCTATTCGGTTTCCTGGTGTGGTAGAATCCTGGTTAGATCTGTGATCACAACCCCGTCGAGAATAGACGTGAGAATCACAAATCTAGACCAGTCACCACAACCAAAGAAGCCGTCCAGAATCAACTTTTGAGTTTGTGGTTGAGTCGTGTCAACTGCCCGGCTTGAGCGTGGTGCCTACCCCACAATTAAATTTTGGACCGCTTCATTTTGGAGAGTTGAACACATTCTAACAGTTTGAAGCAATCTACTTTTCAAACCCAAGTTTGAAAGTACGGAATTGCAGGGGAACTGTTGATCCTTACCTTCCGTTCCTATTCGTGCCGATTCGCGTTTATGCGTGGTTAGTCAATCAGTGACTTGCAGAACGTGCACTCGGGCCGGAGAACTTCGGTGGTTGACCAACGAAAACTACGACTGGTCGTTGGCGGTTTGATCATGGTGCTGCTGCCTCGGAGCGGGACCGTTGCTGGTGAATTCCGCGTCGAGCCCGTCTCGATTGTGCTTGCTGGCCCGGACGCATCCCAGCAGCTGGTTGCCAGCGTTCAACCGGCCGGTGGCGAATCCTCCGACGTTACTGGGAGCGTATCTTACGAAGTCTCGCAGCCGAAAATCGCTACGATTGACCAGCACGGCCTGGTGCGGCCTTTGGCCGAGGGCCGCACGGAGATCGTAATTGGGCACCACGACAATCAGCTCGTCGTTCCCCTGGAGGTTAAGGGACTGCAAACTCCCGCGCCTGTTTCGTTTTCGTATGATATCATTCCGATCCTGACCAAGGCTGGTTGTAATTCGGGCGGTTGCCACGGTAAGGTGGAGGGTCAAAACGGCTTCAAGTTGAGCATTTTTGGTTTTGATCCGGCTGCGGATTTTGACGCGATCGTGAACGAAGGTCGGGGGCGGCGTGTTTGGCTGGCGGCACCTGAGCGAAGTTTGCTACTAGCTAAGGCGACGGCTCAAATTCCCCACAAGGGTGGGCAAAAAATCGCACCCGACAGTTATCACCATAACAGCCTTCGTCGCTGGATTTCAGAAGGGGCGCGATTTGCGACGGAAACGGACGAGGAGCGCCGTATCGTCGGTATCGAAGTCGAGCCTGCGCAACAGATTCTACTCGCAGGACAGTCGCAGCAATTGCGAGTAACCGCCGTGGATGCAGCAGGAAATCGCCGCTGTACGACTGTCGCCGCCGAATATGAATCGAACACCGAATCCATCGCAAAAGTTGATTCCACAGGTCTCATCCAGGTCGGTGATGTTCCGGGCGAAGCAGTGATCCTGGTTCGGTATTTGGAGCACGTCGATTTTTGCCAGATCACACTGCCGCGCCCGGAAGTAGTATTCCAACGTCCTCCCGAAATCAATTTCATCGATCGCCTCGTCTGGGACAAGCTCCAGCGACTCGGTATTGTCCCCAGTGAAATAGCTGATGACTCCATGTTCATGCGGCGCGTTTTTCTCGACACGATCGGGACCCTGCCAACGGCTGCCGAAGCACGCGCGTTTCTGACCGACTCCGCGTCTGACAAGAGAGCCATGCTGATCGACGAGCTGTTGGAACGAGACGAGTATGCCGTCTACTGGGCGATGCAATGGCTCAACCTGCTGCGTGCAGATCGTTCGAAGATCTCTGCGGAAGGGGCGCTGGCAATGCAGCGGTGGTTGCAACGAGTATTTGCCGAGAACCATCCGTACGACGAGATGGCTCGTGAGATACTTACGGTCCGAGGCAATACGTCGGCCGATGGCCCAGGCTCGTTTTATAAGGCCATCAAGGAGCCGGATGAACTTAGCCGATCACTCAGCCAATTGTTACTGGGAGTGCGGATCGAATGCGCACAATGCCATCATCATCCGTCCGAGCGATGGAGCCGGGAGGATTATGTCGGACTGGCTGGTTTCTTTACGGGAGTGAAACTGAAGAAGCTTCCCGCTGGCAAGGAGGCGATTATTTCGCAGGGAGGTGACGATCTGCCTCATCCACAAACTGGACAACTCGTTTCGGCGCGCGCCTTGGGTGCCACGCCCCCTGACTTTACCGATGTCGCCGATCGTCGGATCGTGCTGGCCGACTGGATGACCGCACCAGACAATCCATATTTCGCCAAGGCAATTGCGAACCGCCTATGGGCGCACTACTTTGGCCGAGGTTTGATCGAACCGATCGACGACATCCGCGAGACCAACCCTGCTACCAACACGGCATTGATGCAGACGCTGGTGGATCATCTGCGCCAGGTCAACTACGATTTGAAGCAGTTTACGCGAACGCTGTTGAACTCGCGCGTGTATCAGTTGAGTTCGTTAGCCAATTCCTCGAACGCCAACGATTATCAGAACTTCTCCCACGCCGCGTACAAGTCGCTACCGGCGGAGGTGCTGCTCGACGCAATTTGTCAGAGCACAGGAGTTGGTGAAAAATTTGATGGGTGGCCGAGAGGCTACCGTGCTATTGAAGTGTGGGACAACCGGATGCCTTCTTACTTCTTTCGTCTCTTCGGTCGCCCCGTGCGGGCAACCGTCTGCGAGTGCGAACGGAGCGACGAACCAAGTGTCGCTCAGGCACTCCACTTACTGAACTCACCAGAAATCGCGGACAAGGTCGGCTCACGGCAGGGTACCGCGCGAAAACTTGCTAATTCGGACTTGTCGGATGACGAAATTATTGAAGAATTATATCTGCATACAGTCTCTCGATTTCCCGAAGAAGTCGACAGGCGATCGATGCTGCAGGCGTTTGCTGGCGTAGACACCGATCGCAGAGCGGCAGCTGAAGACGTTCTTTGGGCCTTGTTGAATTCGAAAGAATTCCTTTTCAATCATTGATAACACGCACCACATTCGCTTCCAAAAAAATCCTTTCCGAGAGTGAATCATGTTAAAGGTCAACGTTGGTAAAAAACGAGCGACCTGCTGCAACGGAGTCACGCGAAGACACGCGTTGCGTCTTGGCGCTAGTGGATTGATCAGCGGTCTCACACTACCACGGTTGTTGGAATTGCAGGCCAAAGCGGCGGGGATCCAGCCACCGAAAGCCAAAGCGTGTATTTTTATCTTCCTGGAAGGTGGGCCGCCACACCAGGACATGTGGGATCCCAAGCCTGAGGCACCCGAGGAAATCCGCGGACCATTCCGGGCCATCCAGACCAGTGTGCCTGGTACGTGGGTGACGGATCAGCTGCCAAGGTGCGCCAAGATTGCCGAAAAGTACACCATCGTCCGCAGCCACAGCCACACAATCAACGGTCACAGTACCGGCTACCACTACGTGATGACCGGACGCAAACCGACCTTCGCCGACGGCCTCAATCCTAAACCCTTCAACGAGTTCTATCCGTCCCTGGGTTCGATCGTCTCGCGAGAACTGGAATCAGGCGGCGCAATTCCAAAATACATCAACATTCCGCATCTGGTGGGGGCAGGTGGTCCTGGCTTCTATGGAGCTGAACATGCGCCATTTGTAATCGAGGCCGATCCGTCGCAGGCAGACTTTAAAGTGAAGGATTTACAGCCTGCTGCACGGCTGTCGGCGAAACGGCTGAGTGTGCGACAGAAGCTGCTGGCCGACATCGACCAACGGGAGCGCGACCTTAACAAAGGGCCCGCCGGGATGATGTCCACCTATTACGAAAAGGCGTACAACCTGATTACCTCGCCAGAGGCAAAACGGGCATTCGACATTCAGAGCGAACCAACGTCAGTTCGCGAGGCATACGGGTACACTCAACTTGGTCAATGTGCCTTGTTGGCCCGCAGGTTGATCGAAGCGGGTAGCCGATTCGTTGGTATCGATGCACCTGGCTGGGACGTGCACTACAACTGCTTTCCAAGTCTTCGCACTGACCTGATACCTTACGCCGATCGCGCGTTCAGCGCGTTGGTGACCGACCTCGATCAGTCCGGGATGCTCGACGAAACCCTGGTCATCATGATGGGCGAAATGGGCCGCACTCCTCGCGTGAATGCCATGGCGGGTCGCGACCATTGGTCGATGGCTCAGTCGGTTGTGTTTGCCGGAGGTGGTACCAAGCCCGGGCAGGTGATCGGCGCTACCGACAAACATGCTGCCGCTCCAATCTCGGACCCGGTCAGCGTTCCTGATATCCTCCGGACCATAAGCATCTTGATGGGGATTGATCCCGACCGGATGTATTACGATCCTCTGGGGCGGCCGGTGCCGATTGTCGATGGCGGTAAGATCATACCAGGGCTCATTTAGTTTGCGGTTCGTGGTTTGTGGCAATGGTGCACGTCATTTCTTGAGAACCACATACCCGGATCCATTCATGCGAAACCATCACCTTTGGCTCACGTTGGTGATTACGGCGATTTGCCTCCATGCTGCGCGCGGGCAACAGCCGCCAAGCATTGCTTACGTGAATCCACCTGGTGGCCAGGCAGGACAGACCCTCGAAGTTCTTTTGGGTGGATACGACTGGACGCCGGATATGCAGGTCTTCGTCCTCGATCCTCGAGTAAAACTCGAGATCCTGGCACCACCCGGGCCGGTCATCGTGCCGGAGCCGCCCTACTGGTTCGGCCGGGGCTCGCCGAGGGCTTTTCCGCTGCCTCGTGAAACACGAGCCCGTTTCACGATCCCCTCCGATATGCCAGCCGGAATCGTGCGGTGGCAAGCCGTCAATGCCAATGGAGCGAGCAAGGCCAGCCATTTCATGGTGGGACACGGTAGCGAGATCGTAGAAATTGCGGACCGGAAAGGACCGCAGCAACTTGGTTCACTACCCGTGACAATTTCTGGGCAGATCACAAAGATCGAGGAAGTCGATCGTTTCTGTTTTACGCCCGAGAAAAATAGCCTCATGAACTGCTCGGTCGTCACCCACGCCATCCAGTCCCCGCTGAATGCCGTCGTGGAAGTCCACGATGAAGTGGGTCGGTTAGTTGCGGATGTCGCCGATACTGAGGGCCGCGATTGCAACCTCATATTTTCCACGGAAGCTGCCCGTCAATATACAGTAAGCATCCATGACGTCGATTTTCGTGGAAATCGCACGTTCGTTTACCGGCTGTCCATCACTGACGGGCCGCGCGTGGTCGCCACGATTCCGGCAGCCGGTCGTCGGGGTGAGACACGCCCGATCGAGTTCGTTGGTTACGGCGTTGCGACCGGTAAGGCCAAACTCGAATCGATCACGCGCGAAGTTGAATTTCCCGCGGATGAACAGACCACGTCGTTCCCTTACCAATTGGAAACTGCTTACGGAACCACGCCTCCATTTAAGTTATTGCTGAGCGACCTCGAGCAAACGGTCGAACCTTCGGGCGAACCTACCGACACGCATCGGTTGAATATGCCTGGTTCGGTCACTGGCACGATTGAGGGAACCTTCGACGAAGACCGCTATCTGGTCGACGGCAAGAAAGACGATGTCTGGGCGTTATCGCTCGAAGCGACCAGGTTTGGATCGCCACTCGACGTGGTGTTGTCGATTCTTGATCCGGCCGGTAAGGAACTTGCCCGCAACGACGACTTGCCGGAAACCACCGATGCAGGTTTGCAATTTACGGTACCCGCAGACGGAACTTATCAACTTGGTGTGGCCAATGTTTCCGGCAAGAGTGGCAATCGAGGGGCAACCTACCGATTGGTCATCACAAAGGCCATCCCGGACTTCACGCTCAGCCTGCCAGAATTGGTCAACGTACCGATTGGCGACAAGGCGTCATTGGAGGTCAAAGTGACCAACGTGGCCGGTTTCAATGAACCAATCGCAATTTCGATTTCTGGCCTGCCGGCGGGAGTCACCGTGGAAAAAGACTTGACGATCCCAGCCGGAAAAACGTCACTCGGGATTGAATTGACTGCGGTTGCCGATTCTGCGGTTCACGCCTCGTTCGCCACGGTCACTGGGACCGCCACGATTGGTGAAACCCAAGTCACCCACCCGGCGGGAAGTGTGTTGGTTGCGACCACCCTGAAACCACCTTTTTCCATCGAAGGAGAAAGAAAAAATGATGTGACCAAATGGCCGCGCGGAACGACGTTTCCCGCCCCGGTAATGATCGAACGATCGGAAGGTTTTGACGGTGAAATTGTGCTTGAAATGTCATCTGCGCAGGGGTACCACCGCCAGGGTATCACCGGGCCTGAATTGGTCGTGCCACCCGGTGTCGAGCGAATCCTGTATCCCATTTTTCTGCCGGAATGGCTCGAAACATCACGCACCTCTCGGCTAGTCGTCAATGGAGTTGCCAAGGTGGCTGACCCTCAAGGCAATGTTCACTACCTGGTAAGTCGCTTGAAAGATCGCCTTGGTTTTATGCCGGTAGGCGCTTTGTTGAAGATTTCCAGCGACGTGGACGAATTGCAAGTGAATCAAGGTGATCCATTCGAAATTCCGCTGACGATCCACCGCGCTCGTCAGCTTTTGGAACCAACCCGGCTGGAATTGCGTGCCAATGAACAATTGCACGGTCTGTTATCTGTCGATTCTGTGAGTGTTCCGGCCGAGCAGAGTTCGACGCAGTTTCGAGTGGTTCCCACCGCCGACAGCGACCTGACGGGGAACCACAAACTGACCATACGTGCAACGGTACTGAAAGACGGAAAATACCCGGTCGTATCGGAAACAAGTGTGCTCGTGTCGGTGGTATCACATTAGATAAGAGATTAAGAAAAACTGCCAAGAGACACACGCTTTTGCAGCTTGTAGATGGGGTGCCCGGACAAACCTGTTTTCCCTTGGATGGTTTCAGCGAAGAATCTCTTCAGTGGCAGTGGTTCCCTTCACGGATAACGGAACCCAGACGGCCGCGCTGGCCCCGCTGCCTGGAGAAAACGGCGTCGCATCAATGAGGACGTCATTGCAAGTCTCCCACGCAAACAACATTTTCCAGTTCGTTTTTCATTTCATCTCAAAGCACATGAATAAGCCATCTGGATTGGAATCGAAGCAATCAAAGATACAATCGTTGCTGGCCTACCCTCTGACCACCGAGCAGAACGAGGTAAAATCCGTGAACAATTTACAGAGAATTGCACTCTGTATGGCCTGCTGCCTGGCTTTCGGGCTCCCCGTGCCCTTGACCGTCGCCGCTCCGGTGTCCGTCAGGGACTTCGGCGCAGTCGGGGACGGAAATTCCGATGATTCGAAAGCTTTTCAGAAGGCTTTTGAAGCGGCTGAAGGAGATGTGCTGATACCGCCGGGGCGATACAAGGTCGCCAATGTGGAGATTCCTGATGGCACGACGGCACATGGGGTGGGCGCCAAGTCGGTGATCGTGGTGCCGCGGAGTACTGGTTGCGCATTCCGCGTGGGATCCGACTGCACGGTGATGGACCTTAAGTTTACCTCCGAGAGTGGTCCCGCCAAGGGCCTGGGCACCCCACCGGGCACCGTGCACGGTGAGTCGACACCGCCTTACTGGACCAAACGTCTGACGCTCATCCGGCTCCTGTTTGAAAACGTCAAAGGATGCGCCATTTCGCTCAATCACGTGCGCGGCTTCACCATCAGCGACTGTCATTTTCTCAATATCGGGACTGCAATCGCTCTGGATTTCAGCCACAACGGCCTGGTATCCGGCAATCAGATCAACAATGCGGCAAACCATGGCATCATGTTCTGGGGGAGTTGGAAATACGACCCATTAGAGAGGGTCTCGGATGTGATCTTTGCGAATAATTGCCTGAACCGCGGTGGCCGGGGCGCCATCTGGGGCATGGGTGGCAGGCAAATCGTGATGGCAGGCAACGTCATCGATGGCGCAGAAGCCTTTGGGCTCGATCTGGAGTGGTGCGAGGATTCGACCATAGTGGGGAATATGGTGACTAACTGTAGCAACGCAGGGATAGCGCTCTTCGCGGCGTGTTCCAACGTGACGATTTCCGGCAACAGTGTGGTGATTGGCAACTCTCCTGATGGTCAGCATGCTGGAATCTGGCTGGCCCGACGTACCCCGCGCTACGTCTTTGATGAGGGTCACCGCCTCGTGGCTATCACGGGCAATTCGATCCGTGTCGAGGGCGACCAGCCCCGCCGCGGCATTTTCATCGGAGACACATCGTCAAACATCGTCTATCAAGGCAATGTGATGCAGAACGCCAACATCGTTGACCGAAGTGGTAAGCCAACCGAAACTCAAGCCAGCGATGAGCCAACAGCGACAATGACCGTGTTAAAGCTCAGCCAGAAATGGCAGTTCAAACCCGATCCCGACGACCAGGGCATCCAGGACCAGTGGTTTGCCAGCCAGTTCGACGATAGCAGTTGGAGTGTCCTACGATCGGACCAGAAGACAGGCTGGGAGAGCCAGGCATTCGAGGGTTACGTGGGGTACGGCTGGTACCGGGCTGAGCTACCCAAACTCCCGCAACGCTCTCCGGATTTTAAGTATCTCTATTTCGGTGGCGTGGACGAGCAGGCATGGGTTTACATTAACGGTCAATTGGTCGGCGAACACACGGTCGAAACGACGGGCCAATCCATCGAGATTTTGTGGAATGAGCCGTTCAGTATAGATGTGACGAAGCATCTTCGCATTGATGGGCCCAACATCGTGGCGGTGCGGGTCCACAATTTAGCTTCCATGGGCGGGATTTGGAAACCCGTGTACCTGATTCTCAGCGACACGACTGCCTCTCTGCTGCACCAGCAGGAAGCGATCCGTCTGTCAGCATGGGAACCTTTATCCCTTCAAAACCGCTGGTGACGAGGAGTTTTCTCGATGGGTCGTTTCGCGGTGCACAGTAGCACGCGGGGCAATCGGGACCGCTGCTTACAGTATCGAACAACACTAAAGTCGAATTAACGGAGACCATCATCCTGTCTTGAACCGTGTCACAGTCACCTTGATGGAACAGCCGTAGGGGGAAATGGAACTTTCAGGTGGGCAGGTTTGGCTCAATACGCGGGCGGCGAGCGTTTGGCTGGCGCAACTCTTGCCTGAGTCTGCCACGCTGGCTTTACAATAACTGTGAGTGTAAGCGCAACTGCCGCGGCGATGATGATGACAACCTGCCAGATCAAATCCGTGTGGGATGTTTTTAGAAAGATCATGGGGCTATTCGGCGGAAGCCTGGCCGGCGTGTTTGCACTCGGCATATTCACGCACCGCGCAAACGGTGCTGAAGCTCTGATTGGTGGAATTGCCGCCGCGGTTGTCCTCTTTTTCATGCAAGCCACACCTGGATCCACTTCCTTCTTTACGCCGGGATCGGCGTCACTACCTGTGTCGTGGTCGGCGACCTGGCGAGCCTGCTCGTACTTGGCCACCGGCAACCTTTGAACAGCCTGGCAATATTCACCCTAAGGAAAAGGTAGCGACAGGGAAGACCTACAGGCTGGCCGGGTTCACGAAACCCGAGCAATGAAACCAAACATCCCGTTGAAAGGTTAAAAGGCATGAAGAGAATAGCGGCAACTTCTGTTCTCGCGGCTGATCTCAATGGGCTGGAGAACCATCCCGGCAGGCAGGAGAAGAAAGATCGCGCGGTGCGGAAAAACATGAGCGTTGCCTCAACCTTGGTGGCGGTGTGTGCAATCGCCACAATGCTATCGTACCAGGGACAGAAAACCATGGCAGCGGAAGGGCCGGCTGACACAGCGCATGCCGGACCCGAACTGGTCATCGGCCAGACCGGGAAAGCCCCGCAGATTGATGGGGTACTGGACGACCGTGCCTGGGAAGATGCGGCGCGGGTAGAATACCTGGACAGTAACAGCGCAAAAGCGCCCAGGGAAAAAACTCAGGCCTGGGTTGCCTGCGACAAGGAGCACCTCTACTTTGCCTTCAAGTGCCATGAATCGCAGATGGACAAACTGGCGGTTAAGCAGACCGAGATCAATGAGCTCCTGATATCGCTGGATGATTGCATCGAGATTTTTCTCACTCCACCGATTGATCCCCCACCCCCCGCTGGGTCTTACTACCAGCTCATGATAAATGCGAATGGAATCTTTTATGCTTCCTCTCCCTATAACGGCACAAGGTGGAAACCTGACATTAAGGTCGGTGCGAAGCGCCTGCCTGACAGTTGGATTCTAGAGGTATCGATTACTTTTCAATCGCTCAACCGTGGCTCGCCGTCCGCAGGAGAGGTCTGGAGCGTCAACATTGGCAGAGAGCAAAAGACACACGGTGTGAACCTCTTGAGTGCCTTTTCCCCGGTAGGTGGCAATTTCCATACACCGGAGCTGTTCGGAACGTTTCGCTTTGAAAAGAAAACGCCGCGGCGAGTCGGCAACTACTCATTTGGCGGGAGGGTCATCACTGAAAATGGACCTCTGGAAGATGCCCGTGTTGTCATCGGACAGCAGGTTGCCTTTACGAACAGCAGTGGAGACTTCACCATTGACCACCTCCCGACAGGTGCCCAGACGCTATCGGTCACCAAGAGCGGATTCAGACCCGTGTACAAGCCGGTGGTCAGGCAGATCGAGCTCAACACCAACCAGGTGGCAAAAGAACCATTCCTTGTCGAGACAGTAATGGTCACCGCGTACGGTTTCAACTGGTCGCTGGGAGCAGTGGCTGCCGAGAAAAATTACCAGATTTATTTCAATCATGTAAATACACCTGTTGCGCCAGGGACACGCCTTTCAGAAGACCAAACCGCCGAGCAACATGACATGACATTGGAAACCGTGGCAACGCTCGATTCGTACGAGCCGGTGACGTTCACGGTATTTTCGAACGAGGAACTTGGCGAATGCACGGTGTCGGTGGGCGATATGGTCTGCGCGGAAGATCCATCGCAAAGAATAAAGGCTGCAACCGCCGATGTGCGGGTGGTGCAAGTCTGGATACCCCCTGTTGAACTGGGGGGTAGCGGTGCATATCGGCCTGAGATACTGAAGCCCTTGACGGCCGTAGATATCGGTCCAAAGACCTTCAGGCAGTTCTGGATCACTTACCATATTCCCCCGGACACACGAGGAGGATTGTACCAAGGAGACATTACCTTCCGCCCGGCAAACAAGGCAAAGACGGTACTCTGGTCGGAGATGACCGTCTTCCCGTTCCGGCTGCAGAAATCAAAAGACAAGCGGTTCGGAGTGTTCTACCTCGGTGGCGGAGGTAAGAGCGGGGTGTTCAATATGGATAAGAAGAAAAGTGACTACCGGGGTGACTTCATTGATATGCATCAGCACGGCGTTGACGGCCTTGTTTTTCCTGGCGAGCCGGCTTTCAAACGCGCACCTGACGGGACTATTGCGATTGATTTTGAGTTGGTGGACCACGCCCTTGATGTCTTGAAAGAGATCGGCTGGAAAGATGTTTCCCTGGTAATGAACTTCAGCCCCATGAATCGCAACCTTTCCTATGTAACAGGGATCACCGGAGATGACATCAATGCGGGCAATCTGACCGAGGAACACATCACGGCCCTCAAAGAGGTCATAACAGGAATAAACAAGAGGGTGAGAGAGCGAGGGTTCGAAACGCCTTACTACATGTGGTATGACGAAATCACCGCGCTCGGCCATGTCGAGTTCTGGGTGAACATGGCAAAGGTTTTTAAGCCGATATCTGATGGGGAAAGAGCTTTATCACGTTACTGCATACCGCATCCAAGAAACACCTTGACATGATTGCTCCCTACCTCGATGCGGCTGTCAGTGGCGACATGCCTGCAATAGACAGCATTAGCAAAGTGAAAGCGGCCTACCCGGCCATAAGTGAGTGGCATGTCTACGGAGGGATCGGTGGGAGCTTTAGAGAGAACAGGCGCAATAATGGCTGTACGTTTTACCGCGCACCGGTGTGCTACACCTGGGGTTGGGCATATCAGGCAATAGTCAAGGACCAAAAAGAAGACGCCGGGCGGTTATACCCCTGGCTTACAGCCACCGTTCCGGCCGAAGACGGGAGTCCCATGCCGACACTGCAGTGGGAGGGATATAGAGAAGGTTGCAAAGACCTGGGCTACATGGTTGCCCTGGAACGCGCGATTGCCCGCTCGGAATCCCTACCCGCAAGAAGCGACGCCGTGAAAGAGGGGAAAAAACTCCTTGACGCAGTCAGGGCCGGCGCAAGACCTGGGGACAACAAAGATTTTGATGTCCTCCGCAGAGAGATGGGCGAAGCCATCACTCAGCTCTTTTCACAATAACAAAGGATGGCGCGAAGATCTTGTTTCATCCTCAATGCAACCGCTTTTTCACGGGACTAGAAGATTCCCATGTATGAAACCCTTCTAGTAGCGCACGCAGCCGGAAACACCTTCCATGTTGTATCGGTCAACATGAGTCATCCACGCAATAACTGTCGGTCGTGGGACACTGGACAGATAACAATGCTGGCGAGTCGCCCACATCCTGATAATTATCTGTAGAGGTCCTAATTGGTGATGAAATCTATCCGAGGAGTGATGCAAAGCATGAAACACATGCGATGTGCGTGGGTTCTGGGAATTGTCGGGCCAGGCATACATGTGTTAGTTGGTACAGGCTGCTTGTGTGCGGAAGTAAACGTGTGGAAGCATGAAGGATTTGAGGAACTTTCCCGAGGCCAGTTTGAAGATGGGGGAAGCAACCTGTATGTGAATGCCAAGGGAGTGATTGAGACGATTCACCGCTGGGATGTCAACAACGATGGTTATGTCGACCTGCCTCTCGGCAACTTGGGCTTCCCCCCTTTAACTGATCCAGGTCTATGAGAGAATCGCATCCGGGCGTAGCCCGGAAAGGATTTCCTCAGATGAAGAAGAACCGACACACGACCAAGCAGATTATTGAGAAGCTTCGTC
>CAUZEA010000104.1:0-19247 GCA_963578605.1 Planctomycetota bacterium
AGGGGCGAATCGCGTTTTCACTGCTGCTCCCTTGATTTCACTCTTTCGTCGGCCATTACAGAACTGCTTCACGCTCGCCAAACGGTTGACTGGGACCATTTGCTTTGTGGTGGCGGTCTACCCGTGCACGCACATCTTCTGTTTAGCGTGCTACTGATTTGATCTCCCGTTGATTCGGCCGGTACGACGTGTGTACCTGTGTGCACCTTGTGTGCGTCCCTGGAGTGGATTTCCGGTCTGCCACGTCGTCGTAACAAGCTACCGGCCCGGCAGTTCACATGCAGCCTGGAATTGGCTACGGCAGATCAAAAACACTTTCCCACGTCGACGACGGGAGATCATCACCATGAAACATCGACTCGAACTTTTGAAAACACGCTGGCTGGCGATAGCATCGACGGTCATTCTACTTGCCGTTGTCATTACCGCGGCCGCAACCTACCAGCTGTGGTTGCCGCATGCAGAGAAGTTGATCGCGTCAAAGGAAAAATCGGCCGACGATCATTCCGGCCACGACCACGGGCATGAAGACCACGGGCATGAAGACCACGGGCATGAAGACCACGGGCATGAAGACCACGGGCACGAAGACCACGGGCATGAAGACCACGGGCACGAAGACCACGACGATGCCAACGCACTCAAATTAAGTAAAGGGGCTTGGAAAAACATCGGTCTGAAAACGGGAATCGTCACTCTGCAAAGCTACGTCAAAACTGTTTCGATGCCAGCGATTGTGGTTGAGCGGCCTGGCCGCTCCCAAGTTGAAATCACGGCGCCCATCACTGGCATTGTCACGCGCGTCTATCCGATCGAAGGCGAAGCGATCCAGCCAGACCAGCCGCTGATTGATCTTCGATTGACCCACGAAGATTTGGTTAACGCGCAGCGCGAATTTCTCCAGTCGACAGAGGAACTTGATGTCGTCAAGCGAGAGATTGCCCGCCTGGAATCCGTCGGCGAGGGAGTCGTCGCCGGGCGGCGCGTGCTCGAACACAAGTACGAACAGCAGAAAATCGACGCGGCGCTACACGCTCAACGTCAAGGCTTGCTCTTGCACGGATTAAACGAACAACAAATCGATGGGATTCTGACATCTCGCCGATTGCTTCCCACGCTCACGGTTGCTGCCCCGCCGTTCGATGAAGCCGCCGACCACAATGAGACCGAACATCTCTATCACGTGCAAAGCATTCTGGTCAAACGTGGCCAATCTGTCGACTCAGGGGAGGCCCTCCTCATGTTGGCCGACCACTGCCTGTTGTATGTTGAGGGCCAGGCGTTCGAAGACGATGCCCAGCGACTAATTCAAGCCGCCCGCGACGGCTGGTTGGTAGACGTGTCTCCTGTCTCCAACGGCAATACTGGTGGCGAAACAATTCCACTCAAGGTTTTCTATGTCGCTGACAACGTCGATCACGATTCACGAGCACTGCGATTCTACCTGATTCTTCCGAACCAGCTGATTCGCGACGATCAGGAAAGTGGTCAGCGTTTCGTAGCGTGGCGTTTTCGACCGGGGCAACGAATGGAAGTGAAAATTCCGCTCGGCCCGCCCTGGGAAAATCAGATTGTGTTACCGCCGGAGGCGGTGGTTGAGGAAGGTGCCGAAACATTCGTTTTTGAGCAACACGGCAATCACTTCGATCGCGTTCCCATACATGTCGTCTATCGGGACAAGGACGCGGTCGTCGTCGAAAACGACGGAAAATTGGTTGGCAGGACGGTGGCGATGTCGGGCGCATTCCAAATGCAATTGGCCATCAAAAACAACGCAGGGGGCGGTGTTGATCCGCACGCTGGGCACAATCACTAGGCAAGGGGACACCTGTGCTGACATCGTTCTTAAACGGAATTATCCGCTTCGCACTGCATAACCGCATGTTGATTGCAGCGCTGGCGACGTTTGTTTTGTTATACGGTGGTTGGCAAGTCTACCGTTTGCCCATCGACGTCTTTCCCGATTTGAATCGCCCGCGTGTCGTGGTGATGACCGAAGCGCCGGGGCTCGCACCGGAAGAAGTCGAAACACTCATTACCATTCCGCTGGAGACGGCGTTGAACGGCGCGACCGGGGTGCAGGCGGTACGAACCTCCTCGGGCGTGGGGATCTCAGTGGTTTACGTCGAGTTTGATTGGGGCACCGACATTTACAACGACCGGCAGGTCGTCGCTGAACGACTTGCCCTTGCCAGTGAACAACTTCCTGAAGGCATCAGTCCACAGCTCGCACCGATTTCGTCACTCATGGGCCAAATCATGATTGTCGGAATGTACAGCCAGGTGAACGACGAGACACTGGCCTTCACTTTTGACGGCAACGTGGTCGAGCAACTTAACGCGGAAACTTTGCCGGATTCGCTTCGACAATCGTTCGGCCAACACGGCATCTTCCTTTCGGACCAGGCATCGATCACTGTACAACAATTTGCTCGCCAATGGTTACTGGCCGACCCCGAAACCGGGCGCTGGTTTACGCTCGTACAAACAGGCGACGGGTTGCAAGTCCATCGAACGACTTCGATGATGGCAATGCGCACACTCGCCGATTGGGTGGTACGGCAGCAACTGCTTACGGTTCCAGGCGTATCGCAAGTTTTCGTAATGGGTGGCCAACGCAAACAATTTCAGGTGCTGATCAACCCCGATTTGCTGCTGAAGTACGGTGTAACACTTCACGAGGTCCAGACGGCACTGGAGCGCAGCAACCAGAACGTCACGGGCGGCTACCTCGACGAGCAGGGACCAAATGAATACCTCGTTCGTGTACTTGGTCGCATCCGGACGACACGCGAGCTTGAAGAAGTTGTTATCAAACATCGAGATGGCCAGTCCATCACGCTCAGCCAGGTTGCCCGGGTTGTTGAAGGACCACAAGTAAAACGTGGTGACGCCGCTGCTTACGTACGTCAAGACAATAAGGAGTTCGCCGGCGGTCCAGCCATAGCACTAACCATCAACAAGCAGCCTGGCGCGGATACGCGTACCGTAACGCAGCAGATTGCTGAGGTCATTTCCAAGCTTGAAGATCATTTGCCCAAAGACGTAAAGATTACTCCTGAGCTCTACCAACAAAAGGCATTTATCGACTCGGCAATCAGGAACGTCGTCGAGGCACTCCGGGACGGGGCGATTCTCGTTGTCATCATTTTGTTCTTGTTCTTGCTCAACTTCCGCACCACCTTTATCACCCTCACGGCTATCCCCCTT
The DNA here is from genome assembly GCA_963578605.1 of Planctomycetota bacterium. Taxonomy (GTDB): domain Bacteria; phylum Planctomycetota; class Planctomycetia; order Pirellulales; family Lacipirellulaceae; genus JAKVCB01. The sequence goes on from CAUZEA010000104.1 coordinate 3,211, forward strand.
TCAATCGTCATCACAGGCCTGGTGTTCCAGGTTTTTGGCCTGTCAATCAACACCATGACGCTAGGCGGCCTGGCCGTAGCTATTGGTGAGTTGGTCGATGACGCGATTGTGGATGTCGAAAACATCTTTCGTCGACTCCGCGAAAATCGACTTTGTGCGAACCCCAAACCGGCCCTGTTGGTGGTTTTTCAAGCTAGCGCCGAGATTCGTAATTCCATCACATTTGGCACCATGATCGTCGTGCTGGTGTTCATTCCTCTGTTCGCGCTGGGGGGCATGGAAGGGCGCTTGTTCACGCCCCTCGGTATTGCCTACATCGTCTCCATTCTGTCTTCGCTCTTGGTGTCGCTGACGGTAACGCCAGTCCTGTCATACTGGCTGTTGTCCAACGCCCGCGTTTTGACCCATCAAAAAGAGGGCATCTTGCTGCGGTTTCTCAAGTGGCTTGCGGGCTTTGTTATTAGCGCGAGTCTGCGACTGTCGGTGCCAATATTGCTTCTTGCTTTGCTGGCTGTCGGTATTGCCGGAGGTGTGGTCTGGCAGTTGGAACGCGACTTTCTGCCACCGTTTAACGAGGGCGCGGCTCAAGTCAACGTGCTGCTTCCCCCGGGCACCTCACTCCAAAAGTCGAATGAAATTGCGGCAGTCGTTGAACAACGTCTCCAGGAAATCAGTGACGTTGAGAGCTTCGTTCGAAAAACGGGAAGGGCGGAACTGGATGAACATGCCGAGGGCGTTAACGTCACCGAAATCATTGCTTCCTTGAATCCACATTCTCCACGCAGCCGCCAGCAAATCCTCGATGACGTTCGCGAGCGACTTGCAAATATCCCGGGAATTGTCGTTGCCGTCGAGCAGCCGCTGGCGCACTTGATTTCGCACATGATTTCCGGCGTGAAAGCGCAAGTTGCCATCAAGCTGTACGGTGACGATCTCGGTGTACTGAGACGCAAGGCCGGCGAAATGAAGGCAGCCATTGCGGATGTCGCGGGTGTGAAAGACTTGCAGATCGAACCGCAAGTTATGATTCCGCAAATGCGAATCGAAATCGATGGGTATCAGCTCAAGCAGTATGGCCTCACGCGGGGCGACATCACCGAGTTCATCGAAACTGCGATGAATGGTGAGGTTGTGTCCGAAGTGCTCGAAGGCCAACGTAAATTCGACTTGCTCTTGCGGCTGGACGAACCCTATCGCGAGGACTTGGAAACACTCAAGCGACTCACCATTGATTTGCCAGGCGGCGGTATGACCATGCTTGCGTCAGTCGCAAATATCTATCCCGGCAGCGGTCCGAACACGATCAACCGCGAGCAGGTCCGCCGCCGGATTGTGCTGCAATGTAATGTGGGCGGCCGAGGCCTGGTCGATGTCGTTCAGGAAATCAAGCAGCGACTTGAACCCATCCTGGCTTCCCTACCGGAGGGTTATTTTGTGGAATATGGCGGGCAGTTTGAAAGTCAGCAATCCGCCTCGCGTATGATTGCCATTCTGTTCACCATCTCGCTCGTCGCGATGTTCCTAGTGCTCTACACGATGTTCCGCAGCATGAATCTTGCGCTGCAGGTGATGGTCGCATTGCCGATGGCCTTTATTGGTAGCGTAGCGGCGCTCACCCTGACCGGGCAAACCCTGACCGTTGCGGCGATGGTTGGATTTATTTCGCTTTGCGGCATCGCCTCGCGCAACGGAATTCTGTTGATTAACCACTACCTGCACCTGGTGCAGTACGAAGGAGAAAGTTGGCGTCGCGATATGATCGTGCGGGCAGGGCAAGAACGCCTCGCACCAGTATTGATGACGGCCCTGACGTCTGGTATCGGTCTCGTGCCGCTGGCAATGGCTGCTGGCGAACCAGGAAAAGAGATCCTCTATCCGGTAGCCACCGTGATCATCGGAGGGCTGATCAGCAGCACGATCCTGGAGTTTCTCGTGCGGCCTGCCTTGTTTTGGCAGTTCGGCATGAAGTCGGCCCAGCGCGTCACTGAAGAACAACGTCAGGAAGTCAATCTGGTAGAGGAAAGTTGAAAAAGTCAACAGGCCTGGACCAAAAGTGCTCTGCCCGTCGGAAACGTACAGTTTTCATTGGGTGATCCTTTTCGATGGTTCGCGCTATGTCATCATGGAATGGGACGCCGAACTTCAAGCCACCGGATTTTAGCCGATTTTCTGGACTTTTTGTTCGGCTGCTGGTTACACTAAACAGTACCTGTTTCCACCGAAGGAGTTAATGAAAAAAAGAGAGACCGTTCCCGATTTCGACGGAAGGAGAGTGGAGAGCCTACTGACTGGAACTCATTTCAAGCGTTGATCTGTATCCGATTGACCCCAGCTTATCAGCCAGCTTTTCTTGGCAGGCGAAGATTCGCAACCCACGACCCTCAATGCAAACAAACTTTTTATCGACGGAGAAAGTCGGCTGCGCTGTGGACCAATAATCGACGGCCCTTGATCAGGCAGGCATTCTTTCCCGGGATTAATTATCCGTCGTCCCGTCGCAGATCTCGTTCATCGTAAAATCTGGCAATCGTCCAGATGAACTGCGAGCGAAGTTGGCGATGGTGTGCAGTGCCGTGGAAAACCAGCGATGTGGAAGACACAGACCTCAGGGGAGATACCTGGTGATCTTCTGCCCCTGGCTTCCATTCTCAGGCGTTTATGGGCCCTCACCCTCGGTGCCCTCACCCGAGCATTGGGTCGCCCGGTAGCGGAAATTGCAGTATGCTTTTGCTCGACCTCTACCATCAACGCTCCAGCAAACACCAACAAGAGAATGTCATCGACCATGCGAACCCTGTTCCCCCTCACGTCCACACTGCTTCTTGGCCTCATCGGCTGCTCGGCAGCACCAGCTCCCCAGCCCACGGTCGTAGATCTTGCGCAAAAATACCCTGAACAGTGGCCCGTATACGGCCGCAGCGCAGGAGCGACACGATTCTCTCCATTGACACACATCGATCGCGAAAACGTCAAACAGCTGGAGGTAGCCTGGACCTTCCACACCGGAGAACTGGCACATGTCGCAGGGAGCAATCTTGCCGAGGAACTCACCTTCGAGTGTACACCGCTGGTCTTGGATGGCGTGATGTACTTGGTGACTGGCAGCAACCGTGCGATTGCGCTTGATGCGGAGACGGGAAAATCGCTCTGGTCGTATGACCCGGGGATCGATTTAGATGGAAACTACTCTGAGACTGCTGCGCGGGGGAGCGCTATCTGGGAACCTGCCGAAGGCGATCCGCATAGTCGTCGTAAACTCTTCTACGGGACTCTGGACGGACGGCTCATCGGACTCGACGCACAAACGGGAAAGCCGCTCGCACAGTTTGGGAAATCGGGAGAAGTGAACCTGCACCCCTTCGCGATGCCTGCTGAGCCCATTGCCGAAGACCAAACCATGATCGCCATGAAGGAATATGGAACCGGGAAAAAACTCCCAAAAAAGTCGCCAGCTGATTTTCCATCCGTTGAGGCCTACAACACCTGGGCGTTCGGTTCGCTGGTCATCCCCCAAGTCACTTCCCCGCCGGTCGTCGTCGGAGATCTGATCGTGGTAGGAACCGCCATCGCAGACAACTTTAGCGTCGAAAACGGCCTCGGGATCGTGCAAGCCTTTAGTGTCCACGATGGCCATCCCGTCTGGTCCTGGGATCCGATACCACGCAACCCGAAAGATCCCGGGTATTCCACCTGGAGCCAGCACGACGTGGGCGGAGCCAACGCGTGGCCGCCTCTTTCGGCTGATCCAGAGCGAGGCCTGATCTTTGTGCCTACCACCTCCGCAAGCCCCGACTACTACGGCGGCAACCGCCTGGGGCGCAATGCGCACTCAGATAGCCTGGTCGCGCTCTACGCAGAGACGGGAGAGCTGGCCTGGTCGTTCCAGATCGTACGACACGACCTCTGGGACTACGACACACCACAGCAGCCGATTCTCTTTGACCTGGATCGAGACGGAGAAAAAATCCCGGCGGTCGCCATTGGGAGTAAGGTCGGACACTTGTTCGTGCTGGACCGGCGCACCGGGAAGTCGCTCTTCAAAAACGAAGAACGGGCGGTTCCGCAAACCGACATTCCGGGCGAAGAAACGTGGCCAACCCAGCTCTTCCCTGCGGAACTCCCGACCTTCGGCTTGCGCCGAGTCACGACCGAAGATGCCTGGGGCCGTACACCTGAAGAACGCAAGGTCGCACGGGAGCAAATCGCCTCCCTGCGGTGGAAAGGCCTCTTCACTCCGCCTTCGTTCCAAGGCAGCATCCAGGCACCGAGCAACGGCGGCGGCATGAACTGGGGAGGCCTGGCCTACGACCCGCACCACCAGCTCCTCATCACGCCGGCAACCCGCATCGCAGCTATCGTTTCACTCCAGCGCCCCGAACCTCAGCAATCGGAGGCCGGCGAGGGTGGAGAACGCCTGGCTCGCGAGGTACGGCGGATGCTTGGCACTCCTTACGTGATGACCCGCGACTACCTTTGGACGCGGGGCGACGGCACGTCAGAATTTGCAACGCGATACGGAATTCCAGAACTCGTTCCCCAGACCCCACCACCCTGGGGCACGCTCTCAGCAGTCGATCTCAAAACGGGTAAGCTCGCCTGGGAGATTCCGCTTGGGAACATGATGCTGTCCGCCCCGGGAGAAACGGGCTACGGTGAAACGCTGGGGTCATTCAACTTTGGTGGTCCCATCGTTACCGCTGGGGGACTTGTCTTCATAGCTGGCACCGTGGATCCTTACTTCCGGGCCTACGATGTCGAAAGTGGCGCAAAACTCTGGGAGTTTCGTCTACCCGCACCTGGAATCGCTTCTCCGATGACCTATGCAATAAATGGTCACCAATATGTAGTCATCGCCGCAGGCGGCCACGGCAAGCTCAAGACTACGCTCTCAGATGCCCTCGTCGCCTTCCGCCTGCCCACACCCTAGAACCTGGATCAATCTCGAAAGTGAATCGGACTACTTGGGAAGCGCCGTGATGATTTCCTGGGGAGTTGGGCTGTTCCCTTGTGGTACCCGGCGGCGAAGGCTTCTGCTCAAGATGCACCCATTTGCACTTCACCATCGTTCGCCTGCGGCCTGCCCGGCGTACTCCGCCCCTCATCAACATACCGTTTGAGTAGTGACTTCAATTGATCGACCACGTCAGGATTCTCGGCGGCCACGTTAACCGACTCGGCAATGTCGGTTGCCAGGTCATAAAGTTGGATGCTGGGGAGGTTGGCTTTTCGTGCTTTGGCGGGCCTGGGATTGCTCCACCCCCCCGACCCACCGCAGAGCAATAGTTTCCACTTGCCCCTGCGGATGGCAAAGGAACCGTTGACCGAATGATGAACTGTGGCCTCACGTATGGGGCCGGTTGCAGTTTGGCTGAACAACGGCAACATGCTTACCGAATCTTCACCCGCGTCATCCGGCAACGTAAAACCGGTAATGTCCGCGACGGTTGCCAGTAGATCGGTGTGGCAAATTGTGTCACTGGACGAGGAGCCAACTTTGATCACTTTTGGCCAGCGTGCGATGAAGGCGACTCGGTGCCCGCCTTCGAAGAGATCAGCTTTGTGACCACGGTAGACATGACTTGGGTTGTGCCCACGTTCGACCAGGAATGAAAAATCAGCACCCGGCGTCGCGCCATTATCACTGGTCACTATAAAAAGCGTGTTGTCGACAAGTCCCTTCTTTTGTAAAGCATTCATAACCTCGCCAACCGTCCAGTCGACCTGCATTACAAAATCTCCCCAGTCGTTAAGTCCGCTTTGGTTCTGAAATCGTGGCTGTGGGATGATGGGCTTGTGGGGAGCGGTTAACGGGAAATAGAGCAGGAAGGGTTTATCCGGGGTTTGTACTTCGATGAACCTCACTGCCTTTTCTGTGAGCTTGTCGAGTACCTCGATATGTTTGAAATCATCACCGATGGGACCGGCGCGCCAATACTTCTTGCCAACAGACCCCGGCGAAATTTTGGTTGGAACCATCGTGACCCGATGGTTTTCGATATAAACATGCGGATGCATGTCCAGTGATGCCGGGATACCAAAGAAATAGTCAAATCCGACCTCGTTCGGCCCTGACGAAATCAGCTGCGTGAAGTCAATCTTTTCCCACGTTTCGTCCCGGTGCTCGAGAGGGGGATTCTGTTCGTCTTTCAACCCCCACTTCAGTCCTAAGTGCCACTTTCCCACACAAGCGGTACGATAACCCAGCGGCTGAAGCAACGACGCAACTGTCAAACGACCTGCCGCAATCAGCGGCGGTGAATAGCCCCAACTGACCCCTCGTTGCAAGCGAGTCCGCCACGCATACCGTCCTGTCAGCACTCCGTACCGGGTAGGTGTGCAAACCGCGGACCCGGAATGCGCGTCGGTAAACCTTATGCCTTGACTCGCCAATTTGTCCATATTGGGAGTGGCAATTCTCGACTGCGGGTTGAAGGCTGTCACATCGCCAGGGCCCAAATCGTCGGCAAGGATGTAAACGATATTGGGCCGCGTTAAATCTTCAGCAGCATCGACCGTTGAAGTACTCTGCCAACCGATACAGGCAATGGCCAGCGCCAACGGGAGCGTTCTCACGCTAACCGGCTGGGACACAAATCGATTGGTCCTGTCAGGGATCGCGGCAAACGTGATGGAGAACATGAACCATGAACCTCCAGTTGACCGATGACTCTACTGTGAATTGATCCGCCCGGCGCCAATCGGATAGCCCGTTCCACTCGCAAAAGATGACTCGTTGCTGCACAAATAAAAAGCCAACCAGGCAACTTCTTGTGAGCACAGCACCTTTACTCCTACCATAAGCAAATCGGTCTTTGATTGCCAGCTTCGACACTGCCGAGGCCATGCTGACGATCGCGGCCCGGGCATCCGCTGCGGTTTTCGGTACCACCGCACGCAAGCAGTTGCAAGTGCGTGGCAAATGCAGTTCTATCCTGGGGCCTTTTCTCAATCACCCGCCAACTACTCAACTTTCAAGTCAGCGGCAACGACGCAGGCCAAACAAGCAGCAGCCCAGGCCAAAAAGAACCAGGGTCGAGGGTTCAGGAATTTCGCTCACCTGGAAGTCGAATGTGTAGGTCGTATTCGTGGGTCCTTCCTGGTACCAGAAAGTGTACGTCCCGGCAGCGAGAGGTCCCGAAAACCCGGCTCCACCCATCGTGGCTGCGCCCAAATCTTCAAGCACGTTGTCGCCTTGCTGCTGGCCCGGGATCATCCCAACGAGTCCCCCGCCCAACAAGGCATTCGGCAACGTCGGATCACTGATCTGCCCACTAGCTTCCACTGCAAACCATGCACCGTTTCCGTTATCCTCACCGAGAAGACCGGTGGGAGTGAACTCGAAATGGGTCAAAACCACCTGGTCCATTTGGGTGTTGGGCGCAACTTCCACAGTCCACACGTCGGCATCCAGGTTCGGAAAATGGGGAGCAGGAACTGCTGGAGGCACCTCAACCACATCCCCGGCGTTCGAGGTTCCAGAAACCAGGTTACTACCAACACCGAGTACTCCCAGCAACGTTGGATTTGCAAAATCACCGGACAGATCCTGCTGTGTGCTTTCGTCATAGTTGACATTGGCTAGCGCCGTACTTGTTGGCATCCAAACCACGCCACCAAGAACCAACACACTGAAATATCTAAAACACTTCATTACATTCGCTCCTTTGTTTGCATTAAAAAAAGTGCGATGAACTCGATGAATGCCACGGTAACACTTGATCCCACAAGTAACAGTTCCACCAACTTTTAGAACAACAACCACCGCCACACATGTGAACAGACAGCAAATTTCTGTGAATCATCTTGAGTTCAGCAAAGGGGCAATCATAAACCAGTCATCCTCGTCTAACAAGTTACAGTCATCCTCGTCTAACAAGTTAATTGGTGAAATGTTTGCGCCTTCCCGCCGACTGCGTAAAACACTCTGTTGTTATGAAATCCAATGTCTTGTCAATAGATTTCTGGGATTCCAGGCCAAACACGTCCTGGAGTTAAGCTGGCAACCACCGAGGGCGGGCACGTGAACCTGTCCAACACACATCTACGACAATGGGATGCCACCCTCTTGAGAACGCGACTCTCTCCAGGTGGTCTTGCTATCGTCAGACGCGCATGAAGATGCGACGACGGTACATCCAGTCCAACAGGAACCATTTCAAGACTAACGCACCGAGCGGCAAGAACATTGGGTGTAATCGCCACGGAATATTCTCCCCGATTAGCAGTCCGGAGACCTCAGAAAAGTCGATGAACGAGCTAAGCATGTAAATGGTGATGGAGTTTGCACCAAACACCACAAAAGGTTTGCTCCAACCCTTCCAGCCGCGGACATCAATCACCCAGTAGAAGATGGCCAGAAACAGCAGGCTCCAGCCCGCGCAGCAGAGCACAAAGGAACTGGTCCAGAGTTTCTTATTAATTGGGAACGCCTGGTCCCAAATCGCCGCTAACACCAGCGCTACTCCTCCGGCAGCAATAAGGCCGACCACACGCAAATTCTCGCTGGTCCCTTTTTGGGTGAGCCACCGCCCGGCGAAAACACCAGCCAGGGCCGTGCAAATTGCCGGGAAGGTCGAGAGCAGGCCCTCGGGATCACGGTTACCTTCGTTGAGAACACCCGGCAGCAATTGCCGATCAATCCAATCGGTAAGAGTCTGGCCCGGTTCGAAAGAGGCAACCCCCGTATCGGGAACTGGGACCAGGGTGAGGGCGGCCCAGTATCCAAGCAAGATACCAACAAACCACACAACCTGGATCCGGGGAGTGAACCAAATGACGAGAAAGGCTGCCAACATCCACGCCAAACCAATACGGGCAAGCACGCTCGCACAGCGAAGATTTTCAAAGTCAAAGGCAAAGAAACCGTTGTAGACCAGTCCCAGCAAGACAAGTATCAGCCCACGCTTAATGGCATGGATCGTTAGTGCCTTTCGGGTTGCTCCCTGCTCGGCTCGCTTGGCAAATGAAAGCGGCATTGAGACGCCGGCAAGAAACAGGAACAACGGAAAGATCAGGTCATAGAAATGGAAACCGTGCCACTCCACATGATGACACTGCTGTTCGACCCACACCAGCGGGCCCCACCCCGTGCTCGTCGCAAGTGCCGCAAAAATAGCGCGTCCACCCAAGATCCAAAACAGGTCTGCGCCACGGAGGGCATCAAGCGACACAAGCCGTCTTGGAACTACACTGTTCTCAGAAATCGTCATTGTTTTCGGTACCCATTCAGCCAAGCTAAAGAAAGGCAGGACGCTCTACGTCAATACCCCCGTCGAGAGCAATTCATGGTCGTTGGGCGACACATGCACGTGCCTGCCACTGTGTGACCTTTTGTAAGGGGCATCAAATGTGTGAGGTAAGAAGCATTGAACTTTTTTTACTCATTTCGAAACACAGGAATTTCTCGAATACTGTAGTTACCCGCTACCCATGCAACGGTGATCCCATCAACCCTTTCCCTGAAGTCCTTGGTTCCCATGCGCGTCGGTTAAACAGCAAATCTCCAACGAGTGTATCGAAGAGACCATTTCCAGCAAGACAGACCGAGTGCTGTAGAGTATGTTGACGTGTGACAATACGTGCACCAATTCTAAAAAACACCAGCCACGGCCATATTCAATTTCCCACGGCGCAGGTCGTGAAGCGGAATCACGTGTATTGCGAGTAGATTCCTGGAATTACCAGTCCAACCACCGAGGGCCATGAACCTGTCCAACACCGGCACCGCTTGACGGACCGCGGTAGGCAACGTGCCCTCCGACGGCACGACTTGTACAAACTCACCACCCTACGATTGCCTGAAAAGGTGGCTGCAGCGGATCCACCATCAGCACGAACCCCCGCGGGTATGGCTAACCGGCAGGCGACTCGGAGAGGTCATAACCACTGGCTCGCAGAATCATCTCATGTACTGCCAGTTCGTGCGACAAGGGATAATCGGTCTCTTTTTCCCCACGCAGTACCGCTGCCATGTCGCGAAAAGCACTGATAAAAATGCCTGGCCCGTCGGGCAAGGTCACATCCTGGTAACCGGTCTTGTATTCGTCCTGCGGCTTTTCCAGTGCCAGCCGAAAGCTGTTTCCGCGAAGCGGCCGGAGATCGAAGGTGCCAAACTCGCCACACACCGTAAACTGTCGACGCAAGAATCCCTCATACTCAACTAAGGCACTACGAACCGATGCGATCGCATTAGGATAATCAAAAACCGCCAATTGATTGTCCACCAGCGCGTCCTGATCGGGATGTGTCTGGCGGGCAAAGGCGGTCACCTGCTGAGGTTTACCCATCACTCGTACCATTGCGTCGATCACGTGGCAGCCAATCTCGAACATCGAACCCCCGGAAAACTGGGCCAGATTCTCTCTTTGGGCCGATCCTATTTTTTTACTCATGACCGCATGAACTTCAAACAGATCACCCAACCAACCCTCGGCTACCGCACGGTAGCAAAACTGAAATGCGGGGTGGTATCGATAAATGTACCCCATTTGCAGGTGTAGCTTGCGACGTGCAACCTCATCGAGCAACTCCTTGTAGTCGACCAGGTTCTCGCCGGCAGGCTTGTCCAAATGGATATTCATACCAGCCGCCACACATCGTCGGGCAGTTGGCAACAGATCATGCACCTCGGTTTCGACAACCACCGCCTGGAGTCCGCTGGTATTGAGCAACTCTTCTTCGGTCAGCAGGGGCACATCCAGATAACGACCGGTCAGCTTTGCGCGGCGCTCGGGATCGTTCTCGACGAGTCCTACCACTTCATACTCATCAGTGACCTCGAGTAACTGGGTAAAAACGCCCGCAGCATGAGCGTGCCCAGTACCAATTTGACCGATTTTTATTTTCTCAGGCTTTGCCCCCGCAGCACGAGATGTCGAGGCAGCAAGCGACGCGCCTACCGCTGCCACACCAGCACCTGTCAGAAATGTACGTCGATGTAAATTTGTCACGGAGCGCTCCTGGTACCTTTCGATTGTGATTGTATCGATAAACGCATCTTAACAAAAATGAAGTCGTCCCAAGCACCATGCTGTATTGCCTGGTTGTGTGAGAAGTTCCCACCCTATTTGGAATAAAGGCCCTTGCCAGGCAGGTTGAAATCAAATTTCAACCACCGTGACCGCTCGGTTCCGCCACGAAACCGAGCAGTTGCCGAAAGTCTTGCACGATACCCCACGGGCCAGTTCCCTCGGAACCCCGTCGGCCAGTTCCCTCGGATCAGGGGCTGGAAATTAGAGATCGCATCGGGTTACCACTCAAACAGGGCGGTGCATTGCCTGCAATGAAGCTCCTCCAGATCGCACTCTACTGGAGGAGGCGGTCAATTTGTAACGATTATTCAAGTTAATTGGGTAGAAAAGCCGATACGGGCCAAACCGGATATATAAAAAAGAGAATAAGTACCGCGAGACCCGACCTTGCACGCTTCAAGACAGGCCGACCGCTATTTAGGGGAAACTCGGCCATGGCGCATGGCCCTGCTCGGTGTTGTCACCCTGACTGGCAGCCTTGGCAGGGCCGCTGAGCATGATGGCATACCAGCTCCGGCCACAACGATACCCCGCCCGGAAAAACCGGTCGCGGTTCCGGTACCACTGGCCGCCATTTCACGAAAACTGGTCTCCAGCGGTATCGCCGGACTTGCCGTGAATCGTCGTTTGCGCCGGCTGGGACCATGCCCGGGCGCATGCGAGGTGAATTGGTACGCCGCCCGTCTTTGGGTTCGTCCCGAGTATCTTGCCTGGGATATGAAAGGTTTTGCGCTCCCGGCCCTGTTGACCACCGGTTCAACGACGACAGACCCCGCCGTGGCAGGACAACTCGACCAACCCGATACCGTGATCTTGTTTGGTGACGGCAGCCTTGATGGCCGTTTACGATCTGGAGGCCGGCTCAATGCGGGATTCTGGTGTACGCCAAGGCAGTTCCAAGGGTTCGAACTCAGTTACTTTGGCGCTCAGGGATATGATACGAGCTACCAGGTCGACTCGAATGAATTTGCGGTGCTGGCCCGCCCGTTCCAGAACGCCACAAATGGGCAACCCGACGCTCAGCTGATCGCCTACCCAGACTTAATCGACGGTGCGGCGACGGTACGGGTCGACGTTGAACTGGCAGGAACCGACGTCTTTTTTCGCAAAGCTATGGTCTGGACACCGTCGGTACGTATCGATTTCTTGTCGGGATACCGGTATGGACGCCTTCGTGATGAAGTTCATATCGATGACACCAGTATCTCACTCGATTCAGCCAGTGGTGAGCCCGTCGATACCATTGTCGATCAGCAAGACCGCTTCCGCATGGTCAACAACTTCCACGGCGGTCAGGTTGGGCTGTTGGGCCACTGGTGGCACGGCTGCTGGTCGTGCCAAATCCTGGCAAAGGTTGCCCTGGGAGGCGTGCAATCACGGTACGGCATCCGGGGCGCCACGACCATCTCCGATCTGATCGACGGTGAATACGTGGTCACCGACTACGAAGGTGGACTGCTGGCCCTGCCAACCAACATGGGAAGTGGTACGTCGTACGACACCTCGGTCCTGTCGGAACTTGGAATCAGGCTCGAGTACCAGTTTCGCACCGACATGCGAATAGCGCTGGGGTACACACTCTTGGGATGGAGCAATGTCGTGCGGGTCTCGTCAATTATCGACACAGAAATCAATCCCACCCAAATCCCGCCGGGATCCCTGGTAGGCGTGGCGGCTCCAGGCGCACCATCACTTCACCGCACCGGTTTCTGGGCCCAAGGCCTGAATGCTTCGTGGGAATACCAGTTCTGAAGCCGCACTTGGTTCCCATAAAACAGGTGCCCGGAGATGCACCCAACGTCCCGCAGCTTCAGGCATGAGAAGCCGCCGTCTAGCGGAACTGGCCGGGAGAATCGCTGCAGCCGGGCCTGACCTGCCGGACGGTACCACTGGTAAGGCTCTCCAGGCCAGCATCGGTTTGCACCACCAAGGCCCCCTCATGATCGATACCACGGCAAACGCCAACGATCCGCCGCTTGCCAGACTCGACTTCCACCGTTCGCCCTCGCAACATGCAATGCTCGTGCCACCGGTCAAGCAACCGTAGTTGTCCGGTTGCCAGCGCAGCATACTGCTCTGCCAGGCTATTTAATGTGGTGATCAAAAGGTCGGGCAAACTGAGATGTTGACCTGTCGCATCGAAAAACGAAGTGGCGGTTGCCCGGATCGCGGCTGGGGCCTCCTGCACGGAGTTGTTGACATTGATGCCAACACCAACGACGAGGCGTTCGGGACACGCGGCAGGTCGCTCGAGCAGGATTCCGGCTATTTTTCGCGACTGGAAATAAACATCATTCGGCCACTTCAGCTGGAAATCGGCGGTACCATCAAACGCGTTCAAGGCGTGGCGAACCGCCAGCGCCGCAGCCAGGGAGACGCGAGTGTCACCCGCTGGCCGCTGGCCGTTTGCGAAATCAACGACCAGGGTAAACGTCAGTGCCCCCGGCCCAGCCCACCAGCGATTGCTCCCCCGTCCCCTGCCGGCCGTTTGCAACTCGGTGAGTATGATCAGCGGGGTTTCGCATTCTTCAACCCGGGCGAGTTGCGAAGCACGATCGCTGGTCGACGGTAGCTGCGGATAGTATTCGACCACTCGCACCGGCGATTCGACTTTGATGCGTTCGAGGTCGGTGGGCTGAAAAGCACGTTCCATAGCAATCGACGAACGGGGGGAAAAGTAACTGACAGGTCTTTGGGCAAACACCTTAACCAGTCTTCACGCACCGAGGCGAGTGTAAGCCGGTCGAAATTTTCTGTCAAATCGCGGCTTGGCCTGCTTGGAGATTTTTTCCACTTGAAGTTATTGTGGCCAGAGACGCAGGTCCACTAAATCATAGTCCTGGAGAAATAGTCCCCAGGTTCAAAAATCGACCGAGACACGATGGTTATCTCCCGTGGAAATTAGTTGAAACACCGGCCGCCACAAACGTTCAATGCTTGGCCATTGATGGCGCCGGCCGAATCGCCGGCAAGAAAGACCGCTAACGCGGCAACTTCGTCGGGATCCAGGCGGCGGCCGAGCAGCGAAGCGGATTCTTCGATTTGCTCGAACGTCTTGCCCGTCCGCCGGGCATCGTATTCAAGCCGTTTGTCGTTCATCAGCGTCGCCGTTACACCAGGGCAAACCGCGTTGGCGGTGATACCCTTCTCGCCCACTTCCAGAGCTGTGACCTTGGTCAAGCCTATGATCGCATGCTTGCTGGCCGAGTAGGCAGCACCATGCAACGCCGGAAGCTTTCCGGCAACCGAGGCGATGTTGATAATGCGACCCCAGCCGGCTTGGATCATGTCTGGCAAAACAAACTTGGTCAAACGGTACGGTGCATTGACATTGACTGCAAAACTGCGGTCCCAAAAGTCGTCGTCGTAGTCGACCAACTGCTGTGGGGCCTCGCTGCTGCCGACCCCGGCATTGTTGACGAGGATCTCGATCGGACCCCAAGTGGTCTTAACACGATCGACAATGCGAGCAGGAGCATCACGATCGACAAGGTCAGCGGCGATCGCCAACCCCTGTCCCCCGGCCTGGCCAATCGCGGTAACGAGCATTTCCAACTGTTCCTGGGTGCGCGAGGTCACGGCGACTCTTGCACCTCCCGCGGCAAGCGATAAGGCAATGGCCCGCCCAATACCTCGGCCAGCGCCGGTCACTAATGCAATGCGGTTGTCCATCGTTCCTTACCTCCAGGCCACGAATTATTGGTGGGAAACGGTCAGCAAACATTGTGACACACAATCGACCGTCAAGGCTATTGTTGGAGGACGACAATCTGATGAATGTGTGTCTCAGGTGCGGGCACAGCCAGGTAATCTCCCTTTGGTTGAATCTCGAGATCTTCCCGGACAGGCCACGCAATGTAGGCTTTTCGAGGCCTCGCAAAATCTTTTCGGACCAGAATGGTTGCCTCTGGAAGCGGGTAAACCTTACCCAAGTCGCGCACCGTCGCGTTCAGCAGATGCACGATGATCCGATCCTCGTGTTTCTGCTCAAAAAACGTGCACTCCAGATGATGCGGTCCTTTGACGTAGATGGGCGGGTTCGGTGCAAGCTCGTCGAGCAACTCGCGGGTGAGATCCAGCATCCAGCCTTCACGTCGCGCGAACGGCAAGTGCCGAACTAATTTAGGTGGATAGGTTCCCTCGTCGATTCCATTTAATTTGATGAGTTTGTACAAGGGCGCACTCAAGTACACCGACTTACCGAGGCCGTAATTGTTCCAATGAACTCCCGGTAGCTGGGATGGCTCAGAATTGAAACCGGGCTTGGCAATCGCGAGTGTTGCTTTCGAAACACCGGCAGTGGGTCGTGTCAAAATCACAGGCCCCGTCATGTGAAGGCTTGTCGTGGTAACCGGGGCGAGCAGGTCCTGGAGATGGGCAAGAAAATCACCTTGTGGAATCAGGTAGCTACCCGAGCCGGCCTCAGTTTCTGCGGTCCAGCTGTACTCTTGTTTCTTGACGTAGCCAAGCCCAAAGACATCGGCCAGGGAAAACTCTTGGTGGATCTCGCCAAACTCGTCATACAGGCTGGTTTCGTAGGTCGCCAGAATCGATCCGCCTTCGCGGACGTACTGCGCGATCGCCGCGGCCTGTTGATCCGAGAGGATCGCCACATTGGGAAGGATCACCAGTTGGAACTTTTTCAAATTCTCCAAATCCAGATCAAGTTCGGCGCTAAGAAACTCGACAGGCACTCGGAGAAGTTGGAGTGTGTCGAAGATCCCTTCCAGGTGCGGGCGGGGACCGCGGTCCGGATTTTTCCTGGCGTAATACGTACGTACGGCTTCGCTCGATACGATCGCGGTGTAAAGGATGGGCGAGGCCTGCTGGAGATACGGTTCCTTCTCTTCGACTTCCGCGAAAATCGGAGTCATCAGTTTTTGACCTGCCCCCAGTGACAGTACCAGTAGTTAAGTTACTCTTTGCAGCACCGCTAGGCCAGCCACTTCACTTCGTGGAGGCGTAGCCGGAACGAAGTGAAGTGGCTGGGTTGCCTCGGGGGCTGGA
>CAUZEA010000105.1:0-19052 GCA_963578605.1 Planctomycetota bacterium
CTTCTTCAGCCGAGCATTCTCTTTTTGAAGGGCTTTCAGTTCCTGCGCCATCTCCGGCTGCATACCTCCATATTTCTGACGCGGGCGGTAATACGTCTGTTCGGAAATCCCAAGCACCTTGCTAGCACCAGGAACCATCTTCCCTTTACCAGGCTCAACATCCGCTCGGCGTAATTTCGCAATAATCTGATCCACCGTGTGTCGCGGCTGTGACATCGCAAAGAATCCTTTCCCGGCCTCCGGCCGGACTGGATTCTCTCACTTAACCTGGAGCAAGTTTAGGGGAGGACGTCACTTTGGGTGTTTCGTAACTCGGGTTAATCTTGTTCTGAATGTTGGGGTTTAGTATAGGTATACGCCTCTTGGACCCATGTTGTAGAAGTTCGAGTCATCAAGATTGAGGTCACATGTGAGTGACCGTCGCCCGGGAAAAAATTCCGTATGAACCGCTTTACTTGGTCTCTCAAGGGTTGTGTTCGCAGGCTGCCAGTTGGCTTGAAGGACGCTCGTGTCAACCGTCGGTGGGTTACCAAGGACAAGCGATTTTTGGTGGTGCGTCACGCGGCACGTCAGCCATATTATTATGGAGGATTTCTTGATTGGGTTGGAGTGAATTATCCAGACCTTCGGCGACTGTTTGAGCTCCGTTTGCTGCCCTGTCGTGTTCGGGATAAAGATCAATACCTGCTGCACATTCCCTGGTTACAGGATCCACTGGGAGACTGGTCACCGCGGGCGTACAAGCAATCCGTAAAATTAACCGCCGACTGTGATCGCCTCGGGATTCCCATTGTCAACAGGGTATGCCATCACGATCATGCGACAAAAATGGAGGGGGCTCGGCGCATCGCGCAGGCAGGGTTACGAACCCCGCGGATGACTCCAATTATCGACCGGCCAGGATTTCAGGCCACGCTCTGCGGTGTGGAGACGCCGCTGATCGTTCGTGAGAACGGCGGGCATGGTGGCCGAGTTTATGTTGTCAAGACGCTGGCCGATGCGGCTAGGATTCCGCTGAAATGTTTCCGCGCACCGATCGCTGTTGAGTTTATTGATGTGCAAGATTTTCAGGACCGGATGTACCGGCGATATCGGTATGTTGTTGTGGGTGACGTGGGTGTCTCCCAGGGACTCCACGTCGCGCCAAATTGGGAAGCTCGTGGGTCGAATCGATTGGCGAACAAAGCTACCAGGCGAGAAGAGTTGGCTTACACTTCAGCCATCAATCCGCATCATGCACAATTCGTACATGCTCGGCGTCTGTTGGAACTGGACATCGTTGCTTTTGATTACAGCTACGATTCGGATGGCAGAATCGTGGTGTGGGAGGCCAATCTCTACCCTCATTGGCCTTTTTCGATCCGTTCTGAGTGCCAGCACAGGCTTTTGATGTCTGAACGTATCTACGCTACAAAACTGTCGTACTATCTGCAGCGAGCAGGGTGCGAGGTTCCAGCTGGCTTGCGAGAATTTGGAGCAGGTGACCTGACGGCAATCTCTGGGGCTGCCTAGGCGACAAAAAGGGGAGCTGGAAGGGGTAGCCCGTCTGCTGTAACGGTGGAGGGAAGCGGACTTATGGCGAGTTTTCCTGACTTGGTCGTTCGAGATCTTTTAACCTCCGCGTGTCGATTGGGAGTAGCCCATCTGTTCGTTCACTGCTGCCTTGCGCTCAGAACGGCTAAAAAAGAATACGCTGCTGCTCTTCCGGCAGCTACTCGGGTTGAATGAATGCCTTTCTTGCGGAGAAACTGTACGCGAGCGCTCGAAGTTTGGCTGAGTTGAGCGAACGCGACGGTAAGTTCCTGTATCCATTGGAAAACAACTCGGGAGTCGTGCCTTCAGGAGACAGGTGTTCTTCCATCAAGCCATTGGTGCTTACTTGCACTTCTTGCGGAGGACGCGCTGCAACTACGCCAGTTTTACGAAAAATGTCGACGCCGATTTGAGGCGTGTGACCTCGCATCCCTGGTTCTCCGATTCTCAAAGAAGGTTGCCGCCTACCGGCGCGGGGATTTTTCCCAAGATGTCGATCCGTTTGAGATCGCGTCAATCAGTCTGGTGATGTTATCCGAGCTTTTCTTCGAGAAACTCATCGAGCTTCTTTTTGTTTTCCAGTAGGCGTGCTGATGAAAGAACTTTGTTGAGAAGAGCTGCCTGGTCACCTTTGAGGAGCTTCTGACGTGACATCAATTCGTTTCTGTCTTCGACATTTATCCTCTCAGAGGCATGGAAGGAGCTTCCGCCTCCTCTTTTAGACCTTTCGGTACTCATGGGAGTTTCAGTGTCGATCCCGAGGGTGGATGCAAGCTCGGCCCTGTAGGCTTTATCCAAAAGCCAGCTGTCGAAATAGACTCCCACAAATCCTGGGTCGCCGGAACGGCTTATCAACGTGTCGACATGGTTTATCCATAGTTCAATGATTCGCTCCATAACCTCTGACATTTCACGCGGATAGGCCGGCATATTGACCTTAAACGCCTTGTGGATTCGGCTGGCAAACACGTTTTCCGGCGAGCGAACGATCAATAGGTTTCGTAGTTCTCGGTCCGTTCGAAAAAAGCCTTCCGAATAAGGGAAATCTTCAATACTGATCAACACATCCGCAGGTCCCAACCCGATTTTGGCAACCCGTTTAAGAAAACGCTTCCGAAGAAACCGACTCAAGTTTTGGGGGAAGTCGAAATACCCGTCGTGAAGGATTTCTTTAGCGATCGGGAAGGCGTTGTTGATATGATAGAGCCGCCCACGACCACTACGAAACCAATTGACGAAGGCATGATTGCCGCTTCTCTTAAGGCCGTGCAGAACAAAGGTCTCTACGTTCGCCATAAATCATTTCCCCGTTGCGCGATTAGCCTTTGTGTAAACCTGAGGTTATGTGGGTAGGTTTGTAAGACCAGAGCCCGGCCAGTGATCTGCTGTCACAGGTCACCAGTATGGCATCCAGCCGTGCGGGTTGGATCCCTGTGAAGAATTTGACGTGGACTATCATAAAGACAGGCGACGGCGATTTCAACAAAGTCCTCCCAGGCCGGCGGTCCAGCCGCCGTGGTCACCGTAAGAACAGGTCAGCTTGGAGAGCCTGGGCGTGTGGTCGTCAAAGTTCGGTGCTGGTTCGGGTCCGCGGGGCCCCACGAGGACCCGTGGAGCCAGTTTTTTGCCCACTCTCCCGCAGATCGCGAAAGGATCCTGCTCCCTAAGCTTCCGCCCCCTGTTGGTCCGCATTGCCCTATCCGCGGGCAAAGAATAGCCAATCGGTTTGCTGCTGGTCGATGAGACGGTTGTCATAGGTGATCGGCTCGATACGAACTTGCTCGAAGACCGCCCGAAGTGCGTCAGCAAACGGTGAACTTTCGGCATAGGACCATACCGCCAAGATGCCGTCGGTCGCCAGATGCCGCCGGGCGGCCAGCAAACCTTGCGTGGTATAGAACAAGGTGCTCTCCTCGCCCAAACGCTCCTGCGGCGAGTGATCGACGTCGATCAGGATCACATCGAGCAAACCGTCCGGCGGACTGGCGAGCCGGTGGTAAACATCGCCTTGAGTGACGACCAATCGCTGTTCATCACAGAGTTCGGATGAAAGTGGCACCAATCCGCGCGCAAGCCAATCGATCACTTGAGGCAGCAACTCCACTACCTCGACCTGCGCGACGCGGTCCGACAGCAGCGCTTCACGCGTGGTATAGCCCAGCCCAAGTCCACCGACCAACACGCGGAGATCTTCGGCGGAATGCATCTGGAGCGCCGTTCGTGCCAAGGCCCGCTCCGAATCGGTGTACAGGCTGCTCATCAGAAACTCGTGATTCAGCGTAACCTCGGTCACGATCGTACCGGGTTGCGAGAGTAATTCGCGTCGCCGCAGACACAAAGGCCCCAGCGGACTTGGTTCGTAGGCCAGAATCTCGAGGTTCGAGTTGGACATGTGCCGCTAACCTGGCGGGACCTGGTCGAAACTGTCGGGGGCGCCTTGATGCAATTTTTCGCGGGCTTGCTGAGCTGACAGCGGATGGAACCATCGCATGATCGCGATCCCGACTACCGCAACCAACGCCGTAATTTACCATGATTAATCGAGGGTGTTGCCATTGATCTCGCCGATCAATCATGGCAAGTGTTTGTCCTGCGACAGATTCACGAAGACAAACATCAGCGCATCACGTAGTGGATGAAGCGTAAGGTAGTAGATCGCTGGATTGCGATGCAGCCGACCACGACGCGACCTCCGCCGCCGTCAGCGACTCTTGTAGCCCAAAAAGCGTAATCCGGAAAAGTTACTGCGGACCCCAATCACGGCCGATCGACTCCCCAGGCGATGCAGGGCCGACAAAGACAAATCTGCCGATAGTGCCGACCCACATGCTGGTGGCGTATGGGAACGGCGAAGGGAAACTGGCCTGGCTATCCCATGTTAGGGGGCACCGAACGCACCACCTTTGAACTCTTTCGCAAGCAACTACGTTGCGATTGGAAGTTGGCGGTGCATAACGGCGCGTATTTATTTATTCTTCTTCTCCCTTTTCAACTTTCGTTTTTCTTTTGGGCTAAGCTGGGCCTTTTTCTGTTGTTCCTTTTTGCCTTTATCTTTACTTCCTTTATCACCCATACCAGTTTCTCCGGGATTGAAAATGAATGTTTTTTTCGGGTCGTCAGATCGGCTTGACGTTTTCAGCACGTGGCCCTTTTGGTCCATGTCCTTCCGTGTATGACACTCGTTGTCCTTCTTGGAGTTCGTCGTAGCTTACCCCTTCGAGGTTTGACGAGTGAAAAAACATGTCCGTGTCAGTTCCAGTGTCAATAAACCCGAAACCCTTGTCCGTGAGTCGCTTGATTGCGCCTTCAGCCATTTGTTCAATTCCTCAAAAAGTGTCGCGCGGCGTTGCCTGAAAACACCGTGCTCAGGCTACCCACTGCAACAAAGTCATTTCTATCGAATCACATCCTAACAGATCACCTTCGGTCAAACCACTATGCTGTCAAGTCAACCAGGGTGAAATCGAGAAGATTGCTGCAAAATTCAAGGGCAGAACGAGCCGCCCGCAGCGGACGTGGTTGCCCCGCTCGGTCAACCCTCGGTGTGTGGGTGGAACTGCCAGGGCTTGGTCCCAAAGGATCTTTGTGAGCGTTGATAACCTCGCATATTGCGGAAACTTAGCGACAGATTTTTTAAACGGCGGTCACGCATTTTTTGGTAAATCTGATAAAATATCTATGGGGACCGTTTGTAGGACTTTTCTTTGGGAAAGACTTCATGAAATTTTCAAGGTCACCTGGGTTTGCTCGAACGGTTTGTGAAGCTGGTTCGTGGGCAGTGGTGGCGATCTTACTCCTGTTCGTCTCACCCGTGGCCGGGCAGTTCTTTCAAGCCACCGAAGACTTCTCCGTCGATCCCATGTGGGATTCCTTGAATAATTTCTCGGGTGAGCAGGGTTTTGGTTATAGCACGACATCGAATATCGCCGGCGGTGCCCTGGGCGAACTGGGGGGAACCGTGATTCGTACTCCGCTGGCATTTTACGCCAATGATGTGGGTACGCTCGATCCCAGTACCACGACGCTCACCATGAAAGGTTCTGCCGAGTACGGCGGAGGGGCGGGAAACATTCTTGTCGGTTGGTTTGACCGGTTTTCCAGCACTTTGGCGTGGGATCCGTTGACCGACTTCGTTGGATTTCGGACGGACGCCAATAATTATATTGAGCTGATGTTCCAGGGCCGCCAGGTTCGTGTCTCGCCGACCAACAGCATGGGCCAGTCCATCGATGGCTCTGCGTCGATTACCAGCGGTATTCCCTTCGACTACGACATCACCTACACGCCAACGGGTGGTGCCAGGGGGGGCGGCGTAATGATGGGCGTCTTCTCCAACGTGGTGGTTTCCGGCAGAACAGACAATACATACACGGCCACCGTCGAGCCCTACCCAAGTCAACGCGACGACATTAATGATTTGAATCGGCACGGCCTGCTCAACCTTTTCATTTCTGGAGATAACCACAGCGTTGTGTGGTGGCTTGATGACATGCAATACACGGCGGTCTCGCCTGTTGGCCCGACAGAATTTACGTGGCAAGCCGGCGGGGCCGGCGATTGGAACGACCAGAACAATTGGAATTCGAACGCGTCACCCAACAGCACGGCGGACACGGCCATCTTTGGAGCATCCATTAGTCAACAATCCACGGTCTTTACGGAGCAGAACGTCACGGTCGAAGAAGTGCAGTTCGACAACGCCAACAGCTACGGAATCGCCGGGAGTTTTGACGCGACTCTCAACCTGGAGGCCAACTCGGGCAATGCCCTGGTCAACGTGCTAAGCGGCAACCATGAGTTCCAGTTGCCGATCACTCTGGGCAGTGACACCAACGTGGACGTCGCCGCGGGGAGCGTGTTGAGTTTTCAGAACGCATTGAACCTGGACGGCAACACCTTTACGAAGACGGGCGAAGGGTCGGTGTTTGTCAACAATGCAATTTCGACCAGCGGGGGGGATCTGGTCGACGTGCAGGGCGGCACGCTCGGGGGCATCGGGATTATCCGTGGCAACGTGACGATCGGACCCGGTGGTACCCTGGCACCGGGACTGTCTGCCGTCGCTGAATTTCCCGCGCATAGCGTCCCGGAACCCTCGGTGCTGGTGCTCTGCTGCGTCGGCATCGTTGGTCTGACAGGTGTCTCGCACCGACGGGCAAAAATTCTGAGACTGGTGCAACACACAGTTTCGTGGGCAGTCCTGTTGGGGTTCGTTCTCGCCACGGAGCAGGGTTTCGGCCAGTCCATGCTGACGAGGACCGAGACGTTTGACAGTGACCCGGGCTGGGACGGGCACAACAAACGATCACAAACTCCACTTTCCCAGGTAATCACCCAGAGTTTTGGCTACAGCCCCAGCAGTAGCAATGCCGGTGGACCGGCGGGTGAAATCGGCGGAACGATTACCCCGGCTGGCGAATCGGCTTACTACGGTAGATTCATCCCGGTCGACACGTTCGACGACACGTTTACCGCGTCGGGAACGCTCAATCTTCACGGGCCGGTCCACGCGTTGCTCGGTTTTTTTAACGCCGATACGGTCAACGAATGGCGGACCCCCAACACCGTTGGGCTACGGCTGCTGGGCCGGAACAACAACTTCTTTTTTGCTTATAACGACTATGGAACGGGTCTTTGGCGGGCGGGTGGCAACGTGTTTCCCCAGCCTGGAGGAAGTGAATTTGAGTTTGCCAGTGGTCCCGGAGATGTCCACAATTGGTCTCTCACTTACAATCCTGACGGAAATAACGGCGGTGGAAATGTCGTCGCGACCATCGACGACGAAACGGTGGTCACAAACCTGTCGCCGGGGCACCAGGCCGATGGGGCAAGTTTTGACCGCTTCGGACTGGTTACGGTGATGAAAAGTGCCGATTCACCTGGTCAGGTGTGGTTGGACAATGTAACGGTCAACGGCGTCACGGAAACCTTCAGCAGCGATCCAAACTGGGACGGTCTCAATAATCAAAACACCTACCTCACCACCAACGTGCGACCCCGTTTCGATTTTGGCTTTAGTCCCACAAACAACGCTGAAGGCGTGGCAGGAGGCGAGATTGGTGGTGCGACCTTTCGCGGCGATTCACGCTTGGAATTCGGTGGATCCAGGATGGCATACTACGGCGATCCGCTAGCGGAAACGCTGAACCTGACCCAACCCCTGGAGGCCTCGGGTAAGGTCTCGTTTCACAGGGGAGTTTCCGATAGCACGACGCTGATCGGATTCTTCCACTCCAGCGGGAGCATCCGGAGCAGCGATTCTCAGGCGTCAGCGACACCTGAAAACTTTCTCGGCGCTGTCATTGAAGGGCCCAGTGCCGAAGGATTCTATTTTTATCCCACCTACGGTTTGGACGAGGAGGGAGTCAGGCCCAGCGGCGGGATCGGGTATCCGACCCCGCCAAGAATCTATCCGAATGGCGATTCACACGACTGGACGCTCCAATACGATCCCACGGCCAGGCAAGGCCGGGGGCAGATAGTTGTCACCCTCGACGGGCAAGCAGTCTGGCTTAACTTGGACTACCCACACCAGCAACAGGGTGCGTCCTTTGACCGCTTTGGTATCGTCACAACGCATATTGATGGAAATGGTCAAACCGTCTATTTCGACGATCTGACCTACACCATCGGCACTGTATCGGACCATGTTCAATGGGCTGCCGACACCTCTGGTGACGCTACTGCTAATGGTAACTGGAGCCCAGCCATTCATCCCGATTCAAATCAGCTGGCTGTTCTGCTGGGTGACGTGATCAGTCAGTCGCGTGTGCTGTTTACAGATACAAACCTCAAGATGAAGTCGTTGCAGTTTGACAACGCAAATTCTTACGTCTTCGCCGGACAAGGCAGTGTGACTCTGGAGGCTGAAGCCGGTAATGCGAGTATGGACGTCCTGGATGGCAGCCACCAGTTTCAGGTGCAGGTCAATCTTGCAAGCGACCTGGACGTGACCATTCCTCTTGGATCCACGTTGATTTTCAACCACGGGCTGGACTTGAACGGTTTTACGCTCAACAAGCTTGGCTCGGGCGACTTGTTGATCAACAACTTCCTGTCACTCGACGGCGGAACCATCAACGGAACGGTGATTAACAATACGGCCACTGTTCCCGAACCTGCCACGGTGGCAATGTTGTTGCTGGCGCTGGTGGTCCTGGCTCCGGTGCGGAGGATGTCGGCACAAAACTGAGGCGAAGCCCCAGTTTCACTCCGTAGGCTGTTGGCCAGGGTGGGTATCGCGTGGGCCACGCGAGTGTTTTCCTCACCTCCCAAAAACAGACCTGGCGGGTGACCGGCGAGGAATCGCAAACAGCAGCGCAGAAAAGCAAGCCGGTGCCCGGCCCCCTCGGGTGCAACAGGTGCCTCTAGTTGTCTGCAAAATAGTGCGCAGTAAATCCGCGTTACAACATCACTCGTGCCGCACTCGGAGCAACACGGCGGTCATGGCCAAGAGGGCCAAGAACAGGGTGGTGGGTTCTGGGACTTCGTTAGACGACGTGTACGGATATCCGACGATGGGCTTGGTGTTTGCGATGCTGGGAAACTCACTACTTGCGGTCAACCAGGCTGCCAGGATCTGCTGCATGGAATCGATCGTTGCGCCAGATCCCTGAGGAACGCTAGGCACGATCTGCACGCTTGGATTAATGTCCCAGGCGTCGTATCCTTGCTTCATCCAGCTAAACCAAGTCGTGTCCATGCCTTTACTGTAGATTTGCGGCGTCCATGTGTCCCACGCAATTCCCGAGATATCTCCCAAGAAGGTCGCCAGATTTGCGGTTGGCCCCGGGTCCAGCGGTTTAGTGGGGTCGCAGGTCGTCCTATCCGGACAACTTGGCAGAGAGCAGCCCAACTCGGCTATAAATCCCGAACCTCCCGTGGTGACGACGAGTTTCTTGCCGTTCGTCGTGAAATGTGTTCGTAACCTATTGAGATCGGCGACTATATCTGCATCCGAAGCCCAACCGCCCGTGTCAGTCCCGTTGCCGATCGCCTCAATTTCCAGAACCAGGCCGTCCAGGTTGCTTTGAAGGCCGCCAGCCGTCAGTGTGTCCAACATCGCTTTGGTTATGCCGTTGTCGCCGTCGCCAATAGTCGCGTAAACCTCTGTGCCAGGATTGTCACTCTTGTAACTCGTAACTGGGTCCGGAACAGAAAATGTTTCACCGGGCGTATACTTCGGTTCGAAAACCATGATCTGGTTGTCCCGGAAAGGATCGGCGGCGCCGGGACTTGATCCGTATCGTACCAAATTCCGATCGGTGTAGAAGCGACCACGAGCGGAAGTAGCGGTGACAAAGACCAGCAGGTGATCAACAGTATAAAATTCTTCATGTGGTTTCCCCTTTTATGGTGTGGTGACAGGACGGATAGGAAGCTCAAAGGCCCGAACGATTCGCGTTCGTCAGATTTGCGCCGGTCAGGTTCGTCTCGGCCAGGAACGCACCGGGTTCTAGATTGATTCCTGAATAGTAGTGGTTACCACTACCTACGGCAGCCGTGTTTTGGATCGAACCAACGAAAATACTCATGGTGGGTAGGTACGAAACGGCATGAACCGACGTGGCAGCCAGGGACGCCAGCAAAAACAGTGTGGTCAGACGCATTGGATCTCCCTCAGTCAATAGCGACCGACCGTTAAAGGTTCCGCTCTCTCTGGGGGAGAGTTGCTCACGGGCGGTTGCCGAACAAAAAAAACGCCGCCAACCCTCAAATTGGGATGGCCCCCATAAAAAAACGACAACCAGATGCTCCCGAATTCCCCACTGCCAACGGGCAACTGCGGGGAGAAGGATCCAGATGTCGTTGATGGAACTAAATTAGCGGTGCCTGATGCGGCAATGTTGAACGGTTAACTACTAGTAATAACATAGAGTAGCTATGGTATTTATATTATAGAAGTCAAGCTTCTGTGTACGTTTTGCCTGCAGCCCCCTATGGGGCTGCGAGGTACCTTGGATGTCCGCCAAATAGTCGACACATGATTTTGGCTAATCAAGCGGTGTGCCAGAGACAACCAGACTCTCTTGGAGCAGGAGGGCATCGTTTTACGATGCCACTTCCGGGAGTTTATACTCATGGTCTCATCTGAACTTCACACTGGAGGTAGCGGCTATGAAGTCGAATGTCTGGTTTTCAGCACCTGTTCTGGTTAGCTTGGTGCTTAGTCAGCACCAAAGGGGATTCGGCTGAAACACTGGCACACAATGCACGGTCAGTAACTAAATCGGAATCTAAAGAGAACAAGTCCTGACCGGTAGGCGATCGGGCGAATGGGGACACCAGTTTAGCCGCAACGATAACGACTACAATGTCGCCGGTCCGGCTACTGCACCCCATGGCGAGCAATCAACATGTCCAAGAAAGACTGGCACGACAGCGAGTTCAAGACACTGGTCACACTCGGCGAATCCACCACGGCCGGCGGCTGGGCGAGCAACCCGCAGCGTATCTGGGCCAACCTGCTTGCCCAGATGATTAATGACTTTCAGCGTGGGCCGATGCATCTGATCAATGTCGGCATCGGGTCGAATGTATTGTCACCGAAGAGCGCCGCCGCCACCACCAGCGGCGCTCCAACCGGTATGGAACGATTGGGTAAGCATGTGTTTCCGTACGAACCCGACCTGTTGATTATTTCCTACGGGCTCAACGACGCCAACAGTGGTACGCCGCTGGATGTTTTTTGCGAGGAACTGCGCGCGATCGTCGCCATGGTGCGCGAGGTGATTCAGCCGTTGATCGTTTTGCCCGGG
The DNA here is from genome assembly GCA_963578605.1 of Planctomycetota bacterium. Taxonomy (GTDB): domain Bacteria; phylum Planctomycetota; class Planctomycetia; order Pirellulales; family Lacipirellulaceae; genus JAKVCB01. Next base: position 11,292 of record CAUZEA010000105.1, read on the forward strand.
CCGTACTACATGTACGGCTTTGACTACCCCGACTGTCAGGGCAGCAAGCAGTGCTTCAGCGATTTCAACGACGGCGTTCGCGAAGTCGCCGAGGCAACTGAGTGTCTGTACGTCGATCTATTTAACACCTATGACAACGCCGACTGGCTGGTTCATCGCGACGGCATGCACGCCAACGACCTGGGTCACCGCATCTGCGCCAACGAGATCTTCCGCGTGCTGGCGACTAACTGCACCGGCCTGGGCAAAGAGACCAAGCTCATGGAAGATCACATCCAGAGTTGGCGCGACGAACGATCGCTGCGGCGCGATTACGGTATCGACACAGACGACCGACCCACGGCTTTGTAGTCACTAACGCGGTTTGATGTAATACATCACGATGCCGCGACCCGGTATCATCGCGCTTAGCAGCACACGACCTTTAACTTTCTGCTGAAGCGGTATTACATTGCCTTCGTGTGAAACGATGTCGACGCTCACAACCGAGTCGGCCGACAGCCCGTGGCGAGACAGTTCCAGATTGGCGCTGAACTTCATATCCGCCTCGCCAGCGTTGGTGATGAAGACGCCCAGTTCGCTGTCACCGTTGCTGAAAACGCCGGACATCAGCGTGGGAAATTCGCCACTGTCGCAGTGTTTGAGCGTCCCGATCGGTGAATCGAACGTCAGCGGCCGCATCAATTGTCCGTAAGCGAGAAAATCACGCGACACCGGCTGGCGGTAGTAGCCGACGATTTGAGCGAGAAAATGAAACTGTGGCTTATGCCCGTCATCCTGGAACGACAATGTGTTGGCCCGAGGCCGCAAGGCAAGCATGCCGATCTGCGTACCCTCGACAAATAGCGACGCACACTCAATGAAGAACGAATCGCCCGGCATTGTCGCAGACATCTTCAGGCCGTATCGCGTCATGTAATCCTGATACACCGCCGCAAGCAACGGTGCGTGGCTGTCACGGGACAGAGTCGCCTGCAATGTGCCGTCGATCACGTCGAACATGTTTTCAGTTGCGTTCTCGCCAGTGGTGATGGCCGACGGGTCCTGTGCCTTGACGGCGTTGTAAAGAATCTCGCAAAGGCCGTGCATGCCGCGGCTCATCGAATCGGCGCCACAAGCGCTGTGGCCGTGCGGCGTCCAGTAGCACGGTAGGCTCGTGCCCTGCATTACATCGAAATAAAAACCGCTGACGTTTTCGCGCTGCAGCATCAGCTTGCACGTTTCTTTCAGGCGATTACGCCACCACGGCGTCCAGGCGCACGGTTGCCACGACATCTCCGTACCCCAGACGCGCAGCGCCCCGTACAAATCCCTTGTGATGTTCGGCTTGGCCTCCTTGGCGTACGGCGAATTCTCCGTCGAACCCTGATCAAAAATCTCCAGCGGGACGTACGGACACACCATCCCGCCGTCAGCCTGCAAACGTCTTAACTCGGAGGACAGGTTCGGTAGCGCCGGAATCTTCGGATAGTTGCCGTCGTGGCTGTTGAGCATCTGCATGTGCGCCCAGCGCCCATCGTTGCGATGACGATAGCGATTGAACGGCACGTTGTAGGTGCTGCGCTTGGGTTGATATTGCTTCCACGCATAAAAGTTCGCCCCCAGCGGCATGCCTGCCCACTTGGTCCACTCGCGCAGATGATCCGCGGCGATAACCAGGTTCTTGGACTCGTCATGCGTGCCAGTAAAAGAGTCGTTCAGGTGCGTATAAAAATGAATCGGCGCTTCCTTGAACCACTTGGGTGCTTCTTTGCGCGTTCGCAGCGGTCCCTTGCGGCTCCACGATTGCTTGAGCGCCCACCGTCGATAAATGTTGCACGCGTCAAACCAATCTCCTTGGAACGGCCCGACGACACAATCGTATTTCAACTCGAAATCTTCGCTGGCGAACGTCATGTTCGGCGGGAAGTGACCGGGCCGCCATGACAGTTGATCTCGCGTGTTGATCAACTGCGTGGTCATCATGCTTGCGGCCGGATCGCGCGTGCCCATAAAAATGCCCTTGCCGGTGGGCCCGTCATACATCGCCTGGAACTGCATGTTGAAGTTGATGGGATAGAAACCACCCTCGGTGTGCAGGTGTTTACCGAATCCGGTCGGCGCCGCGTAAGGATTCTCGACCAGGGAGCCGCGCTCCAGCGGGAAGACAAACACATCGTCCGCCGACTTGTCGATCGGCTTAAACGACATCATCGGAAAGCGCACGCGCTCGATGCCGTATCGGCCACCGCGGTTTTTGACTACGAAACGCCAATAGGTCAAAGGATCGCCGGCGCGCAGCGTGATGATGACCTGTACGTCAACGACGTTTCTGCTTTCCTTGACGTCAATGTTTTTCCATTCGAGGATCAGTGTCGTCTTGCCGTCGCCCTCTTCGTGCCGCCACGAAACTTGCTTGGCACTGTGCGAGCCAACGGTAAACGCGTCGCCTGCCATTTCGCTGATGATGGACATCAAACCCATGCGAGTCATCCACCGCTCATCGCGGCCAACGTGCTTGGGGTCAAGTGTCATGACCAGTTCAAACAGGTCCTGATAGCCCATCGGCGGGCTGGCGGCGAGCATGTCGTGGTCATTGGCCACGCCGTACAAACGTCCAAGCTGAAAACCGCCTGGTGTCTGGTACAACGCGAGCCCCACCTCTCGATTAGCAAAAAGAACGGCGGCGTCGTCTTGCTTGACATCGATCTCGTTGGGATGGGTTTTGAAAAACTCCGTGGATCGCTGCGATGCCGACGTGTCGGACGTGATCACCGGGTGGCCGTACTCACCGGCTTCCTGTTGAACGTGGGCGAGAACCTCCGCTTCGCTAATCGCGCGATCGTAAACACGCACGTTATCGATCATGCCGACGAATCGCGGTTTTTCGCTGTCGCCGCCGCTGCCGCTGATCTGGAAGGTCCGTGCCGTCTCGTACTGCTTCACGTTCGAGGCGCGGCTGGCGGCAATGTGCCCGTCGAGCCATACCACCAGGTGCTTACCATCGAACGTTGCAACCAGATGGTTCCACCGGCCGATCTTCGGCGTGGCATACAAGTAGTTCGACACGTTGCCGTGGCCGAGGTACCACGCAACCTGTGTGTTGTAGATGGTCATGCCGTAGCTACGCATGCCTTCGCCGAACAGATGCGATTCGCCGCCGGGTTTGCGCGCGGGATTGATCCACGCCTCGATGGTGATCGGGCCGGTGATGGCAAGCCGCTTGTCGCCGGACAGCTTTAGATAATCATCCTGGCCGTCGAAGCTCAGGGCGTGACCGGAGCCTTGTTTGATCCATGTGGCGCCGTGGATCTGTTGGTCCGCGCCGTTGCCGGTCGTGTCATGGGCAACATCGCCGGTTCCTTCGTCGAACGTCCACCGTGCGATCGGACCGTCTGCAGCGGCGGCGCTACAGGTCACCAGCAGCACCGCGACTATGCCCCACCTTGCCATGTTACGAGACCCGCAATCGCGTGAACTTGATGTGTGTCACCGGCACTTTGGTGCAAGGACCAAAAGGCTACCGGTGGACTGCGAAATACCACCGCCCAGTATGACGTAAGCCCAGTGCGGGGGCAAGTTTTGCCCGCAACCCCTATGGGGCTGCAAGGTACCTTGGATGTCCGCAAAGTAGTACGCAGGAAGTCTCAACCACAACATCAGCCATGCCGCACTCGACGCGGCACAGCGGTGAGGGCCAAGAGGGCCAAGAGGAGGGTAGCCGGTTCGGGGACAAGGTTTACCTCTGAACCACTGGCTGCGGACTGGCCAAAGTGTGTTTTCCACAGCAGGTAGTCAGCTTGCCCAACCGTCGCTGCACCGGAGCCGTTACCGTTAAGGGCGGAAGAATCCAGGCCCAGGTTGTCGCGCCACACTGTGTAGTCGGCTGCATCCACCGCGCCGTCGCCATTGAAGTCGCCGCTATTGATGGACGCCTCGATGGCGACCAGGATGTTGTCGATGAACAGGCCGTTGGAAGTGTGTGAGCTCCAGGAGATCAGGTCGGCCGCCGTCACGTTGTGCTGGAGCCCGGCGTCGTCCAGCAGCAACTCCCCGCCGATCATCAGGTCGTAGGTGTCGGCGACCTGGTCGAGCACGATCTCCACGTGCATCCAGTCATTTTCCGGCATGTCGTAGTCGACCGCAGGCTGCGAGCCGCCTGCGGTGTTGTGATTGATGACGTCCGTGCCCTTGTTTCAAATCGCGTACACGGTGTCCACGGCGTCCTGGGGACCATCCACCAGGTCGAAGGTCAGGCCACGTGTGTGATCGGTGGTCTGGTACAGGTCGAACGAAAAGTAGACCTTGTCGGCCGTCACGTCGCCGAACGACACCTTGTTCTCGGTGGTGTCCACAAATCCTCCCAGCACCAGCCCGTGACCGTCGGGCAGACCAGCGGCGGTACCGCCTCCCAGGACGCCCGGGCTGTCGACCACGGTCCACTCGGGCTTGTTGGTCACCGGGTCGCCGTTACTGTAACCGGTCTCGAAGTCCTCGAAATAGACGGTCTGCAAATTGATCGGGTTGGGCACCTCCGGGCCGGTGGCGAAGCTGCTGGCAATCTCGGTGGCATTGAGCGCGGTGTCGTAGATACCATTGCCGGAACCGAGATTCCACTCAACACGACAAACCCTGACCTGTGGTGCCCGCCCGAGGGAGAGTATTACGCGCCCGGCTGCGCAGGGAACGGTTGTGGATTCAAGAGCGACCACCCGGGCGGAGTTCATTTTCTAATGGGCGATGGAAGTGTCCATTTCTTCTCCGAGACGACCGACTACCGGTTGCTCAACGAACTCGGCTCGATCAACCAGGGAGAACCGGTGTCGGTGCCACAATAACTTTGGCAGGCAAAAGGCGAGAAGTCTATGTTCGGCAGTCTGAAGCCCAAGCGAGGAACCTCCTCAATCGTTCACTTGTGCTTGCTGATTCTGCTGGCCGGTTGTAGCGATAACGGCCTCACAATGGTGCGCGAGCGGGCAGGTCACTTTCGAAGGTCGCGAATTGCCTGAACATTGCACGGTTTACTTTTACCCGATCGAGGTGGCGCAAAACGAGGTGCAGCACCCACGCGGCACCTTCTCGCACCGGTGCCGCCAGAAACAAAAACAGCCCGGAAAAACCGGGATGTTTTTCCAACCGGTGCGATCTCGAGCACGTTGCTGCAATCACACCTAGTACCCCGTGTCGTGCACGCGACTTTTTGCGGAACCTGAGACAGGCAGCTGAGCCGGTTTTCAGTCGGGGCAAGAAAGGCCGAAAGGTGAAAAAACATCAGACGGCCCAACTCCTCCACCCGGGGCACCGGCATGGGTGGTCAGCTGCTACCAGATTTACGACTTCCAAGTTGGCTTCTTCCCCCGTGCCTTGGGATGCCGCGGAAGATGGTTCTCCTGCCGGTTGATCAGCTTGGGTACGACTTCGACCATTTTAGCTAGCGGCTGCTTGGGATTTTCCGTATTGGGACGAGCAACGAAACGGACATAGTCGCCGACGGCTAGCAGCCTGAATTTCTTGTTGCCGCGGACGTCCTTGGGCTCGAAATAATATTCGGGACCGCCGTCGACCGACGAAATAAAGCCGATCGGATTCTTGCGGGGCAGTTTGGTAATGTAACCAAACAGGTAGTCGATTTCCGGTCGGGGAGTGCGTGGACGCGAGCTTGGTCTCGTCGAACCGGGGCCGCGGCCAAGGCGATTGTTGTTGCGATTGCCGCCGTGAATGCCACTGCGATTTGTCCCCCTGCGATTTGTCGTAGCCGCCGATTTCTTGTCAGGCCGGCTCTCCAAGGTAGATCGCTTCGTGGGAGGATTTTTCGTGCGCGGATTTTTGGTGCCGCTCAATACCTGCTTGGCGCGTGGTTTGGCAGCCGAAGAATCGTGTTCGTATTGCACCGCTTGTTCGAGCTCGAGTTCGGTGAACTCCGCATCGACCGCCGAACAGTGAAAAAACACGTCAGCGCCACCGGCCGAGGGTGTTATGAAGCCGAAACCCTTGTCGGCGTTGAGCGAGCGTATTTTTCCTGTGAGCATCTATTCCAGCCTACCGTTGGCTTATGAGGCTGGCAACGGCGCTTACTTCGGCGGTGGAATCGGAATCACACAGCGAATGATAGGAAATTTGATTTCCGCGAGCAACAAGGAGGAAGCAGGGGCCCCAGGCCGCCATGGCGGCCTGGGGCCTCTGCTTTTGTGCCGCGTTGGGGGGCGAGGTATTATCGAACAAGGCATGGCCGCTGCCGCGAATTACTGCGATCAGCCCCGATTGGGCGAGCAAATATCGCCCCAAACTGCCATCGGTGCAGACTGGCTGTTCAAACGGCCGTTGCCGGTCTTTAGAAGGTGGCCAGGAACGTGTCGATGTAGGTCAGTTCCTGGGACTGGTCGGCTTGGTCCGAAGAGCCGATGGAGCTGTCCGAGTAGGCGGCATCCAGATCAAGGACCAAATCCTCCACGTCAGGTGGCGCCCTTGGTGCCGATGCCTGCCACAGGCCGCAGTGTCTCAGAATCTCTTCGATGACCTCGCCCCGACCATTGCTCCGCTCTGGTGTCCGCGGTTCGATGAACGCCACGACCTTCATCGGGCCGCCGCACTGTGGACAAGACAATGGGGCTACTTCATAAACCCGCTTGATCAACATCGCCCATGTTTGGCTACAGCGCGTCGCTGCCACCGCAGGAGCGCTGTTCTCACCCTCCCTGGATGGCTCGGCGGATGCTTCAACTTCCGCCTTCTTGCGCATGCCTCGCGACTTGTTGGAGTACCAGCCGCCGCTTTAATAATGAACAGGGGCGAATCAGATGCGAGCCCTTCGCCGGAATGACAATATCGTCCAGGACAACCACTTCACTCGTGGCGTAGCTGCTGATTCCCAAATCGGATGCATCTGCCGAGGTCGAGAAGGTCGGCTGGCTAAGATCAGAGATGTCCCAAATGCTAAGCGCTCCGCCAACTTCCCTGTGGGTTGTCAGGAGGTAATTAGCATCGCTCGTAGGCCATGCTGAAGAAGTGTTTGCGCCAGACGCCACCTGTCCCAACAGCACGGGAGAACTTGTGCCCAGATTGGCAACATCATAGACGTAAACGGCACCTTCTCCTGAAACACCTCCCAGTCCTGATGCATAAAGTCGGTCTCCAATCACCGTAGCATCAAATATGCCAACAGAATCTCCTGTATTCACAGTACGGACAAATGTCGGCAGAGTCGGCGAACTTATATCGAACACATGAATCAAAGCGGATGTATCGTCAATCTGGTACAGCTAATCGCCGTCAATTGCTACGTTGCGAACGTTGTTATGACCTCCGATAGTTGAATCTATCTGCAACACAGCCTGGGGAGAATTGGGGTCCGCAACATCGACCACAAACGTGCCACCTCCATCAAGACTCGAGAAGTATCCGTAGCCATCCTTCGCCTTGATGTCGTAGAACTGCTGGGGGCTGGCAGGCACGAATGTACCGCCTGGCAAAGCAGGATTGGACAACGGAATTATGGCGACACCCGCTTCAAGTGAACCAATAAATGCATAATCACCATCTGCCCAAACATCAGTGTAAGTCGTTGCACCATTGTTTCCGAAGGGCGCAACGTAGCCTGTGAACCTCAATTCTTCCACACCACCAACCGTGTGCGCTTTCACGCTGGAGCTTCCCAACAATGGTGCAAACAAAAAGATAGCAAGTAACCAAAGAGCTAATCTACAGTTGTATATTACAATTTTTAGCGATGGAAATACAAAACTGCTTTGAGATTGGGCAAGTCCCATCGCAATCAGCTACTAG
>CAUZEA010000106.1:0-18121 GCA_963578605.1 Planctomycetota bacterium
AGAGGTGACCTTTCAAGACGTACAACCCGGCGATGTGATTGCGCTGGATCCCGACGACGCGATTAAGGAGATTAGCGAACACAACAATCGGTTGATCTTTGAAGGGTCGAGCTTCAGCCGGCCGACAAACAGGGGCCTCGCGAGAATGTTATAGAGAAATATGGCCATCTGACCAATGGTCCTCTTCGCGGTCGAAAGTCGGATATCTGGGAAGGCGGTCATCGCGTGCCTTTTATTGCCCGCTGGCCGGGTCGAATCAAGCCCGGTTCCACATGCGGCGAGACCGTCTGCTTGAACGATCTGATGGCCACTTGCGCGGCCATTGTCGGAGAAACACTGCCGGAAGACGCGGGCGAAGACAGCTACAATATACTGCCGGCCCTGCTGGGAAGCGGGCCTCCAGAGCCGATTCGCGAGGCAAAAAAGGGACTGACATTTGTTCTGTTGTTCCAGATGATCACTATTCGCATGCCTAGCGTCACCTCAGCGAAAATCGCTTAACGTGAAACTGTTATCTTCTCTTTTAGTATTTTAACCGGACCTAACAATCCCGAATCGAGCAATTTCCAGTCTTTGCGAATTGTAATGTTCGTTTTTGTGTACCGCTTGGCCGTTGGCAGATCACGATCGCCCACGAGACGGTTGCGCCATGAGTTAACAACTTCAACTTTCAACTTATTGGTTCCGGGCATGAGGGCACTTGTCATCTCCACTCGGAATGGCTTAGTCCAGATGACACCCAAATCCACGTCGTTGAGCCAAACTCGGCTGATGCCAACATCTACGACATCTCCCAGATCCAACCAATAACGGCAGCCCTCTGTATGAGTCAGTGTAAATGAGTTCTGGTAGGTTGCCGTTCCGGAGTAGAACCGAATTCCCTTCTCCAAAGAACTGGTCCAACTGATCAGGTCGTTGAATTCGACCTGCCCCGGACCGCCCCAGGCGGGATCAAAGTCTACCTGCCACGGACCCTTCAGGGTCTGAACGACTTCGTCGTCTGTGACATTGCTCGTCTTCGTGCCATGGGTCGATGCGGATATCTGCCGTTGAAACACGACGAACATCGAACCGTACGGCGTAAAACGCAAGGGGATATCTGTACGATGTTCTTTTTGACAAAACGCCTGTGCATCGCGGATTTGCCCCGCCACGGGATCCCACAATTCCGGCTGTCTGCCATCTATTCTGAAAGAACAGGTAAGTTCAATGGGTTCTTCCGATTGATTGCAGACAAAATAGACGTCGGCATTTTGGATCACATAGTGAATGTAGTCCAGTGGCGCAGCCGCAAGGGATCTCACTTCAAAATCGGTGGGAACGTCCATTTCCTGCAACACCTGGCGGCCGGTTTGGCCCCAGAAAATCGTGCCTCTTCCGTGTCGCGTGCGCCCGATGGCCCCAGGTGATAATCCCCAAATTGAATCTGCGAGTTCTTTGAATCGAACCTGAGCTCGTTTGCCTCCAGATAAGCTGACCAGACGTTCGGGTTTAGGGCCGAAGACCGTTGCTCCCTGGTTCAGTAATTCATTGACCTTTTCCAAGGTCTCTAATGAAAGCACCTTGTGATCCGGCAAAACGAGAAGACGATAGCCGATACCACTCGGTGCCAGGATTTCGCCATCTACTACTTTCAGTCGGAGCAGAATCTCCTCATTCGTCACATCGTAGTCATATCCGGGCAAGACTTTCGCAGGATCATCCTCCTTCAATCTCGCAATATTGGGAACGTGGTCTCCATAGTAATACAATACCTGAGCCACAAACCTGCCCTGCTGCAGGAGGTACTGACAACGGTTCAAGTAACCAAAGAAACCGTCGGAGTAATTCCACCAGGTGACCTGCGGGTTGAAATGGGTGCCGGCAAAATATTCCTGGCCGGGGATTCCCATGTTCTTGGGTGAGCACACAAAAGTGTGCAAATACACAAGGTTCAGGCCGGAACAAACTTCATGATCAAAGCTGGGTTTCTGTAGTCTCCAGAGTACGTCATTCCAGTGCGGGCCAACGGTCGTAAACGATTCTGCTCCAATAAACTTTTTCCCGTAGATGTGCGCTACAGAAGAGGCTTGCTTGACAAAAAAGCGGTCTACAGGCTCAGGACGATGCGGAGAGGGAGACCAGAATTCACTCATCACAATTTCATCGTTTCGTCCCAAGTTCTTCATCCCGTCGAAGGGACCGGCGTGGGGTCCGCCCGCTTCAGGCATAATTCCCGTGTTGTATTTACGCGCGAAGTCAGAAAAAACCTGATAATGATTATTCGCGATGCAATCACTGATCGTTTTGCGAAAATCAGCCAGGAAGGAATTACTGGTTTGCCGATCCTGAACAATTTTTCCGGCAATGACCGGCAGGTAAGGGATCGGGTCATATCCTCTGTACTTCTTGAATTCCTGGGGGAAGTGCTCGGTCCAATTCATTCCACCCGCTTCGAAGCTATCGGTCTGGAGATGCTTGATAGTTGTACCGGCCGCAGGCCCAATAGCTTCGAATAACGGCACAACCACCTGGTCCAAGTAAAGACTGATAGCGTCTCGGCTGAGGTAGTCGAGTACGCGGCCGTTCCAGCCTTGGCTGGGCATGTGCACGACAGACCCATTGTACGTGTAGCCAAAACGGAGAATGCACCATTTGCCCGCCGGGATGTCCCAGCTTAATCGCCCTGAAGGACTCAGCTTATTGGTAAGGTTCAGTATCTCTTCGACCGCCGTGTCTGCTTCGCCTGCCTCGGCGGGATGATCATCCAGGAGAAAACGGCAATCCGGAGCTGACAATCCTAATTCACTGAAGGATGATTTCAGCGCAAGGTCCCTTATAGGTTTCCTGCCAGCTGTGCCGTCCTTTTTAACGCGGTAGGCAAGAACCGCGATGTCACGATAATACGCTTCTTTTGATTTGGGTTCCGGCAGAGTCTTTGCGTAAGATGTCGGCCCAGTGACCTCAATTTCGGACCACGTAAGCGTCTTAGCCGCCATCTCTAGAGTTACATCGGGGCCGCCCAGATCGTACCCGCTTTGAATGCTCATTCCCAATTCCACGCCCGACCTGTCGGCTTCCTTGATGGCGTGCTTGAAGAGTTCGACCCATTTTTCCGACGCGAAGGTAGGTCCACCGGGAACCGGCAGGTTGCCCCCCGCGTTTGCCCCGTTGGCGTCATAGATCAATGCGCCGCTAAAGCCCTTGTCCCGCATGGCTTCCAAATCGCGGGTGATCGCATCCTTGGTGACATTGCTGTTGAGCCACCACCACCAGCAGCGAATACCTGTGTCGGGGGGAGGATGGCGAAAACCTGTTTCAAGAGAATCTCCCCACGACGTGGCGGTCAGAAAGAGACACATTAAGGAGATGACGAATATTCGTACTCGCATGGTCATCTTAGTCCTTGCTGTGCGTGATCAGGTAGTCGATGTTAAATGTGTGCCATCCCTGCACAATCTCTATTTGAGGCAACTGGCAAATAGATGGTAAAGAGCACAATCAGTATACGTTCCCGTTCCCTACATGGTAGGGGATCGGAACGGTGCTTCATCCATTGGCCATACATTTCGGACCAGCAGCGGAATGCGAAAATAGTGCAGTCCGATCGGAGCAAATGGGCCTCTAGCCACCTCTGGACAAATGGTCGGTGTGCCGAGAACCTTGGACGACGAGGACCCACGTTTTCCGGAACAGATTTGCCGCGGCGGCAAAGGAAAGAAGCGAAGGGATTCGGACGCGGGACCGCCGCAGCGTATCGGAAAACGTTGGGAATCCCCTACTGGTGTGGCGTCTGGCCTTCGATATATTGACTGTACACGCTGCTGGTAGTCGTATGTGAGATAATCGCGCTTTTTCTGAGGTGACTTGCTATGAAGAATTCTGCGATCTGGTCCGTGGTACTCGTATTGGTCGTCTTAAATGTGGCGTGCGCCAAAGCAGAAGAGGCGACTCCCGCGGCGGCAGAGGTCATTACCAATAGCATCGGCATGAAGCTGACGCAGATCCCTGCAGGGGAATTCATGATGGGCTCGCCCGATTCGGACTCAACGGCCCGCAGCATCGAAAAGCCACAGCACCGGGTTCGGATCACCAAGCCGTTTTGCCTCGGCGTGACCGAGGTAACGCAAGGACAGTATGCTGATGTGATGGGAACAAACCCGAGTCGTTACAGAGAGTTGGGGCCTGATGCACCCGTAGAGAGCGTCACTTGGCATGACGCGCAGGAATTCTGCAGGAAGCTTTCAAACGCGGAGGAGGAGAAAGCGGCAGGGCAACGTTATCGACTACCGACGGAAGCAGAGTGGGAGTATGCCTGCCGCGCCGGCAGTACAGGGAAATACTTTTTTGGCGACAACGCCAAACACCTTGGCGATTATGCCTGGTACTGGAAGAACTTCGATGGCAAGACGCACCCGGTGGGCCTGAAAAAGCCGAACGGCTGGGGCTTGTACGACATGATCGGTAACGTGTGGGAATGGTGTGCGGACTGGTATGATGAGGAAGTTCCCAGCAAACAGGCTGCTCGAAGCGAATACTACGCGAATTCCCCGACGGATGACCCGACGGGACCTTCGGGTGGATCGAACCGCGCGCTTCGCGGCGGCAGCCTGGTCACCGATGCATGGCACGGCCGGTCGGCGTTTCGCGATTGGTACAAGCCGGACGAAACGGATTACTCGATGGGCTTCCGCGTATGCTTAGTTCGGGCAGAGCATGCAGAGTCCAATAATGGCGAAACAATTCACCTGTTCAATAAGAAAGATTTGAGTCATTTTTACACCTACCTCAAGAAGCGGGGACGAAACAACGATCCAAAAAAAGTCTTTACGATCCAAGCTGGCGTACTCCGTATCTCCGGCGAAGAATGGGGGCTTCTTACCACCGAAGAAGAGTACACGAACTATCGTTTGGTTGTGGAGTACAAATGGGGCGACGAGACATTTCCACCTCGGGAAAACGGCGTGCGAGATAGCGGCGTCTGGTTGCACGCGATTGGAGAGGATGGAGCCTACCGTGGCGAGGGGAATTGGATGCGGGGGATTGAAGCGAATATTATCGAAGGAGGAACAGGGGATTTGAAGCCCATCGGAGATGGAAGTGATCAATTCAGCCTGACCGCTCATGTGGCTCCCAAGAAGGTCCAGGGGCTTGTCTATCAGGCTGACGGCAGAAAGAAAACGATAAATCTCGGGCGGATCAATTGGTGGGGCAGAGATCCGGGCTGGAACGACACGAAAGGGTTCAGAGGCAAGAACGACGTGGAAAAACCCCTGGGGGAGTGGAACCGATACGAGCTTGTCGTTAAGGGCCCCAGTCTCGACGTGTTTCTAAATGGCGTATTAGTCAATCAAGCTGTGGACGTCAAACCCCAGAAAGGTCGAATTGGAATTCAGTCGGAAGGCGCCGAGATATTTTTCCGGCGAATCGATTTGGTTCCATTCCCTGATTGACGCTTTGGTCAGTTCCCCGGCTTCACAATGACCTCCACCTCGTCGACGGTAAGGTCATCGTCAGCATCGGTGGCACTCTTGACAAGCCGCAGGCCCAGATAGTTATCGCCATACACCGCGGGAGGCGAACTCAACGCAAACCTGCATAAAGGCGATTTGTCCTGTTCGCCGGGCCAGTTGGTTTTGATATTCTCGGCGGGTATCGTTTCCCCATTTATATCCACTTCGATTTCATCGCCTGGCACGATACTCGGGCTAAACAGAAGAACCGCGCCGGAAACCAGGTCTTCACCTGCAAATACTGACTTCGCTGGCAGATTCTCACAGATCCGGAGTCTGAATTCACTCCGCTGGCCAGTCTCCCGGCGATTCAAGACGATCCGCTCAGGATAGGTTCCGCCAATATACCTCACGCCAGGCCCCCAAATAGGGACAAACACGTAATGGCGGTCTCCCGCGATAACTTGTTTCGGGTCACGCAATATTCTTAGCGTGTTGAGATCGCTGGGGTATGCGGTTCCCGGACCAGAAGAATAGTTCAGCCTACCCCCAGCGTACCAGAGGAGGAAGTAGTTCGACGTCGAAACGCCGTCCGCGCCTGCTCCATAGAAATTCTGCGCCGCCGCACGGTAGTGCTTGGGACGCTTGAACTCCGTCCGGTTTGATTTCTTCCAGCGGGTGTATCCCAGTCGGCACTCCGCTTGAGGGTATACATAACAGCCATAGGCACGGCCAAGCCTGACAAATTCTTCATAGGGTGCATTGAAATCGGTAAAGCCGTAATCGCCCGGCGCAACATAATCGACCAACCCTTCCTTGATCCAGGTGGGTACATCCAGTCCCCACCTTTTACACTGCTTGAGATCCTGCAATACGCGAACTCCCAGGATGAGCCGACGGCCCTTCTTCTGGCCGACTTCATCGAGCATTGCACGAACCCGCCGCACAAAACCGGTCATAAACGCGTGGCTTTGCTCAGCCTTGTCACTTGCGAAGCATTCCGGCAAGCGGAGCCAATTGAACTCGATGCCGTCAACGTCAAATCGGCTCGCCGCCTCTTCCATAATAGAAAACAGCCAATCACGCACACCCTCTTGCGCATAATCCAGTGAGCAGCCTAACCCGCGGTTTCTGGGGTCATTTTTCCCCCCGCCCGTCGGTCCATATTCCTTCAAGATCCACTCGGGGTGCTCTTTGTCGAGTTTCTGAAAGAATTCCACATTGTTGCCATGGCGATCATTCATACGAAAACCAGCGATGAACTCCATGTTCTGCCGGTGACATTCATCAATATATATTTCAACAGGCATGGTTCCCGCGTCGATCATCGGTACCAATCTTTGGTGTTGGAATCGTGTGTCATACGGACACTTATCCGTTCTCCACCACTCAGTCCAGCACTGATGCCAGATTTCCTGCACCAGAGTATCAATATTCCCTTCTCTGGCGTAATTACGAATGACCTGACGAAGCTCTTCGGGCTGGGCTGGCTGGCTAAGATGACAGGTCGTGTTTGAAGGATCGCTGTTGTAAATAACCCGGCGCGTTCCCCGGGGCGTCAATGATCCCAACGCCGCATCTTCTACGTCGGCGGGCGTTGCGCCGGGTTCCGGCGCTGCCTGCGTGACAGCGGTCAGGATGAGCAGAAACACCAGGGAGAATGTCAGTAGATGTTGGTGGCCCATTGGATTCCCCTCGTTAGTGAATTAGTGTCAGTTAACTTGTCGTCCGAGGTGTTTGCTCTGGCCGGTTAGAACGTCATGAGTAGAAATCCGCAAGTGTCTGTCGTAACACCGACGGTCGGCCGCGGAAATACGCACAGACCCTTCCGAAACAGCGCACGCTACAAGGTTGCCAGCCACCCCTCCTTCAATTTTGCCCCGTGTACTTGCGGGTGCGTCGTTCGCAAGGCACCGAAAATCAGCCACTTGTTGTCTGCCGTCAGGTAGGGGTGAGCGTGGCTCCATTGCTTGCCATCGTACGTCGTGCGGCTGATGCAGATGCGCCGGCAGCGGCCCGACGCAAAACTGCCAATGTAGATGGGAATGCCGGGCTCGTCGGTGTCGGCAATCCAGTATTTGCCATCCCGGGATATACTGATGTGGCCGAACCGCTTGTCTTGATCTTCGTATGCCACGGTGGGACTTTCATCGCCAATTTGACCGATCCAGACATTTCCCTTGCTCTTGGCGTCGTTCCAGCCGGTGGAAAAGAAGATACGGCTGGTCTCGCCGATCCAGGCCTCATGGCCAGTGGGACGTGGCGTGTAGGGCCGGTCGGCCGGAAACGGTTTTTCCGTTCCACCAATCTCCAGTTCGCTGAGCAGCACCACCTTCCGATCCGGCATCCGGTTGAGTTGAATCAGCACTCGGTTGCGACCGTCGCGCGAAAACTGCTCATGCTTGGCGTGGAATCCCGGTTTGTCGAGCAGCACGTTCCACTGGTTCGTTTGCAGGTTGAGCAGGTGCACTTGGGACGATCCGGCCTCAGAAGGCCGGACACTTACGGCATAATAGCGGTGGTCGGGTGAAACCGTGCCATAGCTGTACCGGCCGCGATCCGGCGGTAACTCGGCCACGTTCTCGATCTCGAGGGTCAAGTAATTGCAGCGCCGCAACATGTTCTTGCCCTCGACCGCCTGGGGGTAGTAAAGCCACTGGCCCCAGGCATGGAACGCCGGAAAGGGCGGGTCGCCGGACAAGATTTCGTGAATCGAGCCGTCGTGGAGGTCCATGATACTAATGCCGCCCGGCTTGCCGGACAGCGGATAGTAGCGGATGGCGATACGGCGGCCCGAGGCATCGCCGTACGGTTGCTCCCCATAAATATTGTCGGCCGGCCGCTCATCGCGGCCCAGTACGTAGATCTCGGCGCCACTCTCGCGATCCACCTCGATGGGCTTCCCGTGTTGGTGGGCGTCTCTCAATTGCGCACTAGCCGGTTGAACGCAGGCAGCAAAGCTCAAAACGAACACCAGGTGCGCAACCGGTGGCAGGTGGCAAGTGGCAGGTCTGTTTGTCTTCACGAAGATCAATGACGGATTCCGTTTGCGGGGTAAAAAGGGACTGTCGTCTGTTCTGTGTGTTCCCCATTCGCCTCTTGCCACACAACGCCGGCCGGCTCATTGCTTGGAGATCGATGCGGCGATTGCGGCATGGGCGGATGTTAATTCCTTGAACCGTTCAGGGTATCAGTCTACCAAGTCATGCGCTTCATCGGGGTCTTCATCGCGATTGAACAACATCGGTTCTCCCGGGTGCTTGCCGTTCCGCGGCTGCACGAATTCCCACGGCGGAAGGCTTTTTCTCCGGCCAGGTCCCCACGGTGAGGAAACGTCCAAAACAGGCCGCGCTGGAAGCTCTTTGCCGCGAAGATCACGCTTGAAATGTCGATCCCGTCCGTGACCAGCCCGTCGACCTCCGATATCCAGCAGTTTACAGAAAGTGGGTCGGAGGTCCAGTGTGGGGGATATCATGACCAATGGAACCAAAAGTCACGCTAAGGCGCAAGTCCCATTGCCGTAACGCTTTTGGTAACGTCCTAAAATGACCATGCAGCTCGTTTTCGCATGACGTCGCGTCAACCTGGGTTAGATAACGGGGACTTGGCTGCTTGTTTTGCCGCTTAGCGTACAATTTGGTTCCATTGGTCGTGATACCCCTACAAGCGAAAATCAAACAACTGGAACATCAAATCTTCGGTAAAAGGTCGGAAAAGAAAAACCGTACTGATGACCTCCTCGTCCTCCGGCGGCGAGAAACGTCGTCGCGGCCAGCAACCTGACAATCTCGCACCACAATCCCGTACCGAGGAGGCGAAACCACAGCCATCTGCCCAGCATCGAAGATCTCCGCAATCTGCCCGAAGACCAAAAGCAATGTCCCCGGTGCGGCTTGCCCTACCAAAGCTTTCCTGGAACCGAGGACTCCGAAATGATCGAAATCGATGTCCGAGCCCACCGCCCCGTTATCTGCCGCAAGCGATACCGACCGGCATGCCAATGTCCCGGCAACTCCGGCAATGCCGCGGGGGCAGCCGTGCCGGAGCCGGATGCGGGTTTTCTGCTCATCTGGGGTTGGCTGACGCTGGTGGATCTCCGCATTCGCCGTTGAGCCGTTCACAGCGGGTTAGCCGCGCGCAGCGCACGAGTCGCAAGGGGTTGTCCTTTCTCTGACCCACAACGGGCTCCCCCCCATTATCCTAGGCGGGCAAGGCCTTCCCGGCGGCTAGTGGAGGAATGACCGATCTGCCCGTTCGGCGCCGGCCCCTGCCGCCCACATCCCTTGTCTCCTTAAATTCCGAGGACTTGCGCCAAACCGACTGCTCCGCCCAACCCGAAAAAATCCAGAATTTTTTCCGGCAAGTGATTGACGATCGGTAAATCTCTGTCTACACTCAACAATTATGGGTCATTTTGCCCTGCTTTAATCTGGCGGACCCGCCATCAAGCGAGACACCGGATTTCAATGAGAGGGTGTGGGGTGTGCCGACGACGCAGGGAAACCCTCATTTTAATTAATTCCGGATCGGTGTAGGACTCTTGCAATGAAGGGAAAGTAGCCAGAACCGAACAGGGAAACAGGTGTTTCGTTTCAGATCGCGTTTTTACACTATTGAGACCCCGGGGAGAGATCCAATGAAATCAAGAATAACTTTAGGGTGTGTTGTCCTGATTGCCACAGCTTGCTGCACCGGCCCCTTGGCTGCGGTGCAGTTGCTTGTCGGCAGCTACCAATCCAACAAGCATGACGACAACGAGATACATAGCTACGGCCTCGCCACGGCGGACCTTTCCTATAAGACCAGCAGTGGCGGGCTTCACACACCCCGCGCTGGTGTCATTGGCCCGGATGGCAACCTGTATGTGACCAGCATCGCGAAAGGCGAGATACTGCGGTACAACCCCGCCACGGGTGCTTTTATCGATATATTCGCCAAAGACGGGCTCGCCGGCCCGAATGGCATGGCGCTCGGCCCAGATGACAACTTCTACGTGGCAAACAGCGTGGGGGGCGGTGAATTGAGAAAAATCGACGGCACCACCGGCGCCGACCTCGGCGTGTTTGCGACCGGCCCGCATGCGGACCACGAGTATAACGACCTGACGTTTGGACCGGATCATGGAGATGCCAGTGCAAACGGTTTCGATCTGTACGTCGCCAGTGCGTCCGGCGGCGGCCAACGCGGCGTGTTGCGTTTCAACGGGTCCACGGGGGCTTTCGAATCCAGAATTATCGGTTCTGCGATGAAACCGGGCCCGCTGCTGGTTGGCAACGACTATCTGTATATCGGCGACCAGCGGGGGGGCGACCCACCGGTACAACGCTATGAGTGGAGTTCGGGCGCCCTAAGCGTCTTGGTGGATCTTACCGAGGGTGCTGACGCTGGATTAACCAACGTCGCCGGTCTGGCCTTCGACGCCAACGGCGACCTGCTCGCCAGTAGCTTCGGCACCACCGGTGACTTCAACGGTGACAAGGTCGCTCGTATGAATATCAGCACGGGAGCGTACATCGACACCTTCGCCACCGTAGAGAATCCCACGTTTCTGACGGTGTTCATCCCAGAGCCTTCAACACTCCTGCTGGTTGGTTCGGCTTTAGGTAGCTTGCTCACCTTCGGCCGGCGCCGGAAGCGGTTAGGATAGGATAGGGGGCATCTAGGAGGAGGCATTTAGGAGTCGGTGCAATTCGGTGGTCCGGAGGACCGAGGTCAATAGCGCGCATTCGCGTTGAGGGATTTGTACCACAAGGAGCGTAACGATGAAATCAAGACTAACTTTTGGGTGTGTTGCCTTGATCGGACTGGCTTTCTGCGCCAGCCCCTTGGCTGCGACGCAGTTGTTTGTCGGCAGCTACAGCTCACCGAAACGGTTCGGCAGCAAGATACATGACTACGACCTTGCCACGGCGAACTTGAACAATACGTTCAACGGTGGCGGGCCAATATGGGGTTCACCGGAGGGCGGGCTTGACAGACCCCGCGCTGGTGTCATTGGCCCGGACGGTAACCTATATGTGACCAGCATCGCGACCAGCGAGATACTGAGGTACGTTCCCGCCACGGGTGATTTTATCGACATATTCGCCGACAGTGGTGACGGGCTCACCGGCCCGAATGGCATGGCGCTCGGCCCGGATGGCAACTTCTACGTGGCAAACAGCGTGATGGGCGGTGAATTGAGAAAAATCGACGGCACCACCGGCGAGGACCTCGGCGTGTTTGCGACCAGCATTGACCCAAAGCGCGAGTTTAGCGACGTGGTGTTTGGACCGGATGTTGGAGCTCCCAGTGCAAACGGTTTCGATCTGTACATCTCCACAGGTGCGGCGGGCAGTAATCCGGGCCCGGGGCGCGGCGTGTTTCGTTACAACGGGTCCACGGGCGATGAAGAATCCAAAATCATCGGTTCTACGACGCAACCGGGCCCGCTGCTGGTTGGCGACGACTATCTGTATATCGGCGACCAGCGGGGGGGCGGCAACCCGAGGCTACATCGCTATGAGTGGAGTTCGGGCACCCTAAGCGTCTTGGTGGATCCTACCGAGGGTGATACCGCCGGATTAAGCAACGTCACCGGTCTGGCCTTCGACGCCAACGGCGACCTGCTCGCCAGTAGCTTCAATGCCACCGCTGACTTCGTCGGTGACAAGGTCGCTCGTATGAATATCAACACGGGAGCGTACATCGACGACTTCGCCATCGTAGGCAATCCCACGTTTCTGACACCATTCACGCCGACGGGCACGACGGGCATTCCTGGCGATTTCAACGCCAACGGCATTGTCGACGCCGCCGATTACACGATCTGGCGTGACGGGAACAGTTCCGATCCGACAACGGTCGGCTATGCTCTATGGGTGGCTCACTTCGGCCAGTCCACAGCCAGTGGTTCAGGAGCAGATCATATCCCAGAACCCACCACCCTGCTGTTGACCCTCTTGGCCCTGACCGCCGTGCCGCTTCGAGTGTGGCACGGGTGATGGTGCGGCATGCCCCAGAAGGGTGTGCCCGATTGCGTGCGCACTATAGAGAACACATCCTAGGCACCTCGCAGCCCCATAGGGGGCTGCGGGCAAAACCTTGCCCCCGCGCTAGCGACAGGGCATACTGGTAAGTAGTATTCCGCAGGAAGTGCCTTTTCGCTGGGGTCCACTAATCCGTCTGACCACGCTGTTTCTGATCGCCGCTTTCGCGCCCTCTACTGTGGGTGCTGCTTCGTATCAGAAAAGAGACGGCACGATTGTTGATCCAATCATGAAATATTTTTACGTAAGCGGCGTCTCAAGATTCGTTCCTGCCGCCTACAGCGGAGCAAACCTGGAGCCCACCGCGGACCTGACTGATGCGAACCTGCAACCACGCGATCCTGGTCTGCGCGGACCTGACCGGCCAGATGTCGGGCGCCTTCTACTACACCAACAACGTACCCAACTGGCCCTCGAATATGGATCAATATTGGCGGGACTTGGTGGGCATCCAGGCGATTTTGACCTGGACGGCGATGTCGACGGAGCTGATTTTCTGCTGTGGCAGAGAAACCCGAGTGTGGGCGACTTGGCTGATTGAGAAGCGTACTTTGGCACTTCCATACCCACTAATGCAACGGCCAATGCTGTGCCCGAACCGGCCTCGGCCGTTTTGCTAGTCCTTTGCCTCTGTCCGTTTGTCGGGTATCGCAGATGATTCATATCAAGATGAACTCATGAAATCTCAACCCATTCACGGCAAACCTATGGAATCTCGACCCATGAGGCGTATCTCCGAAAAGTATTGTTATTCGAACTGCTTTGTAGCAGCTGTCCTGACCTTGCTGCTGGGGAGTAGCCATGCTGTTGCCTTAGATGGCTACCCGTACGGCTGGTATGATCGAACGGAGGACCCACTCTATTCGGCGCTCAACATGTCGATTGAGGGAGCAAACTTTGCGCTCCCTTACTACGCTGACCAACCAAGTATCACTCCCTACCTTGATGCTGCATCTGCGCGGGGGTTAGAGATCATTTTGCCGTTAGTCGATGCCGACGTTCGGGCTGGGAATCAAACCAACATACAGAATTTCGTTAATACCTATGATTCGCATCCAGCGCTGCATGGCTGGTATCTTATTGAGGAGGCAGACGTAGGCAACCTTCCCGTTCAGTTAGCTGAGGATGCCTATGACACCGTCAAGGCGAACAGTTCAAAAACGGTTTTTCAGTCTTTTACCGGCCATTCCGTCAATATTGGCTCTACGATCAGCTACGCCAATAGTTATGACACACTCATGATGGTCAACTACCCGTATCATACCGGCAATCCGGAATTTTCCGGACTGGAAACACCAGGAGAGCCGGGTGCATTTGCCTGGAATGATAGCGTCGCTCAGTTGCAAACACAGATGCAACAACTCGGTAAACCATGGTGGCACACACCCCAGGCCTTTGGCCAAACCCCTGGTAAACCATGGACGAACCGTCTTCCCACTCATCAGGAGAAGCGGTTCATAGTTTATTCGTCCGTGCTTCATGACGCCGCGGGACAAACTGCTTGGGCTCACTATCGAGCCGAATCAACGGATATTCTAGTTCCAACCGATCCTTACACCCATAGCGGGACACAATGGATCCACGACGTCTGGGAGCCGATCGCCGATGAGTTTGCCATCCATGGCAAGGCAATCAGCAACGGCGCCACCGGTAACGTCTCTGATAATCAAGCAGACATCTTGTCTGAGACGTACCGGGATCCGGATACCGGAGATTACTATCTGGTCGCCCTCAACAACAAGAGTGGCAGCGAAAACCCGACCTTCACGCTGTCTTCTTTACCATTTACCGCCACGGCAGCAGTTCCCATCGGGGAAACCAGTGCACCGATCGGCATTGCCGGCAATCAGTTCACCGATAGTTTTTCCAACTATCAAGCGCATGTCTATCGTCTTGTCGAAAATTTAACCCCCGAACCACCGCAAACACCGCAAACACCGCAACCAGGGATTGCGATCGGCGCTTACACCTACGTGACAAACAATAACGTGTCCAGCAGGATCTATACTTTCGATCTAGCGACCGAGGCCGCCATGACCACAACCGGTGGTTTCGAAGGTGGTTCCGGGCTGTTTGATCGACCCCGCGGAGGTGTCATCGGGCCGGATGGCAATTTATATATAGCCAGTATCGTGACCAGCGAGGTGTTTCGGTTTGATCCGACCAGTGGAGACTTTATTGACATATTCGCCGACAGTAGTGACGGGCTCAGCAGCCCGGTTGGCATCACCCTCGGTCCGGATGGCAATTTCTACGTAGCAAATGGCAACACCCCGGGTGGCCAAGTGGTAAAAATCGACGGCGCCACCGGCGCCGACCTCGGCATATTTGCCACTAGTCCTGCGAGCATAGATCCGCTTGGGCAGCACGAGTATAGCTACTTAGTGTTTGGACCGGATGGAGACCTGTACGTTGGCTCTCCTGGCGGCGGAGGCAATCGTGGCGTATTCCGTTTCGACGGGTTCACGGGGGATTTGGAAGCCAAGATTTTTGGATCTGAGACGCAACCGGATGCGCTGCTGGTTGACAACAACTATCTGTATGTCGGCGACGGCCGGTCAGACGACCCAAGGATACGTCGCTATGAATGGAGCACGGGCATCACTGACATCTTGGTCGACGATGCCGAGGGAGATGCCGGCGGATTGAACAATGTCTCCGGTTTAGGCTTCGACGCCAATGGCGACCTGCTTGTCAGCAGCTTCTACTCCAACCAGGTGCTTCGTTATAACATTGATACTGGAGCGTTTATCGACGTCTTTGCGGACGGGATCTACAATCCCACGTTCATCACAAATTACACGCCGGGGCTGCCAGGCGATTTTAACCTGGACGGCGATGTCGACGCAGCCGACTACACGCTCTGGCGCGACACTATGGGCGAGCAGGTAACACCAAGATCCGGTGCAGACGGTGATGCCAACGGATTCATTGGTTTACATGACTACGGAGTCTGGAAAACTAACTTTGGGTGGTCCGTAGAGGGCGAGTCAGGGGCAGGCCCTGTCCCCGAACCCTCCTGTCTATTACTCGTGCTCATGGCGTGGCCGGGCCTGTTGGCCCGGCGGTACAGGTAGCGTGTGGTCGAGATTCCTTGCGCACTTCTTTCGAAACATCCCAGGTACCTCGCGACCCCTATGGGGGCTGCGGGCAAAACATTGCCCCCGCACTAGGGACGGGTCATACTGGCCAGTGGTATTCCGCAGGAGGTTCCTTTTCGCTGGAGTCCACTAATGCGTCTGTTCACACTTTTTCTACTGGCCACTCTGGTGGCCACTTCCGCTAGTGCTGCTTCGTATCAGAAAACGGACGGGACCATCGTTGATCCGATCCGGCTGACGCACGGGGGATCTCACTCCTACAGCGGGGTAAATCTGGAATCCGGCGCGAACCTGACCGGCGCGAACCTGACCGACGCGTTCCTGCATCGCGCGGACCTGACTAACGCGAACCTGTACCGCGCGAACCTGTACCGCGCGAACCTGTACCGCGCGAACCTGTACGGTGCGAGCCTGTACTGCGCGAACCTGCGCGAGGCGAACCTGAATGGCGCGGACTTGCGTTTTGCACGTTTGAGTCAGGTGGACCTGATATTAGCAAGCCTCTTCACCACGGACCTGTCCGACGCGAACCTGAACGGCGCGAACCTGACTGGCGCGAGCCTGGGCAGCGCGAGACTGTATCACACGGACCTGAGCCGAGCCAACCTGGGCGACGCAATCCTGACCAACGCGGACTTGACCGAAGCGAACCTGACGGGCGCGAACCTGGGCGACGCAATTCTGACCAACGCAATTCTGACCAACGCAATTCTGACCAACGCGAACTTGACGGGCGTGAACCTGACGGGCGTGAACCTGACGGGCGTGAACCTGACGGGCGTGAACCTGACGGGCGTGAACCTGACGGGCGTGAACCTGACGGGCGCGGACCTGAACGGGGCGGACCTGACCCGCGCGAGACTGCATCACGCGGACCTGAGCAACGCGAACCTAGAGGACGCGGACCTGACCGGCTCAAATCTCACAGCCGCGAGATACTGGGAAAACACCTATTGGACCAACGCTTATTACTACGCCGACAACGTCCCGACCTGGGGCAGTGGTATGGATCAAGAATGGCGTGACTCGGAGGGAATCCTGGCGATTGATCCAACGAGCGGCGACTTCAATAGCGACGGCGTTATCGATGCAGCCGACTACACGATCTTTCGGGACAACCTAGGTTTGGATGCTTCAGTTCTGAACGGCAACGGTATCGGGGGGTATACGAATGTTAGCGTCATCGACTACCAGATGTGGAAGATAAACTTTGGCCAGTCCACAGCCAGTGGCTCAGGGGCAGACCATGTCCCCGAACCCACCACCATGCTGCTGGCCCTCTTGGCCATGACCGCCGCACCGCTTCGAGTGCGGTGCGGGTGATGTGTCACACGAGAGCAAAACCTTGCCCCCGCACCGGGGGCAGGTCATACTAGCCAGTGGTATTCCGCAGGAGGTGCCTTGTCGACAATGTCTACAACCACGGGTGCAGCCTCTTTGCCAAACTGCTCTCGTGCCCAATCGAGTTTGATCTTGGCAGGATCGGCAAAGGGGTCTTTCATGTAAGCTGAAATGGCATGCCAATTGACCATATTGAGCGGATGGTCCCAACCGTCCGAGTTTATGACAGCCATGACCCACACACCCTGCTGACCGGTTTTCACAATTTTTTGAAAGCCTTCACTCCATTCATCGACCATCTGCCAAGAAATGTCATGTACCCCGCGCCGTGCTTCGGGCTGTTGAATGCTGGTCACATAAGGAGAGAGTCCTTGAGCATCTTTTTTGATCGTGTCGAATAATGGGTGATGTGGCCATTGGGAGTGAAAATCCCAGTACCATAGTTTCATGAGAACCATTGCGTTCTCCGGAATGTCACCCGTCATGTCCCGGAAATATTGAGCTTCGTGGCGTTGTCCCCAGGGGTCGTCCTGGCAGGTCTCCCAAAAAAGCATCGCGTTGTACTTTTTTAGCAACCCCGCCATGAGACGAATGGCGTCGCGTGTTCGTGCGCGTGACGTTTTCTTGTTGCATAGTTCACAGTCGCACATCCATGGCGTGCCGTTAATAAAGAAAAACTCGGTACCTGCCATTCT
This sequence comes from Planctomycetota bacterium, assembly GCA_963578605.1. Classification (GTDB taxonomy): domain Bacteria; phylum Planctomycetota; class Planctomycetia; order Pirellulales; family Lacipirellulaceae; genus JAKVCB01. Next base: position 17,598 of record CAUZEA010000106.1, read on the forward strand.
ATAACCGGCCAGGTCGGGTATTATCGCGAAGTCACCGGCGATTCGTTTTTCCCAATACTCTTTGGTTGCCTCGCTGTAGGGGCAGAGTTTTTTCGATTTCCGAGGAGAGGCATCGCTACGATTTTGCGGCCATGAATGGCCACGTTCGGTCTCGTACCATTCACGGCGAATAATCATTCCGATGTCGTTCTTCCGCAGGTGACGAGAGAAATTGCGCCATGCGTCTGGGTCTTGTTCGGGGGTACCGTACATTGCCATGTAATTAAACACCCAGTCACGCACTTGGGTAACATAGCGACCCAAGAGCGAGGAGGGGTCTGTGTGTCGCATGTCTTCCAAGGTAAATATATTGGGACAATGCGAAAAGTAGGAGAGACCATCTGGCTCGTGCCAGGGCTCTGACCCAGCCCCCTTAAACGAGTCCACGCCCTGATAGACAATCGGGGTGTCAGGACGCATTTCAAGGAGGGCAAGCGATGCCACGAGGTAAGAAACACGGTCCGGAAGAGGTGATCCCGAAGTTG
>CAUZEA010000107.1:0-18060 GCA_963578605.1 Planctomycetota bacterium
TATGGGTACGTTCACGTATCGCTGCATGAGCCGGACACGGGCCGCTCGGTCAGCGAGAACCGTATCCTCATCGAGTCGGAATCGCTTTCCTGGAAACAGCATTTCATCAAACGGGGCGACGGTCAGGGCGGTTACACCTGCATCGCGGCACAGCAGCAGGTGTTGCCACAATATGAAGGACGCCGGATCGCTCTGTACGGCCTGGTCACTATGGATAACGGCGAGGTCCTTTGTGCCGCGACTGCCTGGTCATCAGGGCCGGGACCGGAGGAGCAGACGCTGATCACCATCAGCGGTGACGGTGGAACGACGTGGGGTGAGTACATTGTGCTGCACGGGATTTGCGTGCGCCCGATGATGTTGGCGTACCTCGGCGAGGGTGTGGTCACGTTTGAATCGGGCGACACGGGCGAGCGAATGCGGATGTTCAGCCACGACTATGGGCGCACGTGGGATGAACGCGTTGAGGTGCCGCTTGCGCCGGACGGCCAGCAGATGGGCGTTGAGGGTAATCCGTTGGTCGATCGCGACGAGCAGGGCAATACCATCCGCATCGCGCAAACGGGGTATACCCTGGAAGGCGCGGCACCGCACTGGAAACAAACCGAATATATCCGCTGGTCGGAAGACGGGGGGCGCACCTGGCCGCGCGTCGATTGTCCCCCAATATGGCGCAGTACCGAGACCTATAACGGGAAAACGTACGAACTGGGCTGCGGCGAAGGATCACTGGTGCGGGCGGCCAACGGTTGGTTGGTGGCAGCGCTGCGGACCTGGGTGCCCGTGCAGTTCCACGACCACCCGCACTTCGAAGATGGCCTGGAAGGTACGGTCGTTTCGATTTCCAAAGACGAAGGAAACACCTGGTCGCCCCTGCAAGTCATTTCCGAAGGCGGACAACTCCACCCCGCTCTTCTTCGTATGCCCAACGACGATCTGGTCCTGACGATGGCCCGACGGGTGGATTTCCGCAACGGCGAGCTCGTCAGTTGTCGGCGCGGGTGCGATGCCGTGATCAGCTGTGATCACGGTGAGACCTGGGATATCGAACACATGGTCGTGCTCGATGATTTCCTATACTTGGATGGCGAACATTGGTTCCGCGGTCAATGCGGTCATATGACCTCGACGCTGCTCCCCGACGGATCAATACTCACCGGCTACACCAACGTCTTCACCGGCGGTGTACTGATCCGGTGGAGACCTTGAGACAGTCCTGTAGATACTGACATGGCCGGCAGCTGCCCAGGCATTTCTTTACCACGCTATCTGTTGCTCGGCGATGAAACGAGTCCTGTTCCGCCACCTTGTTTCATTTTCCCGGTAATGGTCACGCTGGAAAAGTGGCACGTTCACACCGGGCGGGTCGATGTCGACACACGTATTTCCCTTGAGCAGTACCCGGTAAGAGCGTTTTTCCACGTTGATCCGCTCACAACTCTCTGTTATCGGGAAGACAAGCGAAACGAGATCGTCAGGTACAACCTTGCCGACTACCGCATAGCGTCCGTCAAACTTGAGATTTCGGTCGGCAGAATTGACGGTGCACTTCGTTTCCTCCGGCTGCACCCATTCGGGGATCCTGACAGAAAGCTCTACCGGCTCCTTTACCTTGACATCGACCTGCCCCTTGTAAGGGATGTGGCTGTTCACGTCGGCCCATCGGGAACCACGGTTCAGACACAGATTGACCCGTAACTTTCCCGCTTCATGCGTGACCATATTCTCCCAGACATAGTAGATCGTCCGGGTCGCGTTGGCGGTGCAACAATGGGCAATTCCACTCAGATAACTCCCCATATAGATCGTTCCACCCGGCAATTGATCATTCACCCCCAGTGTACTGACAAAAGCGCCGATGTTTCTCTCTGCCACCCTGTCGGTGGTGTGATGAGGGGGGATCTCCGTCGGAAACTCGGTCGCTGGCATCCTCTCCGACAGCCAGTGCAACCTGTCTGCTCTTTTTAACTGTCCCTCGACGAATAAATTGCGAACCCACCTGTCGGCCATGTCCCAGTAATCGCCGGTGCCATTTAAGCTCAGCTTGACTGCCAGCGCAATCATGTCGGCAAGCTCACACATTTCAAGGGCCGTCGCGAACGCAACATCCAGCCACTCGGGGAAACATCCCAGGAGTGTTTCTCCCTGCGTCATCCCGTATTGGAATCCGCGGTGCGCAAAATCAATCGCATCCTGATCACCACCGATTGTCCCGTAATCCAGCAGACCCACTAAAAGTCCCGTGTGACCGTGAAAATGGACACCGGAACGGCCGTGAAAATGGACATGGGAAGCACCCGGATACTCCTCCAGAAACTGTCCATCAGGTCCGTAATAGTCAAAATCCTCCATGACCCAGCGTGCTAATTTCCCAGCCAGATCAAGAGCCGGCTCATAGTTCGCACTCCTGGCATAGTTCGCCAACCCCTGGATACAAGCTTTGTGACTCAGCGCTGACGGCCTGTCAGTACCAGGGTTCGAGGCATCCGTTACGGGCAGATGCGCCTTCTTTCCATCGACCACCGCCAGGTTCTCAAACCCATCAGCAAGTTTCCTGCCGGCATTCTTCCATTGGGGATCTTCAGTCAGTAGATAATAGAGGGTCATCACCCCCAGTGACCTGCCCGCAAGAAAAGGGCAGACGTAATGGTCGCCTTGCGAATCCTCGCCGTTGCACCAGGGCGCATATTTCTTGAAGTCCCAGACACACCATGGCCGGCCGGTCTTGGGAGCATAGAGCAGGCCGTTGGGGCCCTGCATCTGCCTTAAAACCTCCAGCCACCGCTGTTCGACGTGTTGATCCTGATCGTTTCCTGAAATCAGTCTCAACAACGGCAACGACTCCGCAAACTTCGCCAGGATCGTCATATCCGCTGGATCGCTGTGCCACATCACGGGCTTTTGATTTGCGTTAAACGCCGCGCGCCAGTAGAGCTCGTAGTCAGCCTCCGGATCGGTAGGCCCGGTAAGGCCATTGACGCCAATGCTGGCCATATCCTGCAGGTCCAGCGTGTCGGGCACCATGACCTCATGCGCCTGGCCACGATAGGCGGGCAATTCAACCTGGGGCTTCGTACTGTTGATGTACTTTATTTTTCCCACCGAATGCTCCTTCACTTTAAGCAGGCCAGCCTACTTGGTATCGGCCACCTGGGACCCCCTTCCCCTGGACTCGTGCAGCAATGACCGCAGACAAACCTCACCATAGCCACCACCCTCGGTGCGTCAAGACAACCTGCGAACTTCGCTGCACACTTGCTGCTGGTTTGACGGGGTCTACCAAGCACACAGCCACGCCCGGGGACTGCCCGCACCTGGCCTGCGAACACTGGTTCTGAGGTCTCTCTGGGGCCAGCGGAATTCAACGCCATTGCCCCGCCGGAAATGATTCCAGCGGGCTGCTTTAACACCCACACTGGCGGCATGTTAGTCGGCTAGAGACCTTCAGGACGTCTCGTTATACTACCCCGCAGACAACACGCAGCACGGTCCGCCCGAAGGTCGCATCGACTTTATCTTGTCCCCACACGACGTGTAACAAAGCAGATGTACCGATGATCCAAATCCAATATCTTGACGCCGCTCCCGAACTGACGGGTGATGTTTCGACCGGTGCCTGGGCAAACCTTCTGTGGCACGAACAGTTCACACCCCCAGGTCAGCCTGGTGCCGAGTCGGTACCCGGAACGGCGGTTGCAATGGCCCATGACGGCAACATCCTTTATGTCGCCGTGAGGTGCAGCGCTCGCAAAGGAGAAACTCAAGAGCAGCTTGCCAGAGAGAATGTGCAAATCCAGCTCGATCCTGAACGCAGCGGAGAGCGCTCGGGAACTTTTATCTGCTACACAGACGGCAAGGCGTCGTCATCGATAGAGCTTCAAGCCGGAGGGAAGCAAGGGTGGACCGGCGAGATCGGTTATGACGTCCTGCTGCAGGAGGAGCAATGGTCGATGGTTCTGAAAGTTCCACTCAGCCAGTTGGTCCACCTTGAGGACGGGTTATCTCGAATTCAATTCATGGTGGCCCGAGTGTTTGGACATGGCGGTGATAGTAGTGATGTGCGTGCGTTGTGCCATCCGGCTGTGGACGAGCCACAATTCTGGTTTCCCAGTAACGCAATCGGCCAAGCGGTGTTTGAACGCCCGGAGTCACTCGAAGCATTTGCCTGGACTGTTCAGCATTCCGGGCGTGGACAAATAGTTCAGCAGAATGGCAACACGGTAGTCCAACAGAATGTCATGGCGACGAGTTGCTCCACGGAGCGGCGCAATGTGGAGTTGCGCGTCGGGCTTGCGTTGCCCCGCCAGTCACCCGCGTCACTGCTGAAAAGCACCCTCAGCGTCGATGCCGGCCAATCGTCGATCCACAGCATCGAACTTCCCCTGCCGGCAGGATTCAAATATGGCTTCATTCACATGTCGTTGCACGAACCAGAGAACGGCCGCTGTCTCAGTGAGAATCGGAGTCTCGTCGAGTCCGAGCGACTGTCCTGGAAAGAGCATTTCATCAAACGCGGCGATGGCGATGGCGGTTACACCTGTCACCGAGCAGAGCAGCAGATGTTGCCACGATACCAAGGGCGCCTGATCGTTCCGTACGGCCTGGCCACCATGGACAACGGCGAGGTCATCTGCGCGGCCACGGCCGTTGCCAAGGCCGACAGGACACCCCACGTGGGACCGCCGGAACAGACTCTGATCACCACCAGCCGTGACAACGGAGCGACGTGGGCCAGCTATACCGTGCTGGACGGCGTGCACGCCCGCCCCATGATGTTAGCCTATCTCGGCCAGGGCGTAGTCACCTTCGACTCAGGAGACACATCCGGGCAACTCCGGTTTTTCAGTCACGACTACGGTCGCACGTGGAACGAGCGGGTCGCTGTGCCATCGGCACCAAACGGCCTGGCCATGGGCTTTGAAGGCAGCCCGTTGGTCGACCGCGATGCGCAGGGAAATGCCATCCGAATCGCGCAGACCGGACAGACCGTCGAGGGCGCGGCGCCAAACTGGACCATCAACGAGTACATAAGCTGGTCGGACGACGGCGGACGCACGTGGCCCAAAGTCGACAGCCCCGAGGCATGGCGCACGACCGAGACGTATAACGGAAAAACGTACGACCTGTGCTGCGGCGAAGGATCGCTCGTGCGTGCGGCCAACGGTTGGATAGTGGCGGCACTGCGCACCTGGGTGCCGGTGCCGTTCCACGACCACCCGTACTTCGACGACCACCTGGAAGGAACCTCCGTTTCTATTTCCAAAGACGACGGTATCACGTGGTCGCCGCTGCAAATGATATCCGAAGGTGGACGGCACCATCCCACGCTGCTCTGCATGCCCGGCGGCGACCTGATCATGGTCGTCATCCGCCGGATTGATTTCCGCAACGGCGAGCTCGTCAGCTATCGGCGCGGGTGCGATGCGATCGTCAGCAGTGATCACGGCGAGACCTGGGACCTGGAACGCATGGTTGTGCTCGATGATGTCGCATACTGCGACGGCGAACATTGGGTCCGCGGTGAATGCGGTCACCTGAGTTCGACGCTGCTCTCCGACGGATCTATCCTGACTGGCTACTTCAATACCTACGCCGGCGGCGTGCTGATCCGCTGGAGACCTTGAGACGGTCTCGTTATACTGCTCCCGGACAACGCGGCCCGTCGGGCGGTCGCATCGCCGTCGTCTTGTTTACCACGTCTTCATCAAGGCAGATGTACCATGATCCCAATCCAATATCTTGACGCTACTCCTGAAATGACGAGCGATGTTTCGACCGGTGCCTGGGCAAAGCTGTCGTGGCACGAACAGTTCACGACGCCCGCTCGGCCTGGTGCCCAGCCGACGCCGGGGACGGCATTTGCGATGGCCCATGATGAGGACAGCCTCTTTTTCGCCGTCAAGTGCAGCGCCCGTGCAGGCGAATCGCAAGAGGCGCTGGCCCGAGAGAATGTGCAGATCCAGTTTGATCCCGAGCGCAGCGGCGTACGATCGGGGATTTTTATCTGCTACCCGGATGGCAGGATTTCATCGCAGACCGAACTTGAAGCCGGTGGGTATGAACCGTGGTTGGGCGAGGTCGGTTATACATCCCGATTGCAGTCCGGCGAGTGGTCGCTGGTGCTCAAAGTTCCGCTCAGCCAGTTCATCCATTCTGAAAGCGGTTTACGTCGAATGCATTTCAATGTGTCCCGCGTTCCGCAGATGGCGCCAGACGACTGGTTGTGCTATCCGGCACTGGAAACCGTGCAATTCTGGCGGCCGACTAACGCGATCGGTGAGGCAGAATTCGAAGGTGCCGATCGACTCGATGCATTTGCCTGGGCCGTCCGGCCGGGCGGGCGCGGCCGAATATACGAGAGCAATGGCGAACGGGTATGTCACCAGGGCGTCATATCGACCAATTTGTCCACGGAATCGCGGGATATAGAGTTACGCGCTGCGTTTACGAAAGCCGGTAAGCCGCCCTTGGCACAGACAGAGCGCAGCCTGAATGTCGGCGCTGGCGAGTCGTGCACGGAACGCATCGAATTTCCTGTGCCTGACGGGTTCAACCACGGGCTCGTTCATGTGTCGTTGCATGAACCGGACACTGGTCGCTGCGTCAGCGAGAACCGGTTCCTAGTCGATTCTGAGCAGCTGGCATGGAAAGAGCATTTCCTCAAGCGTGGCGACGGTCAGGGCGGCTACACGTGTCACGCGGCTCAGCAGCAGGTGTTGCCGCCGTACGAAGGACGCAGGATTGTCCCCTACGGCCTGGCCACCATGGACAACGGCGAGGTCATCCTGGCCGCTACTGCCTGGCCACGGGTTCCGGGACTCCCGGAGCAGACGCTGATCGCCATCAGTGATGACGGCGGCGCGACGTGGGGTGAGTACATTGTGCTGGACGGGATTCACCAGCGTCCGATGATGTTGGCGTACCTCGGCCAGGGCGTGGTCACATTTGAATCCGGCGACACGACCCGGCAAAGCAGGATGTACAGTCACGACTACGGGCGTACGTGGGACGAATCAATACCGGTGCCACCGGCGCCGGACGGCCAGCCGTTGGGCTGGGAAGGCATGCCGTTGGTCGATCGCGACGCGCACGGCAACGCCGTCCGCATCGCACAGACCGGCCAGACGCTGGAGGGCGCCAAGCCGAATTGGACGATCCACAATTACATTCGCTGGTCGGAAGACGGCGGCCGCAGTTGGCCGCGGGTGGATTGTCCCCAGGCATGGCGCGGGAGTGAGACGTACGACGGCAAAACGTACGACTTCGGATGCGGCGAAGGATCACTGGTACGTGCCGCCAACGGCGACCTGGTGGCGGCGCTGCGCACCTGGGCACCGCCGCAGTTCACCGACCACCCGTATTACGTTGACTGCCTGGAAGGAACGGCCGTTTCCATTTCAAGGGACGACGGCGACACGTGGTCACAGCAGAAAATGGTTTTCCAAGGGGGACGTCACCACGCCGTGCTGCTGCGCATGCCCAACGACGACCTGGTCATGGTCATCATCCGCCGGATTGATTTCCGCGACGGCAAGCTGGTCAGTTATCGGCGCGGGTGCGACGCGGTGATCAGCCGTGATCACGGTGAGACGTGGGATGTCGAGCATTTGTACGTGCTCGACGATTTCCTGCACTGCAACGGCGACCAGTGGATGCACGGCGCGTGCGGACATATGAGTTCGACGCTGTTACCCGACGGATTCATCCTCACCGGCTACGGCAACAACTTCACCGGCGGCGCGCTGATCCGTTGGAAACCTTGAGGCAGTATAGTTATACTGCCCCACGGATAACACGGCCCGCCGGGCGGTCGCATCGCCGTCGTCTTGTTCGCTACGTCTTCGCCAAAGCAGATGTACCATGATCCCGATCCAATATCTTGACGCTGCTCCTGAACTGACGAGCGATCTTTCTACCGGTGCCTGGGCAAAGCTGCTGTGGCACGAACAGTTCACGACGCCCGGCCAGCCTGGTGCCGAGCCGACGCCGGGGACAACGTTTGCGATGGCCCATGATGGAGACAACCTCTATCTCGCCGTGAGCTGTAGCGTGTCTGCAAGTCAAACGCAGGAACAGCTTGCAAGAGAGAATGTACAGATCGTCCTCGATCCTGAATGCAGCGGAGAACGTGTGGGAATTTTTGTCTGTTACGCCGATGGCAAGATTGCGTCGTCGGCCCTTGAAGACCAGGATGGCCGGAAGGAAGCGTGGCCGGGCGAGATCGGCTGTGCGACCCGATTGCAGCCCGGGCAATACTCGATAGCGCTCAAAGTTCCGCTCACCCAGCTCATCCATCGTGACAACGGTTTGCACCGAATTCAATTCAATGTAACCCGGGTGCCTGAGCAGAACATGCCAGAGGGTTTGTTGTGCTATCCGCCCCTGGAACAGACACAATTCTGGTATCCCTGCAATGCGATCGGCAAGGCGGTGTTTGAACACCCGGACTTGCTCGAGGCATTTGCCTGGGACGTTCGGCGGGCAGGACGCGGCCGAATAGTCCGGAACAATGAAGAAGCGGTATGTCGACAGGCTGTGACGCTGACCAATTTCTCCACGGAAGACCGGGATGTGGATTTGCGCGTGGAGCTTTTGCAAGTCCGCAAGCCGCCCTCGGCACAGACAGAGTGCCGACTGAGCGTCGGCGCAGGCAAGTCGCACACCGAAAGCATCGAACTTCCCGTGCCGGAGGGATTCAACTATGGGTACGTTCACGTATCGCTGCATGAGCCGGACACGGGCCGCTCGGTCAGCGAGAACCGTATCCTCATCGAGTCGGAACCACTTTCCTGGAAACAGCATTTCATCACACGGGGCGACGGTCAGGGCGGTTACACCTGCATCGCGGCACAGCAGCAGGTGTTGCCACAATATGAAGGCCGCCGGATCGTCCCGTACGGCCTGGCCACCATGGACAACGGCGAGGTCATCTGCGCCGCTATTGCCGCGGAACACCCGGAGCAGACGCTGATCGCCATCAGCGGTGACGGCGGAACGACGTGGGGTGAGTACATTGTGCTGCACGGGATTTACGTGCGCCCGATGATGTTGGCGTACCTCGGCGGCGGTGTGGTCACGTTTGAATCGGGCAACACTAGCGAGCGAATGCGGCTGTTCAGCCACGACTACGGGCGCACGTGGGATGAGCGTGTTGCGGTGCCGCCGGCGCCGGACGGCCAGCAGTTCGCCGTTGAGGGCAGTCCGTTGGTCGATCGCGACGAGCAGGGCAAGGCCATCCGCATCGCGCAGACGGGGTATACCCTGGAAGGCGCGGCACCGTACTGGAAACGAACCGAATACATCCGCTGGTCGGAAGACGGAGGGCGCACCTGGCGGCGCGTGGATTGTCCCCCAACATGGCGCAGTACCGAGACCTATAACGGCAAAACCTACGAGCTGGGCTGTGCTGAAGGATCGCTCGTGCGTGCGGCCAACGGTTGGTTGGTGGCGGCGCTGCGCACCTGGGTGCCGGTGCAGTTCCACGACCACCCGTACTTCGACGACAACCTGGAAGGAACCTGCGTTTCTATTTCCAAAGACGACGGAGTGACGTGGTCGCCGCGGCAAATGATATTCGAAGGTGGACGGCACCATCCCACGCTGCTCTGCATGCCCGACGGTGACCTGGTCATGGTCGTCATCCGCCGGATTGATTTCCGCAACGGCGAACTCGTCAGCTATCGGCGCGGGTGCGATGCGGTAGTCAGCTGTGATCACGGCGAGACATGGGACCTGGAACGCATGATTGTGCTTGATGATGTCGCATACTGCGACGGCGAACATTGGACCAGCGGTGGATGCGGCCACCTGAGTTCGACGCTGCTCTCCGACGGATCAATCCTGACAGGCTACTCCAATAACTACACCGGCGGCGTGCTGATCCGCTGGAGACCTTGAGATCGTATCGCGATCGCTTTGCCGGGGCGGGCACGCAACACCAACGGTTTCTGAGGGCAACTCTCAGCCACCCAGGCTGACCACGCAACCTTGCCGCATGGCCCGGTCCGCGGCATAGGCAATCTCATGGCTGTAGACCGAGTCGATAAGATGCGTGGTCGACGCCGACGGCTGTTCGCCACGGACAACACGCACAAAATCTGCCACTAGTCGCAGATCTCCACCACCATGCATATCACCACTCGAATCGACCTCAACCCGCTTTTCCTGATAGAGATCCTCGTGATCCGCATCCGGTTTCCTGATGACCAGGCAGCCATCTTCCATCGTCCCTTCGATTTCCCCCTCTGTACCACGGACATGAATATTCCGGCAGGCTTTTGCGGTCCCACCCACCATCTCGTGTGTCGCCACCGACCCATCATCAAACTCAATCATGACCGATTGATGATCGACCACGTCGTTATCACACCGCCAGACACACCGGCCATGGGGATTATCCCCTTTGAGATTCTCAATTTTCTGAGCATCGGTCAGATTGGAAATATGTTCGATGTCTCGCCATACATGCGTCGAATAGAGATCATTGCCGATGAAGTTTTTTCTGGCGGAGTAGTGACAGGTCGATTCAATCTCGCAATCGACCAGGCACTTCAACCCGGAACCCGCCGGGGCATTTTCCTCACGAAAATACATGCGTGAACCAAAGCTGGACACGCGCCCAGGAACACTCCCGCTCTTTAACCAGCAGATCAGATCCAGGTCATGACAGCATTTCGCCAGTAGCATGGGACAGACCTCCTCGCGATTCCATTTGCCACGCACAAAACTTTGGCCCATGTGATCATATCCAACATTCTCGCTGGTATGGATGGCCATGATTCGGCCAATTTCTCCTTCGGCAATTAAGCGTTGAACGGCAATATAAAACGGCGCGTGGCGCAGTATGTGACAGATCATCAGGATGTGGTCAGCCTTCTCTGCGGCATCGACGAGAGTTGCCAGCTCTTCGTGCGATTTGGCAATCGGTTTTTCCAGCAGGAGATGATAGCCTGCCTCGACCACCGGGATTGACGTTGGAACGTGCAACTGATCCATCGTGCCATTGATCACCGCATCTGCCATCTTCGGTTGCCGGGAAAATATTTCGGCATTTTCAAAGCACGCCTCTGTGGGGATGTTGAATATTTCGGCCGCCTTATTGCGACGAATTTCATCAGGATCGGCCACGGCCACAACCCGCATTTTGTCCGGATGCTGGAGCGCATATTCACTGTAGACCAACGATCGATTGCCAGCCCCAAGAATCGCTATGGTAACGGGTTGACCGTGTGACATTCTGCAATACCCCTCGTTGCCAAACACCGATTATGAGTCAGGGCCGCGCCGGCCTGACGAATGGGAGCTTGGATTGTAGCAGACCACCACGGGAGGCAACACACGGGATGAAGAATGACTCACAGATCACCGCGTAGAAGAATCACCGCGTAGAAGAATCACCGACGTTGCGGCAACCGCAGGTGCTCGCAGCTAGCCAAACCTGGCCCGCAAACGGTGCGCGGCTTCGACTTCGTTCTTTAACTTTAAATAGACTTCGTCCAGGCTCACATCTGCAGCCGATCCCGGCGCAAAGCCACAATCGGGATTTAGCGTGATCCGCTCCGGCGCAAGATACTCCAGCGCCGCTTCCACGCGATTAACGATCGTCTCCACCGAGTCAATCTGCCCAGGCTGGCAACTCACACAACCCAGCCCAACCTCAACATGCTCCGGAAGTTTTTGAAACACGGCCATATCGCCGGCGCCAGGAGTTGTGAACTCCATGGTGATATGCCCCACCTTGAGCCGGCCCAACTGCCGCAGGATCGGCTCGTAGTCACCACGGTGCTCGGCCTCGCCACGGGCCCGCGCCCCCGCCCGGCGACAGAGATGCACGGCCAGCTTAACCCCCTCGATGCCGTCGACCACCTGGTTGTCCATATCGACCGCAAAATCAGCGGCGCAATCCGGGTCCTCGTATTGGGCACGTACGTCGGGGTCGACGAACAGGCACAAGTGCGGGTCGTCGACCTGCACGATAGTTACGCCTGCGTCGCGGAGCAACTCGACCTCCCGTCGTAAAATAGGCACGCAATCACGCACAAAGTCCTCGCGCGCGGGATATGCAGCAGATGATTTTTCCGCATCCCACATCCTTTCACCCAGTAAGGCGGGCGCAGGCAGCGTGGCCTTGATCGGCCGGTCGGTAAATTGTCTCAGGCAGGCCACTTCGCGAGCGATAAACCCCGGCTGCTTGGGGGCGATGCGGTCGACGATGATCGTCCACGGTCGCCCGTCGGCCGGGTTACGGCTGAGCTGAAATCCGTGAGCCAACTCGGCAATCACTCCGATGTAGGATTTCCGCTGCCATTCGCCATCAGAAATGACATCCAGCCCCGCCGCTTCCTGCAGCGCTGCCACGTACCCGACGGCAATCCCCATGAGACGTTCGTATTCATCGGGCGATTGGGAACTCCCTTCGGAGATCAGGTCCTTGACGAAACTCGGCCGCGGCATCGAGCCAATGACCGACGCGGGAAAAAGGGGGGTATCGTTCATTTGTCAACGTGCCTCTCTGTCCAAAAATGCCGCGCGTAGTCGAAGTCCTGCTGCGTATCGACTTCGATGTACCCACCAGGCGTATCGACATGTGTCATCGTCACGCCACGCTCAATCATTTCCTGCAGCAAATGAATTTTGTAGGCCTTCTCGAATACGCTGGCCTCGCGCCACGACCGGCCTGCGGAGAGTTCCCGACACCGATGGTAGTGTTCACGCAACTGGGCTGCGCCGCGGGCAGAACACTTCGCCACGCCGATGTATTCGCCGTACGCGTCACCTTCGGAAATATCACGATCAATGCGTGTCACCTTTCCATTGTGGACGGTTACTTTTTCGGCATCATCTGTCGGATGCTCAGACCGTGCCGCGTACCGATCCAGCCAGCACGTATCAACCGCCAGTGTAATATCGTCTTTACAGCCCAACAGCGAATCAACAACCTGCCGCGTAAACAGGATATCGCTGTAGCAACAGATAAACGGCTGGTCCATCAGGTCTTCTGCATAGAACAGCGAGGCCAGGATATTATTGTTTGGCCAGTCTGAATTGTGGCGGAAAGTGAATTCGGGATAGGCGTCGCGGACCTGCTCGATGCGATAACCACCGATGAAACAAAACCGATCCACACCGTTGGCACGGAAGGCCTCCAAGGCCCAATCCAGAATCGTGCGCCCCGACACGTCGGCAAAGCACTTGGGTGTATTGGCGGTGGTGGGCATCAGCCTCTGCCCGCGCCCGGCACCGATGATAATGACTTGCATACGCTGTGGATCCTCAACGCCTGAAGGCCGGCTACGACTCTAAGCCTGGTGTTTCCGTGGGGTTCCGACGATTTTGACACGCAGTCTGTCCGCCGTCAACGACGCTGGTGGGGCCCGTGTCGCAAATCGATCTTAAGGTACAACCGAACCGGTGCCGGTAGTATCTACCCGGTTCAAGTCGCCCAAGAAGGATAAGCCTAACTGGAAAATATTGGTGGAGTAACACACGGTGCGTCATCATTCTCAGCGCTCCGCCGTCAATCGTCGACAATCAGCTCGTCGCCGGCCTTGGTGCCCAACAACGAAAAAGTAACAACGACACGCAGCGTGAACCACTTCTCGGTGACCGAGAGCAGTGCGGAATAAACCTGTTCGACTCAAAAGTGCCCTTCGACAATTCGGCGCTTGACCTCACTGCAACGATTATGAATGATGAAATAGTTCAACTGCATAATATTTTCTACTCTTCCAGTCATTCCAGTTACGGTGAACAACCGAAACGGTTAAGGTTTTGCGTGGTGACAAAATATCATCTGGTGCCCTTGCTGATAATCGCGCTCACGGCTGGCGCAGTAATCTGGTTAAGCAGAAGCAGCAAACCGCGCCAAGCCGCCATTCGCAATGTTGTTCTGATCAGTATCGACACATGCCGGGCTGACCACCTTTCGTGCTATGGCCATTCGCTACCGACCACACCCAACATTGATGCGATTGCTCATGAAGGCGTCATGTTTACGCGTGCCCAGTCAACGAATCCGATCACGCTGCCGGCACACTGTTCGTTGCTGACCGGGACGGACCCCACGTGTCATGGTGTTCATCTCAACCAGAATCACGGTTTGGCGGATTCTCACACAACGCTCGCGGAAATCCTGCATGATCACGGGTATCAAACGGGCGCTTTCATTGGGGCATTTCCGCTACACTCCCGCTTCGGTCTGAACCAGGGATTCGATACCTACGACGAGCAATTCGGCGGGCAAGCGGGAGAGTTCTTTTTTAATGAGCGGGTCGCACAACAAGTGGTTAACGGGTCCATTTCGTGGTTGGAGCAACAGCGCGATAAGCCGTTTTTTCTATTCATCCATACTTTCGATCCGCATGCGCCGTACGCGCCGCCGGAACCGTTCGCGTCACGGTTCCGGGAGGACCAATACGCCGGGGAGATTGCCTACACAGACTTCTGCATTGGCCAGGTCATTGCCAAGCTAAAGCAACTTGATTTGTTCGACTCAACGTTGATTATCATTACTGCCGACCACGGCGAGAGTCGGGGTGAGCATGACGAAGCTACCCATCTCTTTTTCATCTATCAGAGCACGGTCAGGGTTCCACTCATTATCAAGGCGCCGGGGTGCGCGGCGGGTCGGAAAGTGGACGATGCTGTAGGTCTGATCGATATCGTGCCGACCGTTCTCCACTTGTTGGGGCTGAGCGTGCCTCCGCAGGTGCAGGGTGTGGATCTGGGCGGCTATCTTGGGGACCGTGTTGAGCCGCTAGAGGACCGATATCTCTATAGCGAAACGCTCGATCCGGCGAGGTTCGATTGCTGTCCGCTGCGCGGCTTGGTCCATGGCAAGTGGCACTATATTTGGTCGGTCAAGCCGGAATTGTACGACCTCAATCGAGACCCTGGTGAAAAGCACAATTTAGTCGAAGACGAACCGGAGAAAGCAAAGCTGTTACAAAGTCGCCTCCAGGAATTGCTCGCGGACCAACATCGAAAGGCTGGCGAGCGACGTTCCTTTGTGCCAGACCAGGAGACCGTCCGGCGGCTTCAGTCGCTCGGATATGTCGGCGGGCCGCACGTCGATGCGGATATGGAAATTGACATGAACACGGAGGACCCAAAGGATTTCATCGACCTTTATAATCAATACATGCGTGCTGCAAGTTATGCGCAGCAGAAGCGATTCGACGAGGCCCGGGCTGAATGCCTTGATATCTTGACGCAGCGCCCGCATTTACTGCCGGTAAAGTTGCTACTCGGTCCCATCGCCGAGGATCAAGGGCGCCTAGCTGGTGCTCTTGATGCCGTCACTCGTTTATCGAATGTCTTGGCAGATCTTGCCAACGCCAAAAATCCTCAAGTGTTTGCTTTCGAAGTGAACCAAGCTCATAAAGATCGAGGCAATGCCTACCTGGCGTTGGGCAACTACGAGTTCGCGATCAAGGACTACGCCCACGTGATCCAGTTCTGGCCAAATGACGCAGAGACCTATAACAGCCGGGGCAACGCCCACATGCATTTGGGCAACTACCGGCAAGCCTGGGACGATTACAACCGGGTGATCGAACTGGAGCCGGACTACGCCGAGGCTTTCGTTAACCGGGGCAACACCCAAGTACACTTGGGCGACTATGAGCAGTGTTTGAAAGATTATCGCCGGGCCATCGAACTGAAGCCGGACTATCCCGAGGCTTACACACACCGGGCCAATGCCCACAGGCACTTGGGAAACTACCTCCTCGCCTTGGAAGATTATCAGCGGGCAATCGAACTAAAGCCAGACTTCGCCGAGGCATTCACCGACCGGGGCAACACGCACAAGCAACTGGGCCACTATCAGCAGGCCATGGAAGATTACAACCGGGTGGTCGAATTGAAGCCGGACTTCGCCGAGGCTTACACCCAGAGAGGAAACGCGCACAATCGGTCCGGCAACTATCAGCAGGCCTGGGAAGATTACAACCGGGCAATTGAACTGAAGCCAGACTACGTCGAGGCTTACACGCACCGGGGCAATGCCCAAAAGCGATTGGGCAACTATCAGCAGGCCTTGGAAGATTACAACCGGGCGATCGAACTGAAGCCCGATTTCGACGAGGCTTACACCAACCGGGGTGTCACCTACCAGGATCTGGGAAACTTCCAACTAGCACTTAACGATTTTGTGAAGGCCATCGAGCTGAAGCCGGACCTTGTGGAGGTCTACAATAACCTGGCCTGGCTTTTGGCAACCTGCCACGACTCGAATTTTCGAGATGCCGAAAGGGCCGTCTCCAGCGCAAAACGCGCATGCGAGTTAGCAGGCCGGGACGATTACAGCTTGCTGGACACACTGGCCGCGGCCTATGCCGAAAGTGGCGACTTTGCCGAGGCGGTCCGGTGGCAAGCCAGCGCCGTCAAGATGGCGCCCGCTACTAACAAGGCTGCATTGGAATCGCGCCTTGAGCTTTACAAAGCAGAAAAACCATACCGGCAAGAGCCACGGAAATAGGCTCCTGTGGCCAAGAGAAACCAGTTAAGCACCGAAACAGGGTCGGGCTACAAGTCGAGGGAGCCGGATCGTTCGGCGACACCACCGTTACCTCGATCTGGTTGCGATCCATGGTCTTCAGTTTGTGGTCGCTGTCGGAATGGCCGGGAATCTGCTTCGATCGCCTGTTTCTGTGGTCCTGTTCTCGCAGGCGTCCCTCGTCATTCGAGTTTGCCACCCTTAGCCTGGTCGGTTTACGACGGACCGCTGATGAGGAATATCAAATGGCTGAAGGGACTGTGTGACAGTGTTGGCAAGGCCGATCTCACCCATACGATTTTCGTCGACCGGTGTGACCGCACGGCGGGGCGCCAATTCCGATGAGGTTTATCGCAAATTTTTTATACGGTTACTTTTTAATTTTACAATTGCTGTGACCGGTGAAGCTTTATATACTCAAGGATGGTCTGAATTGGCAACACATACTGGAGAACGGCAAAACGTCGTGTAGTTGGACTTGTTCGTTGTAACAACGCGGAGAAATCCTAGTGATTAGTATTAGTAGGGTGATTTTCAGGGCATTTTGGCTGGTATCGTGGATGCTTGTCACGGTACCCGTGGCTTTCGCTGCCTCAGTCTTGATTGACAACTTCGAGGAAGACGCGTTCAGCAATGGACCTTCAACGGTCCCCTCCGCTAACTTTTTTAATCCCTCGCCCGGATTGGGCAGCATCGCCAACAATCGATTTTTTACCCTTGCTGCCAGTAGTGGTCAACTTGACAGCTGGACAACAAGCCTTGCCCTCACCGGCGGCGATGACGGAGTAAAGATCGACCTTAACGATACGACGGGAGGGCCTGTATGTAGCTGCAGCATTGCCGCCATGACCTACAACGGATTGCCGGCAACGGACTTTACGGGTGGCGGTACCGAGAGCGGAATAGCGATCACCGTCTCGGCGACCACCGCCAATCCAAGTAATACGATACAAGTGAGGTTTGATCAAGCCTCAGGTAACAACCTTAGTAAGTTCGTTACCGGTCCAGGCACCTACGAGTACCTCTTTAGCGAATTTCCATATGGCGCATCACCTTTTACGAATGATCACGATTTTGCCATTCTAGCATATGGACAATACGGCAACCCAGCACAATCCAGTATTACGATCTCCGACATCCGGACGTTCGGAGCAGGTTCCCCTCCAACCAGCTTGACATGGCAGGCCGATACTCTAGGGAATTGGTCTGACGAGTCCAGTTGGACGCCCCCGGGTGGCCCCCCAACACCGCCAACGGGACTGCCGTATTCGGCGAGTTGGCTACGGCGGGCCCCACGACTGCCGTCCTGACGACTGACATCACCGTAAATCGCATCGAACTGGACAGTGCGAATCCGTATGTGATCGCCGGTTTTTTTACTGTTAATCTGGCCACTAATCCAGAAAATTCCGCCAGTCTCCCTACGCTGAATGCGGCAGCGGGCTCGCACCAATTCCAAGCCAACGTCAACCTGTTGGCGGACACCACGGTCGACGTTGCCGCTGGCGCCGAGATTGAATTCAACAATCGGTTGTTTCTCAACGGCCACATAATCACTAAGA
>CAUZEA010000108.1:0-18010 GCA_963578605.1 Planctomycetota bacterium
GCAATGCTAATGTCTTCATGAGGCAATGCTAATGTCTTCATGAGGCAATGCTAATGTCTTCATGAGGCAATGCTAATGTCTTCATGAGGCAATGCTAATCCGCTTAAGCGACATCTGGACTCTTGCCTGTGCGATTGCCCGTCGTTATGTACGTGGAATCCGGGCGCCGGTTTTTTTTGGGGGGGGGTATCTTCAAGGACTTCCTGAAGAGCAGATTTTGGCCCAATGACTTGCGGTCGGGCGAACCGAGGCGTG
Source organism: Planctomycetota bacterium (assembly GCA_963578605.1). GTDB lineage: Bacteria > Planctomycetota > Planctomycetia > Pirellulales > Lacipirellulaceae > JAKVCB01. Next base: position 256 of record CAUZEA010000108.1, read on the forward strand.
GGGATTGGAAAATTGCACAACCAGAAAACAGCGCGGGGCATGGGCGGCATCCGACGGGTGAACGGTTGGTTGGGACAGGCATGAAAATTTGATTTCCATAGGCGAGTTCCATCAGGAGTGTTCCTGATCGCCTGCAATGTTTTGTTTCTATTTTTAAGTGAGGGAGGAGTTAGTGATGACGAAGTCCACAATTCTGTTGGTAGCTTTGACCCTGGCCGTTTCCGCGGTTGCCAGTAGTGCAACGGCGACACCGCTGCCTGGGGCCAATTTAAAGACGTACTGGGCACTGGATGGCGATGGCACAGATAGTGCGGGCGGTAATGACCTGTCGCTCTATCATGCCGAGGGACCCGAACCGGATCAGGATCAAGCCGGCTCGCCTGCAAACGCCAGTGCCGTTTTTAAGGCCTCGCTACATCTTGGGGGAGGTGGCATTGCGAATCTTGAGGATGGCCAGCATTATCTCAACGCTCCCCCACAGGGCGCGGTCGACCTTGGTGGTGGGGATTTCACGTTTTCTCTGCACGTAAACACTGGTACGAATGGCAAGAATCAGGATGCACTTGTTTATGGGACCAATGCTGCCGGTGGTGGTTTTGTAGGCCTTGCCCTGCGGAGGGCTCCAGATGGTGTAGTTGCTGCGATGGTGGGCCGTGATTGCGGTTGGTGTGGGGCCTTTGATACGGAGGTGGGTCACACGGGTGAGCCAAGACCGTTTGATAAATGGATTCACTTCGCTCTCGTGCGCGATACGAACGATGGTCCAAACGGTAAGTTGACCTTGTATCAGGATGGGGTTGCGGTTGACTCGGATGACCGCGCTGGTGTCAATAATAGTATTTCCTTCGGTGGAGGATTTGGTACGTATCTCGGTACTGGTTTCGGTAATAAAACCGCGCGACAGTTTGATGGAAAAATGAATGACGTAAGCATCTGGGACGCGGCACTTAGCCAGTCGCAAATCCTGTATTTAAAGGACAATACGGCTAGTGCCGGCATCATTCCTGAGCCATCAACGGTACTTCTGTTGGGACTGGCCAGCCTGTGCGGGTTGCTGCGCCGGACGCGCTAGTTGTTGAGTTGCCGCCTGGCTAGCGGCGCATGATTTTATTTGTGTCAACTGAGAAATTGTGGACTCATTTCGGTATTGCGAACCCGTGCTTTGCACGGGTTCGCATGCCGGGTGGTCCGTGCGGTGTGAGTGGCTAAATTGTTTGTGAAGTTGCAGCATTGTTTGTGAAGTTGCGGCGTGAGGTTTGGGTGCGCTTTACCGAAAAAGGGCGAACATTCCAGCGTGCAGGTGCCGGTCGCCTGCGTTAACAAAGGGAAACATTATGCTCGCGAGTTGGAAGTGGCAGTTGGTTGGATCTGTGTTGATGGGGGCACTGTTGGCCACTAATTTGTGGGCCGAGCCGTGGCTTGTTGGCCATTGGACCATGGATGAAGTCTCCGGCAGCGGATTTGCTAATGACAGCAGTTCCAACAGTAACGATGCCGAGCTGACCAACGCAAATGCTACTACCGCCTGGGTGCCCGGACGGGTGGGCAATGCGGTGAATCTTGATGGGGTGGATGATTTTCTGGATGTTCCTTTTGACGAAACGCTGCAGCTGGGAACAGGGGACTTCACCATTGCCTTATGGGCGTATCTCAATTCCAACGGAACGAACCAGAATCTGGTTTCGTATGGCCAAAATGTCCTGGGTGGCGGTCTTGCTGAGATCGTCTTCAAAGAGAATGAAACGGTCATTGGCGCCTATGCCGGGCATAGCCCCAATAGAGATTTTGAAATTAGCGCAATTCCTTCAGCGAATATCCACGATGGTTGGCGACATCTGGCAATAGTACGCAATACCACCGACAACACGTTCAAGCTGTACTACGATGGTCAGGAAATTGGCAGCAGAAGTGACCTGCAGGATCCCCATGCCAGCCTGGATCGTCAGCCGGCGAAGGATCCTGAAAACGTTTGGGGGGTGCATATTGGGAAAGGCTTAAATCCGGATACAAATTTTCGACGGGTTGACGGCATGCTCGATGACGTTCGCATTTACGCCGATGCGTTAACGCAAGCTGAGATACTCGCCCTGCCTGGCGGTGTGGGCGGTTCCGGTGCGGGCCCTGCCACGGAGTTCAACTGGAACTCGACCGGTCATGGCGACTGGCATAATGCAGCCAATTGGAGTCCGTCGGCCAATGGTGCGCCGCCGAACGACAGTAACGAAACGGCCCACTTTGGGAACGTGACTTCAGGACCTACGACGGTGATTGCCGACCAGCCGGTTACCGTAAATCGAATCGAGTTGGATCATAGTTCGCACAGTTATGCCCTGGCTGGTCTGGGTGGAATCAGCCTGGCGGCAACCACAGCTTCCGAACCGGTGGGGCCGTCGATGTCAGTGACAGGAGACCATGAAATTCAATCCAGGGTAACTCTACTGGCTGACACCACGGTCGATGTTGCCTCAGGATCAACACTCGAGTTCAACAACCGACTCGACCTGGGTGGCCACCAGCTTGGTCTGCCCGGTGGTGGTACGGTTGCCATCAACAATTCTCAGAACTCCGATGGTGGTGGTGGCATTGCGGTTGGTAGTTCTGTTCTCACCGGTAGCGGCACGGTTGGTGGTGATCTGGCCAATGAGAACGGCGGGACGGTGGCTCCTGGAAACAGCCCCGGTGCCTTGACCGTTGATGGCGATTACACCCAGGGGGCGACGGGCACACTGGCGATTGAAATCGCCGAAACGGCCTACGATCGCCTGGTAGTCAACGGACAAGCCAACCTGGCAGGGACCTTGGATGTGACGTTGCTCGGCGGTTTCGCTCCCAGCGACGGAGCTACGTTCGATATCCTTGACTTCAGTTCGGTCAGCGGGGATTTTGACACTTTGAATTTGCCCACCGATTTCAGCTGGGACGTCACGACGGGCCTCTTGAGCGTAGGCTCGGGCGGCCCTGGCCTGCCGGGCGATTTCAATGGCAACGGCACAGTGGACGCGGCTGATTACACACTATGGCAGGACGGACTCGATACTACGTATACCCAGGCCGACTACATCGTCTGGAGAGACAACTTTGGCAGCTCTTCCGGCGGGGGTGCAAGTGCCGCTGTACCAGAGCCAACTTGTTGGATGATGCTGGTAATCACGCTAGCGACCATGGCGGGACTAGGCCAGCGGTCGGCACGGCGGTAGAACTATTAACGAGCATTCTGATTTCCTGGATTCTTGCGCTAAGGGATTCTTGCGCGAAGAACGGATGCGTGTCCTCATGGGCGCCCTTGACATAGCCAGTCGGTAGTGGGCTACACGGCCAGGAGGGCACTCGCTGCGTGATCGATCGACCTTTCGCGGGACCATTAATTCTTCGGTGAATAAACGGCGAATTCCGAGGCTGTTTTTCTATTGGCGGGTGTTTTTGCTAACGAGCGTGAGGTTGGCGAACATGGTGGCTAAGGTCGTGACAATATTGCAACAACACCTGCGTCGAATCCTCGTCTCTGCTAAAATGCGTGTTCCGAGATATAACCGGGTTGATCATTGGCCAAATGGCCAACCCGGAAGTGGTTCAGGCAACACTTCACACTCATGAGTCAATCCAGAAACAACGCGTTCACCCTGGTTGAACTGTTGGTGGTGATTGCCATCATCGGTATTCTCATTGCCCTGTTGTTGCCGGCGGTGCAGGCGGCACGCGAATCGGCCCGGCGCACCCAGTGTTTGAACCATTTGAAACAACTCGGGATAGGAATTCATAATTTTGAAAGTGTTTACGGATATCTGCCCCCCGCCCATTCATCCCAGGTCGGGACGGACAACACACTCAGTATTTTTTATTACATCCTGCCATTTATCGAAGAGCAGGCCTTGTTCGATCTGTTTGATCCCACCAGGCCGGGTGACCGACTCCGTAACCTGACTACTGCCAGGTCTCCCGCTGCGTCGGTTTCGATCTACATGTGCCCGACGAGGCGGAGCGGGGTGAACCAAAGCTCTGGTATCGCGGATAAGGAGTGTACGGCAAAAGGGGCAACCGGGGATTACTCGATCGTTTCCTATAGGACCGATAAATGGTATGGGGGCGAAGATTGGGCAAATACACTTTATGAGGACATTCATCTACAGCATCAGGCAATTAAGCCCGCCAAAGTCGAAGATGGACGCGTGAAATTTGTGGCACGCTTTCAGCACATTTCGGATGGACTCAGCCACACCTTTCTTATGTGTGAGAAGCACATTCACCAGGACAGACTCAACCGCTGCTGTGGGCCTGGCCCTTTCGACATTGCCCCGGGAAAGTGCGATGCGGGACGTGATGGAAACATTTACTATTCCCACCACGATCACTATCGCGAACATATCATCAACAGTTCGGCCCGATTTCGCATTGCACAGGGGCCCCAGGACGGGGTGGGCGAGACGTATGAATCGGTCAACCATGGTGGCATGGTACCCGGTGCCCCGGCCATTGGGAGTTGGCATCCTGGTGTTGCCCAGTTTCTGATTGCAGATGGCTCGGTCCATGCATTTCCTTCCACAACCCCCATCAGTGTTCTGGAAAGCCTGACCCAAATCGCCGATGGTCAGGTGGTGGACTTTGATCGGTAGACCAGCAGGGCGATCGGTAGACCAGCAAGCCAGGTATGGATTTTAGTTTTCCCTCTGGGAAAATCGCCGGGCTTCTTATTCTTGTGCCTTCCACGCCCCTCTCATGCGAGTTTGCCCAAGGCATGTGGTTTCAAATGCACCTCTGCGTTAGAATAAATCTGTGCCGGGTACGGCGAGGAAGGCGAGGAACCTGTGCCAGGTGCGGCGGGTATGTCAAAAGCTTTACGCTGCTCTAGTTGGGCATAGCAAATGAAAACCTTCACAACGACGAGACAATCGACCCACGGGGCGTTTACGCTGGTTGAACTTTTGGTGGTGATCGCGATCATTGGCATTCTCATTGCCCTGTTGTTACCGGCGGTGCAGGCGGCACGCGAATCGGCCCGGCGGGCCCAGTGTTTGAACCATCTAAAGCAACTTGGAATTGGAATTCACAATTTCGAAAGTGCCCGCGGGTATCTGCCTCCTGCCCATACTGCTCAAGTTGGTGGACCGGGTAATGCAAGATTCAGTATTTTTTACTACCTCTTGCCCTACATTGAAGAACAGGCTTTGTTCGATTTGTTCGATCCCCAAAGAGAGCCTGACCGTACTCGGAACCTGTCGATTGCTTTGTCTCCTGAGGCATCGGTTCCTACCTATTTGTGCCCAAGTCGGCGAAGTGGTGCGAATCAAAGCGAGAAGACACCGCCTGGGACTTGTAATTCTCTGGGGCCGACGGGCGACTATTCGATCGTTTCGTACGTGACCGATAAACTTCACACCGACTGGGGAACTATCCTTTACGATACCCTGCACCTGCAGCGCCAGGCCATCAAGCCGGCCCTGGTCGAAAACAATGACTATGCCAACCCGATACTCAGGGCCGGTTTTCGGCAGATTGAGGATGGACTCAGCAAGACCTTCTTTATGTGCGAGAAGCACATCCACGAAGGGGCGCTGAACCGTTGTTGTGGACCGGGTGTTGTCGACATGGTCCAAACCGGCTGTGAAGTGGGACGTGACGGAAACATCTTTTATTTTCACGCCTACTACTATCGAGAATACAACATGAACAGTTCGGTGCGGTTTCGCATCGCGGCTGGCCCCTGGGATGGCGAAGGTGAGACGAATGAAACACACACCCACGATGGCTTGACGATCGGTGCCCCCACGATTGGAAGTTGGCATCCGGGAATTGCCCATTTCCTGATGGGGGATGGGTCGGTCCGCGGGTTCAATTTTACGACCCCCGTCAGTATCCTCGAGGCGCTTGGCCAGATTGCCGATGGACAGGTGATCGATCTTCCTTGATGTTTTGCAGTTCAACCAGGTCTTCTTCTCATCCACAGGTCATAAAGCATTCAGGCTCACAAAAAGGAGTTGGCCAGCATGATGCGTACTCTCGGTTGGTGTGTGGGAATACTGGCAGCTTTGTTCACCGGCCTTCTGGTCGGTTGCAGCAGCGATGAGTTCAAGACCTATCCTGTCAGGGGAAAGGTGGTCTTCGCCGATGGGTCGCCACTTGCTGTGGGCAAGATTTACATTGAGACGCGCGACAAGAAGTATGGTTTGGGGATTGGGGCCACGGGCAACATTCGCGAAGACGGAATCTTTGAGATCCGCACCTACAAACCGGGTGATGGCGCGCCTCCCGGGGAATATATCGTGTTTATTCGCGGGGCGGAGACAGGCGGAACCATCGGGATGCGCCCCGAAGATCGCCGCCCTGGCACGGCCTTGATCCACCAGAAGTACCTCAATGCCGGCACGACCGATCTGAAGATCCAGATCAAGCAGGGACCGAACGATTTTGAGCTTGTTGTGGAACGGCCGTAGGGTGCCTGCAGTTTGTCCTTCTTGAATCTTGCGTGGTGCGGTTCGTCGCGTCTGACCGGGGGTTTGCCAACATGGCTCATGCCAGCCGTGCAAATCCCGTGTGCTTGACCGGCCCGCCAATGCGTTGCTCGATGTCTTCCTGCTGGATGGCCAGGCTCAATTCTTCAAAGACCTCGTCGCAGGCGGTCAGATAGGTATCAACGTGCTGATCCTCATGGGCCAACATCGGGTAAAATCCGCCACTGGCCAGGATGTCATGGGAGAGCATGCGAACCGTCCACAACGTTTGTAGTGCGGCTGCCTGGGGATGCTCAAAATCAAAGTAGAGCATGGCCGGGTGCCCGGTGAAGGTAAGCGGAACCTGGTGACGCTGTGCGATCTCGGTCAGGCCATCGCGCAGGCGGGTTCCTATTTGTTCAAGGTGGGCTGGCACGTCGATTCGCATCAACTTCTTGACAGTGGCGACACCTGCGACCGGTCCCACCGCCTCGGTGCACAAGGCGCTTGAAATAAAGGTATCCTGGGCTGCATCCATCGTGTCAGCCGTTCCGATCACCGCGCTGATCGGATGCCCGTTGCCGAGCGTTTTGGCAAATACGGCAAGATCAGGTTCGATCCCGTATTTCATATGGGCACCACCAAGACACAGTTTCCAGCTGATCGTGATTTCATCGAAGATCAGGCGGGCTCCACACCCTTGGGCCAGTTCCTGTACCCCCTCGAGAAATCCAGGTTCTGGCATCAGGTTTCGCGTGGGTTCCATAATAATCGCTGCCAGCTCCGAGCCATGTTCGTCGACGATCGCCTTGAGTTCGTCAATTTTGTTGTAGGTGAACGGCATGACCAGTCCGGCCATGTTGCGGGGGACTCCGTTGGGTTCCAGGCCGCGTTGGTTGTGCCAGTTCCCCAAGCGATCGACCATTCCCTCTCCGTCGGCCGACAGGTTGGCCGACAGGTACCAGTCGTGCCAGCCGTGATAACCGCAGAATGCAATTTTGTCGCGACGGGTTCTCGCACGGGCAATTCGTACGGCGATCGACATGGTTTCGCCCCCGAGTCGGCCGAAACGCACTTTTTCTGCCCAGGGGTGGATCTCCAGCAGCAGCTCTGCCAGTTCGACTTCCTCCGGTGGGTTCAGCATGCACATCACACCCTGGGGAATTCTCTCGAGAACCGCCTTGGTAACATCGGGGTCGGCATAGCCGAGGACCGTCGCGCCAATGCCGCAAGTGCACATATCGAGGTACCGACAACCGTCGAGATCTTCGACCTCAACGCCCTGGGCCTTGGCAAAGTAAGTAGGCCATTGTTCAGGTGCAAACATCTCCTGCCGTTTTCCATAGAGCTGTGTCCCGCCCGGGATGATCGTCTTGGCTTTGCGGTACAGCTGCTGGCCGCTTCCCATGGCAAGTTCTGTCATGACTGGTTTGTTCACCGGTGGATCTCCTGACTGGACGTTTGAATGGGTCTTGGTTTGGCTTCGTGCTGTTCTGTTGTGCAGCGTGTGCTGGTAGCTAGTGGAAGCGGAGCAGGAAGTTATGCTCCGAAATCACCAGCAAGTCGTTCGTCGGAATTGGCAACCATCCTCCCGGGTGGTCAGTGCATGCCGCCAGGAGCGTTCTCATTACCGGATGGCAGCTTCGAGGTTGCGCAACAATGGATTTTCGGTGTTCACGGCTCGGCTGTCAAATCATTGTAACGCTGCTTGACCAGCAGTTCACCTCCACGGACTCGCGGTTTTTCCGCTGGAGAGCGCATTGTGAAAACGTCGGGAACAAACCAATTCCGCCCAGAAGCACACCCTACTTCACTGTTTCATACGATGGTGTCATACAGGGGTTGATTGTTTTACCATCACAGTAGGATGTTGTCGTCCCACTACCCGCGCGGCCAAATCGGTGAGCCGGCCGGCAACCATTACAATGCGTCGGGAAAAGCACTTCCAGTACTTCAAGCCCTGGTATGGGTGCCCCGCCGCGGTACGGATAGAACAGCAAGCCCAATCCCCCAAATAACCAGAGACAAAGGCTCCGGGACTCGCGACCAGTCGACCACCACGTTGTCCAATCCAAACGATTCCCCCGCTGCCATGGAGAAGCCAATCTGCAAATCGTGACAGCAATTGGAACCAGGTTGCACAAAAAATTCCAGGTTGATCTCGTCGGAGTGAACAGCAATGCCCTATCTGGAAGCGAACCCATAACTTCCAGACGAGATGCCGCGAAATTTGCTCGCGTATGATTCACCGTTGAGAGTGACGATCAATGATTCGGATTGACTGAGTTCGGTGGCAGGATCAATCGATTCGAACGAGATATCGACCAGCCCCACTTCACCGTGGAGATCGTCACTAAAATCCATCAATGAAAGTTGTGCACTCGCAGTGGGGCCGAGAAATACGCCCCCTGTTTGGGTTGTTTCACTTGGGGTCCATCCGGGAAACACTCCGCTGTTGAAGTCATCGACCAAACTGTCGCCGCTAAAGGACCAGTTTGCGCGCGACCGTCGCCAACATTGAACTGATTACTACGGCGATCATCAACAGGATCCATCGAAGTCGACACATTGTCACGAGAAACTCTTCCATTATTAAAAGTGGTAAACGTGCAAACGTGATCTGATGAGGCAGGCAACAGGACCTTCGTCGCAGCCAGCATAACGCGACAGTCGAGGATCAGCATTTCACTGAAAGTTCTGGTCGGCGGACGGTTATTTCGCGTGTTGTGGTGAGCAGACCGAAAGTGTTGAAGGCCTTTCTTCATTGTGCCCAACATGGCTTAGCAAAGCAACTATTCGCATATCTCACCGACCGGCGATTCAAATTAGTTGTTTTCCCATGGAGGTGCTGGTTCACCGAGTCGTGTCGTTCCATCACCTTCCGGGAGCCAGTCTCGAATATGCTATGCAGGAAGCTGAAAACGAGTGCTCAAGCGGATAGAAAGTGGCAGCTCGCGCCGTGGCTGTGCCGCTGTTCCCCGGTAAAACCGAATCCGCTCACTTTGACGTCCGACCAGGTTTTACGGCTGGCGATCCGGATGCGGCAAAAAGAAGTAACCAACCGATCAGGTACCACGTGGTTCGCTTTGGCGCTTTTCGCTCCATCTTTAAATCAATCCTGCCTCCACCAAAGCCTCGCGGATCGGTCCTTGCTGTTGCTGCAACGTTGCTGGCATGGGTGGCCGTGGTAGTCCGCCGTTGCGGCCTTGCAATTGCATGCAATAGCGTACGTTTGCCGGCAGGTTGTCGCCGCAAATCGCATTCCAAATCGATAGCAGATTTTCGTGCAGTTTGCGAGCGGTGACGTGGTTACCGTCTTGGACTGCGTCCCACAAAGTCATGCACAGCGTCGGAGCTGCGGTCAAGATTGCAGCGATGGCCCCGACCGCACCGAGCATGAATGACGGGTAAAGCAATGCGTCCACTGCCGACATGATTCTTGCGCGGTCCCCCGCCGTACTCAGCAAATCGGCCAGTAATTTCAAATCGCCTGCGCTTTGCTTCACGCCGATCACACCGTCGACTTCGTCGATAATCCGTGTCAGCAACTGGGGCGACAGATAAGTCCATGGTACGACATTGTAAACGATTATAGGCAATCGGGTTGCCTCGGCAATTTCAGCGAAGTGTCGAACCATCGCATCGTCATCAGGACGGAACAGGTAATGCACCGGTGTAACTTGCAACGCCGCAACACCGAAATTTTTCACCGCCTGCCCGCGTTGGATTACCGCCGCGGTACTGTTGGCGATGATGCCCGTGATGATTGGCACCTGACCGGCCGCTTGTTCGGCCACAATCGCGGTAATCACGCGAGTTTCTTCGGTCGAAAGCGTATGCCCTTCGCCCGTACTGCCGCAAACTGCCAAACCGTGAACTCCTGCATTTTCGATCAAGTATTGAGTATCGGTTCGCAACGATTCCTTATCAATCGAACCATCTGATCGGAAGGGGGTAACCATCGGTGGAACGATGCCGTAAATGTGTTCGTTCATGACAATGTCGCGATGTTGTGTGTGGTTAACTGGATAGGCACTCAACGACACGTTGTTTTCTGGTATCGCCCTGCTTGGCCGAGTAGAAGTCTTTTGTCTTCAAGGGCATCACAATACAAACTTACCAAAAAATGACAAGTCAAAATCACCTTTCCTCCACTACCGCCGTATGGGCAGGATAGGAGAAATTGGGTCTATAGCAGCAAAGTGATGCTTCACGGTACATCAACTTGTCGCAGATATATCACCAGTTGACCAACCAGCATAGAGGTTCGCCAGCTGTGTGACCTCTTGATTGGCTACGCATGGCGCGTGGGAGATAGCAGCCGTGATCAAAAAATAAACCTGTCCTTTTACGCCTGGCCTTCCTAGTGTAAAACTGGTTTGTGTTTTACTGGCAAGTACGCATTATCGCAAGAATTGTTTGGGAAATGTATGAGTTTCATTCACCAAGACAAAGTTGTATTTCGGCGAGTTAACATTAATTTATGAACAGCACTTCAGACGACGGGCCAGGTGAACCAATCGCAGCCACATTTTCCGTGAATGACCGGTCGTATTCCCCACCGGCGCGACCAATCGTGGTTATTTGCGTTGATGGCTGTGGGGACGAATATCTCAGTACCTCGCTCGCGCATGGCCGGATGCCTAACATGGCGGGTGTGATTTCCAAGGGGTATCGCGGAATGGTCCGCGGTGCGTTGCCTTCGTTTACCAACGTCAACAACGCTTCGATTACAACTGGCATGCCACCGGTGGTGACAGGTTTTGGGGGTAACTTCTTCATCGAACCGGAGACAGGTGAAGAGGTGATGATGAATTCCTCCAAATACTTGCGTTGCGGAACCATTCTGGCTGCGGCAGCGAAGGCGGGACGTAAAGTTGCCATGGTCACCGCAAAGAACAAACTGCTCGACATCTTGTCGCATGATCTGGAAGGAATCGCGTTTTCCTCGGAATTTTCCAGCCAAGCGGAAGAGGCCACGCATGGCATTGGGAATGTCGAAGAGCTGGTAGGACTTCCCACGCCACCGATCTACAGTGCTGAAGCCAGCCTGTTTGTACTGGCGGCTGGTGCCAAATTGATCGGGCGCAACCTGGCTGATTTTCTGTACTTGTCGCTTACCGACTACATGCAGCACAAGTTTGCGCCCCACACGCCCGAGTCGCTGGACTTCTACGAGGGTATCGACGCCCAAATCGGCAATATGCTCGACCTGGGAGCGGTCATCGGAATTACCGCCGACCATGGTATGAACGCCAAAAACAAGCCGGATGGAAGTCCAAACGTAATCTACCTCGAGTCGCTGCTGGACGAGGAATTTGGCAAGGGTAACAAAGTCATCTGTCCGATCACCGATCCCTATGTTGTCCATCACGGTTCGTTAGGCTCGGAGGTGATGGTTTATCTGCAAGATCCATCGCAAACCGCTGAAATCGCTGACTGGGTGTTTCAGCTGGATGGGATTACCGAGGTGATGGATTGCCCGACAGCCGTTAAAAAACTGGAGTTACCTGGCGATCGGATTGGTGACTTGATTGTGATGTCCGCCCGAGATGTAGTGATTGGCCGAAATCCCGAGTACCATGACTTTTCTCTCATCAAAGGTGGTTTGCGTTCCCACGGGGGACGCTATGAAGAAATGGTACCGATGGTGATCACCGAGCCATTAAATGACGACTACATGACAAAGGCAGCTGAAGATCCCAGGAATTTCGATGTGTTCGATTTTGTATGTAATGGGACACTCAACCGTTAACCATCCAACCACCTCCCATGCCCACATCCACAATCAACTTCACCCCCAAAGGTCTCTACATCGGCGGCCAGTGGATGCCGAGTTCGTCCGGGAAAACACTCACGTCGCACAATCCATCCACGGGTGAGGTGCTCGGCGAAGTGCCGCTAGCGGGCGAAGAAGACGTCAATCACGCCGTGGCTACTGCCAAACAAGCCTTTGCCCAATGGCGAAACGTTCCATCGGTCGAGAGAGCAAAATGTCTTGAGCAGTTGGCCGATCGTATCCTCGAGCACACCGAGGAACTGGCCCTGATGGACGCTTGTGATGCCGGCAATGCAGTCGCGGGCATGCGTGCGGACATGAAGATTTCCGCCGATTCGCTGCGGTATTTTGCTGCCATGTTGCGCGAGGTCAAAGGCGAAACGCTGATCAACGGGCCGCGGCATTTAAACTTGACGTTGCGCCAACCGTTCGGCGTTGTGGCCAAGATCAATCCGTTCAATCATCCATTCCGTTTTTGCGCGGATAAGGTAGCTGCCCCGTTGGCTGTGGGTAACTGCGTCGTCGTTAAGCAACCCGAACAAGCCCCCTTGTCGGGACTGCGATTTGGCGAACTGTGTGAAGGCATCTTCCCAGATGGCGTTGTGAATGTGTTAACAGGGGATGCCGTCGCAGGTTCGGCATTGGTTCGTCACCCCGACGTGCATCGCATTGCTTTCATCGGTTCCGTGGAAACCGGGCGAATTATTGCCACCGAAGCGGCAGCAGGTCTCAAGAAGGTGTCGCTGGAGTTGGGTGGCAAGAATCCAATCATTATCTTTCCCGATGCAGATCCCCAGCAGGCAGCCAGGATGGCGGTCAAGGGAATGAACATGAACCGCCAGGGCCAATCGTGCAGTTCGACGTCGCGTGTATTTGTACACCAGTCGATCCACGATGAGGTCGTTCGGCATTTGGTCGCAGAGGCTGAAAAACTGCCAGTCGGCTTTCCCTGGTTGGAAGAATACGAGGTCGGGCCAATTGTCTCCCAGGAGCAATTTGATCGCGTGATGGGGTACATCGCATCTGCCCAGGAAGAAGGGGCACAGCTGCTGACCGGTGGTGGCAAACCGAAAGGTGAGATGTACGAGCGAGGTTTCTTCGTGTCGCCCACAGTGTTCGACGGTGTCGAGCCACATATGCGGATTGCGCGCGAAGAGATTTTTGGTCCCGTTATGTCGGTTTTCACGTGGGACGATTACGAAGCGATGATCGGGCACGCGAACGAATTGATCTATGGGCTGACCGCAGCGATCGTTACCAATAATCTGGCGCAGGCCATGGAAACAGCCCATCGCGTGGAAGCAGGGTATGTTTGGATCAACACCAATGGCCGCTATTTGGGGGCACCCTACGGTGGCTGGAAGCAAAGTGGCATTGGGCAGGAAGAGTGTTTTGAAGAGCTGCTGAGTTACACGCAAATCAAGAACATAAATTTGGGTTGGTAGCCAAAAACATTTATGGCCAAAACGTCGCTAGCCGCTGTGTTTCACGAGGCAGGCCAACCGCTGACATTCCAGCGGTACGAATTACCAACACCCGGTCCTGGTGAGGTATTGGTCCGCATTACCTGTTCGACGCTTTGTGGAAGCGATGTACACACATTTCTGGGGCACCGCTTTACGCCTGTGCCCACGGTGCTAGGGCATGAGATCATGGGGGTCGTCGAACGCCTCGCTGCAGACCAAACCGTTAGCGATTATGCGGGCCAACCTCTGCAAGTGGGCGATCGAATTACCTGGTCAATTGCGGCCAGTTGTGACCATTGTTTTTTCTGCGACAACGATGTCCCGCAGAAATGTGAGCACCTCTTCAAATATGGCCACGAAAAGATTGTTCCGGAGCATCCGCTAAGTGGTGGATTGGCCGATTACTGTCACCTGGCCGCTGGAACTGCTATTTTTCGCGTGCCGGACTCCTTGTCCGACGTGGTTGCTTGCCCCGCCAATTGCGCAACGGCAACGGTCGCAGGTGCGATTCGCGTTGGAGGTGGTTGTGAACGCAAGTCGGTCTTGATTCAAGGTGCCGGGATGCTCGGGTTGACGGCCACTGCCATGGCGCGGATTCATGGTGCTCATAAGGTGATCGTTTGCGACGTCGATGCCGATCGCCTCCAGCGGGCTACCCAGTTCGGGGCAACGCAAACTTTGCTGGTCAGCGAGGATGAGCGCGAATTGATTGCGTCGGTCCAGGAGTTGACCGATGGGAGGGGAGTCGACCTGGCCGTGGAACTCTCGGGTGCCGCCAGCGCAGTTCAAACGGGCATCAAACTGCCACGGATTGGCGGTCGATATGTGCTGATTGGCAGCACATTTCCCACCCCTCCCGTTGCCCTGGATCCGGAATCGGTCGTGCGCCGATGTTTGACGATCGTGGGAAATCACAACTATCGACCAGAAGATTTAGCGGCGGCGGTCGCATTTCTGGTCAAACATGATGGGGAATTCCCGTTTGCCGATTTGGTACACGACGGTTTTTCTTTGCCGGATGCCGAAGCTGCGTTCGCCCTCGCCGTGAAGGGACAAGACTTGCGCGTGGCGGTGAGGCCGGAAAAGTAGCCAACTTGTTCACACAAGCAAAATGACAAGCCCCCCTTTCAAACTCATCGGTGGCAATCTGCACTACGAGCGCTGGCGTTGGCAGATATTCGCCATCACGTGGCTGAGCTATTTTGGATTTTACCTGACCCGTAAGACGTTTTCGGTAGCCAAGATCGGTATGGAGCAGGATCCGGACATCTTGCTTACACAGAGTGAGATGGCCTGGATCGATGGCGCCTTCCTGGTGGCCTACGCGGTTGGTCAATTCGTGTCGGGAATCCTTGCTGACCGAAATGGTACCCGGAAAGTCGTGTTGGTCGGCATGTTGGGTTCAGTGCTGGCCGCGGCCGCCATGGGTGCCTCGTCGATTACCGTGGTGCTGGGCGTATTCTTTTGTCTGCAGGGAGTCTGCCAGTCGACCGGTTGGGCACCGTTGATGAAGAACGTGGGAAACTTTTTTTCCCGTCGTGAACGGGGAACCGTGGTCGGTTTGTGGAGCACCTGCTACGCGGTCGGGGGCATGATCGCTTCAGTCTTCGCCGGTTACTGGGGGGATCTGATGGGCTGGCGGTTTGCGTTTTTTATTTCTGCTGCCACACTGCTGGGAATTTGGATTCTCTTTATTCTCTTCCAGCGAGACCGGCCTGAAGACGCCGGCCTCCCATCCATTGAAACTTACCACGGCGAAGAGACGACCTTGCTGATTGAAGACCAATCTCCCGAAGACGAACGTGAGGGTTCCTGGAGGGTCATTAAGGAAGTGCTCAGCAACCGGACCTTGCTGGTCATCTGTCTGGCCTATTTTCTGACCAAACCTGCCCGCTACGCGATTCTTTTTTGGGGACCGAAATACATCAACGAGAAACTCGGCAGCGGGATGACTGAATCGGGGGCGATCAGTGCCCTGTTTGAGATGGCGGGAATCGTGGGCGCCATTCTCTCGGGGGTCGTGTCGGATCGCGTTTTTGGCGCCCGCCGCGCGCCCGTATGCGTGATCACCCTCTTGGCGCTGGGTGGGTTCCTGTTGGTCATGGACGGTTTACCAGCCACACGACTGGTGATGGCCGGTTCTTATCTGCTGATCGGTCTGCTGGTTTTTGCCCCCGACACGATCCTTAACGGCCCGGCAGCAATTGACTTCGGGACCAAGCAGGGCGCCGCTACCGCGGCCGGGTTTATCAACGGGGCTGGCTCAGTGGGCGCGATTATAGGAGGCACAATTCCCGGGTTCTTTGCCGACCGCTGGGGCTGGAATGGCATTTTTTGGTTATTGGGTGGCATGGCGCTGACCGCCGGTGTGATTCTGATACCCCAGTGGAATACGATGCCCGCCACTGCCTCGCGAACGAAAGATTGAAGGGCGACCACTAAGCCAGGTAGATCCCCAACGCCTGATGCGATAACCCGCGAACCAGTTTCTCATCCGCTCGCGTTGTTGGGGAATGAAAGATCGCAAACAAAATTGCGAGACTCAACATTCGTTTCAAAGGAACATTCTTCGTTTTACTTTGTTTCGACTTCTCCAATAAATTCGCGAGATCGTTTGATCACTTCCTCGGTGATGCCCATGTGACCGGCCGAAGGATAGCGGTGAAATATATGATCGGCACCCGTCTCTTTGAGCGCTTCGACCATTCTGAGGGCGTTGTCAATCGGCACCGAGTGATCGTTTTCCGAATGGATGATGCACAGCGGTTTCATGTCATTGCGAACATGATTGACAGGCGATGCGAGCTTGCGTCCCTCGATTGGATCGCCGTCTTTGGGCGTCCAGATGTTGCCCCAACTTAGCGTGGTCAGTTCATAGTTCCCCGCGACACTGATTGCCGCCACAAACTCGTTGCTGGCGTGTTCCCATCCGCCCGTTCTTGCGTAAGGTCCATCCCCCAGCGTTGCGGCCAGCGACACCATGTGCCCGCCGGCCGACTGCCCAATCAGATTGACTCGATCTGGGTCGATGTTGTACTGCCTGGCATGTGCATGAACCCAGCGAATCGCGCATTGAAAGTCTTGATAACAAGCCGGCACAGGCGTCGCGCCGACCAAACGATAGTCGATCGACATGGCAAAGAACCCGAAGCCGGCCCATTGTTTGACCTTGATCGTCGAGTTGTCTTTCTTGTGGCCACCTTGCCAGCGTCCCCCATGAACCGAAATGATCGCGGGCAATGCATCAACCGCACCCTTGACCGGATAGGCGATGTCAGCCAGGAGCGCTGCACCATGAACACGTCCATAAACGATGTCTTCCTTGTACACGATGTTGGATTCAGCAGTGGTTGTTTTGGTTTGTTCGGCAACGCTGTGATTTGCAGATTGAATTACGAGGTAGGTCAACAAGGAGACAAGCAGTTTGAACTTATTCACTGGAGTGTTCCTTTTCACTGGAGTGTTCCTTCGTTGGGTTGCGGTCAAAAGAAACGATGGGTCACTTCTTCTTTTGGGATAATAAGTACGCCAGAAGATCGACAAACTCTTGATCCGTCAGTCGTTCTTCCAAGCCGTCGGGCATCGTACTGCGCGGTTGGACTTGTATTTCGTCAATGTCGGTTTTGGCGATCGAGTGTACTTTGCCCTGGTTATCGCCGATCGTCAAAGCTTTTATGTCATCTTTGATTTTCACGCCGGATATCACGCGTCCATCCATCAAGACGATGTTCGCCGTTTCGTAACTTGGCGCCACAGTGCGACTTGGTTCGAGTATCGACTCGATCAGGTGAATGCGTGAAAAACGGCTGCCGATGCCTGTCAGGTCGGGACCGATACGAACGTTATCGTCACCTATCGGGTGGCATTTGATGCACTGTGACTTTTCGGCCGCGACAAAGACTTCGCGACCGCGCGCGATGTTACCTTGACCTGTCAGTGCTGTTTTGCTGAGTCGCTCGTGGGCTTCCCCCCTTTAACTGATCCAGGTCTATGAGAGAATCGCATCCGGGCGTAGCCCGGAAAGGATTTCCTCAGATGAAGAAGAACCGACACACGACCAAGCAGATTATTGAGAAGCTTCGTCA
>CAUZEA010000109.1:0-18002 GCA_963578605.1 Planctomycetota bacterium
GGCTTCCCTCCGCTGCAAAGGTTGCTTCGGCTACGCCTCAGCAATCTTCTCCGCTACGGCAAGCCAGCGGATCCCTAGACCTAGATTTTCTCATAGGCCCTGGATCATAGATCGGGGGAAGCCCATGCTTTGACGAGCGAAGCGGTTCGGGTTAGGGTGCAGGGAGGTTCGTTCCCAACCGATGACACAGGTTTCCATGTCCCGTTGCCTCCGCTTCGAGCTGTTTGCCCTGTTGATCTTGAGCATCCATCAGCCTGCGCACCCACAGGCGATGGGAGAGCCCGATTGTGGCCAGCCCGGGGATCGCATGATCCAAGCTTATCTGCAGCGGCAGACCGAGCAGATCCACACCCGCTTTCAGGATGACATCGAGTCGCTTAAAAAATGGAAAAGGCTTCGCCCGAAGTACCGGGAAGAATATTTTGAGATGCTCGGGCTTCGGCCACTTCCACAAAAAACACCATTGGAGGCAACCGTCACGGGAACGTACCAGGGCAACGGCTTTGTGGTCGACATGGTTCATTACCAAAGCCGTCCGGGACTGTATGTGACGGGCAATCTCTATCGGCCCGCCAACGTCGAACCGGGCCAGCGACTTCCCGCCGTGCTTTATGTGTGTGGGCATGCGGCCAACGGACGCGACGGGAACAAGACATCGTACCAATCGCATGGGATCTGGTTTGCCCGGCATGGTTACCTTTGCCTGGTGGTCGATACTCTGCAGATGGGAGAAATCGCGGCGATTCATCATGGCACCTATCGTGAACAGCGCTGGTGGTGGCATTCCCGTGGCTACACGTCCGCGGGAGTTGAATGTTGGAACGGGGTGCGCGGGATTGATTACCTGGTGAGTCGCAACGACGTGGACCCGCGCCGCATTGCGGTCACCGGGATCAGCGGTGGCGGAGCCGCCACCTTTTGGATCGCCGCGGCAGACAAGCGTGTGAAGGTGGCGGTCCCGGTAAGCGGCATGGCAGACCTTCCGTCGTATGTCACCGGTCGCGTGATCAAGGGACATTGTGATTGCATGTTCTTGTACAACACTTACCAGTGGCCATGGACACGTATCGCAGCGCTCATCGCCCCGCGGCCCCTGTTATTTGTCAACAGTGACCAGGACAACATCTTTCCCATGGATGCCAATGAAAGAGTGATCAATCGACTGGACCGAATCTACAGCTTGTACGGGGCTGGTGACATGGTTGCGGCGGTGGTCAGCATTGGCGGGCACGCTTATCGAGAAGACATCCGTAAAGCGACGTTTCGCTTTATCAACCTCCACCTGAAAAACGATCCCCGTGTTGTCGCCGACAGCGAAGTCGACCTGGTGACCGGGCCTTATGCCAAACGGATTTTTCCGATTGCCCCGGAGCAGCTTCGGGTTTTTCCCCAGGACAGTGACATTCCCACAGATCAGCTAAATACCACGATCGATGAACACTTTGTCCCGATCGCCAGAGGAACACGGCCCAACAAAGGCGAGTTTGACGACTGGAAGCAAGACCTTTTGGCCCAATTGCGCGAAAAGTCTTTTCGCAGCCTGCCCAAGCGAATACCCCCCGCCAGGTTGCTTGAGGAATCGGAAGAGCACGTGCGTTTGGAGACCGAACCAGGAATCCAAATCAAGCTGCGAGATGGCTCACCGCTGGAACCTGCCGGAGACGTCAAGCGACTTCTTGTGGTGGTTACCAATCCGGAGGCCGACTCGCCTGTTCCGGACTGGTTGCAGCAGACGATTGAGGTTGGCGACAAAGTCTATTTTTGCGATGTGCGAGGTGTTCACGCAACGCGCTGGACCTCGACCAATCCACCAAACTACGTCGAGCGGTCGGTGGTGTTGCTGGGCCGCACCGTCGATTCGGGTCGCCTCTGGGATGTCGTGGCCACGATGCGCTACCTGGATGACCACCACGGTGGAAAAATCCCCATCCACGTGCTTGGTGACGGCCGTTTCGGTATGATTGGTGCGTACGCGGCATTGCTGGAACCCAAAATCGCAGGTGTCACGCTGAACAAGCCGCCCGCCACACACATGTCATCCGGTTCACCGCAATTCTTGAATGTGCTGCGCGTGTGCGACATTCCCGACGTGCTCGGCATGCTTGCTCCCAGGCCACTTACGGTCTACGCCCCGCAAGGTAAGTTGGTGGAAAAGGTTTGCGCCATTTACGGGGCCGCCGGCGCATCGTCGCGGCTTGTCATCCGCTGAGCAGATTTCAAGATCGGCACTTGGCTGGAGAAGAAGTGGCACTGCTTGATGGGACTGGAGTTGGTCGCGTGTGACCTTGCCAGGGTGTATACTAAACCCGCGGGGAGCTAATCCAAATGCCACGCGGGTATCATGAAGGGTCTGTGATAAAACAACCGTCCAGAGGCTTTTTCGCCAAGGTTTCTGGTTGCCTGGGAGAATCAGAAATGAAGAAAAACAGAGTTGGTGTCCTTGCGACTCTTGTTGCTGGTTTGCTGAACCTGGCTTTCCAAAATTGTTCGGGCCAGCAAACCGGCTTGGATTTGAAGTTGCCTGAAGTTGCCGTCTCCAGGAGAGCATCGGTGGCCACGACGATGCTTCCCAAGTCCAAGAGAACCTTTGCCCGGTTGACCGGACCAGGGTGCATTAAGCATATTTGGGCCAGCCATTCACTGCCCCAGAAACACAGCAGTCGCAACTCGATTATTCGTATCTATTTTGATGATGAGCCGGTCCCGTATGTCGAGGCGCCTTCGGGGGATTTCTTTGGTGTGATGCACGGCAAGCCTTGGTATCCGATCAACACACCGTTTCTCTCGGTCCAGGCCGAGATTTCTTTCAACTGCTATTTCCCAATGCCTTTCGCCAAGTCGGCACGTGTTGAATTCGAAGCTGGTGACGAGTCGCAAATTGTCTTCTGCATGGTCGACTGGGAGGAATTTCCAGGCCAGCAGCTGGAGGAAAAACGCCGCTTTTGCGCCCGTTGGCGGCGCGAGTTCCCGACGGAGCGGTTCGGTCAAAATTTTCTGATGTTCGATGCCGATGGTCCGGGCCAGCTGGTGGGCTACGTCTTTGGTTTGCGATTGCTCGACTACACCGATCGCTGGAGCCATGGGGGCGCGGACAACATCTACATCGATGGCGATGGAGAACATCCCAGTTACATTCGTGGCATTGGGGGTGAAGATACCTTTGCCACTTCCGATGGTGGTTCGCTACACCCGCCGACAACGCATCTGAACTCATCGATGCCGCTGTTTGAGCACTTCGACGACGGCAAGGCCCGCCCGTCAAAAAACATTACCGGGTACCGCTTTTTCCACAACGATCGGATTCACTTTCAAAAATCGATCCAGATGCGTTTTGGATGCATGAGCAACGACATTTGTGCCACCGTCTATTGGTATCAGGAAGGGCCGGTTCGACCTTATTTTGAGATGCCCGACTTTTCGCATCTTGTTCCCGGCAAGGAGAGCAAAGAGATTCCTCGTGGATCCCATGATTTGCCAATTCCAGACAGTGGTTCCTGGTGGATTTCCGAAGCGTCCCACACCGACGAAGTAGCGGTTGCGGCACAAACACCATTGGATCCGGGCGAGTCGATCGATCCAGCCGTTTGGAAACGGCTGGGCGCGATGCATGGTTTCATCAGTTTTCTGCATGCCCGCCGGCCAAACCCACGGGGATCGGGAATTTATATCCACTCGGGTGCGGCCTCGGCGCGAAGTGTGCTGTGGGCAAGCTCAGACATGACCGCCAGGGTGCAACTGGCCTGGGACGATCGGCTGGTCTTGAGGGTCAACGACGCGGCTCCCATCGATTTGGGACATCGCGACAGTTTTGGCAGCCGCACGGTCGATGTGCCCTTGAAAAAAGGGGATAATGTGGTCGACATCACCTTGAGCAATACCCAGAACTTCAATCATGGAGGGTGGGCCTTTGCGTTTAAGGCAACGACCCCCGATGGTGAAGTGTTGGTGCCACATGCCCCGGTTACCGAAACGGAAAACCCGTAGGTAGCCTGCTGCTTGAATATTCCTGCCGATCCTGGGTGAGTGTTTCCTGGCGACTAATTGATTGTTTCCGGCAAAATGAAAAAAGGAGTGAATCGTGTTGACCCGACTGTGTTGGAGTAGTTCCCTGGTTGCCGTGGCCGTGGTTTTCTGGACCGGTACGGGTGGCGGCCCCAATGGCCTCTGTGGCGACGAGCTTTCGGTGCATGACGTGGGTGAGTACGCAGCCGTGCCGTGGGGCAAAACGGGTGAAACGTTTGACGCGGGTGGACGAATGGATCGCGTGCGCGACCTAAACCTCTCGATCGCATCGATCAATTTGAATTGGCTGATCGACCAGGAGGGGAATGTCTCGCAGGAAGGGCTGGAGGATTGGGCCCGCACTGCCAGGTGGGGCCGGGAGCAGGGCAAAAAGCTGCTGCCACGTGTTTATTTCTGGGATGGGAACGATCGGTTCACAGGAGAGATGCGCGATGTCGAGGTCTATTGGAACCGCCTCGACCTCTACTTGTCGACCACCGATCCGGCCGACTTGTATGGAATTTGCCTTGCCGAGGAAAATGTCTGGTACGCCGGGCGGGAAAAAATCCTTGCAGAGCTCTATCATCGGATTAAAGCCAAGTACGACATTGATGTCTGGCAGTGGTGGTCCCCCTACAGTGGTTTTCCCGACAGTGGAGGGTGGATTCCTGCCGACGGCTGGATTGTCGATCCGTACTGGATCGGAACCAAGCCGTTTCGAAGGTATGTGCGGAAGTATTTTATTTCCGGAAAGCCGCAGGTTGTGATGCCAGGTGTCACCGCTGCCCTGGCCAAAGACAAGGTTCCTTCACCACCGCTGGAGCGGGTAGCTACCCTGGATCAGCTGGAGGTGGCCGTGGAATTTAATTTGCCAGTCGCATTTTACTGGATCTATGGTCAAAGTGCCGGCTTTGGTTGCCAGCGCGGGAGCATGGTCACGGAACTCGATCGCATCAATCACGTTGTCTGGAATTACACCGACCGCGTGCGACAGTTACCCGAGGATTACAACGGCTTGCCCTCGGCCGATATCGGCTATGGCGATATTCTTGCTATGGAGGCCGCCGAAGAAAACCAGTTGCTCTACAGCGACGATTTCAGCCAAATCAAGTGCGTCGACGATGCAGTGACCATGACTGGGTTTCGTGACCTGGTGATGGAGGGGAAAACAGTGCTGGCGCGTGGCTTTCACGGCCGCAATGTTGATGCCAGCCTTGTTTACCAGTTTGCAGGCGACCTCCAGGCTCATCATCCCGAGGTGACGCTCACAGCCATTGCCGACCCGGCGCTCCACGGCCGGGCTGAAGTTTCGGTTTCGGTCGATGGCAAAGAGTGGCTGCACGAGGTTCAAGCCACGAGTGGGACCGAAACATTGCAGTTAAGTACTGAGGGCGATTCGCGCTTCGACGCGTGCAACCAGTTCTGGGTGCGGATTCGGCTGCTCGGGGATCCCGGTACGATCGCAAAGCCGCCAATTCAAATCGATGACCTGAAGATCAAGGCGAACCTCTCGGAGCCTGCCGCGAAGGTTGTCGAACTCGAGTCGCTCAAAAGCTCACCTCAACAACTGGTTTGGAACGAAGACTTCCAGACCAACAAGTACCTGTGGGAGGCGGAAGTGACCGACCCGCAACACCTGGAATGGGAGCCTGGATCCCTCGCGGTACGGATGCGACCGGGCGGCTCAAGCCCGGTTCTGATCTGGAAAGTGGAATCCGACACCCCGGTCGAAAACATCCAGATCGATGTGCAATGCCTGGCGAACCATTTTCTGTCAACCGACCATTATCTCGATGTTTCGCGTGACGGTAAAACGTGGCAGCACGAAGTGAGTACCGAGTCGATGAAGTTAAAGTACAAGGCAAGTGGGATCGTGGATGAAGGTCTCCAGGTTGATCTTTCGGGTGCGCCTGAATTCACCGGAGTCGATACGTTTTACGTGCGTTTGCGCCCCTGGACCGGTAGCACGGTACGCCAGGAGAAACACCGGGTACACCCGTACGAGTCGGGGATCATCGAATCGATCGAGGTGACCGCCTCGGTGAGTCATTAGACCAGGTAACTGTCGGCAGGATTGCCAGGCCGGCTTTTGTGTCGCCGCATGCCAAGCTGGAGAGTGGCAAAAGTCAAAAAAACCGAATCGAGCCACGCAGGTACCAGAAAATTGGGGAAGGATAACAACCATGAAACATATTCTGGGTGATCGATCTGGAAAATTATGGATTGCGGCGATGGTACTTGCCGTACTGGGGTTTTGGGGTGAAACCGGGTTGGGCATGATTTACCGGCCGGTGAAGTCGCGTTCCTTGTGGGACGTGTGGGTTCTTCACCACGAGGGACTCTATTACCTCTACTACCTTTCGATTACCGGCAGCGACTGCGATGGTATCAGCCTGGCGACTTCGGTCGATGGAGTCCACTGGGATGAAGTTGGCGAAGTGATTGAGCAAGCCGACGATGCGGTCTGGTGTGGCGGAGTCGCGACTTTTTGGAAGGTCAACAGTACGGGCCAGGACGAGTCTGGGCCGCAGAAATTTTTCACCAACTTCTCCGAATGGCGCGGACCGACCAAAACCACCGGGCAGCAAGCCATCTTTTTCGCCGAATCGGACGACCTGGTGAATTGGAAACACCTGGGCAATAAGTACGAGTTCAAGCCCGACACCCGCTGGTACAAAATTGACGATGGGGTGAAAAGTCGCTGGGATGGCATGTGTACCATCGAGCGTCCAGGCGGGGGTTACTATGGATATTTAACGGCCTGTTCCAACCAGCCGGACATTGCGTTGGCCCGTGATGGGTCGACCTTGTCGTTTGGGTTTGCTCATAGTCCCGACACGCTGCAGTGGGAAGCGCTCCGGCCGCCCGAGATCGAGTGGGAGGGAAAAATCGACGCATTGACCACCACTGAAAAGCCGGCCAAGGCATTTCGGGCGATGTCGGTGGGCGATGTCCAGCAGATCAATGGCAAGATTTACCTCCTAAACACGACTTCCGCCGTACTGGTTGCCGACCGGCCCGAGGGGCCGTTTCGTCCGGCGGCCAGGAACCTGGTTTTGATCCCCGAACGGAAGGGCCGCGGGAACCGGTTTCCCCGTTTTGTCCGTGCGCCCGAGGGACTGCTCTATGCGCACCATGATCACGGTCCGGCAGCCCGCGTTCACTGTGCGCCCATCAAGCGTGTTGTTGGGGAGGAAGATGGAACGATTTGGCTCGCTTATTGGAACGGTAATGACAAGGTCAAGGGACCGGCCATTGATCTGAAGCTTCCCGAAGTCGCGGCTGAACCCCGGGGGCTTTCGATGTTTGAAAACAACTTCGACACCGATCGGGGCGTTATCGTCGAAGGGACGATGACCCTGCCGTCAGGCCCGGACGAAAAATCGCCAGGACTGGCCATCGAGTGTCGCGGCGGGGAAGTGGTCGCCATTGAAGTTGGCCCCGGTGGTGTCACGGAGATTGGTGTCCTTAACGAAGACCATTTGGGGTTTGATCGCAAGGGTACGTTTGACCGCGAGATGGAATTTGGCAAGACCGCCAGTTTTCGGTTGCTCCTGCGGAGTGGGCTGTTGGAGTTCTATTTGGGCGCGCCTCCAACAAAACAAAGCGCGTTGGGAGGGCCCATGGGCGAGATTTTAATCCAGTGTTATGCGTTGCCCGAGCGGGCGTCTGGAAAAGTCGGCCTTGTCACCGGAGCCAACAAGCAAGCGGTCCGGCAGGTGAGGGCCTGGGAAATGAGCCTGCCCCCGGTTCCCGAGTAACCGGTGGGGGGGGCAAACCGAGTTACATTGCCTGCGACGAATTTGTTTGCTGCATCACGTTTTTTCGCATAGAGCCCACGGTTTCCGGATGTGGCTAACACGACCACAATTTGAAAACAGCATGAAACAAATTATCGGGACGTTGGCCTGTTGTGTTTGTCTGGTCAGTGGCTCTGTGGCGCGTGATATCAGAACACAAGGTCTGCCACGAACCGAATGGGCCCCCCAGCTGGCTCATGGACCTGTCAGGGCGGTGTTTCTGGCAAACTATGGCGCCCACCAGGACAGTTTTGAACTCCTGCAGCGGTTTGATATCGAGGGTCAGGTTGTGCCGGTGACCGGTTCCTCTACCGGGGCCCCGACACGGGAACTGGGCATCCGCGGTCATTACTGGCCCGATTTGGCAAACAGGTCCGGCCGACGCGTTGCCAATGACATTCGCAAGGCTCTTAAGTCCGATTGGGAGGTGGTGGTTCTCAGTACGACGACCCCTGCCTGGTCAGCCTATCCCGACGATATCCGCAGGGCGATTGTCACCGGCGTGGCAGAGGGCAAGGCACTGGTTTGTGGATTGAGTGATCCTGTCAGGGAAGACCTGGCGGCCGCCGGGTTGGGCCTGGAAAAAAGCGAGATCGGCACAAACCGTTTTCCAATCGGAAATATCGACGGAGCCGAGGTCGAGGTGTACCGTTGCGGGGCAGGGTACGTGGTCCACTTCGACATTCCCAGCGACCGGCGCGTCGGATACCTGCTTGAAAACACCGAGCTGCAAGCCGACTTCGAACGGTCGGCAGCCCGTGCCGGCTGGTTTCTCTGCCGCACTGCTCGTCCTGCTGCCGGCTGGTGCATTGACTCGACGCGGTACGAGGACGGCAAACTCCAGTTGAGGACCGTTTCCCCAGAGACAGCCTCTGACTGCCAGTTGCGAGTTACCGTTCGTCGGCGCGACAATTACGCCACGGTTTTTAAAGAAACAATAAATTGCCAGCCAGGGGGGATTACCGACCTCGCCTTGCCTTACCTGCCCCATGGCCAGTATCAGGCGGAGGTCATTGCACAGGCGGCAGATGGGAAGGTGCGCGATTGGGACGCGATTCGATTTTCGCGTGATGGTCCCGTGAAGTTCAAGGCAGTGACCGTTGGTCCTGATGTTTGCCAGCAAGGCGACACGATTACCTGTCGCCTGGAAGTGGCCGGCCCGACTGCCGGACTTCAGGTTCATACCCGTTGGTTTGACCATTGGAATCGGCTGTTGGCAGAAACCGCAAAAGAGCCCTTTGCTGAGGTCTTGACCCTCAAAGTCCCGCAAGGTTCGCTCTCGGTGCTTAACCATTTGGAAATTGTGCTGACGTCCAGTCGTGGGGCCGAAGCGATATCGACGTCCGAAATCCTCCTGGCTGGTCATGTGCGGTCGGCTGACGATTTCCACGTGTTGCATTGGAACGGTGGGTTGGACAGTTCCTGGCGACGGCGACTCTATTATGACGCGCTGCGCCGCAAGGGGTTGGCCGACGCATTCTCAAACTGTCTGCGCAATACTGTCCATGCGCGTAGCGCCGCGCTGGCCCATTTGCGCACGGTGCCGTACACGACCGCGTTTCACAAAGTGAATCTCGCCGAACACCTCTTTGACGAATTATGGATGGACGACCTGGAGCAGCGGGCCAGGGATACGGCTAAAGCCCACGGGCCTTACAATACGCTGGCCTACACCCTGGGGGACGAGAATTACGTCAATGCGTTTGATGAGGCCGGACGATTTTGTAACAACCGGCGCGTGTGGGGCATGTTTGGCGATTTCTTGCGCCAGGTTTATCCGGACATCGAGTCGCTCAACCGGCAGTGGGATACCGACTTTGGGGAGTGGGGCGATGTCGAGTTCTCCGGCGAAAAAGAAATGCTTGAGAATCTGGACAATCCGTCCCCGTGGGTCGATTACCGCATGTTTATCAGTCGCGAATTTTCCGCGGCCCATCAACGGATGCGGAGGGCAATTCAAGAAGAAGATCCCGGGGCGATTGTCGGCTGGGATGGGGCCGAGCAATTCTCCAGTTACGACGGTTACGATTGGTGGCAGATGACCCGGCAAATGGATTTAATCAATGTCTATCATGCTTATCTGAATCCGGGGATCCTTTCGAACAAGATCTTCAATGGGCGAGCGATTAAGTCTTTCAGACCCGATGCAGCGCTATGTGGAGCCTGGCTCAACGTGTCAGACCGCCACTACGGGGGCCAGTATCACACGTGGTACCTGTTGCTCAACGGTTGGAACAGTATTTGGTGGTGGCACGCCTCGTTCCTGCATCCGGCCAATGGGGCCATGCAGTGGGATTTAAAGTCAACGCCCATCATGGAATCGGCCGTTGGCGCGGCAGAGGAGATCAAACGCGGTCCGGCAACCCTGCTGGCGCATGCCCAAAAGGTCATAGACCCGGTTGCCGTGCATTACTCGGAAAACAACTTTCATGCCAGCACGATCGAAAGTGGAATTGGGAACCACGTGAACAACCTCGGGTTACAAAAAGAATTCTGGATGGCACCTGGCGTGTCCGGGCGCATGCACCGTGGTGATCCTGAATTTCAAAAAATGTGGAGCCGGGTTCGTCCGGCCGGACATTACGCGGTTTCGTCGAAAAACTTTTACCTGTTGCTCAACGATTTAGGCTTGCAGCCACGGACCATGGCCAGGCAGGAAATTGAGGCCAACTGCCTGGATCGTGACGGAATTCAAGTGCTGGTGCTCCCCTTTACGGTTTCGCTGACCGAGGAAGAAATTGACAAGATTCGTCGTTTTGTCGCCGACGGTGGCTTGTTGATTGCCGATTATCGCTGCGGTATTCGCGATCTGCATTGCAAAATCCGTCCATCCGGTGGCCTGGACGACGTGTTTGCCATCCAGCGTAACAGTCTCGATGTGACCCGGGGGCGAACGCGGGTCGTGGCAGAGGCCTTGATTTATCACGGGGCCGAATGGGAGGTGAACTTTTATGAACCGTTGACCTCCGAGGGGGCTGACGTATTGGGATACCACGAAGATGGCACCCCTGCAGTCCTGGTCAACAGTTACGGGGAGGGCACGGCAATTTATCTCAACTGCGACATTTACGAGTATGACCAGCTGCGCCGCAGAGGTCGTGAACGCGAGTTGCGTGAGCTGGTACGGGCGCTGCTGGTTCGCTATGCGGATCTTGATCCAACTTTCGGTCCGGAATATGAGAACGGGCATGCCATCGGCGGTACCGAGGTCACGCACTTTCAGGCTGGTGACACGCACTACTACGGGGTGTTACCCGACTACAGTGTTGATGACAAATCGGCCCGGCCCGCGACCTTGAGGCTTCCCGCGGGAAGTCATTTTTATGATGTTCGCCAGCACCGCTACCTGGGAGAGAGCCGGTTGATCAAAACGACCCTCGCAGCAGGCCAGCCCAAAATGATTGCCGCCTTGCCCTACAAGGTTTTGGGAGTTCATGCCCGGGCCGCCAGGCAGGTCCGCCGGGGAGAGCCTTTGGAGGTCGCGCTGGAAGTCGTGGGGAGCGGCCCGAACGTTGGTCCACACGCAGCCAGGGTGGAAGTGATTTACCCCGGGGGCGTCAGGCCAGAGTACCTGGCCCGGACCGTCTACCTGCCAGGCGGCAAGGGACAGGTGCGGTTGGTTCCTGCGCTCAATACACCTGGGGGCGAGTGGGAAATTCGAGTGACCGAATGTGTGTCGGGTGCCGAGGGCCACGTCAGGGTCGACGTCCGCTAAGCGGCGCGGTGGACACTTTTTTTTCGAGGTCGCCTGTGGATGGATCCTGGGAGCACCAGGCTATTTATTGGGCTTCGTATAGATTTTGACGTTGTCAAACTGCCCGAGCGAAAAAATATAGAGCCCTATCTTGTTGTGTTCCGGGCCGGTGAGCGGTTGATCGTGCTGGTGGGTCATCACCGTCTTCCCGTTGATAATATGGGTGATCGTATTGCCGTCGCGCTGGACCACTTGATGGTAGACCTTGCCTGGGGTGATCGTGGAGGGCCACTCTTTGACCAAGGAACCGGCAATCAAGAGCTTGGAGCAGGTGTTGTTTTCAGAACCAAATCCCACGAAGTACGCGGTTCGCAACCCGTCGGGAGTGGCGTTGATGAACCCGCTCAGGTCGCAGGGCGTTTCGGCCGTTTTGGCATCAAACTCCAGGCGCTGCGAACCTTCAAAGGTTTTGTTACAGAAGATCTCCTTTTCACTAAAACCGGAGCCAGTCAACCATCCATCTCTGATGGACCAATCGCCGCGGGCAGTTTTCCAGTTTTTCCCGATTGCGATTCTTTCGAAGTCGTCGCTGAATTTCAGGACCCAGCCGGCGGGTGGTTCGGTGGCTTGAGTCGTGTTGCCAGGTTGCTCTGCGCAAAGACTTGTGCCGGTCAGCCCAGCGACCACGAGACATAGCAGCGAAATTTTCCAGGCCTTACTTTGCCAGGATGTTTTTATCCAGGACATGTTTTTCCAGGACATTGTGTGCTCCCTAC
The DNA here is from genome assembly GCA_963578605.1 of Planctomycetota bacterium. Taxonomy (GTDB): domain Bacteria; phylum Planctomycetota; class Planctomycetia; order Pirellulales; family Lacipirellulaceae; genus JAKVCB01. The sequence continues at coordinate 12,273 of CAUZEA010000109.1, forward strand.
GAATCAAACCAAGAACCGTAAAATGGAATCAATGAAGGCAAAATGGAATCAATGAAGTATGTGTAGGGTGATCCTACCGGACCGGCCCGGTCACCGCAAACTGCGAGTCGCTGGCGGGGCTCTTGGGGGCTGAGCCGGTGCCTGTTGCCGCTGCCTGGTCCAGGGACTGCGCACTTTTCGGCTGCCGACTGCTTTTTAGGGGAGCCAGGGAAGTTCCGCGGGTGGTTTCGGCGGCACAGGCGGTTATGATTGGGGTAGGAAGCTGCCTGTTGTGATGCGGAGCCTGGCTGGTGTTTCTAGACCACCACAAGATTTTCCGAGCGTCGATTTTCCACAGTCCCAATTACCGAGAGGCCTGGCCATGACCAAAAAGACTCCGGTCACTCGTCGTCAGTTTTTCGGCACCAATGCCGTGATTGGGACTTCCATTGCGTCGATGGCAACACGACCTTTGGCGGCTTCAACCGAATTGGATCAAAACGAGCCGGGGCAAGTCGGTCCGCGGGCTTTAGCGCAGGACTACTCCGTCGCGGTCGAACTTCCCAGTCCCGATCACTACATGCACGACCCGGGCATGGCCCGGCTCGACAACGGCGACATCTTTGTTGCTGCACCCTGTTTCGAATGGCGCGACAAGGGAGTGTTGCGGCGAACCAAAGACTTGCGGGTCATTGTCTCCGAACAGCTGTTGTTGTCGCGGAGCACCGATGGTGGGGTGACTTGGGAACCTCTCGGTTCGATGCCCTACCGGGACGCAACCCCGTTTGTCCATGATGGCAAGCTTTTCATGTTTATCCCCGCTCTCAACCCAAAGCGGTTACTGCTGACCTCCAGCGACGACGGCGGGAAAACCTGGGCAGACCCCGTGACATTGTTTGAAGGCCGCTATTGGAACTGCTCAACGGGAATGACGGTGGTGAACAACCAGCTTTATTGGGCGTTGAACCAAAAGCACAAAGTTGTCGTGATTGCCGCTGACCTCTCGGGGGACTTGATGAATCCCAAAACGTGGCGGATGTCCACGCCAGCCCCGTTTCCAGAGGTGCCCGACAGTTTAACCCGCAAGCTCTATCCGCCCGAAGCAGGCAAGTGGCCAGTCCAGTGGGCCGGGGACCTGTGGCTGGAGCCAAACGTGGTTCACGTCCATGGTCAGATTCGCGTGTTGCTGCGGGCCATTATCGACGAGTACGCCACGGCCGGTTTGTGTGGCGTTTGTGACCTCCAGGACAATGGCCAGGAAATGGAGTTGAACTTCACCCAGTTCTATCCCTTGCCGGGGGGACAAAACAAATTTTTCATCCTCGACGACGATGTGTCCGGGATGTTCTGGATGCTGTCGAACCTGGTGACCGATTCGCAGGACTTTCAGGGGAACCGTGAAAAACTCATTGAGACAGGTTTCCAGGGAGGGGCGGGCAATGAACGCCGCTTCCTGATGTTGTTCTATAGCATCGATTGTTTGAACTGGTTTCCCGCAGGTTGCGTGGCCCAGTGGCCTAGCCTAAGCCAGTCTTTCATGTATCCCTCGGCAGCGGTCGACGGGGATGACATGATTCTCATCTCGCGCACCTCCAAGAATGGACAAAATCAGCATGATGCAGACCTGGTGACGTTTCATCGGATCAAAAACTTTCGGTCCCTGGCACTTGATTTACAGCCGCGGTTCGGCTGATTTCCGGTTGCTGGCCTGCGCCTTGTGGCTCGATGTACTCGGCCGGTCGTGGAAAAATAGTTGTCACCCCGATGGCGCTGTGCGGCGGTGGGCCACAATCTTGAGATCGATGTTCGGGTAAGCTACAATGGCTTCCTGTAGTCAGGTGCTTTTTGTAACCTGCCATCAACCTGCCAGTCTGGTTGGGTGCCGTGCGGACGTGACTTTCAAGCAACCTGGACTTTAGGGTCGGAAAGAGATCGTTGTCAGCAAGAATTCCGTTAACCAGAAACTACTTTCAAGCCACGGTCGGATCACGGCGTGATTTGCTCTTGCGGGCCGGTGGCGGGCTCGGAGGGCTCGCCCTGTTGTCGGTCCTCAACCAGGATGGGGTCTTAAAACAAGCCGGGGCTGAAACCCGAGCGCGAGCCAACTCGCTGGAGCCGGCCAGGCCTCACTTTACGCCACGGGCCAAAAGCGTCATTCACTTGTTTCTGCACGGCGGTCCCAGTCATGTGGATCTGTTTGATCCAAAACCGGAACTGGTGCGACTGGCCGGCCAGAGATTACCCGAGAGTTTTGGTGCCGTGATGACCCGCCGCCACGGCGAAGCCCATCCGCTCCTGCCGGCAGTGCGGCCATTTCGGCCTTGTGGTGAGTCCGGTTTACCGCTGAGCACCTTCTGGCAGCACCTGCCTGGTTGTGCCGATGAGCTCTGTATTTTGCGGAGTTGTCATGGCCAAAGTGTGAATCATCCCCAGGCGATCTACCAGATGCACACCGGCAAACGATTGATGGGGCGACCCTGCCTGGGGAGCTGGGTTGCTTATGGTTTGGGAACCGAAAATCAAAACATGCCTGCCTTTGTCGTGATGCAGGATCCCGGCGGGGGGGCAAAAGGAGGGGCTCCGAGTTGGGGCAGCGGTTTTCTGCCGGCAACCTACCAGGGGACCCAGGTGAGGTCGGGTCAAAATCCCATTCTCTACCTGGATCCCCCCCAGTCGATTTCGGCGCCGCAGCAGCAGCAGACGCTGGAGTTTATTCAGCAACTCAATGCCAGGCACCTGGAGGATCGTGATTTTGACGATGAACTATCGGCCCGGGTCAGCGCCTATGAACTGGCTTTCCGCATGCAATCCTCCGCAGCCGAGGTCGTCGATTTAAGTCGCGAGACGGCCGAGACACAACGGTTGTACGGTATTGATCAGGAAGAGTCGCAGGACTTCGGGACACGTTGCTTGCTTGCCCGCAGGATGGTCGAGCGTGGCGTACGATTTGTGCTTCTCTACCTGGGCGATAATGAAGGCTGGGATGCCCATGCAAACGTGGAAAAGAACCACCGGAAGATGACCGACCGGGCCGACAAGCCAATTACGGGCTTGATTCAAGACCTCCGGCGGCGCGGGTTGCTCGATGACACCCTGGTCGTCTTTGGGGGTGAATTCGGGCGGATGCCCATGAGTGAAGGTCGCCCAGGATCGAAGCGAACCACCGGACGTGATCACAACCCGTGGGGATTTTCAGTGGGGCTTGCCGGTGGGGGGGTTCGGGGTGGGATAGCGTATGGGGCCACCGATCCGGTGGGACTGCGGGCAGAGAAAGACAAGGTCCATATCCACGATCTGCACGCCACGATCCTTCATCTGCTTGGGATGGACCATGAGCAGCTGACCTATTTGCACAACGGGCGCCATGAACGACTCACCGACGTTGCCGGGCGGGTTGCCGAGGGAATTCTGAGCTAGGCTGGGGTCATGTTCTATTTTCGATGTGCCAACGTCCACCGCGCCCTGTTTTTCTTGATTCTGTGCGCTGGGTCAAACGTGGCCATCGCACGCGAGGAGGCACCTGGGATTGTCGAACGGCCGATCACAACCGCAGACCTGGCCCATTGGGCTTTTCAGCCGCTGCGACGTACAACTCCGCCGGTGGTCGACCATTTGCCGACTTCGGACAACCCGATTGACCATTTCATCCATGCCAAATTAGCGGCGATCGGCTTGGAGCCCCTGCCTACCGCCGACCGGGTGACCCTCATTCGGCGCGTTACGTTTGATTTGACCGGCCTGCCACCTACGCTCCCGGAAATCGATGCGTTTGTCGGTGACCAGCAGCCGGGCGCCTACGGAAGGCTGATCGATCGTTTGCTGGCCTCATCCTCGTACGGCATACGGTGGGCCCAGCATTGGCTCGACCTGGCGCGGTTTGCCGAAAGCAATGGCTATGAAAATGACGAGCCTCGCCCGCTGGCGTGGAAATATCGTGACTGGGTGATCGACGCCTTCAACCTGGATCTCCCCTTCGACGAGTTTGTGCGTCAGCAGATTGCCGGCGACGAGCTGTACCCGGACGATCTGTTCGCGGCGATTGCGACCGGTTTTGTCTTGTGTGGGCAGGATATCCCTGATCAAAATCTGCAGGAACAACGTCGAACAATGCTGCTCAACGAAATCACCAGCACGATTGGATCGGTGTTTTTGGGATTGAAGCTCGAATGCGCCGAGTGCCATGACCACAAGTATGACCCAATCAGCCAGGCTGATTTTTATCGCATGCGGGCCTTTTTTGAAAACGTGGACGTGTTTGCCGAGTCAAGACTTGACCGGGTGTTGCATGAAGCAGACGCAGAAGCAGCACCGACCTACCTGTTGGTACGCGGCGACTTCCACCGTCCCGGTCCAGAGGTCCAACCTGCCTTTCTGAGGATTGTCAACTTGCAGAACCAGCAAGTGGCTCCACCGCAGCCCGGGATGAAAACGACCGGTCGCCGGTCGGCGCTGGCCCGCTGGTTGACACACCCAAAGCACCCGCTCACGACACGCGTGATCGTCAACTGGCTCTGGCAGCATCATTTTGGAATGGGCCTGGTACGAAGCCCGGGGGTTTTTGGAGTGATGGGCGAGCCTCCCACGCACCCGGAGCTGTTGGACTGGTTGGCGACCGAATTACCCCGCCAGGGATGGAGTCTGAAGGCGATGCACAAACAGATGCTCATGTCACTTGCCTACCGTCGGGCAAGTGGCGTGACAACCGGCGAGGACCTGCCTGTGGAGATGGCGGTCCTTGAAGATCGGTACAACCAGGCCAAGAAGGCCGATCCACAAAACCACTGGCTGGCTCGCATGAACCGGGTTCGTCTTGACGGTGAGGCGATTCGCGACGCGGTGCTGGCCGCATCGGGACGGCTTTGCCCGCGACGTGGCGGACCGGGCATTATGGCCCCGCTGCCTGAGGAAATGTTGTCCTTGCTCGAGACGCGGCACTGGACGGTGAGTTCCGACCCGGAGGATCATCGGCGGCGGAGTATTTTTCTGTTTGTGCGTCGAAATGTTCGCCTGCCCCTTTTCGATGCCTTCGATCGCCCCGATACGCTCAGCAGTTGTCCCCGGCGGCACCGCTCGACGACCGCGCCGCAGGCATTGGTACTTTTGAACTCAGACCTTTGCCTCGCGTCGGCCCGTCACCTGGCCGGACAGTCGCTGGAGGCGGCCGGCCGAGACCAGGCCGCCCAAATCGAGTTTTGTTATCGGCGCACGCTGGGTCGCAGCCCGACGACAGTCGAACTGGAACAGGCCAGGGGTTTTCTGGACTCACAAGCGGAGCTGCTCGCCGCTGGAGGCCGGATTCCCACCGATTTAGCCCTTCCGATCCCGTACTTGGATGCGGAGGATCCTTATGCGGCTGCGTCTCTCACCGATTTTTGCCTTGCACTGCTGAACGTCAACGAGTTCATCTATTTGGACTAAAGTGTTGCCGCAAAACAGGTTGCGGGGACGGGGGCAACTTTCCTGGTCCAGTTTCCAAGGCCCGCCTGCGTTCGACGTGGCTAATAGGATAGTTTGGAAAAACAACGATAAAAATCCACAGTTACTTGGCAGGCGTTAAAAATGCGAGTATACTGATGGTACTCTTAACTCGATCCTTGACCTCGTCTTCATGAGGCAATGCTAATGTCTTCATGAGGCAATGCTAATGTCTTCATGAGGCAATGCTAATGTCTTCATGAGGCAATGCTAATGTCTTCATGAGGCAATGCTAATGTCTTCATGAGGCAATGCTAATGTCTTCATGAGGCAATG
>CAUZEA010000110.1:0-17967 GCA_963578605.1 Planctomycetota bacterium
GACGAAGCTTCTCAATAATCTGCTTGGTCGTGTGTCGGTTCTTCTTCATCTGAGGAAATCCTTTCCGGGCTACGCCCGGATGCGATTCTCTCATAGACCTGGATCAGTTAAAGGGGGGAAGCCCATCAAACAACGTACGATGACGATTGCTGGAATTGATTGTGCCCGCCGACTCGCAGAAAATCGGGCATGTTGTGTGTGTACGCGTTATGGTCAGCCGTCGATGGGGTTTCGAGCTGAATGTGGCCTCCCTCACCGCCCAACGCTCTTGCCACAAGGACGATGGTTCGACCATGGTTCCGACAAAACGGATGGCTCGAGGTGGACCGGGCGGTGCGACCGCTCGATGCGGTTGGCTTCACCCTCCCCTTGGACAACCCGGTATCGACCCTCCACTTCCACACCCAAAAACTTCTCGCGTTCACCTCCCGGCCAGTGTACGACCAGCTGCTCGATTTCTTCCGCGGCTCCCAATCCGAAATGGACCCATTTGCTCGATTGCGACAAATACGCATCTCCGGCACGTACGGTTTTTATTAAAACAGTGCTCGGTTCTCGGTGCTCGGTTCCCGGTTCGGAAGAGTTCCACGTCGCCAACCGAGAATCGAGAACTTTTACTTCGACTCGTGCCCCGATGGCGTCGCGATTGCAAGTCCGTCCTTCCAATCGGACGGCCAAGTAATCGTTCCGCGAGGGAACGTCATTGCGGAAAAAACGGATCTGCGGACCGTTGCGATTGTTGATCCACAAATCGAGATCGCCATCTTGATCCCAATCGACCGTGGAGACGCCACGTCCATCGTCTGGGAAATCGAGTCCGCTGCAGTGGGAAATGTTGGTGAACTTCGATTGGCCTAGATTGAGGAAGACGCAGTTGCGTTCGCGGCCGCTAAACGAACGGCCACTCTTAATCAGTTGATGGAGCATGTCACTCGATTGAGCCAACTCACCACTGTCCGGTGAAGCGTTTATCGAGCTGCGCCCTTGCGACACGACCTGCCGTCAGAAAAAAATTCACAAATCGCCCGTGTCTTCAGTGGTGAAGTAGCCATTGGCAACAAACAGATGCTCCCAACCGTCGTTGTTCAGGTCCACAAATGGCGAACCCCAGGCCCAGCGGCCCAGTTCGGCGGACGCCTCGTCGCTGACCTCGCGAAACTTGCCACCTTCATTCTTGAACAGCGAATTGCCCTTGGCGAATCGCTGGTAGAGCTGGCGTGACGCCTCATCCATGTCCCGACGGAATCTGGCTTGGCGCGTAATGCGGTTACCTACCGAAGAGAACATGTGCGCCCCGCCGTTGTTGGCGTCATGGTAAAGGAACGAACGCCGGGATTCATCCTCGTGGGCTTCATCCGTTGCGTAATACGTGCAGACATAAAGATCAAGATCCCCGTTGCCGTCGTAATCGACCGCCGACAGTGCTTCGGTGTCTTCGTCAGCCGTTGGGAGTTCGGTCACCAGTTGAAATACGCCGGTTGAGTCGTTTTCCATGACTAACACCCGCGCGGGAACTGCCAAGACCAAATCCTGGTCGCCGTCGTTGTCCAGATCCACCAGCAGCGCACTATTGGTGTGATCTAACCAATCCGTCCCGGATTGGGCACTTTGGTCAGTCGCCGTGTTATCGGAGTTTTGCACGAACAACCGATTTGGCAAGCCACCCCCCTGGCAGAGATAGACGTCTTCCAGGCTGTCTCCATTCACGTCACCGATAGCCATGCCACAGCGTTCGACGTCGACCATGTAGTGGATTTTTTCGATGCGTCGCAGCCAATGTTCCTGGCCATAAATCAATTGAGTTTCAAACGACTTGTTTTTTTCCAAGGACGGCGGTTGTACAGTCGGTGAACCAGGTCTTATGCGTACCGCTGAAAACTGCCTCTACGTAGGCCTTGGCGTAAAGCGACGAAAGCCGGAGAGTCTCTTGATCATCCCGACGCCACTGGCATCGCCAATCCATGTGTTGTTCCGCGGTAGCGTTGTCCCCCTGGGTGTAGATTTCGACGATGTGTGTAGTGGCACCTCCCGCGTCACTTAATTCGGCGCGAATCGTCTTGACCTTGTCGCGTCTTTCGGTGATCTCTGCCAGCGGGCGTCCCAGGTCCTGCAGGGCATCTGCCAAAGCCACAGCACCTCTATTGAGCGACACTTCGGTTGACGCAGTCGCTGCCCTCGATACTCGGAGCCCGTCACCATTGAAGACATCGCGAAGATGCTCAGGCCGAAGCCTTCCGCGCTGGAAGTCATCCGTTACGAAAGCAGCGAGTTGCTTGGCAAACAACTTGGTGTTGGCTTCCCGCAATTGCAGCAACTGGCGCAATTGGTTTTGGGCAGAATCACTGAAAGCCTCGCTGGACCAGCCGTCGTAGCTCGGATTCAGCGCTGCCCGCTGTTTGGCTTGCCTTGCGGAAATCTCCGCCGTGGAAACCAGTACGTCGCCTGGCAACTCACGGGAATGGGACCCGCCCGGTACATCAGACAAATCGGCCGTTTCGTCCGGCGCTCTTCGCGCATCCGCCCAAGGAAAGCGACAATAGCATCGGGACAGTCAACCAGCGCACCAAGCCGAGAACCGGTTGGAACCTTTGTCACACCGCAAGCATGAATGCAACTTTAGCGTGGACGCCCGTGGCGGCTAAAGCAACCGAAATTGAATCCCAGGTCAAATCTGTTCCCATCCGGCAATGGTCGTGGCTTTTTGCCTTTCGGATGCTGAACCTGCACCTCCAAGACGTTGGCTTCTTCTTTGATGTTCACCCCAATACGACTCGTGGAAGGTCGAGTCAGCTTTTCTTCGCTGGGGACCAGCGGTGATCCGTCATAGCCCACTGGTAGCATAGCCCATTGGTAGCCATTTTAACCCATTTCTAGCCATTTCATCCTATTTTTTGTCGTGTCAGGGCTGGCGGCAACCCCTTGATGGAGGGCGCGTTCGCTGTCCAAGAAAAGCGGATGGGGCCGGACCGCCTTGTGGTGTTCCAGCAAATAGCTGACAGGTGTTTTGAAAATCGTCGTCAGCTATCCTGACACGCCAGATGCCGCAATCTCCCAGAGAAACGTGGTGAACTCGGCAGTGATATCCATCACGACTTCTGGATCGTCTTTGTTTTCAATACTCCGGTAGACATCTTCTTCCGGGAGTCGCCAGAATCCATCGGCTGTTTGAGTCTCGACGAGGTAGTCGGCCACCGCTCCGGCCGCTTGATGGGCGTCGGGATTGTTGGTAATTGTTGCCAGCAGCGCACAACCGAGTCCCAGCTTGCCGCTGGGCGGAAAGCAATACACGTCATCCTGGCAACGGCGCGTGAAGTCGAAAATAGCCTGGGCTGCCGTAAGCGGTGAAGCCTCGCCGGTCGCCAGGTGGTAGCGACACAGAAAAATCATCGCAATGCCGGGGTGATAGTAAATCTGCTTGGAACGCGTGGAGTCGACATAGTACGACAACGCCTCACCTTCCGGCACATCGGTGATCAACTCGCCGTGCGGTGTCATGCGGAAGTAGAAGCGGTCGGCGCGCGGCTGCCCAGAGACCATTCGCTCCAAGCAGCGGGCCGCTCCAGTCGCCACCTCGTGGTTTCCGACTGTCAGTTGCGCCAGCCCCGCCCAGGAGGTGCCCACACATTCGACATAAGGCTCCCCGTTTTTCAAAGCCTGAAAGCCACCGCACGGGACCTGGTGACGCAACAAGAATTTTGCGCCGCGGCACGAGAGGTCGAACTGGGCCAGCCGATGTGCGCCCTGGATGAGCCAACCATTGCCATACGTGGGCCAGTCGTCGTGCACCGCACTGGTCGCCTTGCGAGACAGGGCGCGAAAATCTCCCTCCGAGGTAAAGTTGTGTGCCTTGACCCACCGCAGCAGTCGGATCGCTTCAGGAACAAAACCCGACACCCCCAGAGCATAGGGAACCTTGTAGTACCCCCCGATGCCGGCCTCCACATCAAAGAAAGATCCATCCGATCTTTGTCGCTCAACAATCCAACCGGCACCGCGGCGAGCCGACTCGGTGTACTTGTTACCATCCATAGCCATGACAATATCCTGGGATCATTTGAATCAGCCGTATCCTGGGATCATTTGAATCAGCCGTATCCTGGGATCATTTGAATCAGCCGTCACCAGGCTTCCGGCAAACAGCGACTGCGGGAGGGACCCTGTCTTTCTGACCTGTGAACGAGCAGCAAGCTGCGACCCAACCGGTCCTTCAACTTCAGCAAGCCTGATCACGGCCGCCTGTCAACAATAACGAAGCCTCCACAAGCGATATAATAAATTTAGATATGCGGATTTTCAATTTTTGGGTTTGGTGTTACAACGTGATGGTACAATGATTACCTTGCCATCGAAAGATCCTGCACCAGGTTTTCTTCACCGACGTTTTCTTCACCGACGTTTTCTTCACCGACGTTTTCTTCACCGACGTTTTCTTCACCGACGTCAATCATCGTAGAGGGAGGACTCGCCTACACCGCCAGCCCACACCGCCAAAGGAGGCGATCCGATTTTGTGCCCGTGGTCAATATCCGTCCGATTCTTTCTGGGGAGGTCATTATGCGTTTGCGTCGACCAATATTAATTCTTTCGTTGTTCCTTGGCATCAGCTGGCTGTGCGCGCGCGACGCCGTCGGGCAAGGAGGACCAGGCCCCGATTGGGTCCCGCTGTTCAATGGGGAGAACCTCGACGGATGGAAAAAGGTGGGAGCAGAAAAATGGGTTGTCGAAGACGGTACCATATACGGGGAAGGTATCTCGCCAAAATATGGATACCTGGCCACGGAGAACACCTACACAGATTTTGACCTGTCGTTGCAGTTTAAATGTGAGGCTAGTGGCAACAGTGGCGTATTTATCCACACCACATTTCAGCCTGGTACGACCAAGGTAATCAAAGGCAGGCAGATCGAAATCGACCGGATGGTCGGCCGTCACACGGGTGGCATTTACGGCGACGACCGGGGCTGGATCGTTTGGCCAGCCCCGGAACTCGAAACGGTCATCAGGCCAAATGACTGGAACGAAATACGGATCAAAGTCGAGGGCAACCGCCATATTGTTTACCTCAATGGCACGCAAATGATCGACTTCACGTACCCCGCGCCTGGAGCAACCGAAGGGGTCATTGCCTTACAGTTGCATTCCGGCGGCGAAGGAAGAATGCGGTTCAAGGATCTGTGGATTCGAGACCTGGCCAGATAGGAGATTCTGGCCGGACAGGAGATTAAGGTGAACTATCCGTTAAAACAAGCAACGTCGCGACGTCGGTTTCTCCAGGTTTCTGCCACGGGGTTGACTGCCGGCCTGTACCCTCGCGGGCGGATCCACGCCGCTCCTGCAAATGGAAAGTTACAACACGCCTGTATCGGCGTTGGCGGAATCGGGAACTACGACCGAAAACGGCTCACCACGCACCCAAAACTTGAGGTCGTCGCAATTTGCGACGTCGATCACCGCAATCTTGCAGAGGCTGCGAAAGACTACCCCGCGGCACGTACGTACGCCGACTGGCGCGAACTGCTGGCCACCGAGGGCGACCGAATCGACTCGGTCAACGTGAGCGTGCCCGACCACATGCACGCTGCGATCACGATGACCGCGCTGCGGGCTGGCAAGCACGTCTACTGCCAGAAGCCGCTCTGCCACAACGTGGCAGAAGTGCGCGCGGTGACCCACGCCGCGAAAGAATCTGGTGTCGTTACCCAGTTGGGCACGCAGGGCGCCTCCGAAATGGGTGACCGTATGGCCGTGCACCTGCTCAAGCAAGGCGTGATCGGCAAGGTGAAGAAAGTGTACTTGTGTTCTAACCGGCCCGGGGCGATTGAAAGTTACCGCCTCAAGGGACCACGACCCGCGAAAGGCGAAATGCCTCCGGATGACCTTGATTGGGACCTGTGGATTGGCGCTGCGCCACTGCGGCCATACGCGCCGGCTATTTACCATCCAGTAACCTGGCGTGCCTGGCAGGATTTTGGCACGGGCTGGTCGGGTGATATGGGCTGCCACATCTTTGATTCGGTGTGGAAAGGGTTAGGGCTTGCAGCGCCAAAGACCGTCGTCGCCCGTGTCCAGCAGTCCTGGAAAGACGACCCAGAGCGGCGGGCCGACATGTGGCCGCAGTCGGACCACATCACCTGGACTTTTCCCGGTAACGAGATGACCGAAGGAGATGAGTTGGTATTGGAGTGGCACGACGGCAATTTCTTTTCACCGCAAGAAGTCCGCCAAATCATCGAGCGGGACGACTTTCCCACCGAGGGTTCCCTCGTGCTGGGCACAGAGGGAGCACTCTTGCTGCCGCAGGGTGAGAAGCCGGAACTCTTGCCATCGAAAAAGTTCAAGGATCACCCGCGGCCCGAACTCCCGCCGCGCGACCATTATCACCATTACATCGATGCCTGCCTGGATGGTGAGAAGACCGAATCGTACTTTGCCCAGACCGGTCCCATGACCGAGGCAATCTTGCTCGGCACGGTGGCCATTCGCACACCCGACGTGCCACTCCAATGGAACTCTGCCCGGATGGAGATCTCCAACTACCCCGAGGCAGAAAAATATCTTCGCCGAACCTATCGCAGCGGCTGGCAGGTAGCAGGACTGTGAGTTGGAGTTCCTGGTTGGAGCCAAAGTCTTGCGAGGCTGTGAGGAATAATGGTGGGACGAAAAACCGTGACGTTGTTGGCGGTGGCCATCCCCCCCTCAAACCGGGGCTTCCCACAATTATCTTTTAAGCAGTTTCACTTGATCTAGCCGCTGTTGGTTGGCTCTCAAAATCCAACGGGTAATCAGCCTTGACCGGGTTACAGGCAAAGTCAAGCTGCGCTATCGGATAAGATCGCTCAACCGGTATCACAGAACCAGGGAAGAGAGACTTATTCAGAAACGTGATTTCAATCACGCAGGGAAAATCGTGCTCTTGAGAATAGGGGCTGAAATTATTGCCATGTACGTGAATACAATAAAAATGGCGGTTGAGCCGTTTAAAAGACTCGTTGAACCCTTGCGTGTTCGTGTCCAAGTCATGAAATTCTGCAACCACACAATTGATCCTGCATCGCTGCTCGATAATTTCATCGGTGACTTCGTACTCCGCTCCCTCAATATCCATTTTCAAAAACAGGTTACAGCGGTCATCTTCTCCAAACATGGCAACTAAATCTGCAATGCAAACGCATCCCTGCTGTGATCTGCTACCGACTTTATCTTGTGAGAAGTCTGTTTGTTGGCATCCTGAAGAACTTCAACATTTGGTAATACCGCAGAAACAAACCCTTGTATCGCTTCTGCTTTTCCTTCCTGCCGGGAAAAGCATAATAAAAAACAGACTTGAAACCGTATCGAAAAATACTGCGAAATATCACCCAACTATCTACGGTATCATCAACGCCAATCATCTCAACACGGTCGTTTTCTTTGACAAAAGAAACGTCGAAGGAAACCTCGTTATCGATACCTAATGACAACAAGTACTTTGAATCTCTGACCTGTCTTTATAGGGACCACGTAACCACCATCTTCATCATTCCCCAAGCGAACCAAATTTGGGCAATGTGCGGGTCGCAATCGTTGCTTCGCAAGTTTCAGCTTACTCTTCCTCCCATGGCCACGGGCCAGCCTGGACACGACTTTCCGTTTTTGGATCTACATTTTCAGCCCGACGTTCACATGTTGTACTGATGCCGATGCCTGGTATACCTGAAAGGCTTCTTCATCGCGCTGGCAACTGATCCCCTCAGCAACCAAAGCGAATGCACGCCGCGAAAGGGTCGGTGAACGGTTGGCATCCGCACGGTGAATCAATTCGCCATGATGGCACACCAGGTCCCCCGGTTGGAGTTGAATCAGGACCTCTGCCGCCTCATCTTCGGGGCCATAGTCCGAGATACCCTGGGAGAATCCAACGACCTCAGTTCGGTTGTGCGGGCGCAAACCACAGCTATGAGATCCTGGCACGTAACGCAAACACCCGGTTTCCTCATTGACATGATCCAAGGCCAACCACATCGTCAGAACATTGGGAGGCCGCAGGCAAAAGTAGAAGTTATCCTGATGAGGTGGGGTGATGTGCAGGATCAAAGGAGGTTTGTTGAACCATTGCGGGTCCTTGAAAAAAAACTGTTCGCCGAGTAACGCCCTGGCCAGGGCATTCCAGCGAGGGTGCTCGACATAGCGGCCGAAGTATGGATCGTACTCTCCCATGTGTTGCAATTGTTTCAGAGTTTCTGGCCGACTTTTGTCTTGATAAAAAGCGCCTCTATCTGGCACCGTCGGTACGACGTCGCAAATGTAGCGATCAAGATTATGGTTGAGCTCTGCAAAATCTTCCGCCGAAAGGAAGTCGGGCACGACCACATAGCCGTCTTTGTCGTACTGCTTTCGATACTGAATGTCTCTCATCAATATTTCTCACAGATAAAGTCGTGATGAATGTCTTGATCGTTCTGCGACAGGTTGATTTTCTACAATGAGCTGATCGGTCTTTCTAACATAACACCTTACCGTTGCCAGACAAAGGGAATTTGTTTTCCACTTTTTTCGGTCCGTGTCCGCATGAGGGGTAAAAACCGATGGGACACTCTGTTTCGCTGTAAAACTGGCGACTTCAAAGCCCTGCCCATACCTCCCGCTACACTTTTAGTCAGGGTAGAAATTAACTGCCGAGAAATATGCATTCCTGGCACCGACAACCTGAAATTGGTAACCCTCGCAGTCCAGGTCCACGTGCCGTTTGCCCAAAACCGAGCGGCCTGGAAGTCTGCCGTTCTCAACAACGTCGTTTCGCCTCGAGGCGATGTGAATAACAGGGGCCATGAAACTCTGTGATCAACTCTCCTGGTCAGCTCAGGAGGGTTCTGACCATCGCACTTCCTGCCCACGGCCCTTCCGGTAAACCACACCGGCGCGGTAAACTCGTGTCAACCTGGTCGCCTTTAGAGCGGTTTGAATCGTTACGCAGTGTGAATTCCCCAATCAGACCGACACTGGCCATTCTTGAAGGAATCTTAGACGATGCCCGCGGACCTGCAACAGAAACTCACTGAAAAATCGGCGATTGTCGGCATCATTGGCCTGGGATATGTCGGGTTGCCCCTGGTTCGTGCTTTCATTGACGCCGGTTTTCACACGCTTGGTTTCGACGTTGATGAAAAGAAGGTAACCCAGTTGCTGGAAGGCAAATCGTACATTGGCCATATTTCCGGAGAGTGGATCGCGTCGTGCGTGGAGCAGGACAAGTTCGAACCGACCGCCAACATGCAGCGCCTGGGCGAAGCCGACGTCCTGTTGATCTGCGTTCCCACCCCTCTTTCGGAGAGTCGCGACCCCGATCTCCAATACATCAAGTCAACGACACAACAAATTGCCACCCATTTGCGATCTGGCCAGCTTGTGGTGCTGGAAAGCACAACCTATCCAGGCACCACCCGCGACGTGTTACTCCCGATCCTGTTAGATCAACAGGAACCTGCCGGCAAACTCGAACCGGGCCACGACTTTTTCCTGGCATACAGCCCCGAGCGGGAAGACCCGGGGAATCCCGATTTTGGCACCGCCACAATCCCCAAGGTGGTTGGAGCCAACGACGAAACAAGTCTGCGGCTGGCCTGCCAATTGTATGAATCGATTGTGCCAACTGTGGTGCCAGTCACCTCAACCGAAGTAGCAGAGGCGTGTAAAATTTTGGAGAACACTTACCGGGCAGTCAACATTGCCCTGGTCAACGAATTGAAGAAACTGTTGACTCGAATGGATATCGACGTGTGGGAGGTGATCGACGCCGCGAAGACGAAGCCGTTTGGATTTCAGGCTTTTTACCCGGGACCTGGCCTGGGGGGACATTGCATCCCCATCGATCCCTTTTACTTGAGCTGGGCCGCCCGGCTGCACGGCATGTCAACCCGTTTCATTGAACTGGCCGGTGAGGTAAACGCCGGCATGCCTGAGTACGTCATCGAGCAGCTTTCGCGTGCGCTCAACGCGCAAGGCAAGCCGATCAAGGATAGCAGGATTTGCCTGCTGGGGGTGGCCTACAAACCCGATGTCGACGACCCGCGCGAAAGTCCCTCTTTTGAACTCATGAAGTTACTCATCGCCCGCGGTGCCAAGCTGACTTACAACGACCCTCACGTACCAAGCCTGCCGACCATGCGGAAGTACGAGACTCCCCCCCTCAAAAGCACCGAATTGACACCGGAGTTTCTCTCGTCGCAAGATTGCATCTTGATTTCAACTAACCATTCTACCTATGACTACGAATTCATCGTCCAGCATGCCCAGCTCGTGATAGATACACGCGGGGCGACACGCGATATAACCGACGGGCAACAAAAAATCTGGCCTGCCTGATTTATGCAGTGCCCTCCCCTTTCCATGTACATGGCCATTGAGATCGGTGGTACTAAACTGCAGCTGGCCGTGGGCGATGCCGCCGGTTCACCGCTAAAGGTCCTTGAGCGGCGAACTGTTGACCCATCGCAAGGAGCCGCGGGTATTCGAAATCAAATCGCCCAAGCCGGGCCACAGCTCATCCAGGACCATGACGTAGTGGCTGTGGGTATCGGTTTTGGTGGCCCGGTCGATACGCGACAGGGAAAGATTATCAAGAGTTTTCAAATTGCTGGCTGGGACGGCTTTGCGATCAGCGGATGGGCCGAGCAGGCACTGCAGCGTCCTGCAATTCTTGGCAACGATTCCGATTTGGCGGGACTCGGCGAAGCCCGTTATGGTGCCGGCAAGGGGCATCGTGTTGTCGTTTATAGCAACGTCGGGAGTGGGATCGGCGGTGCTTTGGTGATTGACGGTCAGTTGTACATGGGGGCCGTTGGAGGCGCCGCCGAGATCGGGCACCTTCGCCCGGGAGTACGCGCCGACTCACAGCAACAAACGGTCGAGTCAATCTCCAGCGGTTGGGGCATGACCTCGATGGCTCAAACCAGGCTGGCAAACCGTCTGTCTCAAGATCAAGCGTCGATTGACGATTTGATTGCCCGTTGCGATGGTGAGGCCAAGAAGCTCAATAGCAAGATCCTGGCGTCAGCCATGATCGACGGCAACGCGCTTGCCACAGACATTTTTCGCCAGGGAATTCAAACCTATGGTTGGGCACTGGCGCAAGCGATTACGCTGCTCAATCCCAACGTGGTCGTCGTCGGTGGTGGTGTTCCGCTGATTGGTGAAACGTGGTACCTCGGGCCGCTGCAGGAGGAGGTTGCACGATACGTGTTCGCCCCGCGCATCGGGACCTATGAAATCAAGCCGGCTGCGTTGGGGGAAGAAGTGGTCCTCTATGGGGCGTTGGCGCTGGCCAGCTCAATTTCTCAGGCCGTGCCCCACGAATCTTGATCGCTCCCGCGAATCTTGATCAAAGCGCCGGGGGTAGGTAAGTTGCACGCTCACTTCCACAACCGCACAAAAGGAGATTCTGCCATGGAAAAGTGGCCAATTGGTGTTTTTGCCAGTATTGACGCCGGGCTGGGCGTTCGCCTCGACGTGGTACGCGAACTGGGCGTGACCACCGTCCACCTCCATTCACCACACCCCGCGTCGAGAACCCCTGACAAGATTGCTGCGTTTAAGGCACAGCTCCAAGAATACGGGATCACGATCACCTGTGTCTTTGGCGGCTTCGATGGCGAAAGCTATGCCGACATTCCGACCGTCAAGAAGACCGTGGGCCTGGTTCCACCTGAAACCCGGGCTGCCCGCACGAAAGAGCTTAAAGAGATTGCCGACTTTACTCGTCAAATGGGCGTGGATCAGGTTGGGATCCATATTGGCTTCGTGCCCCATGAGTCGAGCGATCCCACCTATGCTGAAATCCTCGACGTCACCCGTGACATCTGCGATCACTGCGCCCGGCTCAATCAAACCCTGAACCTGGAAACAGGTCAGGAACCAGCCGACGTGTTGCTTCGCTTCTTGAGCGATGTTGACCGACCCAACCTGTTCGTCAATTTTGATCCGGCCAACATGATTCTTTACGGTTGTGGTGAACCGCTACCCGCCCTGAAAAAACTTGGCGCTTACGTCCGCAGTATCCATTGCAAAGATGGTACCTGGTCAGACCAGCCGGGCGAGACCTGGGGTGCCGAAGTCCCGCTGGGCGAAGGCGATGTTAATTTCAAAGCGTATCTTACGACACTCGATGAGATTGGTTATACGGGGCCACTGACTATCGAACGTGAAATTGCCCAGGAGCCAGAGCGCCAGAAAGCCGAAATTGGCGGCGCGGTCGCGCTGCTCGACCGTCTGAAAAGTGAGCTGAGCGGGTGACACCGAAATAAACAGCGAAAACATGAATTCCCCAGGAAGACGTGAGTTGCAGACGACCGAGAGAAAAACGATAGTTACTGATCATTAAAGTCTAACAGCCCCATTCGTGATGCCTGACAAACCCCAGGGCAACTAAGAGCATGTATATCCGCACGCGCCTTTCGGTGATGATGTTCCTGCAGTTTTTTATCTGGGGAGCCTGGTATGTCACCGTGGGCAACTACATGAAAGCCCACGACATGTTTGGTCAAGTGTCGTGGGCCTATACGGTCGGGCCCATTGCCGCAATCATTTCCCCTTTCTTTTTAGGAATCGTCGCCGATCGTTTTTTTGCGACCGAGCGGGTCTTGGCGTCAATGCACCTGCTCGGCGCGGTAGCCATGTTTGCCGCTCCCTTCGTGGCAGAGTCTGGGCCTTGGTTTCTTATCGGTGCACTTTTCATCCACATGCTGGCCTACATGCCCACGTTGGGACTTACCAACACGTTGGCATTTCACAATATTGAAAACCAGGAAGAAGATTTTCCGTTCATTCGTGTGTTTGGAACGATCGGTTGGATTGCGGCAAACTGGGTCGTGAGCAAATGGCTGAACGGGGATGAGACCGCGGTTCAGTTTTACGTCACCGGCATCGCTGGCGTAATACTGGCCGTCTACAGCATCACACTCCCTCACACACCTCCACCGGCGGCAGGAAAGAAGGCATTGCTCCGTGAAATCCTAGGCGTCGACGCGCTGAGGCTGCTCCGCGAGTGGTCTTTTACTGTGTTTATTGTGGGCTCATTCCTCATCTGCATTCCATTGGCTGCTTACTTCGCATATGCACCCGTTTACGCAGGCAAAGTCGGCTTCAAAGATATCGCCTTTGTCATGTCGTCGGGACAAATCTCCGAAATTGTTTTTATGCTGCTGATGCCCTGGTTCTTTCGCCGGCTTGGTGTGAAATGGATGCTCATTGTGGGGATGCTGGCATGGGTTGTCCGCTACGGTTTATTCGCTGCCGCAGACGATGACAACATTCGGTGGATGATTTTCCTCGGCATCCTCCTCCACGGGATTTGCTACGACTTCTTCTTTGTGACCGGATTTATTTACACCGATAAGAAATGCACCAAAGAAATCCGTGGCCAGGCGCAGGGGCTCCTTGTGCTGGTGACCCAGGGACTTGGCCTGGGCATTGGAGCCCAAATCGTCGGTCGACTCGTGGCAACCTACACCCATGGCGAACCCCCTGTCACCGACTGGGGTAGCTTCTGGCTCGTTCCTACCATCATGGCTGGCGTAGTGATGTTGGTGTTTGCAGCTTTGTTTCACGATCGTGGTGACAGCTCTGAAAAGACTGGAACCCCAACGGAGGACTCCCCGTCATGATCAACGTGGGCCTTGTAGGTATCGGATTTATGGGCTGGACCCACTGGCTGGCGTACCAGCAGGTACCTGGCATTCGCGTGACCGCCATTGGTTCGCAAAGCCCCAAGAAACGATCCGGTGATTGGCGGGGAGTTCAAGGTAACTTTGGCCCACCTGGGGAAAAGGTCGACCTTGCGGGCATCAAGGCCTACGGGAAACTCGACGAGTTGCTCGACGATCCCCAAATCGACCTCGTCGACATCACTCTCCCGCCAGCGCTGCACACCGATGTGGCCGTGCGGGCACTGAAAGCCGGCAAGCACGTCTTTTGTGAAAAGCCGCTGGCGCTCACCACCGCCGACTGCCAGCGGATTATTCGGGCAGCCGAGCGCGCCGACCGGATGCTCATGGTTGGTCAAGTATTACCCTTCTTTCCCGAATATGTCTGGGCTCTCAAGTCGATTAAAAGTGGCAAGTATGGCAAATTGCGGGGCGGGAGTTTTCGACGCGTGATCTCCGATCCGAGTTGGCTCAAGAACTATTGGTCAGCCAAACATGTGGGCGGGCCCATGCTCGATCTGCACGTGCACGATACCCATTTCATACGACTTGCGTGCGGCCAACCGACAGCGGTTACGACGCGGGGGCGAATGCGAAACGGGCTCGCCGAGTTCTGGCACTCGTTTTTGGAATTCAAAGACCGCAACTTGCTCGTCGAAACAACCGCTGGGACCATTGGGCAGCAGGGCCGTGTCTTCGAACACGGTTTCGAAATTCACCTGGAGCAAGCCACGCTGATGTTCAACTTCACCGTGTTGGGAGGCGAGGGAAAATATTTGTGCCCTCCCACCTTGCTCAATAATCGTGGCAAGGTCATCGAACCCAAACTGGCAGGTGGCGACCCGCTCGAATCATTCCAGGCCGAGATTCGCGAGGTCGTGAAGGGTATCAAAACAGGGCGGGTGTCCGAAGTCCTTGACGCAAGACTCGCACGAGACGCGATCGTTTTGTGCCAAAAACAGACTGAAAGTATCGAAAAGAACCGGCGTGTCACCATTCGCCACTAAAGGTTATGTCAGGTCCTGGAGATCCCAGGCAGGAAACCAGAGCACCTCTCACGTCATTGGTTATGCAATCATGAAATCATTCCGTATTGGCATCGTCGGGATTGGCGCGATTGCTGAAATGCATGCGCGCGCTATCGCAGATATCGAAGGAGCAGAACTTGTCGGCGGATGTTGTCGCACGGAGTCCAAAGCGCAAGAGTTTGCGGAAAAATTCTCTTGCCGATGGTATCCCAGTCACGAAGAACTGTACGAACAAGAACAGCCAGAAGTCGTCACAATTTGTACACCCAGCGGCGCCCATTTGGAACCGACCGCGGCGGCCGCGAAGCGAGGAATCCACGTCCTCTGTGAAAAACCGTTAGAGGTTACCGTCGAACGTGCCGAGCAGATGATCGCCGCTGCCAACGACGCCGGCACCTACCTGGGAGGCATCTTCCCGCAACGATTCAACCCGGTTGTGCGGGCAATTTACGACGCAGCCCAGGCGGGTCGATTCGGCCCGCTCGCGGTCGCGGTCGCCTATGTCCCCTGGTGGCGCGATGACGCCTATTATTCACCCGACCGCTGGCAGGGAACCGTCGCGATGGACGGCGGTGGGGCCTTGATGAATCAGTCGATCCATGCGATTGACGCAATTCAATGGATTGCGGCAGCAACCGGGGCTGGGAGAACCTCAAAAGTCTTTGGCCTGACGGCCCAACGCGGACACGCAACCGACCTGATCGAGGTGGAAGACACAGCCGTCGGTGTCCTCCAGTTTAAAAACGGGGCACTGGGTAATATTTTGGGTGCCACCTCGATGTGGCCTGGCACGTCGTTGCGAATCCACATTGCTGGCCGCGACGGCACAGCCGAAGTCCATGAAGACCAGATGGTCACCTGGAAATTTCGGAATGCGTTACCAGAAGACGAGCAAATTCGATCGCAATTCAGTGGTGCCGCAGCGATGGGTGGCGCTGCCGACCCCATGGCAATCGACTATGCCAACCACACGCGGAATATTGCCAATTTCCTGGAAGCCATTTCGGCAGACCGCCCGCTCTTGATCGACGGCGTCGAGGCCTGTAAAGCCCTGGCCATTATCCGAGCGGTGTACGAATCGGCAGGAAGCTCTCAGGCCGTGACGCTCTGAATCCCGCATGCAAGCTCGGAAACCACGAAAAGCTTTCCCCAGGGGAAAGCCATGGACCCTCCCTGTTCCGCCAGGGTGACTTGCCGGTCGTTCTGGCAGTAGGATGCGTTCCCGAGGAGTGATAGAATAAAAAATGGCGGGAACAGAGAGACGTGAGTGGTAGGATGAAAGTGATGAAAAAAGGGAGGTTTTTGGAAATGGCCCCATCCTTTGGCGATTAGCCGATCGGCATCCCCTCCCCTTGAAAATGTCGTTATGCGGGTGAAGAAAGCCCCGTCCTGGTATGAAACTCGCAAGCAAAACAGATAGCGTACCGGCGGAACGCAAGCAAACCTCGAACTGGATCAAGGACCGCGATCGGCTCCCGCTGCGACAATCGTTGATGCGTAACAGCCCGAGCTGGCTGGTCAGCTTGGTTACGCATGCGATGAT
The DNA here is from genome assembly GCA_963578605.1 of Planctomycetota bacterium. Classification (GTDB taxonomy): domain Bacteria; phylum Planctomycetota; class Planctomycetia; order Pirellulales; family Lacipirellulaceae; genus JAKVCB01. The sequence goes on from CAUZEA010000110.1 coordinate 16,248, forward strand.
ATTGGTTGTACTTGGCCTGTGGTTCCTCCCCGAACTCCCGGCCCTGGTAACCGCTGATCTGAATGTTTCACCGTCGGACGTTGAAGAGCAATTGGAAGAGAATATCGAGTTCGAAACCGACCCGGTCGAACTTGAAGAAGAGATGGTGGAGTACGAAGAGCAGCCGGAAACAACGTTGATCGAAGCGAATGTCAGTTTTGCTGTTGCCAACGATCTGGAAGCTGCCCCGGCCCCTGAAGTTGCCGTCATGGAAATTGGCAGTGATATTTCACCTCTGTTGACGGTGGCAAATGCGGTTGGCACCGGCGGCAGTGGTCTCTCTGGTCGTGGTCACATGGCACGCGCGGTAATGATTCGCAAAGGGGGAGGTAATGCAGCCAGTGAGACCGCCGTGGGACTGGCATTGGCATGGATCGCCGAACACCAAAATCCAGCTGGGTCGTGGAGCTTTGATCACCAACTATTCCGCTGCCAGGGTCGCTGCGGCAATCCTGGCAAGCTCAACAAGGCCTTTGCCGGTGGTACCGCGATGGCCTTGCTGCCGTTTCTGGGAGCCGGCAATACCCACAGGGTCGGAGACTACCCGGCTGTTGTGGGGCGAGGGTTGACTGCCCTCGTGCAGCAAATGAAAGACGGCGGATCGTTCATCGATAGTGGGCAAATGTATTCCCACGGACTGGCTGCAATCACCTTGTGCGAGGCGTACGGCATGACGAACGCCTCCAGGCTGCAAGGTCCGGCACAGTTAGCGCTCAACTTCATTTCCTTTGCGCAAGATCCCGTCGGCGGTGGGTGGCGATATGGCCCCAAACAACCTGGCGATACCTCGGTCGTGGGGTGGCAAATTATGGCCCTCAAGAGCGGGCACATGAGCTATCTCATGGTTCCCGCCTCAACGGTCCGCGGAGCTTCCGCTTTTCTTGATTCTGTTCAGATTGAGGGTGGCGTCGGCTACGGCTATACGGCTGATGCTCTCAGTTATGGGAATGCTACCAGCGCCATCGGACTCCTGTGTCGCATGTACTTGGGTTGGAAACGTGACAACGAAATACTCACCGAGGGGGTAAAACGCATCGCTGCAATTGGACCCTCTACTGACAACGTCTACTACAACTACTATGCTGCCCAGCTCCTCTTTCAGTACACGGATGGCGAAGGGGAAATGTGGGAAACCTGGAACACCAAACTTCGCGACCAACTCGTCGAAGCTCAAGTGAAAGAAGGCCATGAAAAAGGAAGTTGGTACCTGGGCGGAGGCCATGGCGGAGCGGGTGGCCGGCTTTACAACACGGCCATGTGCTGCATGACGCTTGAAGTCTACTACCGCCATATGCCTATCTATCAACGCGATGCGATCGAGTCAGAGTTCTCTGCCGAATAGCCGGGGCTTGGATCCGTTCGGGCGCACCTTCGATCGAGTGCGGGCAGGGTATTGGAAACTCTCCACGGGTCCATCGCTCGATTCAGGGCCATCGCTGGATCTGAAGCCGTCACTGGATCCGGAGAACTTTACCTTCTGGGAACTTTCGCCCCCTGTTTCAAGTCCGTGGCGCAAAGTCTTCGATGACCAAGATAACCGCACACGCCACTTGCCACGACTGGATTCACGTTGACCGGTTTCGCGTCGAATCCAGAATCAGACTGCCAACTCCGTAGTCATTGCGATATGATTTCGGTGTGTCGCTTGCGACGAAGGGGGTGTGTCGCTTGCGACGAAGGG